>NZ_JBFUMS010000009.1:0-317665 GCF_054049255.1 Roseateles sp. P5_E4 | reverse complement strand
ACGCTGCATTCCCTGATGAGTTCGGCGTGCAGCCGACGTTAAGCGGCGTGATGGGACGATCGATGGTGCTCGTCATAAAGACAGCAGCGAGAGCGCAGCGGGTCGCGTCGTCCCGAAACGGCGCTGAAAGTTTTCGCGCGACGCTCCTGGCGTCGTCGCGCTCGTGTGCGGTTCAGGGCCTCTTCTTTGGTGACTTTCTTCTGGCCCCGCAGAAGAAAGTTACCCGGCCGCCGGGACGGACTCCCGGCAATGCAGCGATCACCAGCGCTCTACGCAAAGACAACCAACGAAACCATCAAATCTTCATCTCCCAGCGCAGCTGCCACTGCGTATAACTCGGCCCCCCACTGCGCGACGTGATGACCTGATCCCCAGTGGAGAAGACCGTCCCCGTGAAGTAATCCATCGCCGACAGATTCGTCGCCGACAGCCGCAGCGACTGCTCCGTGTTGATGGCCCATAGCGCAAACGCGTCGACCACCGCCTTGCGGCTGGCCGTGGTCTCGGTGATCAGCGTCTGCTGGATGGTGGTCGACGGCGTCCAGTTCAGCGAGGCGCCCAGCGTCAGCGGGACTGAGCGCAGCCGGTAGTCGGCGCCGAGGTTGGCCGTGCCCTTGGGCTGGCCGTCGATGTGGTTGTTCGGCCCCGGGATGCCCTCGACGTGCGACGTGAAGACGCTGAAGTTGCTGCGCACATTGATGGGCAGTGCACCCTCGAAATACTCATCGAGGCGAAAGCGCGCCTCCAACTCGACACCAGCGGTCGACGCCTTGCCGATGTTCTGCGGGCGAGCCACCCAGCGCTGCGTCGCGGCCCAGGGCACCGTCTCCAACGCCGTCACGGTGCGCATCAGGTTCGAGATGCGGCGCGCGAAGAAGTTGGCACTGAGCAGGCCGCCCTTGGTCAGGTAGTGCTCGTAGCCAATCTCGAAGCCGGTCGCCAGCTCGGGCTTGAGGTCGGGGTTGCCGGCGCGGTCGGGCGTGTTGGCCTGGTGAGGCACCTGGCTGTTGATGGTCGGCCGCGCGATCAGGTCTTGCAGCTGCGGGCTGCGGTAGCTGCGCGTCAGGCTGGCGCGGATCATGTCGCGGCCCTTGTCGTCGAGCTTGTAGCGGGCATGCGCCAGCGGCGTGAAGACGCTGGACTTGTTGCGCGCGTCGTAAGTTGCGGCGCTGGATTTGGTGGTGATGCCTTCCCAGCGCAGGCCGGCGTAGAAGTCCCACTGCTTGCCAACGTTCCACTCGTCCTGCGCATAGGCCGCCACGCGCACCGAGGACGCGTCCAGGTCGTCGCCGAAATCGTCCAGCCCCGGCTGGGGCGCGCCGTTGACCAGGGTCACGCGGTTGGTGTGCCGTGTTGTCCCTTCGCCCTCGATGCCGCTGACAAGAGCATGGTCGCCGCCCAGGTTGTGCGAGATCTTGGCCAGTGCGCTCCAGTTGCTGTCGCGGCTGGTGTTGTTGTCGTCCTGCAGCCGCGTGGCCGCACCGGCCAGGCGTTCCTGGCGCACGCTGTGGCTCTCGCCGCGCGCGCGGCCCAGGCCACCGCGCGCTTCGACGCGGGTGTCGCTGCTCAGCTTGCTCTGCCACTGCGCGTTCAGGCGCGCCATCGTGAAGCGGTTGTCGCCGTCGGTGTCGGCCTGGTCGAAGAAGCCGGGCGGCTGCGGATTGGGCTGAGGCGTCGTCGTTTGCAGCAGCTGGGTGTTGCTGCTGGACTTGGTCGAGACGATGAAGGGCTGGATGGCCAGGCTGTCCGTCGCGTTGAGCTTGAACTGCACGCGGCCGGTCAGGTTCAGCGCGCTGCGCTGGTCTTCGGTGCGGCCGCGCGAGGTCAGCAGGCTGTCACTGTTGCTCGCGACGGTATGGGTCAGCGTGTCATTGATGATGTCGTCGATACGCTCACCGCGCATCGCGTTGACGGTCAGGTTGTAGGCATGGCCCTCGCCGAAGTTGTCGTTGCGCGTCCAGCTGATGCCGGGGCTGATCTGGCCGCGCTCGGTCGCGAAGCCGGCGCGGAACTCGTTGAGCTTCTTCTTCAACGCCTCGCGCAGCACGATGTTGATGGTGCCGGCGACGGCACGCGTGCCGTACTCGGCCGTGGGTGCGCGCAGCACCTCGATACGCTCGACCTGCTCGGGCGGCAGCTGGTCCAGCGAGAAGCCGGGCGGCATGCGCTCGCCGTTGACGAGGATCTGCGTGTAGCCGCCGCCCATGCCGCGCATGCGGATGTCGCCGCCGCGGCCCGGGCGGCCGCCGGTGGTCACGCCGGGCAGGCGCTTGATCATCTCGCCCAGCGTCGAGTCGCCGAACTTCTCGATCTCTTCGCGCGTGATGACGATCTTGCTGGCCGTGGAGGCCTTGCGGATGGATTCGTCAGTGGCCGTGCCCGTGACTTCGACGCGCTTGAGCTGCTCGGACTTGGCGTCGGCGGGCTTGGGCGCCGGGCGAGCCGGCGCGGAGGCCGCCGCATCGGGTGCGGCGGGGAACTGCGCAAGGGCAGGCAAGCTGCCGCAGGCCACCAGCAGGGCGGCCGCGGATACACGGGTGAGTTGCATGGCCGGCAGTGTGCCGCGCGGGCCCGGCCGCCTTGTGGCGCCGCGGTTAACGAAAGAATTCTTTACCGACGTTGCCGCGTTTCAGTCACCGTGGTGACGATTTCGCGGTGCATCGGCGCCAGCCTGGCCAGCATGCCGTTCTGCGCGCTGAAGGGAATGCCCTTGGCATCCATGGCCTGCTGCAGGATCTCCACCAGCGCATTGAAGTCGCGCCGGGCGATGTCCAGGTCCTGGTGCACCAGCTTCATCGGCACGCCCTTGTAGACGCAGGGGCCGCCGGCCTCCTGGCAGAGCTGATCGGTCAGCTGGGTCGCCAGGTTTTCGCGGTTGGTGTTCTTGAAGAAGGGCGCCGTGCGTGGGTCGGTCAACAGGCGCGGCACGAAGTCGTCCATGACGGCGCGGATGCCGGCCTTGCCGCCCCAGGCCTGGTAGACGCTGTCGTTGGCGGGGGGCGTCTGCGCGAACGCGCCAGCGCAGGTGAGCAGCAGGCAGGCAAGAACGGCGCGGGCCATGGCGAACTCCGGGTCAGAGCGCGAACTGCGCGGACAGATAGCCGCCGGTCTGGCGCTTGGGTTGCACAGCCGGCGCGATGCGGCCGAGGTCCACCCAGGCAGCGGTCAGCGAGACATGCTTGTTCGGCGCCCAGGCGATGAAGATGTCCTTCCAGTCGTCTTCCTTCAGCGCGCCCGCGCCCAGCACCGACTGGTTCAGGTTGTCCGGCTTGGCGCGGAACTCGACGCCGACGGCCAGGTTCTTGGCCAGCAGCTTGGCGAGCGAGAACTCGGGTTGCAGCCGGTAGCCCTTGCCCTGGGCCCCGCCGAAGCCCAGCAGCCCATTCTGGTTGGCCTTGGTGGCGCGCAGCGTCAGGTTGACGAGCACGCCGTCGGCCAGGAAGAGCTTGGTGGCGCTGGCGTAGAAGTCCGTGCCCGAATCCCTGGCGCCGAGTGGCCCGAACAGCGTCGGGCCGAGGTTGCCGGCGTGGGTCTTCTTGTGCTCCAGGCCGATGGCGATCTGGGGCATCAGCGTGTCGCTGTCCAGCACGGCGTCGCCAATGACGCGTAGCTTCACGCCCAGGATGTCCTGCTTCAGGTGCAGGCCGTCCAGGCCGAGGGGAGCGAGGTTGCTTTCGGTGTCAAAGTCCTGCCTGGCCAGCGAGACCTCGATGCGGTCGTGGAAGGCGATGGCCGCGCCATAGGTCAGCAGGCCGTAGTTGCCGGTCTTGGCGCGGGTGACGAAGGCGGTGGCGCCGACTTCGCCGGCCGTGGCATAGCTGCCGGTCACGGCCCAGGGCGTCAGCCCACCGCCGGCGGCGCCGTCGATGCTGGACACGCCGCCGGTCAACAGCAGCTTGCCGGACTGGGCAAGGGCCGAGGTTCCCAGCAGGGCGGCGGCAAGCAAGACAACAGGTCGGCGCATGAAATCTCCGGCGGCAATGCGGGGCCGCCTCACTCTACGCACAAAGCCCGCCGACTGGATGCAGACCGCTTGCGGGCTAGACTGTTCGCCCCGTTTGCCGTGAACTGTTCCCTGCCATGACCGCGATCTCCGATGTCCAGCTGCAACCCCTGCTGCAAGCCGTGGTGGACCCCGGCAGCGGCCGCCCGCTGGGTGAAGCCAAGGCGGTCAGGTCGATCAAGGTGGATGGCGCGGATGTCGCCGTCGACATCGAACTGGGTTACCCGGCTGCCAGCCAGCACGCGGCCCTGCGCGCGGCTGTCATCGCCGCGGCCAAGGGACTGGCGGGCGTCGGCAATGTCAGCGTCGCCATCACCACCCAGGTCGTCGCTCACGCGGTGCAGCGCGGCGTGCAGCTGCTGCCGGGCGTGAAGAACATCATCGCCGTCGCCTCCGGCAAGGGTGGCGTGGGCAAGAGCACGACGGCCGCCAACCTGGCCCTGGCCCTGCATGCCGAAGGCGCCCGCGTGGGCGTACTGGATGCCGACGTTTACGGCCCCAGCCAGCCGCTGATGCTGGGCGCCAGCGGCCGGCCCGAGTCGCTGGACGGCCAGAACATGGAGCCCCACATCGCGCACGGGCTGCAGGTCAACTCCATCGGCTTTCTCGTCGAGGACGACCAGGCCATGATCTGGCGCGGCCCCATGGCCACGCAGGCGCTGGAGCAGCTGCTGCGCCAGACCCGCTGGCAGGAGCTGGACTATCTCGTCATCGACCTGCCGCCCGGCACCGGCGACATCCAGCTGACCCTGTCGCAGCGCGTGCCCGTCACCGGCGCCGTCATCGTCACGACGCCGCAGGACATCGCGCTGATCGATGCCAAGAAGGGCCTGAAGATGTTCGAGAAGGTGGGCATCCCCATCCTCGGCATCGTCGAGAACATGGCCGTGCATATCTGCTCCAACTGCGGCCATGCCGAACATATCTTCGGCGCCGACGGCGGCCAGAAGATGGCGGCCCAGTACGGCACCGAGCTGCTGGCCTCGCTGCCGCTGGCCATGAGCATCCGCGCCCAGGCCGATTCGGGCACGCCCACGGTGGCTGCCGAGCCGGACGGTGAGGTAGCGAATCTTTACAAGGCGCTGGCCCGCAAGGTCGCGGCCAAGATCGCCGCCCAGGGCAAGGACTACTCGGCCAAGTTCCCGAGCATCTCGATTTCCAAAACCACCTGATACCCGACTGATCCAGTCCCCCAGGGTTGCCCTGCCTGGACAAGGGCCCTCCTTTGTGAAGAAATCACGTCGCGGTGGCCAACGATGGCTGCTGGCGTGATTCGTTCCTGCACAAGAGCGGGCCCTGCCCGCAGGAGACAGCCGAATGGACATGAACCGGAGGGCTTTCTTCCGGGTGAGCGGCGCGGGGCTGGCAGCGTCCAGCCTGGTAGCGCTGGGGTTCTCGCCAACGGCCGCCCTGGCCGAGGCGCGCAACTTCAAGCTTGCCCGGGCAACCGAGACCCGCAACACCTGCCCCTACTGCTCGGTGGGCTGCGGCGTCATCATGTACTCGTTGGGCGACAAGGCGAAGAACGTCACGTCGTCCATCATCCACATCGAGGGCGACCCCGACCACCCGGTCAACCGCGGCACGCTGTGCCCCAAGGGCGCCGGCCTGCTGGACTTCGTGCACAGCCCCAACCGGCTCAAGCACCCCGAGATCCGCGAGCCGGGCAGCAAGGAGTGGAAGCGTGTCGGCTGGGACGAGGCCATGGACCGCCTCGTCAAGCTGATGAAGGCCGACCGCGACGCCAACTTCATCGCCCAGAACGCCGACGGCAAGACGGTGAACCGCTGGCTGACCACCGGCATGCTCTGCGCCTCCGCATCCTCCAACGAAGCGGGCTACATCACCCACAAGGCGATGCGCTCGATGGGGATGCTCGCATTCGACAACCAGGCACGTGTTTGACACGGCCCGACGGTGGCCAGTCTGGCCCCGACGTTTGGCCGCGGCGCGATGACCAACCACTGGGTGGACATCAAGAACGCAGACCTGGTACTGATCATGGGCGGCAATGCCGCCGAGGCCCACCCGTGTGGTTTCAAGTGGGTCATCGAGGCCAAGCACCACAACAAGGCCAAGCTCATCGTCGTGGACCCGCGCTTCACGCGCTCGGCCGCCATGAGCGACTACTACGCGCCCATCCGCGCGGGCTCTGACATCGCCTTCCTGGGCGGGGTCATCAACTACCTGCTGACCAACAACAAGATCCAGACCGAGTACGTCAAGGCCTACACCAACGCCAGCTTCATCGTCGGTGAGGACTACAAGTTCGAAGCCGGCATCTTCAGCGGCTACGACGAAGCCAAGCGCCGCTACGACAACAAGAGCTGGGGCTACGAGCTCGACGACAAGGGCTTCGCCAAGGTCGACCCGACGCTGGAGCACCCGCGCTGCGTGCTCAACATCATGAAGGCGCACTACTCGCGCTACTCGCCCGAGCAGGTCAGCAAGATCACCGGCACGCCCAAGGACAAGTTCCTGAAGGTCTGCGAAATGATCGCGGAGACCTCCAGGCCCAACAAGGTCATGACCATCATGTACGCCCTGGGCTGGACACAGCACAGCCAGGGCTCGCAGATGATCCGCACCGGCGCCATCATGCAGCTGCTGCTGGGCAACATCGGCCTGCCCGGCGGCGGCATGAATGCGCTGCGCGGCCACTCCAACATCCAGGGGCTGACCGACCTGGGCCTGCTGTCCACGTCGCTGACGGGCTATATGAGCCTGGCCCGCGACAGCGAGCAGGACCTGGAGACCTACTACAAGACCCGCGCACTCAAACCACTGCGCCCCGGCCAGATGAGCTTCTGGCAGAACTATCCCAAGTTCTTCGTCAGCCAGCAAAAGGCCTGGTGGGGCAAGGCCGCCACCGCCGAGAACGACTGGGCCTACCACTACCTGCCCAAGTGGGACAAGGGCTATGACGTGCTGCAGACCTTCGAACTGATGGGCCAGGGCAAGCTCAACGGCTACATCTGCCAGGGCTTCAACCCGGTCGGCAGCTTCCCCAACAAGAAGAAGATCATCGGCGGCCTGTCCAAGCTGAAGTTCCTCGTCGTCATCGACCCGCTCAACACCGAGACCGCCGAGTTCTGGAAGAACCACGGCGAGCACAACGACGTGAAGAGCGAGGACATCCAGACGACGGTGTTCCGCTTCCCCAGCACCTGCTTCGCGGAGGAGGACGGGTCCCTCACCAATTCCGGCCGTTGGCTGCAATGGCACTGGAAGGGCGCCGAGCCCCCCGGTGAAGCCAAGGGCGATCCCGAGATCATTGCGCAGCTGTTCATGCGCATGAAGGCGGCCTACGTGAAGGAGGGCGGCGCCTTCCCCGACCCCATCGTCAACCTGAGCTGGCCCTATCTGCAGCCCACCAACCCCTCGGCCGAGGAGCTGGCCAAGGAGTACAACGGCAAGGCCCTGGCCGACGTGACCGACCCCAAGGACGCGACCAAGGTGCTGGCCAAGGCAGGCGAGCAGCTCAGCGGCTTCGGCTTGCTGCGCGACGACGGCAGCACCTCCAGCGGTTGCTGGATCTATGCCGGTGCCTGGACGCAGGCCGGCAACCAGATGGCCCGGCGCGACAACGCCGACCCCTATGGCATCGGCCAGACGCTGGCCTGGGCCTGGGCCTGGCCGGCCAACCGGCGCGTGCTCTACAACGCGGCGTCCTGCGACCCGACCGGCAAGCCCTGGAACCCCAAGCGCCGGCTGATGGCCTGGAACGGCGAACGCTGGGGCGGCTCCGACGTGCCCGACATCCGGCCCGACGCCAACCCGACCGATGCCGACGCGGTGCGGCCTTTCATCATGACTGCCGAGGGCGTGGCGCGGCTGTTTGCACCGACCGGCCTGGTCGACGGCCCGCTGCCCGAGCACTACGAGCCCTTCGAGACGCCGCTGGCCAACAACCCCATGCATCCGCAGAACGCCAAGGCCAAGTCCAACCCGGCCGCGCGCGTCTTCAAGGGCGACATGGAGGCCTTCGGCACGCCCAAGGACTTCCCGTACGTGGCCACCAGCTACCGGCTCACCGAGCACTTCCACTACTGGACCAAGAACGTGCTGACCTCGGCCGTGCTGCAGCCGCAGCAGTTCGTCGAGATCGGCGAGGAGCTGGCCAAGGAGAAGGGCGTCGCCAACGGCGACTGGGTCAAGGTGAGCAGCAACCGCGGCTTCATCAAGGCCGTGGCCGTTGTCACCAAGCGTATCCCTTCGCTGGACGTGGACGGCAAGCGCATCCACACCGTGGGCCTGCCGAACCACTGGGGCTTTGTCGGCGTGGCCAAGCCCGGCTATCTGGTCAACACGCTGACCCCCTTCGTGGGCGACGCGAACACGCAGACGCCGGAGTTCAAGAGCTTCACCGTGAACCTTGAGAAAGCCTGAGGGAACACGTCATGTCTTCACTTCAATCCCTGGACATTGCCAAGCGCTCGGCCACCACGACGCCATCGACCCAGGCCCGCAAGCATGTGGCCGAGGTCGCCAAGCTCATCGACGTGTCCTCCTGCATCGGCTGCAAGGCCTGCCAGGTGGCCTGCATGCAGTGGAACGACCTGCGTGACGACGTCGGCGACAACCACGGCACCTACGACAACCCACGCGACCTGACGCCCCAGAGCTGGACGGTCATGCGCTTCTCGGAAGTGGAGGTCGAGAAAGACAAGCTGGAATGGCTGATCCGCAAGGACGGCTGCATGCACTGCGAGGACCCGGGCTGCCTGAAGAGCTGCCCGGCGCCCGGCGCCATCGTCAAGTACACCAACGGCATCGTCGACTTCATCTCCGAGCACTGCATCGGCTGCGGCAACTGTGTGACGGGCTGCCCCTTCGACGTGCCGCGCATCAGCAAGGTCGACAGCAAGGCCTACAAGTGCAGCCTGTGTTCCGACCGCGTCGGCGTCGGCCTGGAGCCGGCCTGCGCCAAGGCCTGCCCGACCGGCGCCATCCGCTTCGGCACCAAGGAGGACATGCTGGACTACGGCGCCGAACGCGTCGTCGACCTGAAGGAGCGCGGCTATGCCAACGCGGGCGTCTACGACCCGGCCGGCGTCGGCGGCACCCACGTCGTCTATGTGCTGCAGCATGCCGACCAGCCCGAGCTCTACAGCGGCCTGCCCAAGGACCCGAAGATCAGCCCGCTGGTGTGGCTGTGGAAGGGCGCGGCCAAGCCGCTGGCTGTTGCGGCCATGATCGGCGCGGTCATCGCGGGCTTCTTCCACTACACGCGCGTGGGTCCCATCGAGGACCCGGACGACCCCGAAGCGGATCGCAACGTCGCCCGTGACGATGCCGACCACCCCACCGCCTGACAGGAGCGCACCATGGCAACCCGCCTTCTGCAGCGCTACAGCGCTGGCGACCGCACCAACCACTGGTTGATCGTGCTGTTCTTCCTCGGTGCCGGCCTCTCGGGCCTGGCCTTCTTCCACCCGGCCTTCTACTTCCTGACCGCGCTGTTTGGCGGCGGCACCTGGGCGCGCATCCTGCATCCCTTCATGGGAGTGGTGATGGCGCTGTGCTTCGTCGTCATGTTCATGAAGCTGTGGCGGCACAACCGCATGACTGAGGCGGACAAGGAATGGATGAGGCACAGCGGCGACATGCTGCGCGGCGACAAGAGCCACATGCCGCCCGTGGGCCGCTACAACGGGGGGCAGAAGGTGGTGTTCTGGCTCATGGCCGCCAGCCTGCTCGTGCTGGTGCTGACCGGCTTCGTTTTCTGGCAGCCCTGGTTCGCCGACAGCTTCCCCATCCTGGCACGGCGCATCGCCGTCGTGCTGCATGCGCTGTCGGCCACGGTGCTGATCCTGACCGTCGTCGTGCACGTCTACGCGGCCATCTGGGTCAGGGGCTCGCTGCGCGCCATGACGCGCGGCACGGTGACCGAGGGCTGGGCGCGCCAGAATCACGCGCTATGGCATCGCGAAATGACCAATGACCGTCGGTAGCTCCCAGAAGATCCTCAGCCCGGAAGAGATCGCCGTTCGCGCCGGCGAGCAACTGAGCTTTCTGCACCTGCCCGAGCCCGGCGTGTTTGCCGATCGCGCGTTGCGCCTGCGCGCGCTGGCCGACGGGCATGCCATGGGCGACTTCCTGCGCTTCGTCGCCGAGCTGGCCGACGCCCAGCACCGCGCGCTGTCGGCCCAGGTTGCCGTGCCGCTGCCAACGCCGGACGACATCGACGCCGCCGCCCGCGCCGGCGCGCCGCTGCTGCCGGCCGAAACCTGGCCGCGCGAGCCCATCTGGCGCGACTCGCTGCGTGCCCTGCTGACCGACCTGGCCCGCCGCCTGCCCGACGGTCCCGCCAAGGCCGCCGCGCTGCAGCTCGCCGCCGCCAGCGACGAGCAACTGGAGACCCAGGCCGGCCGCCTGCTGTCCGGCGTCATGCTGGGGCTGGACCTGGCCGGCGCACCGCTGATCGCCGCTGGCCTGCAACTGCATTTCACGCGCCTCGTGCGGCAGACCTATGCCGCGCATGTCGACGCGCCCGTGCCGCCCTTCGGCCGCACCGACGACCCCACGCTCTGCCCCTGCTGTGGCTCCCGCCCGGTCGCCTCGCTGGAGCGCCTGGGGGCCGAGGGCGCGCGTTATCTCGCCTGCGGCCTGTGCGCCACGCAATGGCATTACGTGCGCATCAAGTGCACGCACTGCCAGAGCACCAAGGGCATCTCGCTGCAAAGCCTGGTCGCGGCCGATGGCGCCTCGACCACCACCGGTGCCGTCGTGCAGGCCGAGTGCTGCAGCGAGTGCGGCCACTACCTGAAGCTGATGCACCCGGCCCGCGACAACGGCGTCGAGCCGCTGGCCGACGACCTCGCCAGCCTGACACTGGACCTGCTGGTCGGCGAAGCCGGCTTGCATCCGCATGGCGTCAACCTGTTGCTGCTGCTCGGCGAGCCGGACGAGGCACCGCCGCCAGGACGAGAGCACTGATGGCTGCGCCCGACGAATCCGTGGTCCACGGTTCCAAGGCAAGTCCAAAAGACCTCCCGGCCCTGGACAGATTGCTGCGCGAAGCCGCGCCGCTGGTGGCCGAGCATGGCCACACGCTGGTCGCCAAGGAGGCGAGGGCGCTGCTGGACGCGCTGCGCACCCAGGCCCTGGCCGGCGCGTTGACCCGTTCGGACCTGGACGGCCTGCCCGCCGCGCTCGCCGCCCGCGTGCAGGCCCGCATGCGGCCCGCCATGCGCGCCGTGCTCAACCTGACCGGCACCGTCATCCACACCAACCTCGGCCGCTCCCTGCTGGCCGACGCTGCGCTGCAGCAGGTGCTGGCGCTGATGGGCTCGCCCAACAACCTCGAGTTCGACCTCGCCGCGGGTGGCCGCGGCGACCGCGACGAACTGATCGAAGCCCTGCTGTGCGAGCTGACCGGCGCGGAGGCCGCCACCGTCGTCAACAACAACGCCGCGGCCGTGCTGCTGGGCATTGCCGCGCTGGCCCATGGCAAGGAAGCCATCGTGTCGCGCGGCGAGCTGGTCGAGATCGGTGGCGCCTTCCGCCTGCCCGACGTGATGGCCGCGGCCGGCGCGACGCTGGTGGAGGTGGGCACCACCAACCGCACCCACCCGCGCGACTACGAGCAGGCCATCACGCCGCGCACCGGGCTGATCGTCAAGGTGCACACCAGCAACTACCAGGTGCAGGGCTTCACGGCGGCGGTGGACGAGGCCACGCTGGCGCCCATCGCGCATGCCGCCGGCCTGCCCCTGATGACCGACCTCGGCAGCGGCGCGCTGGTGGATCTGGCCGCCTACGGCCTGCCCGCCGAGCCGCTGCCCCAGGCCATGCTCGCGGCCGGCTGCGACGTCGTCACCTTCAGCGGTGACAAGCTGCTGGGCGGCCCGCAGGCCGGCCTCATCGTCGGCAGCAAGGCCGCGGTGGGCCGAATCCGCAAGTACCCGATGAAGCGCGCGCTGCGCCTGTCCAAACTGCCCCTCGCGGCGCTGGAGGCCACGCTGCGGCTCTATCTGCGGCCCGAAAGGCTGGCGCGGGACCTGCCGACACTGCGCCTGTTGACGAGGCCTCAGGACCAGATCGCCGCGCTGGCCCAACGCCTGCTGCTCGAGATCGCCGCCGCTGTCGCGCCGCGCTTCACCGTCGAGACGGTGGCACTGCAGAGCCAGATCGGCTCTGGCTCACTCCCTGTCGAGCGGCTGCCGTCTGCCGGCCTGGCAATCAGCGCGGTCGACGGCCGCGGCCGCACGCTTGAAGCGCTGGCCACCGCGCTGCGCGAGCTGCCACGACCCGTCATCGGCCGCGTGCAGGACAACCGGCTGCTGCTGGACCTGCGCTGCCTCGAAGAGCCCGCGCTGCTGACCTCTCAGCTCGCCTTGTTGAAGGAGGCCCTGGCGTGATCGTGGGAACCGCCGGCCACATCGACCACGGCAAGACCACGCTCGTGCGTGCGCTGACGGGTGTGGACACCGACCGCCTGCCCGAAGAGAAGGCGCGTGGCATCAGCATCGAGCTGGGCTATGCCTATCTCGATGTCCCTGATCACGATGAACGGATCGGCTTCATCGACGTCCCCGGCCACGAGAAGCTGGTGCACACCATGCTGGCCGGTGCCAGCGGCATCGACTTCGCATTGCTGCTGGTTGCGGCCGACGACGGCGTCATGCCGCAGACGCGCGAACACCTGGCGGTGCTCAGCCTGCTGGGCCTGACGCACGGCGTCGTCGTGATCACCAAGGCTGACCGCGCCGAGCCCGGCCGCGTTGCCGCGCTGCAGGAGGATGTGAGGGCGTTGCTCGCCGGGACGGGCCTGGATACCGCGCCCATCCTGGCCGTGTCCGCGCCCACGGGCGATGGCCTAGGTGAACTGCGCGACCTGCTGTTCGACGCCGCCCGCCAGCTGCCGGCCCGCGCCTCCCAGCACCTCGCCGCCCGCCTCGCAGTCGACCGAGCCTTCAGCCTCGACGGCGTCGGTACCGTCGTCACCGGCACGCTGCACGCCGGCGAGATCGCGGTCGGCGACGAACTCGTCATCCAGGGCCATCGCGCGCGCGTGCGCAGCCTGCATGCGCAGAACCGAGCTGTCGAGCGAGCCCAGGCCGGCCAGCGCTGCGCCGTCGCGCTTGCCGGCCTCGCCAAGGAGCAGGCGCCGCGCGGCCAGTGGCTGACCGCGCCGGCCGTGGCGCTAGCGACCGAACGCCTCGATGCGCGGCTCACGCTATGGCCCGGCGAGGCCAGGCCGCTGCGCTCGGGCACGCGTGTTCACCTGCACCTCGGCGCCCAAGCCGTCATGGCCAGTGTGGCGGTGCTGGACGGCGACGCCATCGAGCCCGGCGGCACGGCCCGCGTGCAGCTCGTCTGCCACGCGCCCGTCGGTGCCTGGCGCGGCGACCGCCTCGTGCTGCGCGATGCCGGCGCCAGCCGCACCATCGCCGGCGGCATCGTGCTCGATCCCTTTGCGCCTGCGCGCTATCGCCGTGCCCCCGAGCGGCTTGCCGAACTCGCGGCCTGCGAGCTGCCCACCGCCGAGCAACGCCGCGAGCGGCTGACGGCGCTGTCGTCGCTGGGGCTGGACCTGGCCCGCTTTGCGCAGGCCGAGGGCCTCGCCGAGCCGCTGGACGGCTGGTCCCTGGGCACCGAGGCCCGTGCGGCGCTGACGACCAAGCTGCTCACCACGCTGGCCGACTTTCATGCGAAGTCGCCTGACGAACTCGGCCCCGATGCCGCGCGGCTGCGCCGCCTCGTCGCGCCCCGCATCGCCGAGGCCTTGTGGCGCCAGCTGCTGGCTGAGCTGCGCGCCGCGGGTCACATCGCCCAGCGCGGCGGCTGCATGCACCTGCCCGAGCACGGCGTGCAGCTGTCGGCCGCCGAGCAGCGCATCGCCGAGAAGATCGCGCCCCGGCTGGCCGCTGCGGGTGCGGAAGGCGCCTGGGCCCGCGACCTCGCCAAGGACTGCGCCGAGCCCGAGCCGCTGATGCGCGCCACGCTGGCGCGGCTGGCCCGGCAAGGCGAGCTGCACCAGGTGGTGAAGGACCTCTATTGCGACACGGCGACGATGACCCGGCTCGCCGGCATCGCACGCGCTATCGGCGCCGAGCAGGGCACGGTCACCGCCGCGGCCTTCCGCGACGCGACCGGCCTGGGCCGCAAGCGGGCCATCCAGCACCTGGAACATTTCGACCGCGTTGGGCTGCTGCGCCGCGTGGGCGACGAACATCGGCTTCGGGCGGACAGCGCGCTGTTCGCCGAAAGCATCACGTCATGAGGGAAGGGCAACGACACCGGTGTGTCGGCCGGGCTTCAAACCCGGTGGGTGGCGCCACGCGCCGCTGGGAGGGTTCGACTCCCTCGCCCCTCCGCCATCGGGCCCGTCCATGCTGATCGCCGGCACCGAAATGCCCGAGGCGCTCTGGTACTGGGTCGACGACCAGACCTGGGCCGAACCGCTGCCCGACGGCCATGTCCGCATCGGCATCACAGCCCTGGGCCTCAAGGCCTCGGGCGACATCTACATGTGCCGCCCCAAGCCGGTCGGCAGCGAGGTCGAGCAGGGCCGCTCCATCGGCGTTGTGGAGCTGGCCAAGTCCATCGTGTCGGTGAAGTCACCGCTGTCGGGCCGGGTCGTCAAGGTCAACGAGGCGCTGGAAGAACGGCCGGAGCTGGTGCATCAATCACCCTATGACGCCGGCTGGCTGGTCGAGCTCGAGCCGTCGAATCTCGACGCCGAGAAGGGCCGGCTCGCCAGCGGCGGGGACGCGATCCGCCAGGCGATGCAGGAGTGGGCATGGCTGAACCAGCTGAGCTGAAGTCTCGAACCGGCCTCGCCATCCTGCTCTGGGCGGCCGATCCCGACGACCCGGTGCGCCTGGCCACGCCGTTCGCGCATGCCGCCGCGGCAGCGGCTCTGGAACTGCAGGTCGAGGTCTATTTCTCGGCTCGGGCGGTGCTGCTTCTCAAGCCCGGCGTGGCCGACCAGTTGCGCGCGTCAGAGCACTTCGACAAGACCATTGCCGGCTGGATGAAGGACGCGCTGGACCATGGCGCGCGCTTCTTCGCCTGCTCCGACGCCCTCGCGGCGCAGGGCCTGACGCTGGCCGATCTGATCCCCGCCGGCCGTCATCACGGCGGTGCGGTCCAATACGCCCTTCGCGCGGCCGACCCCGCCTGGGCCACGCTCGTTTTCTGACCCCTTGCTTCCCAC
Organism: Roseateles sp. P5_E4; assembly: GCF_054049255.1. Lineage (NCBI taxonomy): Bacteria > Pseudomonadati > Pseudomonadota > Betaproteobacteria > Burkholderiales > Sphaerotilaceae > Roseateles > Roseateles sp. P5_E4. The sequence goes on along the minus strand of NZ_JBFUMS010000009.1, from coordinate 302,498 downwards.
GACTGGAGAACCCTGATGACCGCCTTCCCCCGTTCCGTCGCCCGTGTGGCGCGTGGCCTGGTTGCCGTGCTGGCGCTCACCGGCGCCGCGGCCCAGGCTCAGCAGGTGCTGCGCGTGACCGCCATCCCCGACGAGTCGCCCACCGAGCTGGCGCGGAAGTTCGCGCCGCTGGGGGCCTACCTGGAGAGCAAGCTCGGCATGAAGGTCGAGTGGACGCCGGTGACCGACTACGCCGCGGCTGTCGAGACCGTCGTCAACAAGAAGATCGACCTGGCCTGGTTTGGCGGCTTCACCTTTGTTCAGGCCAATGTGCGCTCGGGCGGCAAGATCGTCCCGCTGGTGCAGCGCGAGGAGGACGAGAAGTTCCGCTCCGTCTTCATCACCGACAAGGCCAGCGGCATCGCCAAGCTGGAAGACCTCAAGGGCAAGACGCTGAGCTTCGGCTCGCAGAGCAGCACCTCGGGCCACCTGATGCCGCGCAGCTTCCTGCTGGCCGCCAAGATCAACCCCGATGTGGACCTGAAGCGCGTGGCCTTCAGCGGCGCGCATGACGCGACCATCGCCGCCGTCGCCAGCGGCAAGGTGGACGCCGGTGCGCTGAACATCTCGGTCTGGGAGAAGTTCGTGGCCGACAAGAAGGTCGACCCGAACGAGGTCAAGGTCTTCTACACGACGCCGCCTTACTACGACTACAACTGGTCGGTCCACGCCGACATGCCGCAGGCCCTGCAGGACAAGATCAAGGCCGCCTTCCTGGCACTGGACCCGAACACGGCGCAGGGCAAGGAGATCCTCGGCCTGCAGCGTGCGACCAAGTTCATCGCCACCAAGCCTGAGAACTACGTCGGCATCAAGGCCGCTGCCGAGAACGCTGGTCTGTTGAAATGATTGAACTGAATGGCGTCGACGCCGCCGCGCTGGGCGGTGTGGCGCCGGTGCTGCGCGGCATCACTCTTGAGCTGGCCGCCGGCGAGCAGGTGGCCGTCATCGGCGCCTCCGGCGCGGGCAAGACGACGCTGCTGAACCTGCTCGCGCTGATGCAATGCCCGTTGGCCGGCCGCTTCACGTTGCTGGGCCGCGAGCCCTGGTCGCTGGCGCGCGCCGAGCGCCGCCGGCTGCGTGCCGGCATTGCACTGGCGCCCCAGCATCCGCCGCTGCCACCACGCCAGCGCGTGGCCGTGGCCGTGCTGGCTGCGCGGCTGCCGCGCATGTCTTTCGGCCGCGCACTGCGCACCTTGTGGAGCCCGCCGGACGCGGCCCTTGCGCAGGACGCGCTCGAAAAGCTCGGCCTGCCCGACAAGCTCTGGCTGCGTGTGGACCGCCTCTCCGGCGGCGAGCGCCAGCGTGTGGGCCTGGCGCGGCTGCTGGTGTCCGACACCCAACTGTGGCTGGCCGATGAGCCGCTCGCCGCGCTGGACCCGACGCGCGCCGGGCAATCCCTGGCGGCGCTGCAGGACGGCGCCCGCGCCGCTGGCGCCGCGCTCGTCTGCAGCCTGCACCAGGTGGACCTGGCGCTGGCGCGTTTTCCACGCGTGATCGCGCTGCGCGCCGGGCAGCTGGTGTTCGACGGTGCGCCGTCGGGCCTGGGCGGTGACCTGCTGGACGAGCTCTACCGCAGCCAGCTGGAGCCGCCGCCCGAGATCGCGCCGTTGCCGCAGCCCGTGCCTCTGCCGCAGGCGATGTGCCGTTGATGAATCCCGCCCTGCGCGACCCGGCGCTGAACCGCCGCTGGCTGGCCCTGCTGATCGGCCTGGTGCTGCTGTGGCCGCTGCTGGTGCTGTCCGAGTTCAAGCCCTGGACGCTGCTGGACGAGCGCGGCCTGCGCGCCACCGGGCGCTATCTCGCGCAGTTCATCCACATGCGCAGCGACGCCGAGTTCCTGCAGATGCTGGCGTGGGACACCTGGCGCACGGTGGCCATCGCGACCGCGGGCCTCACGCTGGCGCTGGTGCTGGCCGTGCCGCTGTCGCTGCTGGCCACGGCGCGCTTGTCCGCCAGCACGCTGGAGGGCCGGCCCGGCCCGGCACGTTGGCTGCGCCGCGCGGTGCGGGCGCTGCTGGTGGCGCTGCGGTCCATTCCCGAGCTGATCTGGGCGCTGGTGTTCGTGCGCGTCGTGGGCCTGGGCGCCACGGCCGGCGTGCTGGCCATTGCCATCGCCTACGGCGGCATGCTGGGAAAGGTGTATGCGGAGATCCTGGAAAGCGCCGATGCCGCGCCCACGCACGCCCTGCTGAGCGCCGGCGCCACGCGCTGGCAGGCGCTGTGCTTCGGCGCGCTGCCGAGCTGCCTGCCCGAGCTGCTGAGCTACACCGTCTACCGCTGGGAATGCGCGGTGCGATCGTCGGTCGTGCTGGGCTTTGTCGGTGCGGGTGGGCTGGGCCAGCAGCTGGACAACGCGTCCAAGATGTTCGCCGGCAACGAGGTCAGTGCCATCCTGCTGGTCTTCATCGGCCTGGTCATGCTGAGCGACGCCTTCAGCCGCTGGCTGCGCGGGCGCCTGGGATGACACGCGAACCCGTTAGAGCGTCGACCTGGGCCGTGGTGGCCGGCCTGTTGGCGCTGGTCATCGCCAGCTTCTGGTCGCTGAACCTGCAGTGGTCGGCCTTCCTGGGCGCGGATGCGCTGGCCAGCATGGGCCGCTTCGGGATGAGCTTCTTCCCGCCGCAGCTCGCGCCGGCATTCATGGCCAAGACCGGCTGGGCGCTGCTGGAGACCTTGGCCATGTCGGCTCTCGGTACAGCACTGGCGGTCGTTGGCGGCCTGCTGCTGGCGCTGCCGGCCTCCGGGCAGGGCGTGGGCCGGGCGGTGGCGCGCATGGTGCTGAACCTGCTGCGCAGCGTGCCCGAACTGGTCTGGGCCACGCAGCTGCTCATCCTCGCCGGCCTGGGGCCGCTGCCCGGCACGCTGGCCTTGGCCCTTCACACCAGCGGCGTGCTGGGGCGGCTGTTTGCCGAGAGCTTCGAGAACGCGCCGGCGGCCGGGGCGCTGGCGCTGCGCCAGCGCGGCCTGGGCGAGGGGCGGGTGTGGCTGTTCGCCACGCTGCCGCAGACGCTGCCGCAGCTGGTCAGCTACACGCTGTACCGCTGGGAGAACAACATCCGCGCGGCCAGCGTGATGGGCGTCGTCGGGGCTGGTGGCCTGGGCCAGATGCTGAGCTACCACCTGGGCCTGTTCCAGATGGCCGAGACGTGCACGGTGCTGGCCGGCATGATCGCGCTGGTCGGCCTCGTGGACGCGCTGTCCTGGGTCGCCCGCAAAAGCCTCACGCGATGATTCCTGAACCCCTGCAAGCCCTGCTGACCCGCTATTCGGTCGGCCCCAAGCATCTCGTCGAGCCCGGCCCCAGCGACGAGCAGCTCGCGCTGATGGTCCAGGCCGCGCTGCGCGCACCCGACCACGCCGAACTGGTGCCCTATCGGTTCAAGCTGGTGCGCGGCGCCGCAAGACAGGGCATGGCCGCCCTGTTTGCCGACGCGGCCCGTGCGGCCGGCAAGGGCGAGGAGGGCGCAGCCCTGGATGCCGAGCGGGCGCTGAAGCCGCCGATGACGGTCGCCGTGGTCGCCCGCATCGACCTGGGCCACCCGCAGGTGCCGGCCCACGAGCAATGGGCGGCCGTGGGCGGCGCCATCGCCAACTTCCTGACGGCGGCGCATGCGCTGGGCTTTGGCGGCAAGATGCTCAGCGGCGCCAAGGTGCGCAACCCGGCCATCGCCGCGGCCTTCTGCGAGCCGGGCGAGACGCTGGTCGGATGGATTGCGCTGGGCACGCCCGCGCGCCGCCCCACCGGGCCTGCGCGCAAGCCAGCCGCCGATCAGGTGCTCGTGGAGTGGCAGCCGCTCACACCAGCCCGGTGAACTTCAGCAAGTTCCAGAAGCTGATCTCGTTGCCGATCATCGGCACCCAGCCCGCCGGCGCGGCATTGCGGAAGGAGCGCGGGTCGGCGTCGACGATGCCGTTGAACACCTCCATCAGGATGCGCCCGCCCACCGGGCCAAGCTGGGAGATCGAGCAGGGGCCACTGGCGAAGTCGTCGTCGTTCAGGTCCCGCTTGCCGGCCTCGCGCCAGTAGCTCAACACCGGCGCCTGCGCCTCGGCCAGGATGTAGAACCACAGCGGCGTCTCGGTCAGGAAGCGCTTGTCGGCACTTTCGATGCTCTTGAACGTGAAACCGTCGGCGCCTTCGGCGCGTACCATCAATTCGTCGGGGGTCAGCGGCTTCTCGCGCAGCTTGGCCGCAAAGGCCTGGCCGGTGGCGATGGCATAGCTGGGCAGGTTGCCGCGCTTGAGGTTGAGTGCCGCCAGCGACGCACCGCCGCCCACGCTGGGCGGCAGCTTGGCCAGCGGGTCCACCAGCGAAGGGTCGATCTTGTAGGCCCATTGCAGCCGCACGGCAGGGTTGTTCTCCACCGGCTCCGGGCCGTTCTTGACGGGGATGCCGAAGCTCGGCGAGAAGAAACGGCCCCAGTCGTCGATGACATGCGCCGCGGGCAGCGGCTGGAAGCCGATCAGGCTGTCGTCGGTGAGGTCGCCGCCGTCGAAGATGAGCTTCTTGGTGGCACTGTTGAGCCGGTAGCCCCGCCTGACCATGGAGTGGCCGTAGCGGTAGGCCGCGCCGACGAATTCCTTGGGCAGCTGGGTGCGCAGCGTCGGCACGTAGAGGTCGTAGGCGGCGTCGCCGAGGGCCGCGCGGCGCTGGGTGAAAAAGTCGTAGGTGTGGGTGTTGACGATGCGCAGCAGGTAGTCCTCCAGCACGACGCGCTGGTAGGTCCAGGTGACCTCGGCGCGGGCGCGCTCGAAGAGGTTGCTGGTGTCGCCACTGGCAGCGAGCTTGGCGACGACGGCGTTGTGGAACTTGATCATGGCCAGCTGGATCTGGCAGACGATGGAGTTCTCGTCGTTGCGCTTGTCGCCAATGATGGCGCGGCCATTCGCCGGCTGGCGCATCAGATCCAGGCCAGTGGGGTCGATCAGCAGCGTGGCGCCGTCGGCGGCGTACATGTAGGGCTGGTCCTGTGGGCCGGCGCCGTAGACGCAGTCCAGGTCCAAGGCCGGGTTGCGCAGGTTGGACGCGGCGTCCGTGGGTCGTGAGAAGGACGAGGTGACGTCCAGCGTCAGGTCATGGTCGATGAACTGGCCGAAATAGGTGTAGCCGGCCGGCACCTTCAGGTTCTCCTCGGCGTCGGCGCCGTCGTTGAGCTCGTCGTCCGGCACGACCATCAGCGCGGCCAGCGCGTCGAGGCTGGCGTCGCTGAAGGGCCTGGGGTTCTCGGGCAGCAAGCGGACGAACTTCTGTTCTCGTGTACCGAGCAGGCCGTGGCCTTTGAGCGGGATGGGCATGGCGGTCTCCTGAAAAATGCGTGCAGACAAGCATCCTGAGCCTCGGTTCCGGCCCTCGAATCCCCAGACTTAGGGAAGTGCTGCCTCTGGCACGCTTCAAGCTAGGTGTTCGCTACGATGGGTCGACATCAAATATCGAGCAAAGCGAGATGGAACTCACTCCACGTGTTCGACCGGCCTTTGCGGTCGCTCGGGCTGACTGAAAAATATCGAGCAAAGCGAGATGGAACTCACTCCCCGAGAGAAAGACAAGCTGCTGCTCTTCACTGCAGCACTGCTCGCCGAGCGCCGCCGCGCGCGCGGCTTGAAACTCAACTATCCCGAGGCCGTCGCCTTCATCAGCGCCGCCATCCTCGAAGGCGCGCGCGACGGCAAGACGGTCGCGCAGCTGATGAGCGAGGGCCGCGAGATCCTGACCCGGGCCGATGTCATGGACGGCATCGCCGAGATGATCCCGGAGATCCAGGTCGAGGCCACCTTTCCCGACGGCACCAAGCTCGTGACCGTTCATCAACCCATTGCCTGAGCCCTTCCCATGCGCAAAATGCTTTTGCTGCTGCCGTTGATCGGCGCTTCCGCCCTGGCCCACGACGGCCACGGCGCACCGGGTATCCACCTGCACGGTTGGGATGGCGTCGGCATGACGGCCCTCGTCGCCGCGGCCGGCTTCGCGATCTGGTGGTTCGCCAAGGGCCGCAAGTGATGGTGCCGGGCGAATTGATCACCGCTGAGGGTGAACACGAACTCAACCCGGGCCGCCGCACGCTGACGCTGAAGGTCGCCAACACCGGCGAGCGGCCCATCCAGGTCGGCTCGCACTACCACTTCGCCGAGACCAACGCGGCCCTCGGCTTCGACCGCGAGGCCGCGCGCGGCATGCGCCTGAACATCTGCAGCGGCACGGCCGTACGCTTCGAGCCGGGGCAGACGCGCACCGTCGAGCTGGTCGACCTGGCCGGTGACCGCACGGTCTACGGCTTCCGTGGCCTCGTGCAGGGCAAGCTATGAAGATTTCCCGCAGGGCTTATGCCGAGATGCTCGGCCCCACCGTCGGCGACAAGCTGCGCCTGGCCGACACCGCCCTCGTCATCGAGATCGAGCAGGACCTGACGCTGCGTGCCGGCGGCTACGGTGAAGAGGTCAAGTTCGGCGGCGGCAAGACCGTGCGCGACGGCATGGGCCAGTCCCAGCTCATCAACGGTCCCGGCCCGGGTGACGCGGTCGACACCGTCATCACCAACGTCGTCATCCTCGACCACTGGGGCATCGTCAAGGCCGACATCGGCCTGCGCGGCTGCCGCATCGCGGCCATCGGCAAGGCCGGCAACCCCGACGTGCAACCCGGCGTGGACATCGTCATCGGCCCCGGCACCGAGATCATCGCGGGCGAGGGCTTCATCGTCACGCCCGGCGCCATCGACACCCACATCCACTTCATCTGCCCGCAGCAGATCGAAGAGGCGCTGATGAGCGGCGTGACCACCATGATCGGCGGCGGCACCGGCCCCGCCACCGGCACGCTGGCCACCACCTGCACGCCTGGGCCGCATCACATCGCCACGATGCTGAAGGCGGCCGAAGCCTTCCCGATGAACCTCGGCTTCATGGGCAAGGGCAACGCCAGCCGCCCCGAGGCGCTGATGCAGCAGATCGACGCCGGCGCCATCGGCCTGAAGCTGCACGAGGACTGGGGCACCACGCCCGCGGCCATCGACAACTGCCTGAACGTGGCCGAGCTGACCGACACCCAGGTCGCCATCCACACCGACACGCTCAACGAGAGCGGCTTCGTCGAGGACACGATTGCCGCCTTCAAGGGCCGCACCATCCACAGCTTCCACACCGAAGGCGCGGGCGGCGGCCATGCGCCGGACATCATGCGTGTGGTGGGCGAAGCCAACGTGCTGCCCAGCTCCACCAACCCGACGCGGCCGTTCACCGTCAACACGCTGGACGAGCACCTCGACATGCTGATGGTCTGCCATCACCTGGACGCCGGCATCGCCGAAGACCTGGCCTTTGCCGAGAGCCGCATCCGCCGCGAGACCATCGCCGCCGAAGACATCCTGCACGACCTCGGCGCCATCAGCATGTTCTCGTCCGACTCGCAGGCCATGGGCCGCGTGGGCGAGGTGAGCCTGCGTTGCTGGCAGACGGCGCACAAGATGAAGGTGCAGCGCGGCGCCTTGCCCGGCGATGGCGCCGGCAACGACAACGCCCGCGTGAAGCGCTACCTCGCCAAGCTCGCCATCAACCCCGCGCTGGCCCACGGCATCAGCCACGAGGTGGGCAGCATCGAGGTGGGCAAGTGGGCCGACCTCGTGCTGTGGAAGCCCGCCTTCTTCGGCGTGAAGCCGTCACTCATCTTGAAAGGCGGCTTCATCGCCGCCGCCGCGATGGGCGACGCCAACGCGTCCATCCCTACGCCGCAGCCGGTGCACTACCGGCCGATGTTCGGCTCCTTCGGCGCGGCGCTTCAGCAAGGCTCGCTGACCTTCGTCAGCCAGGCCGGGCAGGGCAACGTCGAGAAGCTGGGCCTGGCCAAGACGCTGGTACCGGTGAAGGGCTGTCGTTCGGTCAAGAAGGCCGACATGCTGCTCAACAACTACCTGCCGGTGATGGAGATCGACGCGCAGACCTACGAGGTGAGGGCGGACGGCGTGCTGCTGACCTGCGAGCCGGCGAAGGAGTTGCCGATGGCGCAGAGGTATTTTTTGTTTTGAACATCAGGTGCAAGGGCTAACCGGGGCTAGCCGCCCAGACATTCTTCGCGCAGTCAGTCATCGTTCAGAAGAGCGCGGCTAGAGTCCACTGTTCGTGCAGCTTGGCACGCCACGCTCACCAGATCGATGCCTCGCCCACCTCTCGTACAAGCCACTGCCATCGACGTAGCGTCTTGGAAGTTGGACGAGGACTTCGGCATTTACCCAGAAGGCAAGCGAGCGAAGGAAGCTAGGTTTGCGCCGTTGGAAGGGAATGACCCAGTCATCGTTCCTGGGCGGCGATACCTCTTCAAGCGTTCAAGAAAAGCCTACCCAGAACAGTACTGGGCTGAAGTTATTGCATACCGGGTTGGCTGCGAGATGGGCATTGAGGTCCCGCCGGCCTTCGCTGCCTGGAACTCGGAGACTGGCATCTGCGGCGCACTCATCGAATGGTTTTTTACGGACGGACATGAGGCGTCTGTCCTCGGTGGAGATTTCCTTCAGAAGATTCACCCAGACTTTGATCGAGAGAAGGGCAGTGCCCACAACTTTCAGGACAACGCGAACCTCATGCGCGCGCTCAGCATTGGGGCTGGCCTAACTACGAATTGGCGGCATTGGTGGGCAGGGGCCGTTGTGTTCGATGCATTGATAGGTAACACGGATCGCCATCAAGATAACTGGTCGATCGTCTTCGGCCTTGCCAACGGCAAAACGACGGGGTGCAGGTTGAGCCCGTGCTTCGACAACGGCACAAGCCTTGGAAGTGAACTCGACCTCAGCCGTGTAGGTGGCTGGTCGGACGAGCAGTTGGATCGCTACATCGCCAGAGGGACTCATCACATCAGGTGGCGTGCTGGCACGGCGCCGGCGGAGCTTCAGCGTTGCACGCACATAGATCTTGTTCAGCGCGTCTTCGCCCTGTGGCCGCAAGTTCGTGGCGAAATAGCCGAACTCCTGGACAACTTGACGCCGCACCAGCTTGAACACGTTTTGGCTGACCTCATGTCGATGCAGCTGCCAGTACCATTGACTGCCCAACGGTTGAAATTCGTAACCCGGCTCCTGGCACGTCGCTTGCCCCTTCTGCGGGCAGCTAGCAGCCCCCCATGAACACACTGAAGTACATCGTTGAACCTACAGCGCTCTGGCTTACTTGGCGGCCTGTGGATCTGAGCGTGCCTGACCGATTGCGACGCAGTGTTGGCATCGTTCACATTGACGGTGAAGGACTGCCGGCTTTCCATTACCTTCGTGGCACCGAAGATTTCGAAGCTGCCAAGGACGCCGGGTTTCAAGGCTTCCAGGCGTTTGATTTGCGCAGCACGGATGCCTTCCACGTCGGCGTGCTGGAGTCCTTCTTGCGCCGGCTGCCTCCTCGGTCGCGCGAAGACTTCGCTGAGTACTTGGACAGGCATCGGTTGCCTCACCCATTCCCCGCGTCGAGCATGGCATTGCTCGGCTACACCGGCGCCGCACTTCCTAGCGATGGCTTCGAATTGATCCCTGTGTTCCCAGAGGCTCAGGTGCCTCTCGACTTCCTCACGGAGCTTGCGGGTGTTCGGTATGTCTGCAAGCAAGACGTCAACCACCTTCGCGCCGGAGACACGGTCGTCTTCGACGGCGATCCCGGCAATACGGTCGATGAGGACGCGGTGATAGTCCGCTGGCAAGGGCACCCAATTGGCTTCGTCAACAGGATCATGCGCAAGCAGTTCCAGCGATGGATGCGAGACGGACGTATTCACGGCACTATTGATCGGCTGAACGGTACAGAGACGCGCCCAAGAGTGTTCGTGCGGATCGAAATTCGCTAGTTGCCAGGCGGCCTCAGGTGACCCAAGCCCGGTAGGTTAATGGGGTGAGCCTGCGAACCCCAACATCTCGGCCGGCAGACTGCGTTGGGTGCACTCCGCTCACCCTCAACCAACTCAACTGCCGAACCAAACGGCGCCTCAAAGCGTGAACACCAAGGATGTACCGGCCCCCATTTGGGCCATCGCCATCACATGCTGGACATTCACCTTCGTGACAACAGCTCATCTGTGGATGGGCAGTTCCGCTGAAGCGGTAGGTGCGCCGGGAGGAGGCGTTGGTCTGCTGTTGAAGACGGCCTTGGCTTCGGGGCCCGGTGCGCTCGGCTACTGGCTCATCAAGGGGCGGCGATGGGTGCGGTGGTTGTTCCCACTCCTTGTTTTGGCAGCCTTGCTGGTGGTAATGGGTCAAGTTCTTTGCCCGGGCCTTGGGCCGGATGCTGACGAAGCCAACTGCAGTCACAGTGTTTGGCCGGCTGTCTATCTCTTGGCTACTTTGGTGATGACCATCGCAGTGTTCATCTACACCTGGAAGCCAGCGTATCCATCCGATTGATGGGGTGGGCCGGCAGAATTCGTTGGGGGTTACTCCGTTCACCCCAACCTGCCGAACTTTATAGTCGGGCATGCGCTTCAATATTGCGTCCTTTGCGCTACTCGCGGCTCATGCGTTCATCGCATCACCGTGTGCAGCGGAAGAGTCCGACACGGGCTCGACTGTGCGTCCCGCCAGACCTTCCGCTGCAGCCTTGATCGCCACACCGGAGTCAGGTGCGGCGTTTTCGGGGCGTTCGCTAGACCTGAGCGTCCGACGCTCGATGTTGTCTGCTCAGGCGCCGCATGCTGCCGCGCAGGGCGAGGACAGTCGCCTGGGCAAGGCGATTGCAGCGACAGCAATCCGGCCTTGCATCTCGCCGGCCAATCGTGAGGTCTACCAACTCCCGACCGTGCCGCCGCCGCAGGAGCCGACCTCGGTGATCGACGCTACCGGAAACACCGCCTTCGCTGCTAGTTCCGCTGTCTGGCTGATCACACAGGCTGTCAGCGGTGCCTGCAGAAAGTAAATTCAGCTAGTAGGTTGGTTGAGCCTGCGAAGCCCAACATCTCGGCCGGCAGAATGCGTTGGGGTTCACTCCGTTCACCCCAACCTACGAAAAGCCCGATGCGCTACCGCCGCGCCGACACCCCGGGCGCTACCTACTTCTTCACGCTGAACGCGGCCGACCGCAGCGGGCAACTGCTGACGGATCACATCAACGCGCTACGGAACAGCTTCCGTACCGTACGCACGTCACGCCCGTTCGTGCTGGACGCCGTCTGCGTGCTGCCCGACCACCTGCACCTGCTGATGACGCTGCTGCGGGAGGACGCTGATTTCGCCACGCGCATCATGCTCATCAAGCAGGGCTGCTCGCGACAGATACCGGCGGGCGAGCGCGTCAGTGCGAGCCGGGCTGCAAAAGGGGAGCGAGGGCTTTGGCAACCGCGCTACTGGGAACACCTGATCCGCGACGACGCCGATTTCGAGCGGCATGTGGACTACATCCACTTCAATCCGGTCAAGCATGGCTGGGCCGAACGAGCGGCGGACTGGCCGCACTCCAGCATTCATCGCTTCATTCGCGAAGGCGTCATCGACGCTGGTCGGGCAAGCGTGAGTGGCGCGGAGATGGATGCGGGCGAATAGAGCGTTGGGGTTCGCTGTGCTCACCCAAACCTGCGGGTGCAAGGTGCCGTTGCCGCCCAGCCCGCCAGGAAGGCGCGGCGATGCCGTGCGTGTGAGTTCGGATTTCTCCGCGCCCCTGAGTCGATCCCAGTGAAGTGCGGCCTACCAGCCGATGTCCTTCAGCAACGCGAAGGTCAGGTCCTGGGGCAGAGTGACTGCGTGCAGCAGATCGCCGTTGATTGCCGGCTCCATCAGCAGGTTCGGGAAGGCGATGGTGTCGAAGTGCGATACCGACGACCCGCTCTGGAACGGATTCGGCGCGAACAGGCGGGCTCGGCCGAAAATGTCGGCACCGGCGTACTGCGAGGCATTCACGCCCATCAGCGCGGTGACGCCCGAGGAAGTGCGCGTGCGCTTGGACAGCGCGGTCTTCAACAGATTCCCGTCGGCCAGGGACACGCTGATCACTGGAATCGTCACTGTCGGGTCGGCGCCGCCCAGGGCGGGCGCGCTTCCTGCGACGTTGTTCACGACGATCGCACCGATGGCGCCCGCGTTCTGCACGTTCTTGGCCTTGATGGCGAAGGTGCAGGTGCCGCGGTCCACCAAGGCGATGCGGCCATTCACGGCCAGCGCGTTGGCGGCGCTCAATGGGTTGCAGGCCAGACCCGTCGAGGTGCCGGTATCAACCACCGGCATCAGCGTGCTGGTCACGGCGGACGACGACAGCGGCGCGCCGAAGGAGGCCGTGCTGATGTTGTACGGCCCCGCCGCGGAACCGGCCGCGGGCCCGCCAATCGTGAGCGAGGGCGTGCCCAGGCTCAGCACCGTGGGCAGGCTGGTCAGCACCCCGGCTCCGCTCCAGGTCAGCTTGCCGGTGTTCAACGCCGACTCCGCACGTTGCGAGTTGGTCATGTCCACCCACAGCAGCTTGGCCGTGTCGTCGTAGATGTAGTGATCCCAGATCGACGGACGGTTGTCGAACTGTGCACCGCTGCTGCCGCTGGTGAAGGTCTGGAAGCCCAGGCCATGAGCGAACTCGTGCAGCAGCACGGTGATGAGGTCGACGTTCGGACCGTGGTTGTTGTCGAGTCCGAGGTAGAAGGGCGAGCCTGGCAGGCAATCTGGGAACAAGCCGAGGCGCGAGTTGAAGCGCGCGCGGATGTCCTGGCCATCGACCGGGTCGCCAGCGCTCAGGTTCACGCCGGCAAGCTTGTTGGCGAGCGCCTGGGGATACCAGGTGTTGACCTTGGCCGCGCCCGCAAAGTCACGCCATATGTTCCATGCGCCGGCGCTGCCCAGAACGGCGGAGGTTGCAGTGCAGGTCAGCGGCTCGAAGCTGGCCCGGATGACGATGGTCTGCGAGCTGGTGAGCGTCGCACCCCAAATGTTGGCCGCGGTCTGGAAGGCAATCAGGCGCTGCTGGCCGAGTGTCGTGCCGACGTTGCCACCCACGGGAGCTGCAGGCGTCGGGTCGTTGAACCCTTCGCCCGCGGCGTTCAAGTTCTGGATGACGATGGTGGCTGCGGCCTGCGCCTGCAGGACAGAGGCGGCCAGCAGGACGCCCGCCAGTGCGCCCAGGAACTCACTTTTCTTCATGGCTGTGCTTCCCGCGAGATTGATCAACGGTGGAGACGGCGGCCTTGGGGTCGCGGACCAGCTTCTCTGCGGTTTCCTTCCCGGTCACGCACTGCATGTCCAGCGAACCGTCCGCCTTGCGGGTGACCACCGAATATGACAAGAAGGCATCGTTGACGCGGTAGCGCACGCCGTTGGTCGTACGGATTTCCACCGGATCACGGGTGTCGGGATTGGCTCCCGGTGCGGCAGCGGCCGCATCAGCGCGGGCCTTGGCGGCGGCCTCGTCCATCGCCTTCGCTTCGTCGGCCGTGGGCGGGCGCAGCTGGCCCGTCACCGGGTCGCGCACGATGCGCATTCCCACCGCATCGGCCGCAAATACCGGGGCCGACCCGACGAGCACCGACATGACGGCAATCAGACCCGCAGCCTTGAACTTGATTTGAGCCATGGTGATCATCCTCTCGTGTCAGACCGACCTGCGGCGCGCCTGCACCAATGCAGCCAAGCCCAGTGCCACCAACGCAATGGTCTGGGGTTCGGGCGCGGCATTTGATTCGGCCGCGGCCACCATCACAGTGTCGATACCGATGTAGTTGGATGTGTCGGCGTCGCCGAAGTACTCAAAGGCGAAGCGGCCTATCGCGCCCGCGCCCAACCCGGGCAGCATCACGGTGTACGCGGTCCAGTCATCAACCAATGCCACCGTCGGCGACAGGCTCTCGGTGACGACTTCACTGCCACCCTGGGCGGTGGCGCCGGCCAGCACGGCAAAGGTGTCGGAGAAGCCCGCACCCGCGGAACCGTCGCCGCGGGCATAGAACGTCAGGGTCACATCGGACTCCAGGGAGAAGTACGGTGTGATCAGGAAGTTGTCGATGAACCCGCCGGGAGGAGCGGCCAGGTAGTTGGAAGCGATGTAAGCGTTGGCAGCGCCCGCCTGCGCGGTAAACGCCGTGGTGTTGTCGCCCTGGAACCAGTCGGTGCCGGGGCTGGGTGAACTGACGTTGGCCAGGACCCAGCCCTTGCCGGCCAGGGTCGCCACGTCGTCGAAGCCCTCGCTCAGGAGGACACCCGCTTGCGAAAGCGTAGCCAATCCTGCCAATACGAAGGCTGCGCCAAGTCTTGTGATCTTCATGAACACTCCGAATTAACCGCATTTGGGTTGGAGGCGCAGGCCGTCTCGGAGCAACCACTCTTTCCGGCCGCAACCTCGCCGGCCTGGGCAGTTGGCGAGAAGTGCCTGTCCAGTAGCCCTCGCGACAAGATCAGTCAGTCACTGCATCCGTCCGATTGGCGAGGCTAGGTTCGTGGTTGCCTCGTGGCAAGCCCTCTTGTTGGGGGGAAGCTGGCAACGTACTAATGAAGCCGCTTGAACATGCGCATCAGCCGACCGTGCCGGCGCTACCTACAGCACCAAGCAGGCGGCATCCGCGCTGGCGTGGACATGCTGCTGCCGGCCCCGCCGCTGCCTTCACATCCTCTACCCAACTTCGCTCAGACCTTGTGCGCGTTCCCGGCGCCTGCACGCTTGCGCAGCAGGTGAAGCAGCGGCAGTCCGCCCGCCAGCAGAGCCCAGGTGGTCGGCTCGGGCACAGCGCTGATGGTCAGGCTGGCTGCGGGGCCGGGCAGCCAGTTCCAGGCCGCTGGCGCGTTCGCGTCGCCCCGGATGCCCAGGTGGGTGGTGATCAAACCGCCTTCGGGATCGCGGGCGTTGCCCAGCCCGAGTGCGCCGAGAAAGCCGTTGGCCTCGTTGTTCTTCTCCGAACCCGCGTCGTAGCCGTACAGGTTGATCGTGACGGTGCCGGTGATGGTCGACAGGTCCAGGCCACTGACGCCGATGAAGCCGTCATTCGTCCAGCCCAGCATGCTGGCAAACGACAGCAGGTGGTGGGAGGCATTGGCATTCACCATGACCGTCACGGAGTCCTGTTGAGGCAAAGGCGCAGACAGCGGCGCCGCAACGCTGAGCACGCTCGTGCCGACAAGGGCGTTGGCTTCGTCGAGCAGGAAGCTGCGATTGCCGCCTTCGGCAATGCGCCAGATCGTCTCCGGCGCGGCCTGGCCGACGGTGAAGGCCGTGTAGGCGTCGCTGTGCGTGATGAACACCGGTGGCGAAAGCCGCTGGCCGGTCTGTGTCGTCGCCGCCCCCGTCGCCGCGGCATTGCTCGTCAGGTTCTTGAACGTGATCTGGTATGCCGGTGCTTGTGCGGCGGCCCCTTGAGGAAGCAAGAGGGCAGCCGCAAGCGCCACTCCGAGGGCGCCCAGCCGATGGGGCGTGATGGCTGTGCGGTGGGGGGCAGGGGCGGTGTGATGTGCGTTGTTCATTCGAGAGATCTCCTGTTGGTTGGCACGCGGGGCGACACCCCGCGTGCTGCAGTCGCCGCCAGGCCGCAGGCATTACTCCCTAGGTTCATAGCGACCACCCGGATGGGGGTGCTGCTGTAAGGAGCAGGACTGCAGGTCGACCAAAGCGCCCGCGGAAAAGCCGAAAACCGGGGTCCCAGCCCGTTCGCTGGCAAGACACCGCAAACACCACATTTCGGCGGCCCCCGAACACGACACCTTCGGTGTGCAGACGTATTTCCAGCACGCCAGGGATCAGCCGGATTTAGGGACTGACGGCGCCTGGGTAGACGCATAGCCTTCGGCCACCAAACAAGGAGCCCGACATGCGCCTCTGCCTCAAAGTGCTGCCCCTCGCGCTGGCAAGCTTGCCCACCTTCGCGGCCGAATTGAGCCAACAGAATCTCGGCGCCACGGGCGCTCTCGTATCGAGTTGCGCCGGCCTGGCCACTGGCGCCTTCCCGACCGAAGGCAATCTGTTCGACTGGCGGCCGGGCCTGTCCAACTGCAACGCGGCCTCGACCACCACGCCGGGACAGCAACTGGCGACCAGCGGCACCTACAACCAGGCAACGCCTTCCATTCAGGCGGACTCGCATGGCAGCGCTACCTACGGCTCGGTCGGGATGTACGCACATTTCCGCGCCAATGCCAGCGCCGGCTTCGCAGCGGCCGAAAGCACGGCAGGATGGACCGACACGTGGACGCTGATGCCGGCCAACCCGGCCCAGGTCGGCCAGAACGCCGTGGTGAGCTTCAGCGTCCATCTCGACGGCGTGCTCGATGGCCTGCCCATCGGCAACAGCTACACCCGGATCGGCAGCCAGGTCTGGCTCAACAACGCGCCGGTTGGCGGGCAGAGCTTTCGCGCCCAAGGCCAGGGGCAGGGCGGCTTTCCGTTTCACCAGGTGATTGACCAGGACGTCAACTTCAGCGTCACGGTCAAGCTGGGCACGCCGTTCGAGTTGGGTGTCTTCTCGCGAGCGTCTGCTGGCACGGCCGGCGCCGGGCCGAACTGGTTCAGCGAGGCCGCCAGCGACTTCGCCAGCACGCTGACATGGCAAGGCGTCAGCGGCGTCACGGTGGCCGGCAGTGCCATCGGCTACACGCTGAGCAGCCAGAGCGGCATCGACTGGAACGTGCCCTATGCGCCGGTTCCCGAGCCCTCGGTGGCGCTGCTGCTGGGTGGCGGCCTGCTGGCGCTGGTGCTTCGTCGGCGCGGCTGAACAGGCCTGTGCGAATGGCGACTTCAATCGATCTCGGATCGCGAAGCCCGACGCCTTTCTGAGATCCGCCGAAGGAAGCGCGCCGGTTTGCGTCAGCGGCAGTCGAGCGAGGCGCGCCCCTGATTCGCGCCTGGCGCGAAGCCGTACGGCACAGAATCCCGGCATGCAAGTGCCCCACCGAAGACTTCTCGCCCTTACGCGCCGCCACCCGTCGGCCATTTTGCTGATCGTGCAGCTGGTGGGCCTGCTGCTCTACCCGATCCTCGAATCGACGCGTGCCGGCCCCATCGCCTTGAGCGCCTTCGGCATCACGGTGCTGATCTTCACGACTGGCATGGTGCGCCGCACGCCGGGCCTGACGTGGCTGAGCGTCTGCCTGGCCTTGCCGGCCATCGCCATGCTGGTACTGCAGGCGGTGTGGGAAATGCACTGGCTGCAGCCTTGGTCCGCCGCGCTGGAAGCGCTGTTCTACTTTTATGCTGCCGGCAGCCTCGTCGCCTACATGATGAGCGACATGCATGCGACGACCGACGAGCTGTATGCGGCCGGCGCGACCTTCACACTGCTGGCCTGGGGCTTTGCCTACAGCTTCGTGGTGCTGCAGGCGGTGCAACCAGGCAGCTTCTCGGCCGCCGTCAACGCCGAACAGCCCCGCACCTGGTCCGAGCTGATGTTCCTGAGCTTCGCGCTGCTGTCCAGCACGGGCATCGGCGACGTCATCCCGGTGCGGCCGCTGGCTCGGGCTGCGACCAGCCTGGAGATGTTCGTTGGCGTGGGCTACCTGGCGGCCGTGGTGTCCAGGCTGATCGGGCTGACGCTGCTGCGCCGGGGGTCTGCGTGACCGCAGTGCCCGGAACTGCGCAGAAGACAACTCGAGGGCCTTCCATGTCCAGACGCCGGTGTTTGCTTCTGAGCTTTGCCTGCCTGCTGTCCGCCTGCGGCGGTGGCGGGTCGAGCAGCGACGCGACGCCGGCCGTCACGCCGCCGCCGGTGGTGATCACGCCCAACTACGTCTACGTGGGCACGCTGGAGCGCGACAAGTCCATCACGTCCAGGATCACGGGCATCACCTACCCGTATCACGTCTACCTGCCGGAGAACTACGCGACCTCGGGCAAGAGCTATGCGGTGATGTACGCGACCGACGGGCAGTGGAGCTTCAACTCGTTCTCGCAGCTGCTGGACAAGCGCCGCAAGCCGATGATCCTGGTGAACATCGAGCAGGGCCCGGGTGACCGTCGGGCCATCGACTACACCGTCAACGGCGCGCCGGCCTATGCCCGTTTCCTGAAGGAGGAACTGGCGCCGCTGATCGAGGCCAACTACCGCACGACGGGCGTGCGCAGCTTCTCGGGCACGTCCTACGGCGGGCTGCTGGGCTCCATCCTGCTGAGCACCGAAGCCGCGGGCACGCCCTTCTTCAGGAACTACCTGCTGTTCGATGGCGCCTTCTGGGCGCTGACGGCCAGGAACATCCAGGACGAACAGGCGCGCTTCACGGCCAGCCCCCGTCTACCCGTGCACCTGATCCTGACCAGCGCGAATGCGCCCGGCAACGTGAACGACGTGATCGCCTACGAGGCGCGCTACAAGGGCCGCGCCTATGTGGACCTGCTGATCCAGCGCAAGGACTTCAACATCGCGCACAACGACGTGGGCGACCCGTCGTTCGATTGGGCGATCGACCAGATCGACTAGGGTCCGCACATGTCAGACACGATCGAGTCCCTGGCCAACCTCGGCCCCAAGTCCGCAGCGATGCTGGCTAGCGTCGGCGTCACGACGCTTGAAGAGCTGCGCGCGCTGGGCGCCGTCGCCACCTACGTCCGGGCCAAGCGGGCCGGGCATAACAATGTGTCGCTGAACCTGCTTTGGGCCCTGGAGGGCGCCCGCGCGGCAGCGACTGGCCGTTAGGATGAAAGCTCGGATCTGCAACCACGCACCGAGCCACACTTCCAGAAGGAACAGCCAATGCGCAAGGGACCCTGGGCAAACACGCTCGCCGCCGCCTTCTGTCTGCTGTCGGCCTGCGCCGCCGGCGCCCAGCAAACCCGCCCGGCAAACCTGGAGCGCGTGGAGGTGGCCGGCAAGAAGGACGACCTCTCCGCGTGGGTCCGGGCCGAAAGCCAGCGCTTCGTCGTGTACTCCGACGCCAACCAGGAAGACGTCACCCAGCTGCTGGACAACCTGGAAAAGCTCGACCATCTGCTGCGCCTCTACACCCGGCCTAATCATCAAACCAATGGCAAGGCCGACCAGCAGGAACCCAAGCTGACGCTGTACTACCACAGCCGGGTCTCGGCCTTGCGTGAGGTTGATGCCAGCGTGCCGGCCGATGCCGTGGGCCTGTACAGCAGTTGCGCTTCCGGCGTCCAGGGATTCGGCGTGCATCTGGAACGCGTCCCCAGCCTCGCCGACGAGCAACTCGACCGTTCACCGCTGGACGACACCCTGTCCTATGTCTTCGAGGCGTATGCGCGGCACTTCCTTTATCGCCACACGGACATCCGCGTCCCGACGTCGTTCGTCGACGGCTTTGCGCAGTACTTCTCCGCCGCGCGATTCTCGGAAAAGCAGATGGTGGTGGGCCGGGTGCCGAAGGAGATCGGTGGCTACCTGCGACTTGTCAGAGACAACCGGGTATCCAGCCTGGAGTATGGCGACGTCCTGGAGGAGAAGCTCGCCAACGCCCACAACTATGCCGGACCGGGCGGGGCGCGCCTGGAGTTCGAGGCGAAGTCCTGGCTGTTGACGCACTACATGCTGTCCTCGGAAGAAAGGCGCCAGCGCCTGAACCGCTATCTCGGGCTCGTCGACCGCGGCGCCTCCCCGACGACGGCCTTCGAGCGGGCCTACGGCCTGAAGGCATCCGAGATCGGGCAGGTGATGTGGCGGTACAGCCTTCGGGGCACGGATGCCCTGCGTGTGGCACTCCCATCGCTGCCCGCCAGCCGGGTGAGGTTTCATGCGCTGCCCCGTGCGGCGGGCGAATTCGTGCTGGCGGATGCCGCCTTGAAGGCGTGCCCGAGCCGGCCAGCCGGGGAGGCGCTGCTGAAGAAGGTCGCCGGCCTGGCGGCGCAGTTCCCGAACGACGACCTGGCCCGCCTCACCTTGAGCCGGGCGCAGATCGACTGGGGCAACCCGCAGGACGCCCTGCCGGCGCTGAATGCCGTTCTGCAAGGGGAGGACGCCAATTTCGAGGCCCGGTACCTGCTGGGCATGGCGAACCTGCGCCTGGCCGAGCGCAACGTGGGCGATGCCAGGCGCGCCTATCTCCAGGCTGCTCAGGCCCATCTGCAGCGCGCCCGCGGCTTGAACCCGCAATCGCCGGAAGCTGCCTTGGCGGTCTTCAAGACCGAAGTGGCCGCCACGGATGCCCCGGACAGCGCAGCGCTGGAAGGTGTCATCTCGGCCTGGCAGACCGCGCGCGAAGTCGACGCGCTCGCTCGCTCCGCTGCGCTGGCCTACGCCTATGCCGGCAATGCGGACGAGGCCCACCATACGCTCGTTTCGCTGGCGCAAAACGTGCGCGACGAGCCTGCGGCCCAATGGGCCAGGCAGTGGCAGGGCCGCCTCGAAGCGGGCGTGACCCGCGGCGACATCCTTGCGGAGATGCGTCGCAACCCAGCGCCCGACGCGCCGTTCAAGGAGTGGACCATCGACAAGAAGGACACGCTGCAAAGCGTGGAGTTCATCTCCAACGCGGAAGCCTCGGCAGCCTTCCTCGAGACCATGGCGCTTAGCGCTGGGAAGCCCGCGCAGCAGAGCCAACTGATTGCTGCCGCGCAGGGGCTGCGCATGGAAGCCATGAGGCGGCGCAAGCTCGCGCCGGACAGCACGAAAAGGAATTAGCCACGGGATTCAGCGCGGCGCGGCACGAGGGACGCTGGATGGCCAACGCACGCGGGCAGGCCCGCCCGTCCTAGCCAAAGCCGGCTTCTCAGTCCTTCAGGTTCCAGGTGATGGGCGTGATGCCGCGCAGCGTAACGGGCTTGCCATTCACCGTGCCGGGCGTGCCCTTGCAGGACAGCACGAAGGTGACGGCCAGTCTGTCGAGCACCTTGTGCCTGCGTGACGGGCCGCTGGACTCGACCACGCGCGCTTCAGAGATGGCGCCGGAGATGTCCATCGTGAAGACGACCATCGTCGTGCCTTGCACGTCGATGTCGGGATAGGCCGGTGAGCCGCACTTGCTGAAGTCCAGTTGCAGCGGTGTGCGCACCAGCGCGCCTCCCGGCTGGCCCCGGCCTGGTTGTGGTGCCGCTTCAGTGCCCGCGCCAGGCGAAGGCTGGGGGATGGCTGCGGCGGCGACGGTCGTCTCCGGCGGCTGCGTCACCTGCACTTCGGGCGGCGGTATGAAGCGCGGCGGTGGGGGAGACAAGGTGGGCAGTGGCAGCAAGGCCATCTTCGGCGATGGCGGCGGCGGTGTTTCTGGTTGGATGAGCTTGATCTCCACAGGGGCCTGCCGGGCCACCTGGACGATGTGGTGCGCCAGGCCGCTGACCAAGACCCAACCCAGCACGAGATGCAGCAGCACCACGACGCCGATGCCGGTGAAGCGCCTGCCCGGGCGGTGCTGCCATTGAGCGAAATCCACGCGGTTCTCCCTGGGTGAACGAATCCGGTCGGCGGGCTGTCACAGCGGGCCTCGATCCACGCAGGAATTGTTGCCTGATCGGGTGCTGGAATGAACATCTGCGATGACGAGCCGCGTCGCAATGGCGAAGCTCTTCGCGACGCGCTCAGATCCGCCTGAACACCAGCATGTGCCAGCGCGTGTCGGTGCTGGCCAGCACCGCGTCGTTGACGCTGCTGCTCTCCAGCATCAGTCCCAACTCGGTGAGCTGCCGCTGCACCGTGGCCGGGGCGTGGTTGTGGAACCGACGGCCATCGGCGTCGCGGTCACCACTCAACTGGCCGGGGTTCATTTCCGGCAGGGCAATCAGCAGTGCGGGCCGGCAGCGGGCCACGTCGCCTGCGGCGAGAGGGCGAAGCTGCCGAGCGAGCGAAGCCAGTGCGCCGGGCAGGTCGGCGGGGGCGATGTGCATCAGCACGGCACTGCACGCCACGGCGTCGAAGCCCTGGGGGCAGCAGTCCGAGAAGGGCGTGCCCAGTTGGGGAAGGCTGGCGTCGCGCAGCCGTCCGGCAAGGCCGGGCCGCAGCCGCAGCGCGGTTTCGCGCATGGTGGCGTTGGGCTCCACGCCGAAGGCCTCGAACCCGGCCTGCTGCAGCGCCGCCACGTCCCGGCCCGAGCCCGAGCCGACGTCCAGCACCCAGGCGCCCGGCGGCAAAGCAGCTTCGAGAAGGGGCAGCATCGCGCTGCGACTGGCCTCGGTGGCGGCCAACTGGGTGGCGTAGCCGTCGTAGAACGTGGCGGTGCCGGCGTCCGCTGCGTTCGCGCTCAATTGCGGAACGAGGGCACCGCGCCCTTGCCGGCCATCATGGCCTTGGTCAGGTCCTCGCTCATCAACATCGCGGCGTTCCAAGTCGCGATGTAGTTGAGGCCGTCGGCCACCGAGTGGTCGCGGGCGTAGTTCAGCTGCTCCTTGGTGCCGCGGATGGACAGCGGCGACTTGGACGCAATCGTCGCGGCGATCTCGCGCACGCCAACCCCAAGCGCCTCGCGGCTGTCGAACACGCGATTGACGAGGCCGATCTCGCGCGCCTCGGCCGCCTCCACGCGCCGGCCCGTGTAGGCTAGCTCGCGCACCAGGCCCTGCGAGCCGATCAGCTTGGGCAGGCGTTGCAGCGTGCCGACATCGGCCACCATGCCGATGTCGATCTCCTTGATGGAGAAGTAGGCGTCGCCGCTGCAGTAGCGCATGTCGGCGGCGCAGATCAGGTCGATGCCGCCGCCGACGCAGGCGCCGTGGATGGCCGCGAGCACGGGCTTGCGGCAGCGCTCCAGGCTGGTCAACGTGTCCTGCATGTCCAGGATGACCCGGCGCAAGCCCTCGCGGGTGCGGCCGTCGCAGGGGTCTTCGATCTGCGGGGCGATGCCCATCATCATCTGCAGGTCGATTCCGGCGGTGAAGTGCCTGCCTTCGCCTTCCAGCACGGCGACGCGCGCTTCTGGCTGCGTGTCCACCCAGTCGAAGGCGCGGCGGATGTCCTGCCACATCGCCGCGTTCATCGCATTGACCTTGTCCGGCCGGTTCAGGCGGACGGTGGCGATGTGGTCCTGGACGGAGACGGTGAGGGTTTCGAGTGTGGGCGCGGTCATTGGGGAGTCAAGGTGGTGGAACGGAGTCGGGTTGCGGCTCGGTCATTGCGGCATTGGCTCGCGTGAGCAGGATGCCAGTGGGCGTCTTGGTCAGCTGCAGGGTGTCACCTGCTGCGAGATTCAGGCGTGCCAGCACGGCGTCGGGAAGCACAAAGCCGAGAGAGTCTTGCGCCTCTACCAGTTGAACGATGTCCATGCTTGCCGCTCCTGAGGTGACCGCGTCGACAATACTAACCAGTTGCCCTCCGAACCCATCATGCACACCTTCTCCAAACGCCTCCCTCAAGGCGGTGGCCTCGCCGCCGTGCTGCTCAAGCGCTCGCCCGCTCTCGAACTCGATTGGGACACCCGCAGCAAGAGCCGATTCGGCGCGACTGACAGTTCCGGTCGCGAAGTTGCCGTGGTGCTGCCCCGCGGCACGGCGCTGCGCGGCGGCGACGTGCTTGTGGGTGAAGACGGTTCCCTGCTGCGCGTCATCGCCGCCCCCCAGCCCGTGCTGCAGGTGCGTTTCTGCGCAGAGCACGGCTCCGCATTTGATTTGCTGCGCGCCGCCTACCACCTCGGCAACCGCCATGTGCCACTAGAGCTGCAGGCCGAGCTGCTGCAGTTCGAGCCCGACCCCGTGCTGGCCGACATGCTGCGCCGCCAGCACCTCATCGTGACCGAAGCGCAGGCCGCCTTCGAGCCCGAGGCTGGGGCGTATGGCGAGGGGGCTGGGCATGGCCATCATCACCATGGGCATGACGACCATGCCCATGGCCACGCGCACGACCATGCAACGGCGTCGGCACCGGCGCGCAAGCCGCTGCCCATTCCGGTCCACGTGCACGGCCCCGACTGCAAGCACGACCACGACCACGACCACGGGCACGGGCACGGGCACTGACGCCCGCGCGCGTCAGCCGTCGCGGTCGTCCGGAGGCGCAACGCCGCGCAACGCCTGGGTCATGTGGTGGACGCTGGCTTCAGGGCCCAGCAAGGCTCGCCCGCGTGCCAGCACCTGCTCGGCCTCGGCGTCGCGCCGTTCCTTGCCGAGCACCAGCACCACGCGGGCCAGCTGCACGTCGATGACGCGCTGCTGAGAGCGCAGCATCTCGGCCCGCTCGCTGGCCGAGAGCTTGCTCGGCGGATGTTCCTGGATGAGCTTGTAGAGGCTTTCCACACGGCCCACGACGGCGTCGACGCGCAGATGCTGGCTCGCGAGCTCGAACTCGTTCAGCTGGATCAGCGCGGGCAGCGCGTCGAGCACGTCGCGCTCGGCCAGCACCGGGTCGCGGTCGGCGAGGCGCTTGAAGGCGTCGCGGGTGGACTCGCTCTGGCCGCCGAGGTAGTTGTTGATGTGGATGACCTCGCCCAGCGCCTGTTGGCCCGGGCGGCCGCCGGCATCGATCCGTGCCAGGGCCTGGTCGCGCACGGCCAGCAGCTGGGTCATGGCGGGTGCGTAGCGGTGCGCCAACGAGGCCCAGTCGGACAGTGCAAAAGACATGCGCACGCCCGACATCGCCGGATCGCGTTCCAGCACGTGCTCGTGGAACCACAGATGCTTCTCGGCGGCCACGGCGAAGCGGCCCTCGTCGGCATCCTTGCGAGCGCCGATCAGGATCTCGTGGGCGCTGGCCCCGGCTGGTGGTTCCCAGGCCTGGGCGCAAGGCGTGGCGCTGACCAGCACCGCGGCGAACAGCCCGGCCAGGGCGGGACGTCTGACGGCCGCTGTCTTGTCTCGCATGCTTGAGCCTCCTTGAAGTGCGGCGCAGTGTAGGCACGGCGCCGGTGTGAGCGGTAGCAGGTAGGTCGGCAATTTTCCCGTTGCGGCCTAGGTGCCGCCGATGGCTGCAGCACGGCACAACTCGCGACTAGCATGCCGCCCGCCGCCCGCCGCCCGCCGCCCGCCGCCCGCCGCCCGCCGCCCGCCGCAGGCCGTCGCCCCCAGTGGCCACCGACTGGACGCGGCCTGACCTGCAAGGCTGGGGCAGCAACGACCCCCAAGCAGACTCTCTCGGCGCGCTTCTACGGCGCGGGCGTCGCATTCCACTTCTGATGGCGAAGGTTGGGTGCGTCTGGCGGGGCCAGAATCGCCCCATGCCGACCCCCGCTGCCCCCACCTCGCTGCTGCACCTGCTCTGGCTGGCCTCGCCGGCCTTGCCGGTCGGCGGCTTCAGCTATTCCGAGGGCCTGGAGGCCGCGGTTGACGCCGGCGTCGTGCATGACGAGACCAGTGCCGGCAACTGGCTGCTGAACCAGCTCGAACTCGTGCAGGCGCGCGCCGAGCTGCCGATCGCGGCGGCGGCGCACGCGGCGACGCTGGCGCTTGATGGCGCGCGGCTGGCAGAACTCAATGCCTGGGTGCTGCAGACACGCGAAACCAGCGAGAGCCTGCAGCAGGCCCAGCAGATGGGCCGCAGCCTCGTGGTTTGGATGCAGGGCCTGATGCCCGATGCCGCGGTGTTGCCCCTGCTGCAAAAGCTCAAACCGGCGCCGACCTGGCCCGTCGTCATGGGTGCAGTCGCGGCGTCCCGCGGTGCTGCGTTGGAGCCGGCGCTGCAGGCCATCGCCTTCGGTTGGGCGGAGAACCTGATGCAGGCCGCGGTGCGTTGCGTGCCCCTGGGCCAGACCTCGGGGCAGCGCCTGTTGGCACGCCTCGTGCAAGTCATCCCGCAAGCCGTGGCGACCGCGTTGGCAGCGCCCGAGCCCATGGCCTTCGCGCCGCTGCTCGGCATCCATGGCGCCCGCCACGAAAATCAATATTCACGACTGTTCCGCTCATGACAAAAAAACGCCGGACCGCTCCAAGTTTTTTTATCCCCCTCGGGGGGCCTGACGCTCAGCGGCAGGTTGGGGGGCTCACATGACTCCCTTGCACGCAATTCCCAACCGCACCAAGAAGCTACCGCCTTTGCGTGTCGGTGTTGGTGGCCCCGTGGGCTCTGGCAAGACCACCCTCGTCGAGATGCTGTGCAAGGCCATGCGCGAGCGCTGGGACCTGGTTGTCGTCACCAACGACATCTACACCAAGGAGGACCAGCGCCTGTTGACAGTGGCCGGTGCGCTGGAGCCCGAACGCATCATGGGCGTGGAGACCGGCGGCTGCCCGCACACCGCCATCCGCGAGGACTGCTCCATCAACCTCGAGGCGGTGGACCGCATGCTGGAGAAGTTCCCCGACGCCGACATCGTTTTCGTCGAGAGCGGCGGTGACAACCTCGCGGCCACCTTCAGCCCCGAGCTGTCTGACCTGACCATCTACGTCATCGACGTGGCCGCCGGCGAGAAGATCCCGCGCAAGGGCGGCCCCGGCATCACCAAGAGCGACCTCTTCGTCATCAACAAGACCGACCTGGCGCCTCATGTCGGCGCCGACCTGAACGTCATGCGCAGTGACACCGCCCGCATGCGGCCCGTCAAGCCCTGGGTCATGACCAACCTGAAGACGCGCGACGGCCTGGACGAGGTGGTGCGCTTCATCGAGACCAAGGGCCTGCTTGTCGGCTGATCCCATCCGCTGGCCGGCGCGCCTGACGCTGAGCGCGGCGCGCGATGGCGGCAACGCCACCCGCGTGCATGCCCGCCACGATGGCCCGCTGCGCCTGCTGAAGACCCTCTACCCCGAGGGCAGTGCCATCGCGCACGCGGTGCTCGTGCATCCGCCCGGCGGCCTGGTTGGCGGTGACCGGCTCGACATCCACGTCGACGTGCAGGCCGGTGCCCATCTGCTGGTGACGACACCGGCGGCGACGCGCTTCTATCGTTCCAACGCCGGCGAGGCGGCCCAAGTCGTGCAGGCCACGGTGGGCGAGGGCGCTCGCCTGGAATGGCTGCCGCAGGAGACGCTGGCCTATCCGGATTGCATCGCCCGCAACGAAGTGAAGCTCAGCCTCGCGCCGGGCGCCAGCCTGTTCGCGACCGAGGTGCTGGGCCTGGGCTTGCCCGCCGCGGCGCAACCCTTCGTGACCGGCCGGATGCTGCAGCATCTGGAGATCACCGGTCAATGGCTGGACCGTGGCTGGCTGGATGCGACGGACGCGGCGCTGATGGACGGCCCCTGTGGCCTGGCCGGCCATCGGGTGCTCGGCACGCTGGTCTATGCGCAGACCGGCACACTGGCTGATGTGGACGCGCTGCTGACCCACAGCCGCGCCTTGCTGGACGACGTGGCACGCAGCGGCGTCACGCATCTGGCCAGCCCGCGCGGCGCAATGCTGCTTGCCCGCGTCGTCGGCGACGAAGTCGAGACGGTGACGCTGGCGCTGCGGCGGGTGAGGGCGCTTTGGCGCCAGCGGCTGTGGGCGTTGTCGAGCACAGACCCGCGCATCTGGGCCACCTGATCAGCGCTGCTCCAGCGCCCGCCATGTCGGAATGCAATGCCGCGCCAGCGCGGTGACCCAGTCGGGCTCCTCTGGCACGAAGGCGATGCCCAGGGTCGGGCTGACGAGAAAGCCGGCGCGCTCGAAGGCGTCGGCATCCTGCGCGAGCACGAAGCCGCCCAGCGCGGCAAAGGGAATGACGACCGTGCCCAGTTGCAGCACCGGCGCGCGCCGGGTGATCTCCTCAAGGCGTCCGCTGTCCTGGAAGCGCAGCACGCAATGGCCGTAGTCGTACTCGTCCAGCGCGGCCGCGTTGCGGGAATGTTGGTTAGGCGGCCCCAGCCTTGCGACCAGGTCCTCGACGCCCAGGCTGAAGGGCAGGTCGTCGAAGGCCTCGAACGGCTGCAGGCGCAGCGCCATCACCGGCGCCTGCGCATGTCGGCGCAGGCTGTCTCGATCAGTGCCCGCAGGGCGGGCTCGTCGACGGGCTCGGCGGGCCGGAGCTTGACGTGGCGCATGGCCTTGCCCGTGCCCTGCAACAGGCCGGCCGGGTCGGCCAGCTCGGCGCCCTTGAAAAAGCCGACATTGACATGGGCCGTGAAGGCATTGACGTAGCCGAAGGCCGCGTCGCCGACGCAGGCGGTCGGGTGGCCGTCATGCAGCAGTTCGCGCACGTCGGCGCCGCAGCGGCGCATGGCGTCGAACCAGTGCCGGGCAATGTCGCCCAGCGCGCCCGTATGGGCCTGCATCCAGGCCTCAATGTTCGGATCGTGCGGGACCGCGGTCGGGAAACGCATCAGCTTTTCCATGACCGCGGATCATCGCTTCAATCGCCCGAACTGCCAGGGATCTGCTGGCGCAGCTTGACCTTGCTGGCCGACTTGCGGCGCATCTTGATGTTCATCATCTCCACACCCAGCGAGAAGGCCATCGCGAAGTAGATATAGCCCTTGGGCACGTGGTGGCCGAAGCCCTCGGCGACCAGCACCACGCCGACGACGACCAGGAAGCTCAGGGCCAGCATCTTGATGGTCGGGTGGTTGGACACGAAACGGCCGATGGGGCCGGCGAACAGCATCATCAGACCGACCGAGGCGATGACGGCGCCAATCATGATGCGCACGTCGTCCACCATGCCGACGGCGGTGATGATGGAGTCCAGCGAGAACACCAGGTCGATGACCATGATCTGCAGGATGACGGCGCCAAAGGCCGCCTTGGCCTTGCCGCCGGCGCTGGTGTCTTCGTCCTCGCCTTCGAGCGAGCCGTGGATTTCACCGGTGCTCTTCCAGATCAGGAAGAGGCCGCCGCCGATGAGGATGAGGTCGCGCCCCGAGATGCCCCGTTCGACGCCGGGCACGTTGAACAGCGGCTCGACCATGCCGACGATCCACGCCAGCACCATCAGCAGGCCGATGCGCATGAACATCGCTGCGAACAGGCCCGCACGCCGCGCGGTTTCCTGCTGGGCCTTGGGCAGCTTGTCCACCAGGATGCTGATGAAGATGATGTTGTCGATGCCCAGTACCAGCTCCAGCGCGGTCAGCGTGGCGAGGGCGATCCAGGTCTGCGGGTCGGAGAGCAGTTCAAGCATGGCGGGCGGTCCGTGGTGAGCCGGGCATTGTCGCCAGCGCCCTGCCGGCCGCGGACAGCCTCAGGCTGAACGAAGCTTCGGTTTTGCTTTGGGTGTGGGCCTGGGGCCTATTTCAGGATAAGTTCCTGCAGCTGCATATTGCCGATCAGCTTGCGCATGACGCCGCGCTCGCCGGCGGCGACGTCCTGCTTGCGCGTGTCGGCCGCCAGCATGGCTTCGATCTTCTTCTGGAAGGCCAGTTGCTGGGCGTTGTTCTGGTAGTCCTTGATCTCGACGGCCAGCACCAGGTCGGGCTCACCATGGCGCTGGGCGTTCACGGCCAGCACGTGGTACGAGACGATGATGCCTTCCTTCTTGCCCAGCTCCTGCACCTTCTTCCAGTTGGCGCCGAGGTAGTCCATGTATTTCTCGAAATGACCCGGTTCGATCTGGATGTTGGAAAAGAACCAGACCGAGCCCGGCGTGTAGCTGGAATCCTCGGCCAGGGCCGGCAGCGACAGGCACAGGGAAAAGGCCGCGGCGGCGGCGCACAGGGTGGCTTTGAAGTTCATGGCTTGCTCCTTGGGGTTGATGCACGCCAGCGTGAGGCTGCGGGCGGCGGCAGTGTGTGAAACGGGGCGACCGCGAGGACAGCGATGCGACCGGGGCGGCAAATCGGCCACCGAGTTCGGCGCGATTGCGACGGGTTGCACGGACAGCTTGGGGACGGCTCGAACTAGGGGATGCGCTTCGTCACGCCTGTCTCGGGGGTGACTGTCGCGTCCACGCATTGCACCAATGGCGGTGGGCCGGGAATTGGCCTACAACCCGGCCATGCTGCCCATCGCCGCCGTCAGCGCCGACCAGCCCCTGCAAGGGGCCGAGGTTGATGCCGCGCTGAGCAACTCGCGCCTCGTCGCCGTCTGTGAGACCAGCAACCCCGACGAGGCCCAGGCCGTGCTCAGTGGCGTCTATGGCCCGCATGCCCTGCGCATCGGCGACGAGAACGGCCTGGCGCTGAAGCTGCGCGGCGCCGAGTTCGCCCGCCTGCACCTGGGCGAGGTGCGCTACGGCACGTCCACCCGCATGGCCATGCCGCGCGCCCATGGGCATTGGGTGTTTTCCTATCTTCGCCAGGGCGAAGTCTGGCGTGGCGGCCGGCGCGACCTGTACGGCGCCGGTGATGCCGGTGTCATCGCGCCCGACGAGGTGCAGGGGCTGGAGATGTCGGGTGACATGGAACTGCTGAACCTGCGCGTGGCGGACGCCGACATGGGCAGCGCCTGCCGCGCGCTGCTGGGCTCGGACATGGCCCATGCGCTGCGCTTCGAGGGCCGCGCCCAGGCCGGCGGCGCGCCGGTGGCGGCCCTGCTGCGTGTGCTCGGCCACCTGGCCGCCACGCCGGCCTACCCGCATGCGGCCGCCGCGCGGCTGGAGGACGGCCTGCGCGACGCGGCCCTGTTCGAGCTGCTGCTGGCCTGGCCCAACAACTACACCCGCGGGTTGGATGCTCCGGCCGCACTGCCTGCCTCCACGCGGCGGGCCCGCGACTACATCCACGCCCACGCGGCCGAGGCGCCGTCGGTGGCTGAGATCGCCCGCGCTGCCGGCGTCGGCGTGCGCGCGCTGGCAAGCGGCTTCGAGCGCCATTTCGGCGTGTCACCACAGCGCTATCTGCAGCAGTACCGGCTGGACCGGGCGCGCGAGGAGCTGCGTTCCGCCGCACCGGGCGTTACGGTGACCTCTGTCGCCGCGCAATGGGGCTTCTGGCAGCTTGGCAGCTTCGCGGCGCGCTACCGCGAGCGCTTTGGCGAATCACCGAGTGAGACGCTGAAGGGCTGAGAAGTTCCGATTCGGCACATCGCGCTGCCGATTCGCCATAGCCGACTGCCAGCGGGCTCGCGACCATGCTCTTACGCCGCCACACAGACGCGGCGACCGGAGACAGAGCATGAGACTCAGCCCTATAGCGCTCGCCGCGGCGTCCACGCTGGCGGCGGCCCAGACCGCTCCTGAAACCAACCAGATCGAGCGCGTCGTCATCACGGCCGAGCGCCGCGTGACGGTGCTGGACACCACGCCCGCCGCCATCACAGCGCTGAGCGGCGCCCGCCTGGCCGAGCGCGGCGACACCGGCCTGGCCGACCTCGTCATGCTCAGCCCCAACACCGCATTCACGAACGGGCAGGGCGCCACCCAGCTGTTTGTGCGCGGCATCGGCAATGTCTTCATCCTGGCCGGCGGGGACCCCGGCGTGGCCCTGTATGCCGACGGCGCCTATGTGTCGGACCAGACCAGCTCCAACACCGCCCTGTTCGACACCCAGCGCGTCGAGATCCTGCGCGGGCCTCAGGGCGCCCTCTATGGCCGCAATGCCACCGGCGGCGCGGTCAACATCATCTCGGCGCTGCCGACCTCCACCTTGCAGGCGCGTGTCGGGCTGCTGCTCGGCAATGACGGCCGGCGCGAGAGCGAAGGCTTTGTCTCCGGGCCTTTGAGCGATGGGCTGGAGGGGCGGCTGTCCTACCAGGTCAAAGAGGCCGACGGCTACACCCGCAACCCGCTGGCCGAGGGGCCGCGGCGCCTGGATGACCAGTCCAGCCGCGCACTGCGGGGACAGGTGCAGTCGGGTCTCGCTGGCTTGGGCACGCTGCGCCTG
Organism: Roseateles sp. P5_E4; assembly: GCF_054049255.1. Classification (NCBI taxonomy): domain Bacteria; kingdom Pseudomonadati; phylum Pseudomonadota; class Betaproteobacteria; order Burkholderiales; family Sphaerotilaceae; genus Roseateles; species Roseateles sp. P5_E4. The sequence continues at coordinate 271,070 of NZ_JBFUMS010000009.1, read as the reverse complement.
GTAGCCGGCCACTACCGCGAGCGCGACGCCGGCATGAGCGTGCCGGTGCTGCCCGATCCGGTGTCCATTCCGGTGCTGCTCTATGGCGTCACGCAAAGCAGCGACCCGCGCGTCGTCAAGAGCCAGGGCTCGAGCAACCGCGTCGAGGTCAACACGGCGCAGGCGCTGCTGGAATTGCCTATTGGCACGAACACTCTGAGCGCGTCCCTGAGCTGGCGGCGCAGCAAGGTCGACCGGCTCTGGGACAGCGACACCACCGAAGCCGCGGTCACGACCTCGGGCTTCCTGACCGGCAGCACCGACAAGAGCCTGGACATCCATCTCGCCTCCGACGAGGGCAGCCCCCTGCAATGGCTGGTCGGCGTGACGGCCCTGCAGTTCGACCAGAGCCAGGACATCACCATCCTCACCCAGGTGCCGCTGGGCTTTCTCGTGCCGGGCGCGCCGCTGACCGTGCCCTTCCCGGGCGGCGTCGGCTTCCTGCTCGGTGGCAGCGTGCATACGCGCTCTAGCGCCGCCTATGCCGACCTGCGCTACATGCTGAATCCGCAGTGGTCGCTCCTGGCCGGCCTGCGCGTCAACCACGACAGCAAGCGCGCCGATGAGTACCAGAACATCGCCGCCTTCGGTCTGGCCGGCACCGGCCACCCGAGCGACGGCTGGACCAGCACGCCGGGCAGCGTCGGCATCGAATACAAGCCCGCCGCCGGCACCCTGGCCTATGCGCGCTGGGCACATGGCTTCAAGTCGGGCGCCGTCAACCTCGGCGCGCTGCAGCCGAATCTCGTCAAGCCGGAGAAGGTCAGCAGCATCGAACTCGGCTTCAAGACCGAGTTCCTGGAGCGCCGCGGCGTGCTCAGCGCCGCCGTCTTCAGCAGCCGCTACAAGGACATGCAGGTGTCGCAGGTCGGCCAGGCGACCACCCTCCTGGCCAACGCGTCGGCGGCCCGCATCGACGGCGTCGAGGTCGAAGCCGCCGTCAAGCCCATCGCGCCGCTGACGCTGTCTGTCGGCCTCGGCCTGATGGATCCCAAGTACACGGACTTCACCAACGTCGACCTGCGCAACGCCCCCACAACGCCGGTCAATGTGCGCGGCCGCCAACTGGCGCAGGCCTCCAAGCAGCAGGCCACGCTCGGGGCTGAATGGGCCGGCAGTGTGGGCGAGCTGCGCACCACGCTGCGCGCCGACTACAGCTGGCGCGGCCGCTTCTACTTCACCGAGTTCAACACGCCGGATGCGATGCAGGGCGCCTACGGCCTCCTGAACCTCACCGCCACATTGCGGCCGGCTGCCGGCCACTGGAAGCTCTGGGCCAACGTCCGCAACGTGGCCGACACGACGGCCTACACCAGCATGAGCATCGCCTCGCCGTTGCTGGGCGCCGCCCGCCAGGTCACCTACACGCCGCCGCGCCAGTTCGCCATCGGCGCGAGCTACGACTTCTGAGGAGACCGCTATGAAGCATCTGCTGGGCCACCACCAGCCCCGCTGGGAACCGCTCGCCGACGCGTTCGACGCGCTGTTCGAGCGCGGCGACGACCTGGGCGCATCACTCGCGCTGACCATCGAGGGCGAGCTGGTGCTCGACCATTGGGGCGGCTGGCGCGACGAGGCGCAGCAGCAGCCATGGGACCGCAATACGCTGACCCATGTCTGGTCTACCACCAAGACCATGACCTCGCTGTGCGCCCTGCTGCTGGCCGACCGCGGCGAGCTGGACCTGGACGCGCCCGTGGCCGCCTACTGGCCCGAGTTCGCCGCCAACGGCAAGAGCGGCATCCTGGTGCGCGACGTGCTGGGCCACACCTCGGGCGTCAGCGGCTGGGAGCAGCCCATGGGCATGGGCGACCTCTGCGACTGGGAGCGCAGCACGGCGCTGCTGGCGGCGCAGTCGCCCTGGTGGACGCCGGGCAGCGCTTCGGGCTATCACGCGCTGAACTACGGCCATCTGGTCGGCGAGCTGATCCGCCGCATCACCGGGCAGAAGACCGGCGCCTTTCTCGCCAGCGAGCTGGCCGGGCCGCTGGGGGCAGACTTCCACATCGGCCTGCCGCCCGAGCACGATGTGCGCGTGGCCCGCGTTGTGCCGCCACCGCCCATGCCGGTCGACTTCTCGGCCATCCCGCCCGACAGCCCCATGCTGCGCACTCTGGGCAACCCAGCGCCCGACGCGGCCTACAGCCATCGCGAGGACTGGTGCCGCGCCGACATCGGCGCCGCCAACGGCCATGGCAATGCGCGCTCGGTGGCGCGGCTGCAGTCCATCGTTGCCTGCGAGGGCACGTTGGCCGGCCGGCGCTGGCTCAAGCCGCAGACCGTAGATCGCATCTTCGACGTGCAGGCCCGCGGCATCGACCTCGTGCTCGGCGTGCCGCTGTGCATGGGCATCGGCTACGGCCTGCCCGAACCGGCCACGCTGCCCTTCATCCCCGAGCAGCGCATCTGCTTTTGGGGCGGCTGGGGCGGGTCGCTGGTGCTGGTGGACGTGCAGAGGCGGCTCTGCCTCGCCTACATGATGAACCGCATGGCGCCGGGTGTTGTTGGCGGGCCTAACGCGGCGATGCTGGTGCAGGCGCTTTATGCCTGTTGCGCCTAGGAAAAGAAAAAACCCGCCAGCGGCGGGTGGGGTGACTGACGGCAGCGTGGGGCTCAGACGATCCAGACCGGCGTCTGGGCGGCGGCTACCGTGGTCACGTCACGACGGCCTTCGATGACGACGCGCGGCAGCTGGGCCACCACCGGCGCTTCGGCACGCTTGCCAACGATGACCACGCGTTCCAGCTTCACGATCTCGGTGGCCGGAGCCGCCGTGCGGTTGGCCAGGCTCACACCGGCAGCGGCTGCGGCGGCGACGGAAGCGATGGCGACGATGAAGGTCTTGGCGGCGGTGTTCATGGTGGGCTCCGGTGGGTGGTTCGCTGTGTCAGTGATTGCAGTTTCGTCACTGACCCCGGGCGCCGCGAGTGCCGGGCGACGGATCGCCGGCGCGGGCGGATGAACTGCAATTGCGCGGGACGAACCGGCGCCACCCAGGCCCTGCGTTAGCGCCTGGCGCTGGATGGCGTGCCCGGCCAGCCGACCGCGGCCCAGGCGCGGCGCAGTTGCAGCTCGGAGTTGAAACCGGCCGCCTCGCTGGCCGCGCTGACGCTGGCGCCGGCCTCCAGCGAACGCTTGGCGACGGCCAGGCGCACGCCGCGCAGATAGGCCTGGGGGCTGGTGCCGGCGTATTGGGCGAACAGGCGGCTCAGCGTGCGCGGCGTGGTCGCGGCGAGGTCGGCCATGCGCTCCAGCGGCCAGTCCTCGGCCGGTGCCACGCTCAGCGCGTCCTGCACGCGGTGCAGGCGCGCATTCAGGTGCTGGCGGTGGGCCAGCAGAGGCGACAGCTCGGGGTCGCCCGGGCCACGGCGCAGCGCCACGGCCATCTGCTCGGCGACGCGCGCGGCGACCAGCTCGCCGGCATGCGCGGCGATCAGATGCAGGGCCAGGTCGATGCCGGCCGTCACGCCGGCGCTGGTGAACACCTCGCCGTCCTGCACGAAGACGCGGTCCTGCAGCACCGTGCAGCGGGGCGCGAGGCGGGCAAGGTCGCCAAGATGCTGGTGGTGCGTGGTCGCCCGGCGGCCGTCGAGCAGGCCGGCCTGGGCCGCGAGCAGGGCGCCGGAGCAGACGGTGACGAGGCGCAGCCCCGGCCGGCCGGGGGCCAGGCGAGACAGCCAGGCAACGAGTTCGCGCCGGGCCGCTTGCGACTTCGCCTCCGCGGCCGAGGTGCGGCCCACCAGCACGATCCAGCTGCCATCGGGCAGATCTTCCGGCAGCGGCTCCAGCGCCTGCAGCTGGATGCCCACCGAGCCTGTGGATTCGCTGCGCGTGCCGGCGAAGCGCAGGGCAAAGGGCGCGACATCCAGCTTCAGCGCGGCGATCTCCAGGCTGGCCAGGCGCAGGGCCTCGGCGGGCCCGGCCCAGTCGAGAACGAGGCTGTCGTCCTGCAGGACGAACAAGACCTGCTTGGGGTCAGGCAATCGCGGCGTCCTTTTGGGTGACGGCCCGTAGCGCGCCTTCCGCATCCATGATGCGGGCGAAGCGGCCGTCTAGCACGGCCGCCGTGCGGGCGCGGAGCTGGGCGGGCGTCAGGGGCGAGCCGTCGGGGTGTTGCATCGTGAAGGTGAGTGTCGCCTCGGGCACATAGATGACCTCCCAGCCGAGGTCCGACGCATGGCGGGTCGTCGTCTCGCAGCATTGCTCGGTGCGGATGCCGCTGATGACGAGCTGGCGGATGCCCTGCTGCGTCAGCCACACGTCCAGGCCGCTGCCGACCAGGGCGCTGTGGCGGGTCTTGTGCACGGTCAGGTCGGCCTTGAAGTCGCGCAGACCTTCGAGCGGGCGCACATGGCCGCTTTCCAGGCTGAAGGGGTCGGCGCCGGTCGCATCGGGCTGCACGTGGAAGACGCGCACGATGGGCAGACCGGCGGCCTCGAAGCCCTCGATGAGGCGGTTTTGCGCGGCCAGGTAGGCGGCAAGGCCGTCGGTTTCGAAGCTGGAGCGCTGGGTGAAGGAGTGCTGGACGTCGATGACGATGAGGGCGGTGGTCATGGTGGGCCTCGTTGTTGGTTGAGGCCTTCAGTGTTCCGCCATCATGCATCCGCCGCCACGCGCTGGCAGACGGAGATGGATCAATTCAGGACAAACCTAGAGCGCTCAGCAGCTCGGCCGGTGTGTACGGCCGGCGGCGCTTGGGCCAGGACTCGACGAGGTTCAGCATGCGCGCACTCAGCGGTGCGCTGCGTCCCTGGCTGCGCGCCAGGCGGACGATCTCGCCGCACAGCGCGTCGATCTCCGTCGTGCGGCCCTGGGTCAGGTCGTCGGCCATGCTGGAGCGGGCCTTGGCGTCGATGCGCAGCATGCGCGCGGCGGCCAGGCGGAAGATGAAGGTCGGCATGCGCAGCAGCGTGATCAGCCGGCGTGGCGGCAGTGGCGTGAGCTGGGCGACCGGGCGCTGCGCGGCGTTCAGCAGGTTGAGGGCTTCTTCCTGCAGGGCCGCCAACACGCGCCGATAGCCGCGCTCCAGCAATTCATCGCGCAGCGGCCGGCCGGACAAAGCATTGACGGGGTTGTTCAGGTTCAGCAGCAGCTTGCCCCATTGCACCGGTGCCAGGTCCGCATACAGCTCCAACCCCATACCCATGCGGGCCAGGGCCGTCTGCCAGGCGGCCAGGGCCAGATCCTCGGCCGAGCCCTCGGCCGCGAGCGACCCACCGGTGCCACGGTGGTAGCGGCCGGGTCCGATCTCGGCGATGTTGTAGGGCACCATGCCCGCATGCCAGTGCAGTTGCGGCGCGGCCCCGCGGGCGGTATCGGCATTGACGATGCCGTTCTGCAGGCTGACGACGGGCGTGCCCAGCGGCAGCGTCAGGCCCACGGCCGTGGCGGCTTCGGCGGTGGCGCCAGACTTCACGCACAGCAGCACCAGGTCGGGCTTGAGGCCGGCGGGCGGTTCCTCGTGCAGGCGCAGGTCGAGTGCTGGGATGTGGCGGTCCAGGCCGTCCTGGTCGGTCAGGCGCAGGCCGTGCTTGCGCAGGTTGGCCAGTACGCGCGGGCGGCCGACGAAGTGGACCGGCACGCCGGCCAGTTGGGTCAGGCCACCGACAAAGCAGCCGACGGAGCCGGCGCCCATGACAAGAATGCCGGTCATTGTTGGCGCTCAGCCGCGGCCGAAGGCAGTCGGCTGGAACGGTTTAGATTGCAGAGCCAGAGTGCCGAGCATGATGAAGCGCAAAGACGCGAAGCATGAGCCATAGCGAGATGGGTACTGCCACCCAAACAAGCAACTGACACCAGAATAGGCCTAGACCAAGCCACGGAAGAAGGTTCACCTCCCCCGCAAAGCATGGAGCCAAGCTTTTAAGGCTGCCCGAGCAGCCGAAGTGCACGTAGGCCCAAGCCGCAAGCTGCCAGCCTCCGAAGGTGACTGCGGCAGGAAGCGCAGCGAAGGCATAGCGGAGGTACACGGTCACAAACGACGTGACGGTAATGCGACGTTAAACGGGGTGAGCCAGGTCGCGCAGATGCGTCGGGCCCACGCGGCGTTCGATCTCGGCCAACAGCGGACGGCCCCAGCCCAGCATGAACATGCCCTCGCCGACGACGAACATCGGGCCGACGAGCAGGCCGACGAGGTCGTCGACAAAGGCGGGCTTCTTGCCTTCGTAATAGTGACCAATGAACTGGAACACCCAGCCGACGACGAAACTGCCGACACCGATGACCAGCCAGCTCGTCATCGAACCCTGGGCCGCGATCATCGCCAGTGCCGTCAGCATGCCGTTGACGACCGTGGTGGCCACGCCGAGTGCCAGGTTGCCGCGGGTCAGGTACCAGAGCGCGCTGAGGGCCCACAGCACGATGGCCGCATTCATCGGCGCGTCGCCCACTGAGAACTCGGCGCGCGCCAGCAGCACGCTGATGGCGAAGACGATGAGGGGAATGCCGACGAAATGGGTCGCGATGTTGCGGCGGTCGCGGTGATAGGCGGCGTATTGCGCCATCAGGTCGAGGGCGGGGCGGAACAGGCTGGCCATGGGCAGGCTCCGTTGAGGAGGATGGTGGCTATGCTAGTCCAGCACGGCGCAGCATCGTTGTGCGCCGGCTTACAAAATCCCTCGGAGAACCCCTGAGTTGAGTGTGCAAACGACACCGAAGCGCCGTCTGTTACTGATGGCGACGCTGGCCGCGCTGGCCGGTTGCGCCAGCCCGCCGCCCGCCCGCGTGACGGCGGAGGCCACCGGAAACGAGCTGCGCATCCTCGTCTTTCGCGGCGGCACGGCGGCGCGCCTGGGCCACAACCACGTGCTGCGAACCGGTGACTTGCGCGTGGACTGGCCGGCGGCCGGACCGATGCTGAGCTTCCGGCTGGACGCGCTGGAGATTGACCCGCAGGCCTTGCGTGAACGCCTGGGGCCGGCCTTTGCCAGCACCGTTGACAACGAGGCGCGCGCCGGCACGCGCGCCAATCTGCTGAAGGCGCTGGATGCGGCGGCCCACCCGGAGGTCGTCGTGCGCACGCTGCAGCTGCTCGGCGAGGGCGGCCAGCGCGTCGTCGAGGCGGAGATCACCCTGCATGGCGCGACGCGCAGGCAGTGGTTCGTCGTGGAGATCGCAGCCAAGCGTGCGCGCGGCGAGGTGGTCATCCGGCAGAGCGACTTCGGCATCCAGCCGTTCACCGTGCTGGGCGGGCTGCTGGCGGTGCAGGACGCGCTGGTGGTGCAGTTCGAGCTAGTCGAGCCGTAAAACCATCAAGTCCTTGGCCAGCCTGCGCCCGTCGGGCAGGCGTATCGCGTCCGGCAAACATCCATAGCGCACGAAGCCCTGGCTCTCGTAGAGGCCGATGGCACCGCGGTTGGTGGACGTCACGCTCAGCGTGACCTGGGCCAGGCCGGGCGTGGCCTTGAGCTTGGCGATGGCCGCGATGAGCAGGGTCCGACCGATGCCGCGACCGCGATGGGTGTCGGACACCATCATGCCGATCAGGTGGGCGATGTGCTGCACCTTCACACGCGGTTCGCGTTCGCAGGTCAGCGCACCGACGAGGCGGGCGTCGTCCAGCGCCACCAGCGTGAACAACGTGCCGCCCTTGCTGCCGCCGGCCAGGCGGTTGCGGTAGCTGGACAGGTCGCGCTGGCCTTCGGTCTCGGCGTCTGACGTGAAGGCCTCGGGGTGGCCGGCCAGCATGGCGTCGCGCAGCGCCTTGTAGGCGAGCAGGTCGGGCTCGAGCATGGGACGGATATGGGCCTCAGTCATGCAGATCGGTGAGGTGGTTCAAGTTGGCGAAGGCGGTTTCGTCGTCGAAGTGTGCGATGCCATGGGGCCGGCCGCTCATCCAGCCGAGCACGGCCCGACCAGCGGCGTCGAGATGGGCTCTCAACGGTTTGCGCAGTCGGGCATGCAGCAGCGCATGGGTCGGGTGTTCGCGCCCGGCCTGGGCGAAGGCGAGGCCATGGGGCTTCGCGACGGCCAGCAGGCGCCGGGCCAGATCCAGCGGCAGGTGAGGGCAGTCGCAAGGCGCGGTCAGCAGCCAGGCGTCGTCGGGGAGGGCGTCGAGGCCGGCCAACATGCCGGCCAGCGGGCCGGCGAACTCAAGCCCAGGCGGGTCAGGCAGCACTTCGTGGCCCAAGGCGCGGTAGCTGTCCAGGTTGCGGTTGGCGCTGATCAGCACATGGCGCGCCTGCGGTGCCAGGCGCTCGATGACGTGACTGACGAGCGGGCGGCCGTGCAACAGCTGCAAGCCCTTGTCCGCACCGCCCATGCGCGAGCCGCGCCCGCCGGCCAGAACGAGGGCGTGAAGCTCATCCACCGATGTAATGCATCTCGACGCGGCGTTCGCCATCAGGCGTCGGATCGCCCTGGCCGCGCAGCTGCGAATAGCGGTCCGCGCGGCCGCTCCAGACACCGGCGATGGCACTGGCGAGTTGCCCGTCGGTGACCGATTCCTCACCACGCAGCAGGCCGCGCAAATCATGCCCGCGATGGGCGAACAGGCAGGTGTAGAGCCGCCCCTCGGTCGACAGCCGGGCGCGGTTGCAGTCGCCGCAGAAGGCCTGGGTCACGCTGGAGATGAAGCCAATCTCACCGGCGCCGTCGGCATAGGCCCAGCGCTCGGCCGTCTCGCCTGGAGCGCTGTGCGACAGCGGCGTGATGGGGAACTCCGCCGCGATGCGCCGCTGCACCTCGCTACTCGGCAGCACCTGGTCCATGCGCCAGCCGTTGGTGGCGCCGACGTCCATGTATTCGATGAAGCGCAGCACGATGCCGCTATGCCTGAAGTGGCGCGCCATCGCCAGGATCTGGTCGTCGTTGACGCCGTGCTGCACGACCATGTTGACCTTGATCGGCCCCAGGCCCACGGCCTGCGCCGCGTGGATGCCGGCCAGCACGTCCGCCACGGGAAAGCCGACGTCGTTCATGCGTTGGAAGACGGCGTCGTCCAGCCCGTCCAGGCTGACGGTCAGGCGCTTCAGCCCGGCGGCCCGCAAACTGGCCGCCTTTTTCACCAGCGTCGAGCCGTTGGTGGTCAGCGTCAGGTCCAGCTCGCGGCCATCGGGCGTGCGCAGCTGGGCCAGCATCCCGATCAGGGTTTCGAGGTGGCGGCGCAGCGTCGGTTCGCCGCCGGTGATGCGCAGTTTTTCGACGCCCAGGCCGACGAAGACCCGGGCCAGCCGCTCGATCTCCTCAAAACTGAGGAGATCGGCATGGGGCAGGAATTCATGGTGTTTGTCAAAAACCTGCTTCGGCATGCAGTAGCCGCAGCGGAAATTGCAGCGGTCCGTGACCGAGATGCGCAGGTCACGCAGCGGCCGGCCTAGCACGTCGGCCAGTGGGAGACCGGTCTGGCTGGCCAAGGCCGGCGGCTCGACGCGTAGCGAGCGAGCGTCGTGCAGGGGAATCACGCGGGCGGTCATGCCGGGATTGTGTCAGCGGGCGAATCTCCTGGCACTTGCGGCGGTTGCCCGGGCGCGTTTGAATCGGCACGAATGGCCGAGATCCTTCACCCCGACCTGCCGCAGTTCATTGCGTTTGGCGAAGCGCTGACCGATCTGATCCGCATCGGGCCGGACCGCTGGCGCAGCGCCTGCGGCGGTTCGCCCTGGAATGTGGCGGTCGCGATGTCGACGCTGGGCCAGCTGAGTGCCTTTGCCGGTGCCATCAGCCAGGACCCTTTCGGTGCCGAGATCTGGCAGTGCAGCCAGGAGGCCAACCTGGACATGCGCTTCATTCAGCAGTTGGCACGGCCGCCGCTGCTGGCTGTGGTGCACGAGGTCGACCCGCCGCGCTATTTCTTCATCGGCCACGACAGCGCCGACCTGCATTTCCGCCCCGAAGGCCTGCCCATGGGCTGGACGCGTGGGCTGCGCTGGGCCCATTTCGGCAGCCTGGGCCTGGTGCGCCAGCCGCTGGCGGGGCGGCTGCTGTCACTGGCTGAGGCGCTGAAGAGCGAGGGTCGTCTCATCAGCTACGACCCCAACTTCCGCGCGCCGCCGATGGACGCGAGCTACGACGACACGCTGGAGCAGATGTGCCGGCTGGCCGATGTCATCAAGGTGTCCGACGAGGACCTGCGCGGGTTGTTCCGCGTGCCTGACTACCGCTCAGGCCTGGCCCAAATCGCCGCTTGGAACCCTGGTGCCTGGCTGCTGCTGACGCGCGGCGAGGTGGGGGCGACGCTGTATCACGGTGTCGAGGAGGCCACGGGCCGGCCGCCGCGAGTGGACGTGGTGGACACCGTTGGCGCCGGCGATTCGGCCCTGGCCGGCCTGCTGGACAGCCTGATGCGCAATGCCGGTGCGCCAGCCGGGCATCACCTGCGGTGGGCTCTGGCAGCCGGGGCTGCCGCCTGCACGGTGGCCGGTTTTGCGCCGCCGCGGCCAGCCCTGGTCACTGCGCTCGCGGACCGCGTTGAGATCGCCAAAGACTAGGGTTTTCCCTGGCACTACTTGATCCCAATCCCGTAGGCTCCTACGATTAACCGACCGGTCGGTAGAGAAATTCCATGTCCGAACACCTGATCCAGATCGAACAGCATGGTGGCGTGCGCCTGCTGCGCCTGAACCGCCCCGAGGCGCTCAATGCCTTCACTGCGGCCATGCTGGGCCAGCTCCGCCAGGCACTGGAAGCGGCGGCCGAGGACAGCGCCACGCGCTGCGTGCTGATCACCGGCGCCGGCCGCGCCTTCAGCGCCGGCCAGGATCTGGCCGATCCGCATGTGGCGCCCAGCCGCGAGCCCGGTGCGGCTCCGAAGGACATCGGCCACATGCTGGATCACTACTACATCCCGCTGGCGCTGCGGCTGCGCAGCATGCCGGTGCCGGTGCTGGCCGCCGTCAACGGCGTGGCGGCCGGCGCTGGCGCCAACATGGCCTTCGGCTGCGACCTCGTGCTGGCGGGCGAGAGTGCCAGCTTCCTGCAGGCCTTCTCCAAGATCGGCCTGCTGCCGGACTGCGGCGGTACCTGGCTGCTGCCGCGGCTGGTGGGCCGTGCCAAGGCGCTGGAGCTGGCGTTGCTGGGCGACAAGCTCAAGGCGGTGGAGGCTGAGCGGCTGGGTTTGATCTCGCGCGTGGTGCCCGACGCCGAATTGCAGGACACCGCCATGGCCATCGCGCAGAAGCTGGCCGGCATGCCCACGCGTGCGCTGGTCGAGACGCGCCGCGCGCTGGACGAAGCAATGAAGCTCGACTTCGAGCCCGCCCTCAAGCTCGAGGCGGCGCTGCAAAGCCAGCTCGGCTTTTCGCATGACTATCTCGAAGGCGTGGCGGCGTTCATGGACAAGCGCAAGCCCGAGTTCAAGGACCGTTGATGGATGCGCAAGCGACCGCCGAGAAGGTTCGCGACGTGATGCTCGCGGACGATGCCGCGACCCGGATGCTCGGCATGCAGATCGTTCAGGTCGCGCCGGGTCGTGCCGTCGCGACGATGACCGTGCGCGCCGACATGCTCAACGGCTTTGCCATCTGCCACGGCGGCCTGATCGCGACGCTCGCGGACTCCGCCTTTGCCTTTGCCTGCAACAGCCGCAATGCGCTGACGGTGGCCTCCGGCTTTGGCATCGATATCCTGAAGTCGGCCAGGCTCGGCGATGTGCTGACCGCCACCGCCGAGGAAACATCGCTGGCCGGCCGCACGGGGCTTTACGACATCACCGTGAAGAACCAGGACGGTGATCTCATCGCCGTGTTCCGTGGCCGCTCATACCGGTTGGGCGACAGAAAGGTGTTCGAAGCATGACGGTCAAAGGTCCGCGCCCCGGAGAGCTCGAAGCCATCGAAACCGCCAGCCGCGACGAACTGCAGGCCCTGCAGCTCGAACGCCTGCGCTGGAGCCTGCAGCACGCCTACGACCATGTGCCGCACTACAAGGCCAAGTTCGACGAGGCAGGCGTGCATCCGGGCGACCTGAAGACGCTGGCCGATCTGGCCAGGTTCCCGTTCACGACCAAGCACGACCTGCGCGCCAACTACCCGTTCGGCATGTTCGCGATGCCGCGTCAGCAACTGGCGCGCATCCACGCCTCGTCCGGCACGACGGGCAAGCCCACGGTGGTCGGCTACACGCTGAAGGACATCGACCACTGGGCCAACCTCGTGGCGCGCTCCATCCGCGCCGCTGGTGGCCGCGCGGGCGACCTGGTGCACGTGGCCTATGGCTACGGCCTGTTCACCGGCGGCCTGGGTGCGCATTACGGCGCTGAGCGCCTGGGCTGCACCGTCATCCCGATGAGCGGCGGCCAGACCGAGAAGCAGGTGCAGCTGATCACCGATTTCAAGCCCGACATCATCATGGTGACGCCCAGCTATATGCAGGTGCTGGTGGAGGAGTTCACCCGCCAGGGGCTGGATGCACGCGAGTCGTCGCTGAAGGTCGGCATCTTCGGCGCCGAGCCCTGGACCGAGGCGATGCGCTGCGACATCGAGGCCAGCGCCGGTATCGACGCGGTGGACATCTACGGCCTGTCCGAAGTGATGGGCCCGGGCGTGGCCAGCGAGTGCATCGAGAGCAAGGACGGGCCGGTCATCTGGGAAGACCATTTCTACCCCGAGATCATCGACCCCGAGACGGGCGAGGTGCTGCCCGACGGCAGCGAGGGCGAGCTGGTCTTCACGTCGCTGTCCAAGGAAGCGATGCCCGTCATCCGCTACCGCACGCGCGACCTGACGCGCCTGCTGCCGCCCACCTCGCGCAGCATGCGCCGCATGGGCAAGATCGTCGGCCGCAGCGACGACATGCTGATCATCCGCGGCGTCAACCTGTTCCCGACCCAGGTCGAGGAGCTGGTGCTGCAGGAGAAGGGCCTGGGCGGGCAATACCAGCTCGTGGTCAGCCGCAACGGGCCGCTGGATGAGTTGTTGATCCGCTGCGAGCTGGCGCTGGGCGCCACCGACGACGGCATTGGACGTAGGCTGTCGGAGCGCATCAAGAACCTGATCGGCGTGACGGCGACCATCCAGGTCGAGCCGAACAATTCCATCGAACGCACGCTGGTGGGCAAGGCCCGCCGCGTCGTCGATCAACGCAAGAAGTGATGAATGCAAAACACAGCCACAGAGGCACAGAGACACGGAGGAATTCAGAAGCCTCTTCTCTCTGTCTCAGTGCCTCTGTGGCTTTGTTCGTGTTTTTGAATCGAGGAGCTTGATATGTACACGCAAGCAATGGACCTGATGGCTCGCGAGGCCAAGCCCAAGGTCGTCAAAAGCGCCGAGGAGCTGGCCCGCGAGGAAGCGTTTGAAGCTCGCATCGACGCTGGCGAATTCATCGAAGCCAAGGACTGGATGCCCGAGCACTACCGCAAGACGTTGGTGCGCCAGATCAGCCAGCACGCGCACAGCGAGATCGTCGGCATGCTGCCCGAGGGCAACTGGATCACGCGCGCGCCGACGCTCAAGCGAAAGGCGATTCTTCTGGCCAAGGTGCAGGACGAGGGCGGCCATGGTCTCTACCTCTACGCCGCCGCCGAGACCCTGGGCACCAGCCGCGACGAGATGACCGAGGCGCTGCTGTCGGGCAAGGCCAAGTACAGCTCCATCTTCAACTACCCGACGCTGACCTGGGCCGACATCGGCGTCATTGGCTGGCTGGTGGATGGTGCCGCCATCATGAACCAGGTGCCGCTGTGCAGGTGTTCGTATGCGCCCTATGCGCGGGCCATGATCCGCGTCTGCCGCGAGGAGAGCTTCCATCAGCGCCAGGGCTACGAGAGCCTGCTGACGATGATGACCCACGGCAGCGCGGCCCAAAAGGCCATGGTGCAGGATGCCGTGAACCGCTGGTGGTGGCCGTCGCTGATGATGTTCGGCCCGGCGGACAAGGACTCACCCAACTCCGAGCAGAGCATGCGCTGGGGCATCAAGCGCATCACCAACGACCAGCTGCGCCAGAAGTTCGTCGACGCGACGATTCCGCAGGCCGACATCCTCGGCGTGACGGTGCCCGACCCGGCGCTGAAGTGGAACGCCGAGCGCGACGCCTACGACTTCGGAGAGATCGACTGGCGCGAGTTCTGGGCCGTGGTGGGCGGCGAAGGCCCCTGCAACCGCGAGCGCCTGGCCGCCCGCAACAAGGCCTGGGACGACGGCGCCTGGGTGCGCGACGCGGCCCTGGTCCATGCGCGCAAGCAAGCCACCAAGGCGCAAGCCGCCTGAGGAACAACAAGATGAGCAATCCGAAGAACGAATGGCCGCTGTGGGAAGTGTTCGTCCGCAACAAGGCGGGCCTGGACCACAAGCACTGCGGCAGCCTGCACGCCCCCGACTCGGCCATGGCCATCCAGATGGCGCGCGACGTCTACACGCGCCGCCAGGAAGGCACCAGCATCTGGGTCGTGCGCTCCGAGCAGATCGTCGCCAGCGACCCGGCCGAGAAGGGCAGCCTGTTCGACCCGGCCGAGGACAAGGTCTACCGCCATCCGACGTTCTATGAACTGCCGGACGAACTGAACCACATGTGATGGACGCCAAGACCTCCTACGTCCTGCGCCTCGCGGACACCTGCCTCATCCACAGCCAGCGCTTGTCCGAATGGGCTGGCCACGCGCCGGTGCTGGAGGAAGACCTGGCACTGCCCAATATCGCGCTGGACCTGCTGGGCCAGGCCCGCGCATTGCTGACGCACGCCGCCGCACTCGAAGGCGCCGGCCGCGATGAAGACCAGCTCGCCTTTCTGCGCGAGGAGCGCGACTACCGCAACATCATCCTGGTCGAACTGCCGAATGCGGCGGCCAGCCCGAGCGATGGCGGCGGCGGGCGCGACTTCGCACTGACCGTCGTGCGCAACGCGGCCATCGCCATCTGGTTGGAGCTGCTCTACGACCGCCTGCAAACCAGCCTCGACACCGAGCTGGCCGGCATCGCCGCCAAGTCGATCAAGGAAGTGCGCTACCACCGCCAGCATTCCGGCGACTGGGTCGTGCGCCTGGGCGATGGCACGGCGGAGTCGCAGGCCCGCATGCAGGCGGCGCTGAACGTGCTGTGGCCGTATTTCAACGAACTGTTCGCCGCCGATGGTGTCGACGGCGTCGGCCCCGCCTGGAACGAGCTGGAGCCCGAATGGCGCGCCCGCTGGGCCACGCTGATGGCCGAAGCCACGCTCACGCTGCCGCGCGAAAGCGCGATGCAGCCGCGTGGCATTGACGGCATCCACAGCGAGCACATGGGCCACATGCTGGCGACGATGCAGCACCTGCAGCGCATGTATCCCGGAGGCGTGTGGTGAACCACGGAGCCTGGAAGTCGGCGTCCACGGCCCGCGCTGCGTATCCGCAGCCCTCCGGGGTGAGCCTGCAAGAGGCCGTTGGCGGCGTTGCGCCGCTTGCCCGGGCTGACGGCCTGAGCTGCGCGTCGCGCCTTGCCACCGACCCCTTGCCGACCCACCGCGAGCCATGTACGCCGCCTTCCAGGCTCCTCGCCGCCCGCGCCAAGCTCAACGCCGTGCCCGACCCCGAGATCCCGGCGGTCAGCCTGGTGGAGCTGGGCATCGTGCGTGACCTGCGCGAGACGGTATCGGGCGTCGAGGTTGTGCTGACGCCAACCTACAGCGGCTGCCCTGCCACCGAGCTGATCGCCGACGACGTGCGTGCGGCGCTGGCCGAGTTCGGCGACGTGACCGTGACGATGCAGCGTGCGCCGGCTTGGAGCACCGACTGGATCACGCCCGAGGGCCGCGAGAAGCTGCAGCAGTACGGCATCGTGCCGCCGCAGTGCAGCGGCGAGCAGGCCATCCGCATCGTGCCGCGCCTGCGCTGCCCGCGCTGCGACAGCAGCAGCACCCAGCAGCTCTCCCGCTTCGGCTCCACCGCGTGCAAGTCGACGTGGCGCTGCATCGAGTGCCTCGAACCTTTCGAATATTTCAAGCCGATCTAGAACATGACGCCCCCACGTTCACTTCGTTCACTGCCCCCCAGGGGGGCGCCAGTGCCCTTCGGGCGGCCGGGCGGGCACTGACATGGCCCTCCATTTCCACCCCCTGCGTGTGACCTCCGTCGAGCGCGACACCGACGACGCCATGGTTGTCGGCTTCGAAGCGCCTGCTGACGGTTTCGGCTTCGAACCCGGCCAGTACTTGACCCTGCGCGCCAGCGTCGGTGGCCAGGAGCTGCGCCGCAGCTACTCCATCTGCTCCGACCGCCGCCTGCAGGTCGGCATCCGCCGCGTCGATGGCGGCGCCTTCTCCAGCTGGGTGCATGAGCAGCTCAAGGCCGGCGACGTCATCGAGTCCTACCCGCCGCAAGGGCGCTTCTTGATGCCAGCCGCGCAGGCCGAGGGCCGCCATGTGCTCTTCATCGCCGGCGGCTCGGGCATCACGCCCATCATCGCCATCCTGACGGCGCTGCTGGAGCGCGAACCGACGGCCCGCGCGACGCTGATCTATTCGAACCGCCGCACCGCGTCGACGATGTTCAAGGAAGAACTCGAAGACCTGAAGAACCGCTTCATGACGCGGCTGTCCCTGCACCTGGTCTTTAGCCGCGAGGCCGTCGACGCGCCGCTGTACGGCGGCCGCCTGGATGCGGGCAAGCTCAGCGCCTTCCTGGCCGGCCCGGTGCCGGCGGCGAGCATTGACGAAGTCTTCGTCTGCGGCCCCTTCGAGATGAACGACCAGGCCGAGGCTGCGCTGCTCGGCTCGGGCATCCCGGCCGAGCGCATCCACATCGAGCGCTTCGGCACGCCGGAGACGCTATCCGGCAAACCCGTGCCCCACGAGGTCAAGCCTGGTGATGCGCCCCAGGCCCGCGTGACCGTCATCCGCGACGGCCTGTCGCGCGAGATCGAATTCCACTCAACCGACCCCAGCCTGCTCGACGCCGCCGCACGCGAAGGTATGGATGTGCCGTTCTCGTGCAAGAGCGGCGTCTGCTCCACCTGCCGCTGCAAGCTCATCGAGGGCGAGGTGCGCATGGACAAGAACTTCGCGCTGGACAAGGCCGAGGTCGCCGCCGGCTTCATCCTGAGCTGCCAGGCCCATCCGTTGACGGAGCGGGTCGTGATTTCCTTCGACGAACGCTGATGGCACGCAAACGCGCCCCCGGCTTCGAAGCCCAACGCGAGGACATCCTCGCCGCCGCCGCCCGCCTGTTTGCCGAGCAGGGCTTCAGCGCCACGTCGATGAACCAGGTCGCCGAGGCCTGCGGCGTCGCCAAGCCGACCCTGTACCACTACTTCCAGGACAAGCAGGAGCTGCTGGCCCAGATCTGCGACAGCCATGTGCATGCGCTGCTGGCCCTGGTCGAAGAGGTCAAGTCCCGGCAGCTGACGCCCGACGCGCAGCTGCGCGCCCTCATCGAGCGCTTCACGCGTTCCTATGCCGACGCCCAGGCCCAGCACCGCGTGCTGACCAGCGAGATCAAGTTCCTGGCCGATGCCGAGCGCGAGCGCCTGCTCGACGTGGAGCGCCGCGTCGTCAGCGAGTTCGCGGCGGCCGTCTGCCAGGTACGTCCCGAACTGCGCGACGCCAACCTGCACAAGCCGCTGACCATGCTGCTTTTTGGCATGATCAACTGGACCTTCACCTGGCTGCGGCCCGACGGCGAGCTCTCGCACGAGGCGCTCGCCACTCTGGTCAGTGACCTGTTCTTTGGCGGCCTCGGTGCAGTGCAGCTGCGCCAGGCCGCCCTCATTCCATAAACCCGATGACATCCCGAGGAGACGACCCCATGAAGCCATACAAGCAACTCGCCCTGGCCCTGGCCGCCACGCTGAGCCTGGCGGCCCAGGCTGACATCACCGTCGGCGTCACGTTGTCGGCCACCGGCCCGGCGGCCTCGCTCGGGATCCCGGAGAAGAACACCGTCGCCCTGATGCCGACCACCATCGGCGGCCAGAAGGTCAACTACATCGTGCTGGACGACGCCTCCGACACGACGACGGCCGTCGCCAACACGCGCAAGCTCATCACCGACAGCAAGGTCGACATCGTCATCGGCTCCACCGTCACGCCCAACTCGCTGGCGATGATCGATGCGGTGTCAGAAGCGCAGACGCCGATGATCTCGATGGCCGCTTCGGCACGCATCGTCGAGCCTGTCGACGCGAAAAAGCGCTGGGTCTTCAAGACGCCGCAGAACGACATCATGATGGCGCTGGCCATCGTGACCCACATGGTCGACAACGGCATCAAGACGGCCGGCTTCATCGGCTTTGCCGACGCCTATGGTGAAGGCTGGTGGGGCGAGTTCAACAAGATCGCTGCGACGAAGAAGCTCAACGTCGTCGCGAGCGAACGCTACAACCGCACGGACACGTCGGTCACCGGCCAGGTGCTCAAGCTGGTCGCCGCCAAGCCCGACGCCATCCTGATCGCCGGCTCGGGCACGCCCGCCGCGCTGCCGCAGAAGGCGCTCAGGGAGCGCGGCTATGCCGGCAAGATCTATCAGACCCATGGCATCGCCAACAACGACTTCCTGCGCGTCGGCGGCAAGGACGTCGAAGGCACGCTGCTGCCCGCTGGCCCGGTGCTCGTCGCGGCCCAGCTGCCGGCCGACCACCCGGTGAAGAAGAGCGCCCAGGACTACATTGCCAAGTACGAGGCCGCCCACGGCAAGGGCTCGGTCTCGACCTTCGGCGGTCATGCCTGGGACGCCGGCCTGCTGCTCGCCGCCGCCGCGCCCGAGGCGCTGAAGAAGGCCCAGCCCGGCACGCCGGCCTTCCGCGCCGCGCTGCGCGATGCGCTGGAAAACGTGAAGAACCTGGCCGGCGCGCATGGCGTCTACAACATGTCGTCAGGTGACCACCTGGGCCTGGACCAGCGCGCCCGCGTGATGGTGCAGATTGAAAACGGCGCTTGGAAACTCATCAAGTGAGCACGCTTCAAAGTTACATCGCCGGCCACTGGGTCGGCGAACGAGCGGCCAAGCCGCTGGCCAGTGCGATCAACGGCCGCGTGGTTGCGCATACGCATGAAGAGGGCCTGGACTTTGCCGAGGCCATGGCCTTTGCGCGCGGCACGGCGCTGCCCAGCCTGCTGCGCACCCATTTCCAGGACCGCGCCCGCGTGCTGAAGGCGCTGGCCGCCTACCTGATGGAGCGCAAGGAAGAGCTGTACGCCATCAGCGCCCACACCGGCGCGACGCGCAGCGACTCCTGGATCGACATCGAGGGCGGCATCGGCACCTTGTTTGCCTACGCCTCCATCGGCGGCAAGGACCTGCCGAGCAGCAATGTGCTGCACGAGGGCCCGGCCATGCGGCTGGGCGCCAACAACCACTTCATCGGCAGCCATGTGATGGTGCCCAAGCGGGGCGTGGCCCTGCACATCAACGCCTTCAATTTCCCGATGTGGGGGATGCTGGAGAAGTTTGCGCCGAGCTTCCTGGCCGGCATGCCTTGCCTGATCAAGCCTGCCACGGCCACCAGCTATGTGGCCGAGGCCTGCGTGCGCCTCATCGTCGAGTCGGGCCTGGTGCCGGTCGGCGCGCTGCAGCTCATCATTGGCGGCACGGGTGATCTGTTCGAGCGCCTGGACGAGGCCGACGTCGTCACCTTCACCGGCAGCGCCGACACCGCGCTGATGCTGAAGGCCCACCCGAACCTGCTGAAGAAGAGCATCCCCTTCAACGCCGAGGCCGACAGCCTGAACTGCGCCATCCTCGCGCCCGACGTGACGCCGGATGACCCGGAGTTCGACCTCTTCATCAAGGAGGTGGCGCGCGAGATGACGGCCAAGGCCGGCCAGAAGTGCACGGCCATCCGCCGCACCATCGTGCCCGCCAGCCGCATCGATGCGGTGGCCACTGCACTGAAGGCGCGCCTGTCCAAGACCGTGGTGGGTGACCCGGCTGTCGAAGGCGTGCGCATGGGCGCGCTGGCCAGCAAGGCGCAGCAGGCCGACGTGGCCGAACGCGTGGCCCAACTGGCCAAGAACTGCGAGCTGCTGCTGTCCGGGCGCGACGGTTTTGCGCCTAAGGGCGAAGGTGTCAGCGACGGCGCGTTCT
The DNA here is from genome assembly GCF_054049255.1 of Roseateles sp. P5_E4. Classification (NCBI taxonomy): domain Bacteria; kingdom Pseudomonadati; phylum Pseudomonadota; class Betaproteobacteria; order Burkholderiales; family Sphaerotilaceae; genus Roseateles; species Roseateles sp. P5_E4. The sequence goes on along the minus strand of NZ_JBFUMS010000009.1, from coordinate 251,098 downwards.
TCGCCCCGACGCTGCTGCTGGCCCGCGACTCGGCTGCGAGCGACGCCCACCACCTGGAAGCCTTCGGCCCGGTGACGACGCTGCTGCCCTATGGCGATTTCGAGGAGGCCCTGCACCTGGCGACGCTGGGCCGCGGCAGCCTGGTCGGCACCATCTGCACGAAGACGCCGGCACTCGCTGCGCAAGCTGTGCCGACCTTTGCAGCCTGGCATGGCCGCATGCTGGTGCTGGACCGCGAAGCCGCGCTGGAGAACACCGGCCATGGTTCGCCGCTGCCCAAGCTCAAGCACGGCGGCCCCGGCCGCGCGGGCGGCGGCGAGGAACTGGGCGGCCTGCGCGCCGTGAAGCACTACCTGCAGCGCTGCGCCGTGCAGGGCTCGCCGACGATGATCTCGGCTATCACCGGTGAGTACCAGCGCGGCGGCACCGTCACTGAAAGCGACATCCATCCCTTCCGTCGCTACTTCGAGGACGTCGAGGTGGGCATGAGCCTGCTGACCCACCGCCGCACGGTGGGCGAGGCCGACATCGTCGCCTTCGGTGGCCTGTCGGGCGACTACTTCTACATGCACTTCGACGAGGTCGCCGCGAAGGAATCGCCCTTCGGCCAGCGCATTGCCCACGGCTACTTCGTGCTGTCGGCCGCGGCAGGGCTGTTCGTCAGCCCGGCGCCAGGCCCGGTGCTCGCGAACTACGGCTTGGAGAATCTGCGCTTCGTCACGCCCGTGGCGATCGGCGACACCATCCAGGCACGCCTGACCGCCAAGCGCAAGATCGACCGCCCGCCGCGCGACGACCAGCCCGCGCAAGGCGTCATCGGCTGGGATGTGGCCGTGACCAACCAGCGCGATGAGCTGTGCGCGAGCTACGAGATCCTGACGCTGGTGGCCAAGCGCATCGCGGGATGAACGCAGCGCAGGCCCGAGCAATCGCCTTGGGCCTGCCCGGTGCGGTCGAAACGCCTCATCACGAACTGACGTCCTTCCGGCTGCCAGGCGCGAAGGGCAAGATCTTCGCGACGATGACGCCCGACGGCGCGGAGCTGCGCGTCTTCATCAAGGACGAGGATTCGCGCGATGCGTGGATCGATCGTGAGGCCGGCGTCGTTGAGCCGCTGTTCTGGGGCGCCAGACGCTGCGGCGTGAAGCTGCTGCTCGCGAAAGCCAAGCTGGGCTGCGTCAAGGAGTTGCTCTCGCAGTCCTGGCGCGAGAACGGCGGAGTCAGCGCGTGACCGGGCCTTCGCCGGCTGCCGCCTTCAGGTCTGCGCGGCGTGCGCCCGTGAAGCGCTTGGCCCAGTAGGAATCGCGCATGTCTTCCACCCGCACGGCGCTGCCGGTGCGCGGGGCGTGGATGAACTTGCCTTCGCCGACATAGATGCCCACATGGCTGAAGGTGCGCTTCATCGTGTTGAAGAACACCAGGTCGCCAGGCTTGAGTTCGTTCTGGTGGATGGGCAGCAGGCTGCTGTCCTTGGCCTGTTCGTCGGCGCGGCGCGGCAGCACCAGGCCCACGCTCATCTCGAAGATGTGGCGGGTGAAGCCGCTGCAGTCAAAGCCGTTCTCGACCGAATTGCCGCCGCGCGTGTAGCGCACGCCGAGGAAGTTCATGGCCGACAGCACCAGGTCGGACGCGGTGTCGCGCACGCTGGCCAGCAGGCGAGATGACCCGCCCGATTCAGCGCTGGCCAGCAGGCCGCGTTCGCTGAGGAAGCGGCTGACGGCATCCTGGGCCGTTGCGGGCTTGGTGGCGCCTGCCGGCTGGGTGTTGGCCTTGTCCGTGGCGGCCTGCTGCTGCAGGCTCTGGCCGTAGGCTCCCGTCATCGTGCCTGGTGGCGGCGTGACTGTCGCGGCCTGGGCCACGCCTTGCGCATGCGCAGCAAAGCTGGCGGCCAGGAGGCCGGCAACAGCGATGCGGTTCAGCAGGGCAGCAGACAAGGGCATTCAGGAAGAGAGAAACCGGGGCGGACCGTGGGCGGTCGCGATAGCGGAGCGGGACAGCGGCGCGGAGGTTAGGGGGGCACCCTGGCACCGTCAATCGAAGCGGACGTAAAGCGCGCGATTTTCAGGGCAAACCCCGGCTTTGCCGACGGCGAACCCCGTAAAAACCCTGCAATTCATCACGCCAAGGTGTTGCGAAAGGTCAGATTGCCGTCAGTGCCCCGGATTCACACTCCCCGCATGACCAAGTCCTATGCCGAATTCCACAGACGCTCGTTGAGCGAGCGCGACGCCTTCTGGGCCGAGCAAGCCAGGCGCATTGATTGGCAGACGCCGCCGCAGCAAATCTGTGATGCAAGCAACCCACCGTTCGCACGTTGGTTCGTCGGTGGCACGACCAATCTCTGCCACAACGCGGTGGATCGGCATGCCGCCACGCGGCCCGACGACCGTGCGCTGATCTGGGTGTCGACCGAAGTCGGGCAGGAAAAGGTCTACAGCTTTGCCGAACTGCAGGCTGAGGTCGAGGTGATGGCCGCCATGCTGGTCGCGCAGGGGGTGGGCTCTGGCGACCGCGTGCTGATCTACATGCCCATGATTCCGGAGGCCGCGTTCGCGATGCTGGCCTGCGCGCGCATCGGCGCCATCCATTCGGTCGTGTTCGGGGGCTTCGCATCGGTCAGCCTGGCCAGCCGCATCGAGGACGCGACGCCGAAACTCATCATCAGCGCCGACGCGGGCAGCCGCGCCGGCAAGACGCTGCCCTACAAGCCGCTGCTCGACGAGGCCATTCAGTTGTCCGCGCACAAGCCGGCCGCGGTGCTGATGGTGGACCGCGGCCTGGTGCCCTTTGAGCGTGTGGCTGGTCGCGACCTGGACTACGCCGCGTTGCGCCGCCAACATGCCGACGCCTGCGTGCCCTGCGTCTGGCTCGAGTCCAACACGCCAAGCTATACCCTCTACACCAGCGGCACGACAGGCAGGCCCAAGGGCGTGCAGCGGGACGTCGGCGGCCATGCGGTGGCGCTGGCCACCAGCATGGACTGGATCTTCGGTGGCAAGCCGGGCGAGACCTATTTCTCCACCAGCGACATCGGCTGGGTCGTGGGCCACAGCTATATCGTCTACGGGCCACTGATCGCCGGCATGGCGACGCTGATGTACGAGGGCACGCCGGTCAACCCTGACGCAGCCGTGCTGTGGAGCCTGGTCGAGAAATACAAGGTGACCGTCATGTTCAGCGCGCCGACGGCGGTGCGCGTGCTGAAGAAGCATGACGCCGCGCTGCTCAAGCGCCACGACCTCTCGTCGCTGCGTGCGCTCTTCCTGGCCGGTGAACCGCTGGACGAGCCCACGGCAAGCTGGATCGCCGACGGGCTTGGCGTCCCGATCATCGACAACTACTGGCAGACCGAGACCGGCTGGCCGCTGCTGACGGTGGCCCACCACATCCCCGGTGTCGAAGCCGTGCCGACGCGCCTGGGCTCGCCCGGCGTGGCGATGTATGGCTATGACGTGAAGCTGCTCGACGAGAACACCGGCGCCGAGCTCACCGAGCCCAACCAGAAGGGCGTGCTCGTCATCGAGCATCCGCTGCCGCCGGGCACGTTGCAGACGGTCTGGGGCGACGACGCGCGCTTCGTCAACACCTATTGGAAGAGCGTGCCGGGCCGCGAGGTGTACTCCACCTTCGACTGGGGCCTGCGCGATGCCGACGGCTACACCTTCATCCTCGGCCGCACGGACGACGTCATCAATGTGGCCGGCCACCGCCTGGGTACGCGTGAGATCGAGGAATGCATTTCGGGCCACAAGGCGGTGGCCGAGGTCGCCGTCGTCGGCGTGGCTGATCAACTCAAGGGCCAGGTCGCCATCGCCTTCGTGGTGTTGCGCGATCCCGGCCAAGCCTCGCTCGCGCTGGAGGGCGAGGTCATGAAGCATGTCGACGCCCAGCTGGGTGCGGTGGCGCGGCCGGCGCGCGTCTACTTCGTGACGCTGCTGCCCAAGACGCGATCGGGCAAGCTGCTGCGCCGCGCGCTGCAGGCCGTGGCCGAGGGACGTGATCCGGGCGACCTGACGACGCTGGACGATCCGAGCGCATTGATCCAAGTAAAAACCCTGCTGCAGAAATAGGGGAGTGCCGAACGGCTGAGGCCGTTCCGGCAAAGAGAATCGCGCCCTTCCCACAAGGAGACGCGATGAAACCCGTCCTGACCACGCTCGCCACCCTGGCGCTGATCGCCGCCGCGCAGGCTCAACCCAAGCTGCCGGCCCCCAATTTCCCGACCTTCGGCAGCGTCGCCGATGTGCAGGCCCGCTGCGACACCGGCCTCAAAGGCGCCAGGCAGCGCGTTGCGCAGCTGGAGAAGCGCAAGGTCGACGCCGGCTGGCTGGCCGCCTATGACGACCTGACCGTCTATCTGGAGGACAACCAAGGCCCCAATGACTTCGTCCTCAACGTCCATCCGACCAAGGCCGTGCGCGACGCCGCCCAGGCCTGCTCGCTGCGCTGGGCCGACTTCGGTTCCAGCTTCGGCCAGAACGAGAAGGTCTACCGCGCGCTGCAGAAGGCGCCCAAGAAGGACGCCATCGATGCCGAGCTGGTGCGCCTGGCCTCGGGCCAGTTCGAGGACAGCGGCGTGGCCCTGCCCAAGGCCAAGCGCGAGCGCGCCAAGCAGATCCTGGACAAGCTGACCGAGCTGGACCAGCAGTTCAACAAGAAGATTCGCGACGCCGGCACGCGCGTGGCCTTCACCGAGGCCGAACTCAAGGGTGTGCCGGCCAGCGTCTGGGAAAAGGCCAAGCGCGACGAGCAGGGCCGCATCCTGCTGGGCGTGGACTACCCGAGCTACGTGCCGGTCATGCGCAGCGCCGAGAGCGGCGAGGCGCGCCAGCGCATGTGGCTGGCCAAGGTCAACGAGGGCGGCCAGGGCAACCTCGACCTGCTGACGCAGATTGTCACGCTGCGCGGCGAGTACGCCAAGCTGTTCGGCTTCGACAACTATGTCGACTTCAACCTGCGCCGCCAGATGGCCAAGGATGGCACGACGGCGACGCGCTTCCTCGACTCCGTGACCGGTGCCGTCAACGCCCGTGAGAACACAGAGCTGCAGGAGCTGCGTGCCGACAAGGCCAAGCACCTGGGCACGCCGCTGGAGCAGACCAAGGTCGAGCGCTGGGACGCCACCTTCTACAGCGAGCGCGTCAAGCTGCAGAAGTTCAGCGTCGATCAGAACGCCTTCCGCCCCTACTTCCCGCCCCAGGCCAGCCTGGAGTTCTCGATGCACATCATCGAGAAATTGATGGGCGTGAAGTACCAGCGCATCGACAACAAGCTCTGGCAGGACGAGGCCCAGACCTATGTCGTCAGCGACGCCGCTTCGGGCAAGCCCATCGCGCAGCTCTACGTCGACCTCTACCCGCGCGACGGCAAGTACAACCACGCGGCCGTCTGGCCGCTGCGCGGCAGCGCGACGCGCATTGGCCGCACGCCGGTGGCGGCGCTCGTCGTCAACTTCGACCGCAACGGCCTGACGCTGGACGAGGTCGAGACCCTGCTGCACGAGCTGGGCCATGCGGTGCATGTGAACCTGTCCAACACGCGCTATGCGGCTACCGCGGGCACCAGCGTCATGCATGACTTCGTCGAGGCGCCGTCGCAGATGCTGGAGGACTGGGTCTATGACAAGAAGGTGCTGAAGCTGATGCAGGAGGTCTGCCCGACCTGCAAGCCCGTGCCGGACGTGATGGTGGACCAGGTCGAGGCCGCCAAGCACTACGGCAAGGGTGGCCAGTTCGGCCGCCAGCATCTGTATGCCAGCTACGACATCACGCTGCACCAGAGCGCCAAGCCCGAGCCGATGCCGCTGTGGGCCAAGATGGAAGGCGCCACGCCGCTGGGCCATGTGCAGGGCACGATGTTCCCGGCCGGCTTTGCCCATATCGCCGGCAGCTATGGCGCCGGGTACTACGGCTATTTGTGGAGCCTGGTCGTCGCCATGGACCTGCGCACGGCGTTTGCGGCCGACAAGCTCAGCCCCGAAGTCGGCAAGCGCTACCGTGACCTGGTGCTGGGCCAGGGCGCGCAAAAGCCGGCGCCCGAGCTGGTCAAGGACTTCCTGGGCCGCGAGAGCAACTCACAGGCGTTCTTCGAGTACCTGAAGAAGTAGTCAGGCGCAGCTACCGCCCGAACCACAGCTGTGGCTCGCGGCGGTTTCTGCCGCCAGTTCGCGGCATTCGCCCGTCACCGGGTCGAAGCCGCGCTGCTCCATCGTGAACACCAGGGCCGCGTCCATCATCTCGGCGTGCTGCGGAAACCAGCCGGCCAGCTCCGTGCGCAGGATGTTCAGCGGTTCGCGGTCGTTCAGCTCATTGGCATAGCGCAGCGCCTCGCGCATCACGTTCAGCACCATGGCGTGCTGGCTGGCATGGCAGTTCTGCGCCTCGAAGCCGCAGCGCGCCATCCAGTCCTCCTCCATCGCGAAATGGGCTTCGGTGTGAGCCAACAGCGCGTGGTAGGCGGGCAGGGCGTCGATGCCGGCGTCCAGCGCAGCGCCGAAGGCGTTCAGCAGGCCGACGAACTCTTCGTGGGTCGTGTCCAGCGTAGGCTGGTTCAGGACCAGTTTGTCGGTCCAGGCAAGCGTAGTCATGCGGGGATGCTAGTGAGGCGCGACAAGGGCGTGTTGAGCCAGCTCAAACCAGCCGCGCGCGGTGGCGGGCCACCTGGGCGCGCACCTGGGCCGGCGCGGTGCCACCGAGCACATTGCGCGCGTTCAGCGAACCTTCCAGCGACAGCACGTCGAACACATCGGCCTCGACGCGGGCATCGAAGGTCTTCAGTTCTTCAAGCGTCAGTGCGGCCAGGTCGACACCCTTTGCCGTCGCCGTCTTCACCGCATGGGCGACCACCTCGTGCGCGTCACGGAAAGCCACGCCCTTCTTGACGAGGTAGTCGGCCAGGTCCGTCGCCGTCGCATGGCCCTTCAGCGCCGCGGCGCGCATGGCTTCGGGCTTGACGGTCAGGCCGGCCAGCATGTCGGCAAAGATGCGCAGCGTGTCCTTCAGCGTGTCCACCGTGTCGAACAAGGGCTCCTTGTCTTCCTGGTTGTCCTTGTTGTAGGCCAGGGGCTGGCCCTTCATCAGCGTGACGAGGCCGACGAGGTGGCCGACAACGCGGCCCGTCTTGCCGCGCGCCAGTTCGGGCACGTCGGGGTTCTTCTTCTGCGGCATGATCGACGAGCCGGTGCAGAAGGCGTCGGGCAGGGCGATGAAGCCGAAGTTCTGGCTCATCCACAGGATCAGCTCCTCGGACAGCCGCGAGATGTGCAGCATCACCAGCGTGGCGGCCGACGAGAACTCGATCGCGAAGTCGCGGTCGCTCACCGCATCCAGGCTGTTCTGGCACACGCCCTCCATGCCCAGCGTCTTCGCGACGCGCTCGCGGTCCAGTGGATAGCTGGTGCCGGCCAGCGCGGCCGCGCCCAGCGGCAGGCGGTTGACGCGCTTGCGCGTGTCCCCCATACGCTCGGCATCGCGGGCAAACATCTCCACATAGGCCAGCAGGTGGTGGCCGAAGCTGACCGGCTGCGCCACCTGCAGGTGCGTGAAGCCGGGCAGGATCACATCGGCATGCTCGCTGGCCTTTTCCACCATCACGGTCTGCAGAGCCTTGAGCAGGCCGCTGATCTCGTCGATCTCGCCGCGCAGCCACAGGCGCACGTCGGTCGCGACCTGGTCGTTGCGGCTGCGGCCGGTGTGCAGCCGCTTGCCGGCAATGCCGACGCGCTCGGTCAGGCGGGCCTCGATGTTGAGGTGCACGTCCTCCAGGTCCAGCTTCCACTCGAACTGGCCGGCCTCGATCTCGGCGGCGATCTCGTTCAGGCCGCGCTGGATGGCGTCGTGATCCTCGGCGCTCAGGATGCCCTGGGCCGCCAGCATCTCGGCATGAGCGAGGCTGCCGGCGATGTCGGCCCGCCACAGGCGCTGGTCGAAGCCGACGCTGGCCGTGTAGCGCTTGACCAGATCGCTCATCGGCTCTGAGAAGAGGGCGGACCAGGCTTGGGACTTATTCGCGAGTTGGTTGTCTGACATGACTGAGATGAGGCGGGCGGCGGAATTCAGCGCGCAAAATGCAGGCGCAGCCCGGGATTATCGAACGCCAACAAATCCGAGCCCCACATGCCCTTCTTCAAGCGTCGCGCGCCAGCGCACCACAGCGTCTGGCACGAGTCCATGCAGCTCAGCCAATGGCTGGGCTTCGCGGCCACCGAGCTGCCTGAACTGCCCGAGCTCAACAAGGCGCCGCTGCTGGACCCGACGCGCGCCTTCGATGTCTGCCACGTTGGCCTGGTGCTGCGCGCCGTGCTTGGCGTGCAGCTGTTGCTGGCCCTGGGGGTAGCCGTCGTCGCGCGCGATGCCGGCCAATGGCTGACGCTGACGGCCAACGGCACGGTCGTGACGATGTTCGCCGTGCTGTCCTGGCTGCTCGTCGTCTGCGCGGCCAAGCGGCTGTGGCCGCGCCTGCCCGAGCCGGTGCAGTGGGGCGCACTGATGCTGCTCGGCGCCGTCGGTGCCCTGATGGGCTTTGGCCTTCTGAGCCTGACGAGCGAAGACCCGGCCGGCGCCTGGCGCATCGCCAGCATCGCCGTCTGCGGCGCCAGCGGCGCGGCCCTGCTGCTGGCCTGGCTCAAGATGCGCGAGCACACCCAGCGCCCGGCCGACGCCCTGGCTCAGCTCGTCGAGTTGCAGTCGCGCATCCGGCCGCACTTCCTGTTCAACACGCTGAACAGCGCCATCGCTCTCGTGCAGATCGACCCGGCGCGCGCCGAGAGCGTGCTGGAGGACCTCGCCGAGCTTTTCCGCGTGGCCCTGGCCGACGCCAGCGCCTCGGTCACGCTGGCCGAGGAGGTCGAGCTGGCGCGCCGCTACCTCGCCATCGAGCAGATCCGCTTCGGCAAGCGGCTGCGCATCGTCTGGCACCTCGACCCCGAGGCGAACAGCGTGCGCGTACCGCCGCTGCTGCTGCAGCCGCTGGTAGAGAACGCGGTGCGCCATGGCGTCGAGCCCAATGACGAGGGCGGCGAGCTGGAGGTCACCACGATGCGCCGCGGCGCCGAGGTCGAGATCCGCATCGTCAACACCGTCGGCGGGCCGACGCGAACGGCCGGCCATGGCCTGGCCCTGCGCAATGTGCGCCAGCGGCTGAAGCTGATGCACGATGTCGCGGCGCGCTTCGAGATCGAATCCACCGAGCAGCGCTTTTCCTTGCGTATCCTGGTGCCGTTATGACCACAGCCCTGCGCGTCCTCCTCGTCGACGACGAACCCCTGGCCCGGCTGCGCCTGCGCGGCCTGGTCGACGCCATCCAGGAACCGCGCTGCGAGGTCGTCGCCGAGGCGGCCACCGGTTCCCAGGCCGCGGCCTGGCTGCGCGAACATGGCTGCGACATCGTGCTGCTGGACGTGCAGATGCCCGGCGCCGACGGCCTGCAGCTCGCCGACAGCCTGGCCCAGCGTCAGGCGGATCAGCCCGGCCTGCCGGCGCCGCTGATCATTTTCGTCACGGCCCATGCCATGCATGCGCTGCGCGCCTTCGAACTCGACGCGCTGGACTATCTGACCAAGCCCGTGCGCCGCGAGCGCTTGCAGGCCGCCCTGGCCCGCGCCGCGCAGCGCCTGGCCGAGCGGGGTGCCGCCCAGGCCCAGCAGCCGTTGGACACGCCCGGCGCGCCCGGCGCTCCTGATATGGCTGACTTCGTCACGCTGACCGACCGGGGCCGCCTGCTGCGCGTGCCGATCGCGGAGGTGCTGTATTTCAAGGCCGAACTGAAATACCTGACGCTGCGCACCGCCAGCGAAAGCCATGTGATGGACGGGGCCCTGTCCGACCTGGAGCAGCGCTTCGGCGAGCGCTTCCTGCGCGTGCACCGCAACGCGCTGGTGGCGCGCTGGGCCGTGCGCGAACTGGAGCGCCACGCGCCGACATCCTTCGGTGAGCTGGATGGCGGTGACTCCGCCGAGGTGGCCGACAGCTGGGCGGTGCGCGTCGTCCATGTCGACGAATGGCTGGCCGTGTCACGCCGCCAGGTGGCGGCCGTGCGCGAGGCACTGGCGGGGCAGGCGCGTTGAGGCGAGGCAGGAGGTGGCTGGCGTTGGGCCTGCTGATGCTGGCGACTGCCGGCGGCCTGGCCGGGTGGCGGGTGTGGCGGCCACCGCAGCCCAGCTCGGCGGCGCCAGTCGCCGCGCCATCGGTCGCGGCCAGCTCGACGCCGGTGCCAGCGCTGGCGACTGCGGCCGCGCGGTCCATCGCGGCCTCCGTGGTGCAGCCACAGGCCAGCGGGCCGGCGGGCGCCGAGTCGAAGGAATTCGTCGAGGTCTGCGGCTTCGGCCGGGTGAAGCGTGCCGACATGGATGGCAAGAGCGAGGAGCCGCCGCCTTGGGCGCAGGTCTGGGAGCGGCAGGCCGAGGAGGGCAGGGCCAGCCTGCTCAGGCGTTTGGAGGCGGGTAGCCCGGGGCAGCGTATCTCCGCCGCCGTGCTGCGTGACGACGTGCAGGCGGCCGCCGCGCTCGCGGCCACGACCACCGACGCGGCAGCCTATCGCCTGGCACTGAGTGCCTGCCGCAACGATGCAGCCCGCCGAGTTGCTGCCGCCAGGCCGCCTTTACCGCCGGCGTCGAATCCCAGTGGCGTGTTCCTGACAGAACCGCAGGCCCCCGGTCCTCTGCCGACGGCCTGTGCCGCACTGACCCTGGAAAGGCTGGAGCTGCTCAACCCTGGCGACGCCTGGCCCTGGCAAGCCCGCATGCAGGACAGCCAGCAGCGTGGCGACGCAGCGGGTGTTTCCCAGGCCCTCTATCAATTCGCCCAGCGTGCCCGCACGGCCCCGCCATTCAGGCCGCTATCCATCGCCATGGCCGAAGTCGCGGCGGCCGAGCCGACGCCGGAGGAGGCCATGGCTCTGATGATGGTGCTTGGGAAAGACATGGGCATCATGCAAAGCCCGCACTTCGAGATCTCGCGCGCCTGCCGCCCCGAAACGCTCGGTGATGCCAACAGGCGCCAGCTTTGCGAGCAAGCCGTGCGACGCCTGCCCGAGATGACGACGGAGCTCATCGAAGCCAGCCTGCTGTACAGGCTGGAGGAGCGCGTCGGCCTGGTGCACAGCGCCAAGGCTCTGCAGCGCGATGAGGGCAACCGGGTCCTTGAGGCGATGGCGGCAGATTCGATGCGGTGGTTGAAAGAGCCCAACTGTGGCGGCCTCAGCCGCATGGGGCGACAGCTCGCCCTGCTGGCTCGCCAGGGCGAGCTGGCCTATGCCCGCACGGTGATGAAGGACAGGCCGGCATCCGCGCCACCCTGAGGCGGCCGGCCTTGCCTATGTTGACGGCATGACTGCACGGACGCATCGCTGGGTTGGGATCGTGGCGGCCGGAGTGGCGGCCCTGCTGGCGCTGTGGGCCGTGAAACGGGGTTGGCCACGAGATCTTGGCGGTTCGATGGCTCAGGAAAGTGCTCCGGTCGTCGCAGCGTCGAGTGCTGGCGCGACCATCCTGGCGCGCGTCATGGCCCCGCCGGCGTCCCACGCCTTGCCGCGGCCGATCGACGCGCCACGTGCTTCGGCAGCGCTCGTGCCCGATGACAACCTTGCGCTGGCCCAGCGCATGAAAGCCGACTGGTGCGGCTTTGGCGCGGCCGAGCAACTGCGACTGGGAAAGGCCTTGTACGAAAAGGCCGCTTCAGGCATTGGCGCTGCAGATGCCATGGCCTCGCTGAACGAGTCTGTGAGCAGCGGCCTGTTGGCGCAGGCCAGCGCCCAGGTTCTGCAACATTGGATCCAGGCACTGCAACGGGGTGATCCGCGCTCGCAGGCGCTGGCCGACTACCTGAGCACGGAGGACGAAGCGCGAGCTCGCCTTCAGCAGCGTGCCCGCAGTTCCACCGATCCGATGGTGACGGCCCTGGCCCTGTTGCGACCCTGTGCTGCGGGCGGTTGCGCCAACGTCGAGGCGTCACAGTGGTCGCGGCTGGAGCCTGCCAATCTGCAGGCCTGGCTGGCGCTGCTGAACGTTCCGAGCGGCGCGGGCCGAGCTCAGCAGGCTTATGTACTGGAGCGCGCGGCGAGCGAGACGCGTTATTCGCGCAGCTACCAGCAGGAGGCCTTTTCCCTGCTGCTTGGGCTGCCTCAGAGCGAGGCGCCGGGTTTGATGGGTCAGGCCGAGATCGACCTGATCAATGGCATCGCTGCGGCCTGGCCCATTCAGAACCTGCGGCCACTTCTCGAACACTGTCGGTCCGGGCCGGCCGATTCCGTTGTGGCGGACCGCTGTGCGACCGTCGCCAGCATGCTGTGGCAGCAGGGCGACCAGCTCGACCGCGGCCTGGCCATCGCCCTGGCGCGCGCGGCGTTGCCCGGCCGTCCTGGCCTGCGGCCGCAATGGGAGCCGCGGGCGCGCGAATACGAAGCGGTCAGCGAATGGGGCAAGGGCGCCATGGAGCGCGTGATGAATCGCCTCATCCCCGACATGCAGGCGCCGTCGCCGCCGTGCCAGTTGCAGCCGGTGCTGAGGCAGATGCAGCAGGAAGCGGCAGCCCAGCGCGACTGGGAGCGCGCGCGGATGGAGATGCGCCAGGCTGGCGCCAATGAGGCCGAACTGGCCGGGCGCTGGCGTCAGGCGGCCGGGCGCAGCGCCCTGGACCCGCTGTCGCCGCGCCAGCCAGCCTCTGCCAGCAAGGATTGAGTCAACCTGCTGGTACCCGCTGCATCGCCCCCAGGCTCTCCAGGATCAGCGCATTGACCCGCCCCGCCTCGGCAATCGGCGCCATGTGGCCGGCGCCTTCCAGCATCTGCAGCTTCACCAGCGGCAGGCGCACTGACAGGCTCTGCGCCACGCGGCGGGCGCTGGCGCGGGTGGCGCCGCCGCAGATCAGTTGCACCGGCATGCGCAGCAGGTCCAGCAGGCTGTCGCTCCATTGCGCGGCGAACAGGGCCTCGAAATGGCGGCGCACCGTCGGCATGGCTTCGGCGATACGCAGCTGTGCGGCGATGTCCATCTCGGGCCAGACGTCGCGACCTTGCCAATAGGCGCAGAAACCGCGCGCGGCGCCGAAATCGTCGCTGCGGTCGAGTGCGGCACTCAGCGTGGCAGCGATCCCGCTGATTTCCTCCCACTCCGGCTCATTCGGACCCAGGGCTGGCAGCACGCCGAAGGCCACGGGTTCGTACAAGGTCAGCGACAGCACGCGCTGCGGCTGCTGCAGGGCCATCTGCAGGGCGACGGCACCTCCATAGCTGTGGCCGACGAGATGAAAGCCCTGGTTGGTTGCGAACGGCAAGCCGGCCAGCACGCCGTTGGCTTCGACGGACAACTGGCTGGGCATCAGCTCCGGCCAGTCGGGCCGGCCGCCATGGCCGTAGAGATCGGGCGTGTGCCACTGCCAGGCGTCACCACTCTGGGCAACGAGGCGGCGCCATTGCTTGCCGCTGGCGGCGCTGGAGTGCAGGCAGACGACGGGGGTGGCGTGGGGCTCGGTCATGGCGATCTCCGGTGTGTGGCGGCATCCTCCGGTGCCCGTGTTTCAAGCAGGCTGCGCAGGGCCGGGCGTTTGTTTCATTCGTTTCAGGCCGCCGCGCCGGCGGGCGGCGCAGGGGATCACGAACCCAGTCGCATGGAAGGGGCTGTAGGTATGGGCCTACCCGTGAGCAGGCAGCAGGCCGATGTTTGCTGCACTGCGGTGGCGCCTAGGCTGGGGCTCCCCAATCAACAGGAGCGCGCAATGAAGCACGCCAAGCATTTCTCGGCAACGGCCCTGGCCTGTGCGCTGGTGGCCAGCACGCCCTTCCTGGCCGAGCCAGCCCAGGCGCAGCAGCGCAGCAGCCAGGTGGCGATGCTGCGCGTGACGGGCTTCGACGTCGAACAGGTCGACCGCCTCGAGCCGGGCGCCGAGCTGAACTTCACGGTCTGGGGCACGCCGGGGGCAAACGTGCTGCTGCAGATCGACGGCAGCCGGCGCACGGTGCGCCTGGACGAGACCAGCGCGGGCCGCTATCAGGGCAGCTACATCATTGGCCGCTCGGACCGCATCGGGCCGGATTCGCGGGTGCATGCCAATCTGCGCCGTGACAACCGTGTCACGACGGCGCTGCTGGGCGAAGCGCTGCAGGCGGGCTGGCCGGTGCCGGGCGAGACGGCCCTGCGGCCGGAGATCCAGTCCATGGATGTTGTGCGCGAACGCGGCCGTGGCCGCGCTGAGGCGCTGCGCTATACCTTGCGTGGCACACCAGGTGGCCAGGCCTCCGTGCTGCTCCAGGGCAGCGAGACACGCAACATCGTCCTTGAGGAAGTTCGCCCCGGCGAATATGCCGGCACCTATGTGCTGCCGCGCGGCGCCTGGGTGGATACCGAGCGGCCTTTGACGGCCCAGTTGCGCCTGGGGGACCGCAGCGTGCGCAGCAGCGTGCCCAATGCGTATGCCAGTGTGAACCTGCCGCCGCGCCGCGCCGAGGCCTGCTATGACTGCGCGACCGTGCAGGCCGTGAATGCCGTGCAGGTCGACGGCGAGGGCCGCGTGCTCGGCACGGTGGCCGGCGGCGTGCTGGGCGCGGTGGTGGGCAGCCAGTTCGGCAAGGGCGATGGCCGCACGGCCGCTGGCGTGGCCGGTGCGGTGGGTGGCGCGCTGCTGGGCCGCGAGATCCAGAAGCGCAACAGCGAGCGCACGCAGTACGAAGTGGTGGTGCGCACGAACGACGGCCAGCAGCGCACGGTCGTCTATGCCGACCCGCCGTCTTTCCGCGTGGGCGACACGGTGCGCGTCGTTGGCGACACGCTGGCGGCCTACCAGCGCTAGCGTGCGCTTCAACCGGTGTTGCGCAGCCCCGCCGCAATGCCGTTGATGGACAGATGGATGCCGCGCTGCACGCGCTCCATGGCCGGGTCGTCGGCCTGGGTGCGGCGGTAGCGGCGCATCAGCTCGACCTGCAGGTGGTTGAGCGGATCGATGTAGGGAAAGCGGTGTTCGATGGAGCGGGCCAGCGACGGGTTGGCCGCCAGGCGCTTGTCGTCGCCGGTGATGAGGCTCAGCGCCGCTTGCGTGAGGTCGAACTCGGCGCGGATGGCCGTGAAGATGCGCTTGCCGAGCTTCTTGTCCTCCACCAGTTCCACGTAGCGCTCGGCCAGGGCCAGGTCGGTCTTGGCCAGCACCATGTCGAGGTTGGACAGCAGCGCGCGGAAGAAGGGCCAGCCCTTGAGCATGCGCTTGAGCAGGGCCAGGTTCTTGGCGCGCTGTGCCGGCTCTTCGCCGAGGAAGGCCTCCACGCCGGAGCCGAAGCCGCACCAGCCGGGCAGGGCGACGCGGGCCTGGCCCCAGGAAAAGCCCCAGGGGATGGCGCGCAGGTCTTCGATGGCGCGCGTAGCCTTGCGTGAGGCCGGGCGTGAGCCGATGTTCAGCTCGGCGATCTCGCGGATGGGCGTGCTGGCGAAGAAGTAGTCGGCAAAGCCCGGCGTGCCGTAGACGAGACCGCGGTAGGCGTCGAAGCTCGCGTCCGACAGCGCCTGTGCAGCCTGCAAAAAGCCCTTGGGCGCGCTCTGCGTCGGATGCAGCAGCGTGGCCTCCAGCGTGGCGGCCACCAGCGTTTCCAGGTTGCGCCGGCCGATCTCCGGGTGGGCGTACTTGGAGGCGATGACCTCGCCCTGCTCGGTCAGGCGGATCTGGCCGTTCACGGTGCCGGGAGGCTGGGCCAGGATGGCCTGATAGCTCGGGCCGCCGCCGCGGCCGACGGTGCCGCCACGGCCGTGGAAGAGGCGCAGCGTGATGGGGCCGACGCGCTTCAATTCGTCGAACAGCTCGACCAGCGCGATCTCGGCGCGGTAGAGCTCCCAGGACGAGGTGAACATGCCCCCGTCCTTGTTGCTGTCCGAGTAGCCCAGCATGATGTCCTGCTCGCCGCTCGAACGGTCCACCAGGCCGCGCACGCCGGGCAGGGCGTAGAACTCGCGCATGATGTCCGGCGCGACGCGCAGGTCGCCAATGGTCTCGAACAGCGGCACGATGATGAGGTCGCTGACCGCATACTCGGTCAGCACGCCGCGCAGCAGGCCGGTTTCCTTCAGCAGCAGGGCCACTTCCAGCAGGTCGGACACCGACTCGGTGTGCGAAATGATGTAGTGGCGCAGCGCCTCGCGGCCGAAGCGGGCCAGGGCCTCGCGGGCGGCTTCGAAGGTGGCGAGTTCGAACAGCGTCTTGTCGGTATAGCTCGCGCCGATGACGCGCAGCGGGCGGGCGTCGTTGAGCAGCTTCAGCAGCAGTTCGCGCTTGGCGGCTTCATCGAGCGCCGGGTAGTCGGCCTCGATCCGGGCCGTGGCCAGCAACTCCGCCAGCACCAGCTCGTGCTGGTCGCTGCTCTGGCGCAGGTCCAGCGTGGCGAGGTGGAAACCGAACACCTGCACGGCGCGGACCAGCGGGCTCAACCGCGGTGCGATCAGCGCTTCGGCATGGTGGCTCTTCAGCGAGGCCTCGATGATGCGCAGGTCGGCCAGCAGCTCATCGGGTGTGCGATAGGGGTCTTGCGGCGCGACGGCATGGCGCAGCGCCTCGGTGCCGGTCAGCGCATGCAGGGTGGCGGCCAGGCGGGCATACATGCCCGTCAGCGCACGGCGGTAAGGCTCGTCCATGCGATGGACGTTCTGGTCGGGGCTGCGCTCGGCGAGCTTCTGCATGTCGGCAGAGACGCCCGTCAGGTGCAGCGAGATGGACAGCTCCGCGCCCAACTCGTGCAGCTCGGTCAGGTAGTGGCGCAGCGCCACCTCACTCTGGCGCTGCATGGCGCGCTTGAGCGTCACGGCGCCGACGTTGGGGTTGCCGTCGCGGTCGCCGCCGATCCAGTTGCCCATGCGCAGGAAGCTGGGCAGTTGCTCGCCGGGCAGGTGCTCCTCCAGCTCGGCATAGAGCTTGGGAATCTGACGCAGGAAGGTGGACTGGTAGTAGGAGAGCGCGTTCTCGATCTCGTCGGCCACCGTCAGCTTGGAGTAGCGCAGCATGCGCGTCTGCCAGAGTTGGGTGATGCGGGCGCGCAGCAGGCCCTCGGTGTCGCGCAGCTCACGCTCCGTGCCCGCGCGGTCGCGAGCTTCCAACAGGCCGGCCACGGCGCGCTCGGCGTCCAGGATGCTCTTGCGCTGCACCTCGGTCGGATGGGCTGTCAGCACCGGCGAGATGAAGCCGCGCTTGAGCACCTCGGCGATCTCGGTCGGGCGGATGCCGGCCTCGTGCAGATGCTCCAGGCAATAGGCCAGCGAGCCGGGCTGCAGGCTGCCGGCTCGCTCGTGCACGTCGCGGCGGCGGATGTGGTGACGATCCTCGGCGATGTTGGCCAGATGCGAGAAATAGCTGAAAGCGCGGATGACGCTGACGGCCTGCTCGCCGGACAGGCTCTTCAGCAGCTTGTCGAAGCGCTTGCCGGCTTCCTTGTCGTGCTTGTGGCGATAGGCCACCGACAGCTGGCGGATGCGCTCGACCAGCTCGTAGGCCTCGCGCCCCTCCTGTTCGCGGATGACGTCGCCGAGGATGCGCCCGAGCAGCCGGATGTCGGCCACCAGCGGTTCATTCTTGTCGGCCTTTTTGTCGATCTCTTGGCGGGCAGGAGCGGCTCGTGAGGGCATGGCAGGTCGTCCGAGAAGGAATTGCTATAGGAGAAGTAACCAAGTTACCTCTCCGTGACTCTAGCAGTTTCTTCTCAGGAGCGGACCCCTTCACTGTGCCGCCGGCGCTGTCGCGAAACCGTCGCTGAGCGTGCGCAGGAAGGCGACAACGTCGGTCACGTCCTGGGCGGTCAGGGTCGGCGGCTGGCCGGCGCGCCGGAAGGGTGCGCCTTGCTGGACATTGCCGTGGTAGAGGGCGGGCAGGTCGTTGTAGACCAGGGCCTGTCCGTTGACGGTCGGGTACCAGCGCGCCGGATCGAGGTCACGCGTGGCGTAGAAGGCGACGGCGTCTTCGAGTGCGGCGAAGCGGGCGTTGTGGAAGTACGGTCCCGTCAAGGCGACGTTGCGCAGCGTCGGCGTGCGGAACATCCCGCACAGGTCGGCGCGGCCAGCGAGGTCGCTGCGGGCGCACAGGCCGAGATCGAAGAAGGCCGGATTGGCGGTGGCCTGGCTCTGGTTGCGCGGCACGCCGAGGGCGTGATAGCTGAAGTTGGTGAACAGGGCGCGGTTCAGGCCTGGCTGGATTTGAACAGGCCGGCTGTCATGGCAGCTGGCGCAGTTGCCGCGCTGCGGGTCGTTGAACAGATTGAGGCCGCGCTGCTCCTGGGCGGTGAAGGTGGTGCGGCCGTCCTGGACCGCGTCGAACTTGCTTGTGAACGGATGGAACCTGGCGTCATCGGCCTGGTAGCGGGCGAGTGCGGTGACGGCGGCGTCGACCAACTGGTTGTCAGTCGCGGCGGCCGGCAGATTGGCTGCGGCACGCAGGTCGGCCGAATAGGGCAGGGCGCGCAACCGGGTTGCCAGCGCGGCGACGTCGGCATTGGCCATCTCGTCAGCATTGAACAGTGGCCCGCGCGCCTGCTCGCTGCGGTTGTTGGCGCGGCCATCCCAGAACAGCCCGCCGCGCGGCCGGCCCTGGGCGTCAAACCCAAAGGCGCCGGCCTGATCGAGGTAACGAGCGCTGGGCGAACTGCGCAGGCCCTGGTGGGTGCCGTCGGTACCACCCAGGGGCAGGAAGCTGCCGGTTGCATCCGAATGGCCGCGCGCCTCGACGTGGCAGCTGGCGCAAGCCAGCTTGCCGCTGGCGGAGAGGCTGACCTCCTCGAACAACCGGTCGCCGACCTGGGCCAGCGTCGGCACGGGAACGGGCGCTGGCAAAGGCGTGCGGGGTGGGCGCTGGGCGGCGGCATCGGCGCTGGCGTCGGCAGCGGCGCCGCCAGCGCCGCCGCCGCAGCCAGCGAGCAGGCAGAGCAGCATTGCGGGCAGCAGGATGTGGCGGGCGGGCATGGCGGTCTCCTTCGTTGGCATGCCGCGAGCTTCCCGGCCGAGCGTGGGCCCAGCATGGAGAAACTGTGGAGGCCGGCTCCACAGTTGCCCGGCAAGATGCGCGCATGCGTCTTGTCCACCAGTTGTCTCTGCTTCTCATCACCATCGCGCTGGCGGCCGTCGCGGCCGTGGCCGGTCAAGTGGTCTGGAATCTGCGCGCCGGCTTCAGTGACTATCTGCAGGCTCAGGACGGCGAGCACCTGACGCGACTGATGGAAGCCGCCGAGCGAGACCTGGCCCGGCGCGGCGGGGCGCCGCAGGACTGGCGCCCGGCGCTGCGTGACTGGCTGGACACCGTGCGCGTGTCGACGGGGCATGGCGGCCCTGCTGAAGGACCACCGCCGGGCGGCCGGTCCGACGATCCGCCGCCACCGGAGCGTGGCGATCCCGAGGGCCGCCGTCCGCCGCCTGACCCGCGCCGCGACCCACCACCGCCGCGCCGCGATCCTTCCAATTTCGGCCCACGCGTCGTTGTGCTGGCTGCCGATGGCATCACCCCGCTGGCGGGCCGCCGCGAGACGCTGGGCCGCCCCGGCCAGACCCGCGCCATCAAGCTCAATGGCCAGACGCTGGCCGTGCTGCGGCTGGCGGAACGTGCCGGGCCGGCCGAGGGGGTGGACGCCAGTTTCCTGCGACGGCAGTACATCGGCTTGGGCGTTGTGGTCGGGGGTGTCCTCATCGTGGCCTTGGTGCTGGCACGGCTGCTCGCCGTGCGCTGGGCGCGGCCATTGGCCGAGGCCCAGGTTGCGGCACGGCGGATCGCGGCGGGCGAGTTCGACGTGCGCCTGCCCGCGCCCCGCGATGGCGGCGGTGCCAGCGAGATCACAGGCCTGCACGCGGACATCAACGGCATGGCCGAGGCGCTGCAGCGACTGGAGAGCAGCCGCCAGCGCTGGATCGCCGAGCTGTCCCACGAGTTGCGCACGCCGCTGGCCGTGCTGCGTGGCGAGGTCGAGGCGCTGGTGGACGGCATACGGCCGCTGGACAGCGCGGCGCTCACCTCGCTGCAGGAAGAGATCAAGCGCCTGTCCCGCCTGGTTGAAGACTTCCACCTGCTGGCTACCTCCGAGCTGCGGTCCCTGCCTTGCGAATTCGAGCCCGTGGCGCCGGTTGCGCTGCTGCAGGCGGCCCTTGAGCGCATCGCGCCGCGTGCCAGGGCGCGGGGCCTGGTCATTGAGGCGCCCTTGCCGCAGGTGCTGCCGGCCGCGTGCTGGGATGCGGTGCGAGTCTCTCAACTGCTGGCCAATCTGCTTGAGAACAGCCTGCGCTACACCGAGGCTCCCGGCCTGCTGCAAGTGTCGGCGCGCTCGCTGGGCACGGCCATCGAGATCCGCATCGAAGACACACCGCCCGGCGTGGCGGAGGCCGAGCTGGACCGCCTGTTCGACCCGCTCTACCGTGTCGACCCCTCGCGCAGTCGCGCCTTTGGGGGCTCGGGCCTGGGCTTGGCCATCGCCCGTGCCATCGCGCTGGCCCATGGTGGTCGCCTGCACGCCGAGGCCTCGACGCTGGGCGGCCTGGCCATGGTGCTGACACTGCCGCTCAAACCCGAGGGAAATGGCCTATGAGCGATCTCATCCTGATCGTCGAAGACGAGCCCAAGCTGGCGGCCCTGGTGCGGGACTATCTGCAGGCCGCCGGCTACCGCAGCGAATGGCTGGCCGATGGCCGCCAGGCGCTGGAGAGGCTCAAGACCGGCCCGATGCCGGCGGCGGTGCTGCTGGACGTCATGCTGCCCGGGCTGGACGGCCTGGAGGTCTGCCGCGCCGTGCGCATGTTCAGCGACGTGCCCATCCTCATCAACAGCGCCCGTGTCGAGGAACTGGACCGGCTGCTTGGCCTGGAACTGGGCGCGGACGACTACGTCTGCAAGCCCTTCAGCCCGCGCGAACTCGTGGCCCGCGTGAAGGCCCTGCTGCGCCGCGCCCAGGGACGGCTGGCGCCGGCCACACTGGTGCCGGCGGGTGGCGGCTTTGCGGTGGATGAGGCGGGCCAGCGCATCGTCTGGCAGGAGCAGGCGCTGTCGTTGACGCCGGTGGAGTTCCGCCTGTTGCGCCAGCTGCTGCAACAGCCGGGGCGCGTTTTCGAACGGTCCCAACTGCTGGATCTCATCCACGAGGACTTCCGCGACGTGTCCGACCGGGTTGTCGACAGCCATATCAAGAACATCCGCCGCAAGCTGGCGGCGCTGGAGCCAGCCCAGGAATGCATCGCTTCGGTGTACGGCGTGGGCTACCGGCTGGACCTGGCCTGAGCCTGCTTTCTCCACTGCGTTGCTTTTGGACAACTCATCACGGGCGCCGTACCTGCACTGAAACCAGAGGCACCCCTCTGGTGCCCAAGTGAACCATCTTGGGCTTTCTGTCCCCATTCCGGGAAAACCAGACTGCGCACGCAATTGAATCCTCCGCCACATTGGGATATTGTTGACAGCGTTGTCTATTTGAATTGACCCGCAGATCGATGTGCTCTTGGCAAGGATGCTGAGATCGCTACCAAAGCTCATCCCCGATGGTTGCGCGCAAGCGCACGATTCGCTGTCCGGCCACCCCGGAAAGAGCTGCTTTCGCAGGTGTTGTTGATTGCGCACACGGCAAGATCAACTCGCGTAAACCCCAGGAGTCATGGGGAGGCCAAAACGTACAGTACGCAGGCGCCTGCAACGGGCACTCTCTTTTTTGAGGAGTGCTGGTAACGCTACCAAGTGCTGGCATCAGTGGGCCATAGAGTCGTCATCAATCGGCGCTACAGCCGCTTAAAGCAAGTAAGGAGACAAATGAAACACCCTCAGATTTCCAAAGTTCGGCGTGGTCCCGTGCGGTCCATCCGGCTCAAGCCCGTTGCGTGGGCCTCGTCGATCGCGTTGCTCACGGGTGCCGCGGCCGTGCATGCCCAGCAGGCTGGCGCTGCGGCACCTGCATCTGCGGCGTCGGCTGCTGCCAACTCCCTGGAGACCGTGGTCATCACGGGTATTCGCCGGTCCCTTGACAGCGCTGTCACCCTGAAGCGCGATTCGCGCGGCTTGGTCGATGGCATCGTGGCTGAAGACATCGGCAAGTTCCCGGACACCAACCTGGCCGAGTCGATGCAGCGCATCGCCGGCGTGTCCATCGACCGGAACATGAGCGGTGAAGGCTCGCAAGTCACTGTTCGCGGCGTCGGCCCGCAGTTCAACATGGTGCTGCTGAACGGCCGGCAGATGCCGACCTCCAATGGTGCCGGCCGCGCCTTCGACTTTGCCAACCTGTCCTCCGACGCAGTTTCCGCGCTGGAGGTGTACAAGACCGCTCGTGCCTCGTCGCCGACGGGCGGTATCGGCGCCACCATCAACGTCAAGACGGCCCGCCCGCTGGATGTGCGCGAAACCATCGCCAGCATCGGCATCAAGGCCAACTATGACGAGTCGATCGGCCGCCTGCCGGGCGAGATTGCGGGCTCGAAGGTCACGCCAGAAATCTCCGGCATCTACAGCACGTCCTTCGGGGACCGCACGCTCGGCATCTCGATCAGCGGCAACTACTCGAAGCGCAACTCGGGCTCCAACAACGCCTTCACTGGCAACGGTTGGCAAACTCAGCCGATTACGAACGGTGCCGCCGGTACGGCGTATGACGGTGTTCCGGCCGGCAACCTGAAGAACTTCCCGACCAGCGGCTATGTGACGCACACGAATGACGTGCGTTACCGCGTGACCGATCTGGAGCGCGAGCGCATCAACGGTCAGGCCGTTCTGCAGTTCGCCCCGACGAAGGAACTGAAGTTCACGCTGGACCACACGATTGCCATCAACGCGACCAAGCAGAACGCCATTGAGAACTCCTCCTGGTTCGGCCCCTCGTATTCGGGCCCGTTGAATGGCCAGCCGCCCACGACCTTCACCGCCACGGGCCAGGTCTACGACCCGATCATCCAGACGGCCACCTGGGACGGCACGCACGACTTCGCGATGTACGCTGCCCAGCAGGCGGTCAAGACCAAGCTGAACTCCACCGGTTTCAATGCGGCATGGAAGGTCAGCGAGAAGCTGAACATCGATCTCGACGCTCACCATTCGACGTCCCGGACCAATCCGGACAGCCCTTATGGCGACACCAACGTCATTGACCTGGCAATGTTCAACCAGGGCAACACGACGATGTACTACGACCAGAAGTTCCCGGTCATGCAGTCGCCCGGCTTGAAGTACGACTCCAGCAAGACCACCGTCACGGGATCTCAGTTCACGAACAACATTTCGTACCAGGACGTCGACCAGGTCCAGGCCAGCGGCACCTACAAGCTCAGCGCCGACGACAAGCTGCTCGCTGGCCTCGGTTTCACCAAGCTGAAGAATCGTTCCGCCGGCTCGAACAACTTCCACGGCGACTGGGGTGGCATCGGCCCGCAAGGCTCGTTCAAGGACATGACCGTCGCCCAGTACAACATCGCCAGCTTCTACGGCCGGATTCCTGGCAGCAGCGACGCGCGCCAGTTCCCGACGTTCTTCGTGCCGAACTTCGACCAACTGCGTGCGCAGGCCGTCAAGAACGCGCAGTCGTATCGTCCGACGTCGCTCCCGCCGGGCAATCCGCTGAGCGCGGCGGAGGCAGATGCCTACTTCAAGCCGTATACCGACTTCACCAACGGAAACGATTGGCGCACCACCGAGAAGTCGACCGCGGCCTACGGTCAGTGGGACCACTCGTTCGACACGTCCATCCCGATGAACCTGTCGGTCGGTCTGCGCTATGAGCAGACGAAGATCACGTCCTCGTCACAAGTCACCTCCTACAACGCCACCACCTGGTATGCGGAAAACGAGGTGAGGCTCGATGGCGCAACCACGACCTTCGGTACCAAGGACGGCAAGTACAGCTATTGGCTGCCCAGCATCGACTGGGATGCCGACCTGACGTCCGATATCAAGGTGCGCGCGAGCTACGGTGTCAACATCGGTCGCCCGAACTTCGGCGACATGCTGGGCGGTGTCGCTCTGAACGCGAACTCGGGCCGCTACAACATCCACGGCGCCGGTTCGACCGGTGACCCGGCACTGAAGCCGCTGAAGTCCAAGAACTTGGACCTGTCTGCCGAGTACTACTACGCCAAGTCGTCGTATGTGGCAGCGGGCGCCTTCTACAAGAAGGTATCCGACTTCTTCACCACGAAAACGGTTCAGCAAACGTTCGCCGGCCTGAACCAGCCTGCCAGTGGCACGTATTTCGACGCTGCCCGGGCGTCGGGTATTCCTGCTGACAGTCCCAAGCTGCTGCGCAACTACATCTTCAAGAACTACAACGGCCAGCCGGGCGTCACGGTCACCGATGCCAGTGACCCGAACTTCCTGAAGGGCAACATTGCGGGCACGGTCCCCGGCGCCCAGCCGCTGATCTTCGACATCACGACGCCGTCCAATGCCGGTGGCGACAACATCAAGGGCCTGGAGTTCAACTTCCAGCACATGTTCAGCACCAGTGGCTTCGGCGTCTCGGGCAACTACACGCTGGTCCGCAGTGGCCTGAAGTACCGCAACGACGCGTCAAGCACCGATGTGCAGTCCCCTCTGGTGGGTGTCAGCGATTCCGCCAACGTGGTGGGCTTCTACGAAAACGACCAGTGGTCGATTCGTGCCGCCTACAACTGGCGCGATTCGTTCCTCTTGGGTAACGACAACGGCAACAACCCGCGGTACACCGAGGCCTATGGGCAGGTGGACGCGTCCATCGGCTACAAGATTGGCAAGAACCTGACCCTGCAGGCCGACTTGCTGAACTTGAACGATGGCTACATCCGCACCCACGGCCGCAGCAAGAACGAGATCATCTCCGCCATCCAGACGGGCCGCCGTTACCTGGTCGGTGCTCGCTATCGCTTCTGAGCGATGAGCACCGCCGCCCGGTAAACGCCCCTCGGGGCCGTTCGCCGGGCGACCCAGATTGGCCGAGGCGGGCGCGCAACGCCCACCTCGGCCAAATTTCCTTTCAGAATTCCTCGGCCTTTGCGGCGTGCCCGGCACCCGCACGGCCATACTTTGCGGGATGAGTTCCGAGGTGACGACAGCCGTTCGACGTATCGTGGTGCTGGGGGGAGGCTCGGCCGGTTGGTTGACGGCTGCGACCCTGGCGGCGGAACTGGGCGGTGACGGCCCCGACGCGCTGCAGATCACGCTCATCGAATCCCCCGACGTGCCCTCCATCGGCGTGGGCGAGGGCACCTGGCCGACGATGCGCGCCACGCTGCATCGCATCGGCCTCAGTGAAGTCGACCTGATCCGCGAATGCGACGCAGCCTTCAAGCAGGGCTCCTGCTTCGACGGCTGGCTGTACGGCGGTGCCGGTGATCGCTACTACCACCCCTTCACGTTGCCTCACGGCCATGGCGAGGCCGACCTGGCAGGCGCATGGCTGCAGGCGGGCGGCGAGCACGCGTTTGCCGAAAGCGTGGGTGCGCAGCCGCATGTGTGCGACGCGAGCCTGGCGCCCAAGCAGACGACGACGCCGGACTTCGCCGGCGTCCTCAACTACGGCTACCACTTCGACGCTGTCAAGCTCGGCCATCTGCTGCGCCGTCATGCGACGACGGTGCTCGGCGTTCGCCACATCGTCGATCACTTCGTCGCCGTGCGTTCGCACGAGAACGGCGACATCGCGGCGCTTGCGACCCGCGAGCACGGCGATCTCGAAGGCGATCTCTTCATCGACTGCTCCGGCATGGCCAGTTTGCTGCTGGGCCAGCACTACGGCGTCGGCCTCCGATGCCAAAAGGGCGTCCTCTTCAACGACAGCGCACTGGCCGTGCAGGTGCCGCATGCCGATGCCAAGGCGCCGCTCGCATCGGCCACCATCTCCACAGCCCATGCCGAGGGCTGGACGTGGGACATCGGCCTGCCCACGCGGCGCGGCATCGGCTTGGTGTTTTCAAGCAGCCATACCGACGATGCCGCCGCCGAGCGCGCGCTGCTGGGCCATCTGCAGCGCAACGGGCTGTCGCTGGGCGACGCAACGCCACGCCGGCTGAGCTTCAGCCCCGGCTACCGCGAGCATTTCTGGCATCGCAACTGCGTCGCCGTCGGGCTGTCTGCCGGCTTCATCGAGCCGCTGGAGGCGTCCGCGCTGGCGCTGGTCGAACTGTCGGCCGCGATGATCCGCGACGAGATGCCTGCCAATCGCGCCGACATGGACCTCGTCGCCAAACGCTTCAACGAGGCCTTCGCCTACCGCTGGTCGCGCATCATCGACTTCCTGAAGCTGCACTATGTGCTGAGCCGCCGCGACGACGTGGACTACTGGCGCGAGCACCGCAGCGCAGCGACGCAACCCGAGTCGCTGCGCGAACTGCTGCAGCTCTGGGCTCACCGCGCGCCGTCGCGCAACGACTTCTATCGCAACGAAGAGGTCTTCCCCGCCGCGAGCTACCAGTACGTGCTCTATGGCATGCATTTCAAGCCCGCGCTGCGGGCCCCGCGTGCCGACCAGCGGACCCAAGCCGAAACCGGCCTCAAGGACGTGACGACAATCACCCGGCGGTTGCTGGGCGGCCTGCCCCGCCACCGCGATCTCATCCAACACATCCGCGAGCACGGCATGCCGCCGGCCGCTTGATTTCCAGAGCCCATCCATGCCGCAACTGCTCAACAACATCCAGCACAAGGACCTGCGCGTCATCACCCAGCGTGGCGCGCAATGGGGCGACGACATCATGTCGGCGCCCGTCACGGTGGACGAGTTCCGCAAGCTCCAGGCGCATTACCCCATCGTCTTCCAGCCTGACGGCAAGGGCGGCTTCGCGCCGGCGGCGCTGTTCGGCCTGCAGGAGGGGGAGAACCTGTTCCTGACCGAGCAGGGCTGGGAGGCCGACTACCTGCCGCTGTCCGTGCAGCGCCTGCCGTTCTCCATCGGCATCGCCGATGACGAGCTGCGCATGATGGTCGACATGGACAGCAAGCGCGTCAGCCTGGGCGCCGAGGGCGAGGCCGTGTTCCTGCCGCATGGCGGTACGACCGACTTCACCGAGAACGCGAACTCCGTGCTGCGCACGCTGCATGAGGGCTTCCAGGCAACGACCGAGTTCATCCAGACGCTGGTGCAGCATGACTTGCTGGAGTCCTTCGTGCTGGACGTCGAGCGCCCGGACGGCTCGCGTGGTCAGCTGGTGGGCTACTACATGATCCACGAGGAGCGCCTGGCCGCGCTGGACAGCAGCACCGTGGGCCTGCTGCACCAGGCCGACTACCTGCAGCCTATCTACATGGCCATCGCGTCGCTGTCCAACTTCACCAAGCTGATCAAGCGCCACCTCGCACGGGAGGTCTGAGCAGGATGTTGGAGCGCAGTGATGTGAGCGCCGAAGCGATCCCGGCAGACGTGCTCCAGTCCACCCAGCCCGTGCTGATGCGCGGCTTGGTCGGGCGCTGGCCGCTGGTGCAGGCCGCGCAGCGGTCCGACGCCGATTTTTGCGACTACCTGCGCGGCTTCGGCGCCGACACGCGCCTGGCCCTCTGGCGCGGTGCGCCGGAGATCGGCGGGCGCTTCTTCTACAACGCCGACTTCACCGGCTTCAACTTCCGGCACGAGACCCACACCTTCGGCGCGCTGCTGGACGAGCTGCTGGCCGGCACGCCGGACGCCCTCTACCTCGGCTCTACCGGCATCGACCACTGCTTTCCCGGCCTGCGCCCGCCCAACGACCTGCCTGCGCTGGCGCCCCTCAACCCGCATGCGAGCATCTGGCTGGGCAACCGCATGCAGGTGGCCGCGCATTTCGACCTGCCGGACAACATCGCCTGTGTCGTCGCGGGCCGGCGCCGCTTCACGCTGTTCCCGCCCGAGCAGGTGGCCAACCTCTACATCGGCCCATTGGACCTGACGCCCGCCGGCCAGCCGATCAGCCTCGTCGACCACGCGCGGCCCGACCTCGTCCGTTTCCCGCGTTACGCGCAGGCGCTGGAGCATGCGCAAACCTTCGAGTTGCTGCCAGGCGATGCGCTCTTCATCCCCAGCCAGTGGTGGCATGCCGTGGAGTCGCTGGAGCCCATCAGCGCGCTCGTCAACTTCTGGTGGCGGCAGTCCCCGGCCTTCATGGACGAGCCGATCAACACGCTGTTGATGGCCCTGCTATCACTGCGCGACCTGCCGCCGGCCCAGCGCGATACCTGGCGCGCGCTGTTCAACCACTATGTCTTCGACGCTGACGAAACGACGGCGGCCCACATCCCGCCCGCCGCGCGCGGCATCCTCGCGCCGATGACCGACAACAGCGCCCGCCAGCTGCGCTCGATGCTGCAGAACCGACTCAAACGATGAGCTCATCCACGACCATGACCACCGCTCCCAAACCCATCCGTCGCGTCGTCATCGCCGGTGGCGGCACCGCCGGCTGGATGGTGGCCGCGGGCCTGTCCAAATGCCTGGGCAAGCATTACGACATCCGACTCGTCGAGTCCGAGGAGATCGGCACGGTCGGCGTCGGCGAGGCGACGATCCCGACGCTGCACATCCTGCACGAGATCCTGGACCTGGACGAGCGCGAGTTCATCCAGGCCACGCAGGCCACGTTCAAACTCGGCATCAGCTTCGAGAACTGGCGCAACGTCGGCGAGAACTACTTCCACTCCTTCGGCAAGACCGGCAAAGGTCACTGGACGGCCGGCTTCCACCATTTCTGGCTGGAAGGCCGCAAGCGTGGCCTGGCGAGCGACTACGGCGACTACTGCCTGGAGCTGCGCGCCGGGCTGGACAACCGCTTCGCGACGCTGCCCGACAACGGCATCAACTACGCCTATCACTTCGACGCGACGCTCTACGGCCAGTACCTGCGCCGCTTCTCCGAAGCGCTGGGCGTGCAGCGCATCGAAGGCAAGATCGCCAAGGTCCACACCGATGCTGCCAGCGGCGACATCACCGGCCTGCAACTCGATGGCGGCGCGCTGGTCGAAGGCGACTTCTTCATCGACTGCACCGGCATGCGCGCATTGCTCATCGGCGAGACGCTGGGCGTGCCCTACGAGAGCTGGTCGCACTGGCTGCCCTGCGACAGCGCGCTGGCTGTGCAGACCACGCTGGTCGGCGAGCCCGTGCCCTACACCCGCGCCATCGCCCACCCCTGGGGCTGGCAGTGGCGCATCCCGCTGCAGCACCGGGTCGGCAACGGCGTCGTGTTCAGCAGCAAGCACATCAGCGACGACGACGCGAAAGCGGCGCTGCTCGCCAACATCGAGGGCGAGGTGCTGCGCCAGCCGCGTGTCATCAAGTTCACGCCCGGCCAGCGCGAGCAAGTCTGGAAGAAGAACTGCGTCGCCATCGGCCTGGCCAGCGGCTTCCTGGAGCCGATTGAATCCACCAGCATCCACCTGATCCAGAAGGGCCTGACCCGGCTGATCGAGCTGTTCCCGACCGACGGCGTGCGCCAGAGCGATATCGACGAGTACAACCGGCAGACGCAGGAGGCGATCGAGGTCGTGCGCGACTTCATCATCCTGCACTACCACGTCAACAACCGCACGGACTCGGCCTTCTGGCGTGACTGCCGCGAGATGGATGTGCCGCCGCTGCTCAAGCACCGCATCCAGCATTTCCGCGACACCGCCCGCATCATGCTGAACCAGGGCGAGCTGTTCGCCGAGAACTCCTGGGTGCAGGTCATGATGGGGCAGGGCATCACGCCTGCCAGCCACCACCCCATCACGCGCAACATGGACAACCGCAACCTCGCGGAGTTCCTCGGCGACATCCGCAAGGACGTGGCGCGCACGCTGATGAAGTTGCCCAAGCACCAGCAGTTCATCGACGGCTTCTGCCCCGCACCCAAGCTCGACCTGGTCACGAACAAGCCTGTCGTCGGCCCCGAGCTGCGCATCAACCCCAACGCTCGTCTGGAGACGGTGCAGCTGTCCAACGGCGCGACGGTCTACGTGGTCGACGACTTCGCGCAAGACCCCGAGGCCCTCCTGGCGCTCGCCCAGGCCCAGGCCGGCCAGTTCGAGGCGCCCGCGGGCCATCCCTATCCCGGCCCGCAGCTGGCACTGCCGGACGGCATCGCCGGCGCACTGGGGGGCTATTTCGAACAGCACCTGCGCCCCCGGCTGGGTGCCGGCCCGGGGCTGGGCATGTTCGGCCGCTTCTCGCGTGTCACCCAGGACGCCACGACGCTGGACCCGCGCCAGCGCATCTGCCACCGCGACGACTCCGCCATCGGGCCGGGCGAGGTGATCTCGGCATCCGTGCACTACCTGTTCAAGGACGAGCAACTGGGGGGCACCGTGTTCTTCCGTTCGCTGATGTCCGACGCCGAGACGCGCCAGTTCATGCGCGACTCCAACACGCTGAACGGCAGCGCCTTCAGCGACAAGTACGGCATCGCGCCTGGCTACATGACCGAGAGCAACCGTTACTTCGAGGTCATCGGCCGGGTGCCGGCCAAGTGGAACCGTGCCATCTTCTACAGCGGCAGCATCTTCCATACCGGCGACATCAACTGGCTCGCTGCCAAGGCCGGCTACCAGACCGGCATGGGCCGCCTCACCATCAACGCCTTCTTCAAGAGCCGCATGGCCTGAGGCCCCTCGCCCTGTCTCGCGCCGCTGAACGCGGGCGGGCCTGGTCGGTCCCCCGAGGGGACGAGGCCACCTGCAGCATTGAGCCGCAGGTGGCCTCAGTCGGGCCGGCTTGGGAGCGGCCCGGCGCTCGGCCCGGAAGACGTGACCCCACGGCCTCGATAATCGAGGCCATGACGACTTCCATCACCATCGCCACGCGCGAAAGCCGCCTGGCGCTGTGGCAGGCCGAGCATGTGCAGGCCCGTCTCGCCGCCGAGCTCGGCATCACCGCCACGCTGCTGGGCATGACGACCCGCGGCGACCAGATCCTGGACCGCACGCTGTCCAAGATCGGCGGCAAGGGCCTGTTCGTGAAGGAGCTGGAGACGGCGCTGGCCGAAGGCCGCGCCCAGCTCGCCGTGCATTCGCTGAAGGACGTGCCGATGGAGCTGCCCGAGGGCTTCGTTCTTGCGGCCGTGCTGGAGCGCGAAGACCCGCGCGATGCTTTCGTTTCCAACGACTACGCCTCGCTGGCCGAACTGCCCGAGGGCGCGGTGGTGGGCAGCTCCAGCCTGCGCCGCGTGACCCAGCTGCTCAGCCTGCGGCCCGACCTGCGCGTCGAGCCGCTGCGTGGCAATCTCGATACGCGGCTGCGCAAGCTCGACGAGGGCGGCTACCAAGCCATCGTGCTGGCGGCGGCCGGCCTCAAGCGCCTGGGTCTGGCCCAGCGCGTGCGTGGCTTCTTCGAGGTCGATCAGATGCTGCCGTGCGCCGGGCAGGGCGCGCTGGGCCTGGAGATCCGCGCCGATGACGGTGCCTTGGCCGAAGCCCTGGCCAAACTCATCCATCAGCCGACGCTGTTGGCCTGCGAGGCCGAGCGCGCCGTGTCGCGTGCGCTCGGCGGCAGCTGCAGCCTGCCGCTGGCGGCCCACGCCCGCTGGCAGGGCGCGACGCTGTGCCTGGACGCCGCCCTGGGCCATGCCGAGGCCCACACCTCGCCGCTGCTGCGTACCAGCGTCACGGGTGACGTGGTGGCGGCCGATGCGGCCCGGGCCCTGGGCCAGCAGGCCGCTGCACGCCTGCGCGAACTGGGCGCCGGCTCCTACCTGCCTGGATGACGACCCTCATCGTCACGCGCCCACGGCCGCAGTGCGCGGCCTGGCTGGCGCGCCTGGCCGAACTCGGCGTCGAGGCGGTGGCGCTGCCCCTCATCGAGATCCTGCCGGCCCGCGATCCGGCAGCGGTCGTCGCGGCCTGGGCCAGCCTGCCCGATATGGACCTGGCCGTCTTCGTCAGTCCCAATGCCGTCGAGCAGTTCTTCCGCCACGCCGACCGCCCGTGGCCAGGCCACACGCTGGCCGCCTGCGTCGGGCCGGGCAGCGCCCAGGCGTTGATCGAACGCGGCGTGCCCGCGGGCCAGATCGTCCAGCCCGCAGCGGACTCAGCCAGCCTGGACTCCGAACACCTCTGGCAACAACTGTCACCCCGTCGTGCCTGGGCCGGCGCCCGGGTGCTGCTGCTGCGCGGCGATGGCGGACGCGAATGGCTGGCCGAGCAACTGACGGCCGCTGGCGCGCGCGTCGAAACCGTGACGACCTATCACCGTGCCGGCCCCCGCTTCGAAATGGCCGAGCAGGCATTGCTGGACGCCATTCGCGCAGAGCCCACAGCCTTTGTATGGCTGTTCAGCAGTGCCGAGGCCGTCGGCCACCTGCAAGGCATGGACATGAACCAGCAGCGCGCCATCGCCACCCATGCCCGCATTGCCGAAGCTGCCCGGGCGGCCGGCTTCGATCCTGTGGTTTTGGCGCGACCGGCCCCTGAAGCGGTGACTCAGGCCCTGAAAGGCCTCTGACAGAATCCATCGCACTGTGAGTGAGCCTGCGCTGAATCCCCCTGCTGTCGCCGCGGCCGAGCCCGCCGCGCCGCCACCGTCCCCTTTCGCCCCCGCGCTGCCGGTCTGGCTGCCCTGGCTGCTGGCCCTGCTGGGCGCCGCCGTGCTGCTTTGCGTCGTGCTGGCCTGGCAGAGCCTGTCGCGCCAGCAGTCGCTTGAGCAGGAGCTGGTGCGCCGCCAGGAGGCCAGCCAGGCGCAGGCCACCGAGGCGCGGCTGGCTGCCAAGCAATCCGCTGAGCTGGTGCGCGACACGGCCGCCAAGGTCTCGCTGCTGGACGCCCGTCTGGCCGAGGTCGCCCTGCAGCGCGGCCAGTTGGAGGAGCTGATCCAGTCCATGTCCCGTTCGCGGGACGAGAACGTCGTCGGCGACATCGAGGCTGCCATCCGCGTGGCCCTTCAGCAGACGCAGATCACCGGCAGCGCCGAACCCCTGGTGGCCACGCTCAAGCAGGCCGACGAGCGCCTGCTGCGCTACAAGCAACCGCGCATGGAAGGCATACGCCGCGCCGTCGCGCGCGACCTGGACCGCGTCAAGGCGGTTGCCGTCGTCGACGTGTCCACGCTGACCATCAAGCTCGACGAAGTCGTGCGCATGGCCGACGAACTGCCGCTGGTCTCGGGCAACGAGGCCGCGCCCAAGCAGCGCGACGAGCGCAACGGCGATGCCGCCAAGGAGCGCGAGCGTGCACTGAAGCTGCAACGCGAGCAGGCCGCCGCAGCGGCGGACGGCAAGGTCTCGTTGTGGTGGTGGCAGGCCACGCAGCAACTCTCCAGCTGGACCGGTGTGGTCTGGGGCGAAGCCCGCACGCTGCTGCGCGTGACCCGCATCGACCATCCCGAGGCGGCACTGGTCTCGCCCGATCAGAGCTTTTTCCTGCGCGAGAACCTGAAGCTGCGCCTGCTGAACGCCCGCCTGGCGCTGCTGAGCCGCCAGTTCGACACCGCTCAGTCCGACCTTCGTGACAGCCAGGAAATGCTGAACCGCTACTTCGACACCCGTTCGCGCAAGGTGGCCAGCGTGGCCGAGCTGCTGCGCCAGGTGTCAGGCCAGGCGCGCCAGGTCAGCGTGCCGCGGCCGGATGACACGCTGGCTGCGCTGACCGCCGCCGCGGCCGGTCGATGAAAGGACGCTGATCATGCGTCTCGTCATCTGGCTGGTCCTGCTCTTCGTCGTCGCCGTCGTCGCGGCACTGACCCTGGGCAGCAACGATGGTCTTGCCAGCTTCTACTGGGCCGGTTGGCGGGTCGACATCTCGCTCAATCTCTTCCTGCTGCTGCTGGTCGCCAGCTGCTTCGCCCTCGTCACGGCCATCCAGGCCATCGAGGCGCTGACGACCCTGCCCAAGCGCGCCCGCGAGTGGCGGCTGGCGCAGCGTGAGCGCAGTGCCCAGCTCGCCCTGCGCGAGGCTCTGGTCGAGCTCTTCGGCGCCCGCTTCAGCCGCGCCCAGAAAGCGGCGCAGAAGGCCCTCAACATCCAGTCCGCCACGCCCGAACTGGCGGCCGACCAGTCCTTCATGGCCCTGGCCCACTTGCTCGCCGCGGCCAGTGCCCACCGCTTGCAGGATCGCCGCCATCGCGACGAACAGCTCGCGCGCGCCCTCGACCTGGCGCATCGCACCAGTGGCGCACGCGCACAGGAAGACGGCGCTCGGCTGCTCGCCGCCGAATGGGCCCTGGACGACCGCGACGCCACCCGCGCACTGAGCGTGCTCGGCGAACTGGCCCCCGGTGTCGCGCGCCGCACCCAGGCCCTGCGCCTGCGGCTGCAGGCGTCGCGCCTGGCTCGCCAGCCGCTGGATGCGCTGCGCACCGCGCGCCTGCTCGCCAAGCATCAGGCCTTCTCCAAGGTCGCGGCCCAGGGACTGTTGCGGTCGCTGGCCTTCGAAGCGCTGGACGGCGCGCGTGATGTCGACCAGCTGCGCTCGATCTGGCAACAGCTCGATCCGGCCGATCGCCGTGATCCCCTCGTCGCCGCGCGTGCCGCGCAATGCGCCGGCCAACTCGGTGCGCCGGACGACGGTCGCGGCTGGCTGCGGCCATTCTTCGATGATCTGGCCGAATTGCAGTCTGACGACCGTGCGGCGCTTGCCAATGCTCTCGTGCCGGTGCTGGCTGGCTGCGGGCCTGACTGGCTGCAGCGCCTCGAGTCAGCGCAGTCGCGTTTCCCACGCGAGCGCGCTCTGGCCTATGCGCTGGGCCATGCTCTTGCGGAGCGCCAGCTCTGGGGCAAGGCGCGACTGATGCTTGAGACGGCAGCCGACGACGTGACGATGCCCAGCCCGGCCCGCCGTCGCAGCTGGCTGGCACTGGCGGCGCTGGCCGAGCAGGAAGGCGACGAAAATCGCCGCGCGCGCTGCTTCGAAGCCGCCGCGCGCCTGCCCTGATGGCGGCTGCCCAAACTATTTCTAAAAAAGCGCCAAAGTCTTGTCGGGCCCCTGAAAATCTGGCTATACTGTGAGGCTTCAGCGGCTGTAGCTCAGTTGGATAGAGTACTTGGCTACGAACCAAGGGGTCGTGGGTTCGAATCCTGCCAGCCGCACCAAAACAAGAAGAAATGGAAACACCTCAGAGGTTCAAGCCTCTGGGGTGTTTTTCTTTGTGGCGCCGAATCAGCGGCTGCGCGAAAAGCGTGGTGCAGCGGCTGGTTGCCAATGGCCGCTCTCGGTCTGCGTGAAGCTGCCGCGCGCCAGGGCATGCGGATGCAGCGGCGCTTCGGCCAGGGTCAGCACCGGCGCGAAGCAGACGTTGCTGCCCTCCAACTGGGCAGACCATTCATCACGCGTCTTCTCGCGCAGGCGCGAAGCCACGCGCTCGCGCAGCGCTGGCCACTGGCTGCGATCCTGTTGGGCGGCGGGATCGACGTCATCCAGCCTCAGGCGCTGCAGCAACTCGGCATAGAACTGCGGCTCCAGCGCGCCGATCGACACGAAGCGCCCGTCGGCGCATTCGAAGCAGTCGTAGAAGGGCGAGCTGTGCAGGAAGAAGTTCTGTTTGGGCTTGTCGCTCCAGCGGCCTGCGGCGCGCAGCGAATGCAGCAGGCTGGACAGCAGGCCCACGCCATCCACCATGGCCGCATCCACCACTTGGCCCCGGCCGCTGCGCTGAGCCTCCCACAGCGCGGCCATCAAGCCGAAGGCCAGGAACATCGCGCCGCCGCCCATGTCGCCGATCAGTGTGGCCGGGATGCTCGGAGCGACGCCTGCACGCGTGGCCGCGGACAGTACGCCCGTCACAGCGACGTAGTTGATGTCATGGCCGGCGGCCTGGGCCAGCGGCCCTGTCTGGCCCCAGCCCGTGAGGCGGCCGTAGACGAGGCGCGGGTGGCTGGTCTGGAAGACCTCAGGCCCGAGGCCCAGGCGCTCCATGACGCCGGGACGAAAGCCTTCGATCAGCGCATCCGCGCCTTCGATCAGCGCACGCGCCTCGGCCAGGCCGTCCGTTGTTTTCAAGTCCAGGCAGGTGCGTCGTTTGCCCCGATCCAGACCCGTGCCGGTATCCAGCACTCGGCCACCAGGGCGCTCGATGACCAGGACGTCGGCGCCATGGTCGGCCAGCAGCATGCCGGTCAGCGGGCAGGGGCCGATGCCGGCCATTTCAATGACGCGCAGGCCGGCCAGCGGGCCGGCGGAGGGAGGGGCTTGCATCGGACAATGTTGTCATGAACAAGGCCTTCACCAAGGAATCCGACACGGCCGACGATGACGATGGCGACGGCCCCTCGCTGCCGGCGCTCCCGGCTGGCACGCGCAACTACCTGACGCCGGCTGGTTATGCGCGGCTGCGTGCTGAGTTCATGGAGTTGCTGGACGTGGAGCGGCCGCGCGTCGTGGAGGTGGTGTCCTGGGCGGCAAAGAACGGCGACCGCTCGGAGAACGGCGACTACCTCTATGGCAAGAAGCGGCTGCGCGAAATCGACCGGCGGCTGCGCTTCCTGACCAAGCGGCTGGACATCGCCGAGGTCGCCGATCCGAGCGTCCATTACGGCAGCGAACAGATCTTCTTCGGCGCGACGGTGACCTATGCCAACACCAAGGGCGAGGAGAAGACGATCACGATCAAGGGCATCGACGAGTCCGACAGCCTGGCCGGCGAGGTCAGCTGGATCTCGCCCATCGCGCGCACGCTGCTGAAGGCACGCGTTGGCGACGAACTCAATCTCGTGACGCCGGTGGGCGTCGAGAAGATCGAGGTCGTCGAGGTCGTCTATCCGGCGCCGGCAGGCGGCTGATCAGGATTTCTTCGCCGGCGGTTTCAGCATCGCGTCGGCGCGAGCCTTTTCGTCCGGACTCAACCGCGCGGCGATGCTGGGCAGGGCCACGGCGGCCTGCTCGTGGCCCATGGATTTGCTGAGGCTGCACCAGGCGTAGGCGGCAGCCATGTCCTTGTCGCCGCCCTGGCCCTGCGCCAGCATGACGGCAAGGTTGAACATCGCATCCGGCTGGCGGCGCTGGGCGGCGGCCTGGAAGAACTGGCGGGCTGTGGCGAAGTTCTGCGGCACCACCTCACCGCGATAGAAGTAGGTGGCCAGCGCGTTCTGCGCGTCGGCGTTGCCCTTCAGCGCGGCGTCCTTGTAGAGCACGACCGCGCGTTCGGGCGCGGGTGCCGGCAGGCCTTCGCCGAGGTCCATCATGCGGGCGGCGGCGTAGGTGCCCTCCAGGTGGCCAGCCTTAGCGGCGGCGGCGAAGTAGGCACCGGCGCGCTGCAGGTCCAGCGGCACGCCGTCGGGCTGGCCGGGCAGTTGGTGGTGGTACAGCTGTCCCAACATGTACAGGGCGGTCACGTCACCTGCCTCGCCGGCGGCCTGCAGGTAGGCCAGCGCGGGCTTGGCGTCGGGCTTGGTGCCGATGCCGCTGAGGTGGGCCTGGGCCAGCAGCGTGCCGGCGGGCTCGAAGCCGTAGTCCAGCGCCTTGCTCCACCACTTGTAGGCCTGCACCGGGTCTCGCTTGGTGCCCTGGCCGGTGAGGTAGATGCGCGCCAGCAGCAGCGAAGCCTCGACGCGGGTGTTGATGTTGTCGGGCTTCTGGGGATCGAACTTCAGGCGGTCCGCGGCCGGGTTGTAGGACGCGTCGACCACTTCGTGCAGCCACTCGATGGCCTTGGGTGTGCTGCGCGGCGTGCCCAGGCCCATCAGGTGGATGCGGCCCAGCATCATGGCCGCTTCTTCATAGCCCAGCTTCTTCCAGCCCTCTTCAAACCTGGCGCGGGCCTCGGTGTAGTTGCCCGCTTCGTAAGCCTCGAAGGCCTGGGTGAGCGACTTGTCCTTGCGGGCGATCCAGTTGCGGCCGGCGGCGGCGCGGCGGTCGCCGGGACCGCACCCAGTGGAGGGCGCCATCAAGTCTGGCGCCGTGTCGACGGCGGGTTCCAGCGAGCTGCCAGCGCT
Source organism: Roseateles sp. P5_E4 (assembly GCF_054049255.1). Classification (NCBI taxonomy): domain Bacteria; kingdom Pseudomonadati; phylum Pseudomonadota; class Betaproteobacteria; order Burkholderiales; family Sphaerotilaceae; genus Roseateles; species Roseateles sp. P5_E4. The sequence continues at coordinate 213,360 of NZ_JBFUMS010000009.1, read as the reverse complement.
GGCGGTCTTGGCATTGCCTTCGGGGCTGAGGTCGCTGAAGCGCTCGGCCTCGTTGGACGGGCTGTCCGACAGCTTGAAGTCACGCATATAGGCCAGCGTGACGGGGTCGTCGGCAGCCGAGTAGCTGCTCATGAAGGCGCAGGACCGCGCGTATTCGCGTGACAGCACCTTGTTCTTGGCGGCGTCGATCATGGACGGATCGACGCTCTTGTCGCGCTGGCCTGTCACCTTGACGGCGTCCAGCGTGTTGGGCGCCCCGGCAGGCGCACTGGCGGCGGCCAACTGCGCCTGGCTGGCCGGGCAGGCCAGCGCGAGGCACAGCGCCACGCCGACGAGCCCCAGGTATTCGGGCCGAGCGACGGGCCGCTCCCAAGCCGGCCCGCCATGGCGATGTGCTCGCGGCTCGATGCCGCGAGCATCGCCGTCCCCCCGGGGGACCGACCGGGCTTGCCCGCGTTCAGCGGGGCAAGACTGGGCGAGGGGTTTCATTTCAGCGCGGGCTGCGCAGCGTCATGCCCACCATGTAGCGGCGGCCGTTGTAGCCATCGCCATAGATGCTGGGAATGCCGTCGGCATAGTCTTGATAGCCGCCCGTCGTGGTCTGCGTGCGCTCCCCGGTGAGGTTGCGGACGTCCGCGAACAGCTCCAGGCCGTTCTTGAACCGATAGGAGACCTTGGCGTCAATGAAGGCGGTGCGGCTGCCGAAGATGGGGGCGCCCGGGTTGTAGCTCGTCGGTGCGCCGCGGAAGCTGGTGCCGATGGACGGGAAGTTGTTAACGCCCACGCTGGTTCCGGTGTTCGGCGTGAACACGAAATAGCGCGCGGCCACCACCTGCATCGCCACGCGGGCCTGGAAGCCGCCGTCGTCGTACCACAGCGAGGCATTCCACGAATACTTCGGCTCGTTGACGACCGGCAGGATTTCGCCGCTGATGAGGTCCAGCGTCGGCGCGCCCTGGGTCGAACGCACGCGGCTGTAATTGGCGTCCACGCCGGTGTAGCGCAGGATGGACGGCAGGAAGGTGAAGGCGGTCCTCACGCCAAGCTCCAGGCCGCGGCGGGTCGACGCCGGGGCGTTGTCCCACTGGGCGAACGAGAAGTCGATGTCCTTCAGCGGGGTGCCGGTGATCGGGTCGACCGCATTGCTGGTGGCGAACACCTTGTTGTTGTTGCGGAAGACGCCGATGGTGGGCGCTCCGATCAGGCCCTTCTGGCGGAAGACGCCGACCGACACGCTGGTGTCGCGATTGGCATACCACTCCAGCGACAGGTTCTGGTTGACGTTGGTCTGCGGCTTCAGCGCCGGGTTGCCGAGCGTGCCCGAGCAGCCCTGGTCGGGGGCGCTGTCGTCCGGATCGGCTGACTCCTCCACGATCTGGCTGTTGGAGCAGACGACGTTGGTGCCGCCCGAGGGCAGCAGCTTGGACACCGGCGGGCGGGCGATCGTCTTGCCGAGGGAGTAGCGCAGCGCGACTTTGTCGACGACGGGCCACAGCACCAGGTTCAGCGAGGGCATCACGTCGGTCGACTTGGCCTCGACCGATGCGTTCTGCGAGAAGGTGTTCGACACGAAGCCGGCGGGGGCCGTCGGGTTGTTGATATCGAAAGCGGCGGTTTTGCGCACCGAGCGGAAGGTCAGGTAGCCGGTGCCGGTCACGTCGGTCTGCACCACGCGCACGCCGAAGTTGCCTGCCAGTTCCATACCGAAGGGCAGGGCCCAGTTCGTGAACGGCACGCGGTCGATCTCGAAGTCCGTCATCAGATAGGCGGCCTTGGACTTCTCGGTGAACTTGGTCATCGGCATGTCGTAGACCTTGCCGTCGCTGGCCGTGCAGGTGCGGAAGCAGTCCAGACGCACCGGGATGCCGGCAAGCTGGAACATCTTGTCGACGTCGAGCTGGTTCCAGCCGTCGATCAGCGTCGCCGGGCGGTCCTTGGAGCCGCCGTAGAACTGGCCGGCCGGGGCCATGGTCAGCGTCTGGCGGATCAGTTCTTCGTACTGCGCCTTGGTGAACGTGTTGGTGCCCGCCACCACGTTGCCGGTGCCGTTGTTGAGCTGGTTGTTGGGGATGTAGCCGTAGGCGCAGGGCTGGCCGTTCGCGGCCACGGAGCCGGCGGTGTTCTCGCAGCCGATGACGTTCCAGCGCGTGTTGACGCCGGGCATGTACACGCCCGGCACGAAGCCGGCCGTGCCGAAGGTGCCGACCGGGTCCTTGATCGTGCCGCCAGCGCCGCTCCAGGTGGTGCCGCCGGTGTCTCGGTAGTTGAGGCCGCCCTTCAGCGAGGTCAGGAAGGGCACCTTGTCGACCAGGTTGTAGGCCAGGTCGACCTTGCCGGTCTTTTCGGTGCTCTCGGTGTCGAAGGAGCGGATGACCAGCAACTGCGTGTTGTTGGTGTACTGCGCGCGCTGGGCGGCCGTGTAGGCCGGCACGGAGACCGGGTTGGTCGCCGAGGCCGGGAAGGCGGCCAATGGCGCGGCCGGGTTCAGCGTGGAATAGAGTGGGAAGTTGAGTTGCTCGTTGTTGTTGCCATTGGGCAGCGTGAACGACCAGATGCCATTGGGCTGCAGCGCGAAGTTGCCGATGCCGTACACATAGCTGACGGAGGCGCGGCGGTCATAGCGCATCGCGGTGGACTTGGTCGAGCCGCCCATCGCCTGCACGCTGAGGCGGTCGCTCTTGTATTCGCCGCCCAGGATCAGCGTCTTCGAATCGGTGTCGATGCTGCTGAAGATGGTGTCCGTGCCAAAGGAGCCGTTGTTGGTCGAATAGCTCGTCAGGTGATGCGAGGAATCGACCGTGTAGCCTGGCAGCACGTTGGTCGTCGTGCCGAGCACCAGCGGCGCATTGTTGGCGCGGAAGGAGTACGAGTTGGGCAGCAGGGAGGCGTAGGCGCTGGATGCCGGGTTCAGTGTGCGGACGTTGGTGGTCGTGTTGTCGAGGAAGGTGGGAACAGGGGTCGCCGGGGTCGTCTGGTTGAAGGCCGTGTTGCTGCCCACGCCGAGGAAGCCGACGATGTCGTCGACATGGCGCTTGTTCAGGCTCAGCTTGCTGTAGACGGTCAGCTGGTCGTTGACCTTGAAGTCCAGCCGCACGTCGCCGCCGGTGCGCTTGTCGTCCTGGCTCTTGAAGTTGTAGCGAAAGCCCGCCGTCTGCGAGGGCGAGTAGTCATTCCACTGGTTCAGGCAGGTGATCTGCTCGTTCTGGCGCTGCGTGTAGGCGGCAGTGCGGCCAGCGGCGACCATGAGGTTGGTCTGGGCCGTCGTCAGATTGGGGAAGGTGGTGAAGCAGTCGGCCTTGGTCTGCGCTGCGGCTGACTTGGTCAACAGCTCCAGCGGCGTGGAGGCGTTGAAGTTCCCGCCGGCGATCAGCGGCGAGATCTGCATCGGCGTGTTGATGCTGTCGCCGTTGGCCGTCGCCGGGTTGAAGGTGAAGGTCTTCTCGGGCGAGCCGTCGAAGTCGCCCAGGCGCACCAGGCCCTGCTGGTTGTTGCTGCCGCCCTGCGTGACGCCATGCTGCTCGCTCTTGTAGCGCGACTTGTTCAGGTTGACGATTACCCCCAAGCGCTTGTCCAGGAACTTGTCGGCCAGCACCAGGTTGAAGTTGGGCGTGTTCTGCTTGTTCAGGTCGCTCTGCGTGACGGCGGCGCGGAACGAGTAGAAGGGCTTGTCGAAGTCCAGGCCGGTGCGGGTCGTGATGATGATGCCGCCGCCGAGCGAACCTTCCGTCATCGCGGCCGTGGAGCCCTTGATGACGTCGACGCTCTTGATGAGGTCGGAAGACAGCTCGCGGAACTCGGTGCCGCGGCCGTCGCCACCGCCCAGCAGGTCGGTGCCGGCGCCCGAACGCACGGCCATGCCGTCCATTTCGACGCGGGTCAGCTCGGGGCCGTTGCCGCGGATGGACACGTTGACGCCCTCGCCGAAGTCGCCGCGGTCCAGCGCCACGCCGGCGATGCGCGAGATGGCCTCGCCGATGTTGCGGTCAGGAAAGGCGCCAACGTCCTCGGCCACGATGGAGTCCTGGGCCGTGGCCGCGTGCTTCTTGCGGTTGATGCTGGACTGCTGCGACTGGCGCGTGCCGACCACCAGCACGGTTTCAAGTTCCTGCACCGGGGCGCCTGGCTTGCGCGCGGCCGGCTTGGCGTCTTCGGGCTTGGCGCCGTCGCCGCTTTGCTGGGCGAGGGCGGATTGCTGGGCCATCAGGGCCAGGGCCATGGAAACGGCGGTTGCCACCGCAGGCTTGCTGAACTTGTTCACGTGTCTTCTCCGCGCTCCGGTGGGGTCCCGGGCTTGTTGTGGGTCGGTCGCTGCGGGCCGGACGAGAGGGGCTTTTCACCTCCTTCCCGGGCCGCGGCGCGACCTTAAGCAGCCGCTGTAACGGGGAGAAATTCGTTTTGTCTCGTTTGCTATCTCGAAAAGAAATACCGGGCCCAGAAACACTGGTTAACCCGAGGAAGCGAATAGAAACAGTCACGGCCGTGATTGGCCGCAACGCCCTCGGCGCGTTTCCTACGGCTTGACGCGCCAGACCCGCTGCACKGGCGCGGTGCGGCGCAGCACGCGCAGCACGTCGGCCAGGTGCAGACGGTCGCGTACGGCGATGAGCAGCGTCATCTCGGCCGTTTCGCGCAATTGCGCCTCGTCGCTCATCGAGATGTGGGTGATGTCGGCCTCGGCCTGGGCCACCGCCTGGGCCACCTGGGCGAGCACGCCCTTGCCGTTGGCCATCAGCAGCGCGATGCCGGCCTCGAAGCTGCGGCCCAGCTCCTCGGCCCATTCGACCTGGATCCAGTGCTCGCTGTCGCGCTGGAAGAGGCGGCGGCCGATGGCGCATTCGCAGGTGTGCACGATAAGTCCTTCGCCGCGCCCGAGGTAGCCACGTACCTCGTCGCCGGGGATGGGGCGGCAGCAGCTGGCCAGCTGCACGGAAGCGCCCTCGTTGCCGTCGATGGTCACGCTGCCCTGGTTGGACGGTGCCTCGGCGAAGCGGCCCAGCGTCAGCGCCAGCGCATCGGGCTTTTGCCCCTGCTCGGCCATCAGGCGGGCCAGCTTCTTGGCAATGATGGTGGCGATCTTGCGGCCCGCGCCAATGTCGACGAGGAGCTGCTCGGTGTTTGCACTACCGGCCCAGCCGGCCAGTTCATGCCAGATCGGCGCAGCCGGGTCGTCCAGCTCCAGGCTGGGCAGGCCGAGGCCTTCCACGCGCATCGCCTGGGCCAGCATCTTCTCGCCCAGCTCGCGCGACTCTTCCTGCTCCAGGTCCTTCAGGTAGTGGCGGATCTTGGAGCGGGCCCGGCCGGTGCGCACGAAGCTCAGCCAGGCCGGGTTGGGGCTGGCGCCCGGGGCGGTGATGATCTCGACGATGTCGCCGCTGCGCAGCTCGGCGCGCAGCGGCACGGCCTCGCCATTGACCTGGGCCGCGACGCAATGGTCGCCGACGTCGGAGTGGATGGCGTAGGCGAAGTCCACCGGCGTCGCGCCCTTCGGTAACGCCATGATCTTGGACTTGGGCGTGAAGACGTAGATCGCGTCCGGGAAGAGGTCGATCTTGACGTGCTCGAGGAACTCGTTGGCGTCGCGCGTTTCATCCTGGATGTCGATGAGGCTTTGCAGCCAGCGCGCATTGGCCTGCTGGGCGACCAGCGCCGACGCCTGTTTGCCGCGGCTCTTGTAGATCCAGTGCGCCGCCACGCCCTGCTCGGCGATCTGGTGCATGCCCTCGGTGCGCAGCTGGAACTCCAGCGGCGTGGCCAGCGGCCCCATCAGCGTGGTGTGCAGGGACTGGTAGCCGTTGTCCTTGGGCGTGGCGATGTAGTCCTTGAAACGCCCGGCTTGCGGCTTGTAGAGCTGGTGCAGCACGCCCAGGGCCGTGTAGCACTGCAGCGGCTCCTCGGTCAGGATGCGAAAGCCGAAGATGTCACTGACCTGGGCGAAGGACAGGCCGCCCTTTTCGCGCATCTTCTTGTAGATGGAGTGGACGGTCTTCTCGCGCCCCTGCACCTCCACGCGCAGGCTGGCCTTGGCGAAGGCGGCGCGGATCTCGCCCTCGATGCGCGACACCAGGTCGCGCCGGTTGCCGCGCGCCTTGCCCACGGCCTTGCTGAGCGCCGCATAGCGCCAGGGGTGGAAATACTGGAAGGACAGGTCCTGCAGCTCGCGGAAGGTCTGGTTCAGGCCCAGGCGGTGGGCGATGGGCGCATAGATGTCGAAGGTCTCGCGCGCGATGCGGCGGGCCTTGTGCGGCGCCATCGCGCCCATGGTGCGCATGTTGTGCAGGCGGTCGGCCAGCTTGATGAGGATGACGCGCAGGTCGCGCGCCATGGCCAGCAGCATCTTGCGGAAGGACTCGGCCTGCGACTCCTCCTTGGTGGAGAACTGCAGCTTGTCCAGCTTGGTCAGGCCGTCGACCAGATCGGCCGTCGTGGCGTCGAACTTCTCGATCAGCTCGGCCTTGGAAACGCCGCAGTCTTCGACCACGTCATGCATCAGCGCCGCCATCAGCGCCTGGGCATCGAGTCGCCATTCGGCACAGATGCCGGCGACGGCGATCGGGTGGGTGATGTAGGGCTCGCCGGTGGCCCGCTTCTGGCCCAGGTGGGCCTCGTCGGCGAACTTGTAGGCCTCACGCACGCGCTTGACCTCGGCCTTGCTCAGGTAGCCGAGCTTGGGAGCGAGGGCATCAAAGGAAGCAGCTTCCGCCTGCGTGGGCGGCGCCGCCTGGCGCAATCCAGGCAGCGTGAACCAGGCGGTGAGGGAGCGTTGGGCCATATGGTCCCGAATTTAGCCGATGAAAACTGTTGGCCCCTCGTCCAGGGAATACCTGGCCGGCCCCTCGCGGGGACGGCGATGCTTGTAGCGTTGAGCCACAAGCACATCGCCATGGCGGGCCGGCTTGGGAACGGCCCGGCGCTCGGCCCAAACTCCGAAATGCAAACGGGCGCCCGAGGGCGCCCGTGTGGCAGCAGGGGACGGTGCTTAGACCGGAACCTTGCGCAGCATCTCGATGCCGACTTCGCCGGCGGCAATTTCACGCAGGGCGGTCACGCCGGGCTTGTTCTTGCTCTCGATGCGCGGGCTGTGGCCCTGGCTCAGCATGCGGGCGCGATAGGTGGCGGCCAGCACCAGCTGGAAGCGGTTCGGGATCTTGATCAGGCAGTCTTCGACGGTGATGCGGGCCATGGTGTTCCTTGGAGAAAAGCGGATCAGGGCAGATCGAGCGCCTGAAAGACGGCAGAGCGGTTGCGCCGCTGAGCCAGGTATTTTAGCCGCTGCGCGTGGACGATGGATTTGAGGTCGAAAACGGCGGTGTCGAACACCGCATTCACGACGACAAAATCGAAGTTCTGCGCCTGCGCCACCTCGAGGCGCGCATTGGCCATGCGCTTGGCGATGACCTCGGGTTCGGTGTCGCCACGGCGGTTCAGGCGTGACTGCAATTCGTCCCAGCTCGGCGGCAGGATGAAAATCAGCACGGCATAGGGGAAGAGCTGCTTGATCTGCAGCGCACCCTGGAAATCGATCTCGAGCACGACGTCGTCGCCATGCTGCATGCGCGCCTCGATGGCGGCACGTGAAGTGCCGTAGAGGTTGCCGTGGACCTCGGCCCATTCAAAGAAATCACCGCGTTCGGCCATCGCGCGGAATTCCTCGGGCGTGATGAACCAGTATTCGCGGCCATGCTGTTCCTGGCCGCGCGGCGCGCGCGAGGTGTGGGAGATGGAGACGGCCAGCTTGGCATCCAGCTCCAGCAGCGCCTTCACAAGGCTGGATTTGCCCGCGCCGCTCGGTGCGGCGACGACGAAAAGATTGCCGGGATATTCCATGGAGAAGTGGGCTTGGCGTGCCGGGCCGGCTTGGGGCTGAAGGCTAAGTGCCTGTCAGCCCTGCGGATTTCTCGCGCCGCCCGGTGGGTGATGGGTGCGAACTTTAGCTCGGACGCCGCCCGGCGCCGCCTGCACGGAGCGGCGATGGCTGCCCTATTTGGCAATGCAGGCCCGATTGCGAGTGCCCGACAACCCCGTGCGTCGTCAAGTCTTGACCTCCGGCAGCGCCACAGCGGCTTGTCCGACGCGGGCGTCGGATGGCTTTTCTTATCGTCGTGGCGTGTCCATGTGACATCACGAGGTCCCACGATGCGCCGCTTTCTTCGCCACGAGGTCCATCCTGACAACCCGCAGGCGCGCCTGCTCCAGGCGACTGCGGACAGGCTGCGCGCCGGCGCGATCGCCGCCCTGCCGACGGCGGCCGGGTATCTGATGGCCTGCCGGCTCGACGACAAGGCGGCCGCAGCCCGGTTGCTGCGCGTGGTGGACGAGCGCCAACCCGTCATGCTGTTGTGCCGCGACCTCGCCCAGGCGGCCACTTATCTGCGCATCGACGACCGCGCCTTCCGCGCGGTCAGGGATGCCGAGGCGGGTGCCGCTGCCTTCCTGCTGCGCTGCACCCACCGCGTGCCGCGCCGCCTTGCTGCGGCGGCTGGCGGCGCAGGCTTGCTGTATTTCGGCGCCCATCCGGTCTGCCAGGGCCTGTTGGGCCTGCTCGACGAAGCGCTGCTCGTCACGCCGCCGCTTTGGGGGCAAGGCGCAGAAGACCTCGACCTGCTCCCGATTGATGCCCAGGCGGTGCTGGACGTCGCCCTCGACGTCGGCTCGCTCGAACCCCAGGATCTGGCGTGGGTGGAGCTGTTCCAGCCGTCCCGGCCGAGCCTGGCGCGTTGGCCCGTTGGCGTGGCGCAGTCCGAGGTGCGGATGGCCGCCTGAATGACCTGCCCAAAACCTATTCGATGTTCTGCACCTGTTCGCGCATCTGCTCAATGGCGACTTTCATTTCGACGGAAATATTCGTCAATTCCAGCGCGGCGGATTTGGAGCCCAAAGTATTCGCTTCGCGATGTAATTCCTGAATCAGAAAATCCAGGCGTTTGCCGAGCTCGCCGCCCTTTTTCAACAGGCGGGTCAGCTCTTCGAGGTGCGCCCGCAGCCGCCCGAGTTCCTCGGCGACGTCGATGCGGATGGCAAAGGCTGCGGCCTCGTTCAGCGCGCGCTCCTGCAAAGCTTCCTGCGGCACGCTGCTGCCAGCGCCGGTGGCGGCCAGCGCCTCCTGCCAACGCTCCAGGAAGCGCTGCTGCTGGCGAGCCACGACGGCGGGCAGCAGCGGCTCGGCCTCGTCCGCCAGCACACGCAGCCGCGCGATGCGTTCGTTCAGAATGGCCACCAGCTTCTCGCCCTCGCGTTCGCGGGCCTCGGCCAGGCCCTGCACGCAGACCTGCGCGGCCTCGAGTGTCGTAGCGTCCAACTGGGCTGGTGCCGCCGCGCCGCTCTTGCACCAGTTCAAGGCCTCATGGACAGACAGCGGCGCCGCCTGCGGCAGCCAGGTGAGTACCTTGGCTTCCAGGCTGGCGAGACGGTTGAGCTGCTCGGGCTGGGGTTGCGGCCAGGCGCCATCGGCGTCGCGCTGGGTGTTGATGCGCAACTCGATCTTGCCGCGCTTGAAACGTGCCGCGATCAACTCGCGCAACTGGGGTTCAAGGCCGCGCATCTCCTCGGGCATGCGCATGGACAGGTCCAGGAACCGGCCGTTGACCGACCGCAATTCGACGCTGACCGACGCTTGCGCTGAACTGCTGCCGTCCTCGGCTTTAGGGGGTTGCGCCAGGGAATTGGCGTACCCGGTCATGCTGTAGACTGGCATTTCGCATCTCGCAAAACAGACAAAACGCGATTATGTCCAAGCCGAAGCCGGCGCCCTTGCCCGCAGGCACGGTGGTTGGGGGCTATCAGATCATCAAGCGGCTGGCGGCGGGCGGTTTCGGCGTGGTGTATCTCGCCGAGGATCCCGACCACCATCTGGTCGCATTGAAGGAATATCTGCCCTCGTCGCTGGCCGAACGTTCGCCCGGCGAACTGACCCCTCGCGTCAAGCCCGAGAAGCAACCGCTATACCGACTCGGCCTGAAGAGCTTCTTCGAAGAGGGCCGTTCGCTCGCGCAGATCTCGCACCCCAGCGTCGTCTCGGTGCTGAACTTCCTGCGCGAGAACGAAACCGTCTACATGGTCATGAACTACCTGCAGGGCGACACCCTGCAGGACTTCATCGTGACCGCGCGCGATATGAAGCGCGACAAGGTCTTCCGCGAGTCAACCATCCGCAGCCTCTTCGACGAGATCCTGCGCGGCCTGCGCATCGTCCATCAGCACAAGATGCTGCACCTGGACATCAAGCCGGCCAATATCTTCATCACCAATGACAACAAGGCCGTGCTGCTGGACTTCGGCGCCGCGCGCGAAGTGCTGAGCAAGGAAGGCAACTTCATCCGCCCGATGTACACGCCGGGCTTTGCGGCGCCCGAGATGTACCGCCGCGACGGTAGCTTGGGCCCCTGGACCGACATCTACGCCATCGGCGCGTGCATCTATGCCTGCATGCAGGGCTACCCGCCCAATGACGCGCCGCAGCGCCTGGAGAAGGACCGCCTGTCTTTAAGCCTGTCGCGCCTGCGCAATGTCTATTCCGACAACCTGCTCGAAGTGACCGAGTGGTGCATGTCGCTGGACGCACTGTCGCGCCCGCAGAGCGTGTTCGCGCTGCAGAAGGAACTCGCTCGTGAGACCGAAAGGCGCTACACCAAGCTCAGCTTCAGTGAACGCCTCAAACTCCAGCTTGAAAACCTGAAGTCCGGAGCGAAAGCCTGATGCGATTCAATGTCTTCCAGGTCAGCCGTCGCGGTGGCCGTGAGACCAACGAAGACCGCATGGGCTATTGCTTCACGCGGGAGGCGGGACTGTTCGCGCTGGCTGACGGCATGGGCGGCCACCCGGAAGGTGAAGTCGCGGCCCAGATCGCGCTGCAGACGTTGGCCGCGCTGTTCCAGCAGGACGCCCGCCCGGTCATCGAAGACCCACAGCGCTTCCTGCAGGAAACCATCGTCATTGCCCATCAGCAGCTGCTGCGCTATGCCGAGAGCAAGGGCCTGCACGACACGCCGCGCACGACGGTCGTCGCCTGCATCCTGCAGGGCAACCAGGCCTGGTGGGCGCATTGCGGCGATTCGCGCCTGTATCTCGTGCGCGCCGGCAAGCTGATTGCCCGCACCCGCGACCATTCCTATTCCGAGTTGCAGGAAGCCCTGGGCCGCGTGTCCCGCGGCGGCGAGCCTTTCAATCGCAACGTGCTCTTCACCTGCCTGGGCAGCCCCGGCAAGCCCATGGTGGACTGCCAGGGGCCGCTCATCATGGAGGCCTCGGACCGCATCCTGCTGTGCTCCGACGGCCTGTGGGGCAGCGTGGAGGACGGCGAGATCGTTCAGCACATGGCTGACCAGGCCATTACCGAAGCTGTACCCGAACTGGTCGAGCAGGCCTTGCGCCGCGGCGGTGCGCGCAGTGACAACGTCACCGTGCTGGCCGTCGAATGGGAAGGCGAGGGCGAGCCCAGCGGCGAGACCACGCAGAATCTCGGCAATTCCGGCTTTGCGTCCACCATCCAGGGCGCCCTGGACGCCGACCTTGTCGCCGGCATGGACGACGAGGAGATCGAGCGTTCGATACGCGAGATCAACGAAGTCATCCGCCAATCGGGCCGCGGCGCCAATCGCCGCTAACTCTTCTTTCCCCATGACCAAGACCTTCACGCGCAGCGCAGGCCGCGCCGCCAATCAATTGCGCCCGGTGCGCATCACCCGCGGTTTCACCGTGCATGCCGAGGGCTCGGTGCTGATCGAGTTCGGTGGCACCCGCGTGCTGTGCACGGCCTCGGTCGAGGAGCGCGTACCGCCGCACAAGCGCGGCTCGGGTGAAGGCTGGGTGACGGCCGAGTACGGCATGCTGCCGCGCGCCACCCACACCCGCGGCGACCGCGAGGCCGCCCGCGGCAAGCAGAGCGGCCGCACGCAGGAGATCCAGCGACTCATCGGCCGCTCACTGCGCGCGGTGTTTGACCTGAGCGCCCTCGGCGAGCGCACGATCACGCTGGACTGCGACGTGCTGCAGGCCGACGGCGGCACGCGCACGGCGGCCATCACCGGCGCCTTCGTCGCGGCCCAGGACGCCGTCAACAGGCTGCTGGCCGACAGCAAGCTGTCGCGCTCGCCGATCAAGGACACGGTGGCCGCCATCTCGGTCGGCATCGTCGACGGCGTGCCGCTGCTGGACCTTGAATACATCGAGGACGTGGCCTGCGACACCGACATGAACGTCGTCATGACGGGCTCGGGTGGCTTTGTCGAGCTGCAGGGCACGGCCGAGGGCGTGGTGTTCACGCGTGACGAGATGAATGCGCTGCTCGACCTGGCCGACAAGGGCATCCGCGAGCTGATCGAGGTCCAACAAGCCGCGCTGAAGTGAAGCTGGTTCTTGCCTCCAACAACGCGAAGAAGCTCGTCGAGCTGCAGGCGTTGTTCGCGCCGCTCGGTATCGAACTGGTGAACCAGGGCAGCCTGGGCATCCCGGAGGCCGAGGAGCCCTTTGAAACCTTTGCCGAGAACGCGCTGACCAAAGCCCGCCACGCCGCCAAGCTCAGCGGCCTGCCAGCGCTGGCCGACGATTCAGGCTTGAGCGTTGACGCTCTCGGCGGCGCGCCCGGCGTGCGTTCGGCACGTTACGCGCTGGATGCCGGCGGCGAGAAAAGCGACGCAGCCAACAATGAACGGTTGCTGCGCGAGATGGCCGGCATCGAGGATCGCCGGGCGCGCTTTGTCTGCGCCCTGGTGGCGGTGCGCAGCGCCGACGACCCCGAGCCACTGATCGCCATGGGCCGCTGGAGCGGCGAGATCCTGAAGGCGCCGAGCGGCGAGGGCGGCTTTGGCTACGACCCGCTGATGCACATCCCCGAGCTCGGCCAGACCGTGGCCAGCCTGGGCGCTGCGGTCAAGAACCAGCACAGCCATCGGGCGCTGGCTGCTGTTCATCTGATCCAGCAATTCCGCGAGGTCTGGCGGCTTGGCTGAGATCGTCCATCTGATGCGGCCGGGTACGCTGCAGTTGCCCGCGCTGCCCCCGCTTGCCCTCTACGTTCATCTGCCCTGGTGCTTGCGCAAATGCCCCTACTGCGACTTCAACTCGCATGAGGTCAAGGATGGCGCGTTGGCGGTCGACACGGCCGAGGCCTATCTCGCCGCGCTGCGCACCGACCTCGAAGCGGCGCTGCCGCTGATCTGGGGCCGGCCTGTCATCAGCATCTTCATCGGCGGCGGCACGCCCAGCCTGTTCAACCCCGAGCAGATCGCGCAGCTCATCTCGGACATCCGTGCACGCCTGCCGCTGGAGCCGGGCTGCGAGATCACGCTGGAGGCCAACCCCGGCACCTTCGAGCGCGAGCGCTTCAAGGGCTTTCGCCAGGCTGGCGTCACGCGCCTGTCAGTGGGCGTACAGAGCTTCGATGACGCGCAGCTGAAGACGCTCGGCCGCGTGCACAGCGCGAGCCAGGCACGCGAGGCGCTCACCGAGGCGGCTGCGGCGTTCGAGACCTTCAACCTCGACCTGATGTATGCGTTGCCCGGGCAGTCGCTGGACGACCTGTCGCGTGAGCTGGACGCTGCGCTGAGCTTCAAGCCACCGCACCTGTCCATCTACCACCTGACCATCGAACCCAACACGGTGTTCGCGACGCGCACGCCGGCCGGCCTGCCCGACCCTGACTTGGCCAGCGACATGCTGGACCTGATCACGGCGCGTACCGGCACCACGGGGCTGTCGCGTTACGAGGTCTCGGCCTATGCCCGCGACGGCCACCGCTGCCTGCACAACCTGAACTATTGGCAGTTCGGTGACTACCTCGGCATCGGTGCCGGTGCCCACAGCAAGCTGAGCTTCCCCAACCGCGTGCTGCGCCAGGTGCGCTGGCGCGAGCCGGCGGCCTTCATGGCGCAGGCGAACAAGGTCAGCAACGAGCACGAGGTGGCGCGCAAGGACCTGCCCTTCGAATTCATGCTGAACGCGCTGCGGCTCAAGGAAGGCGTCACGCTCACGCAGTTCCTCGAGCGCACCGGGCTGCCTGTGTCRGCGATTGCGAAAGGCTTGGAGGTGGCCCGTGGCCGTGGCTTGCTGACCAGTGATGCGGCTCGTATCCAGCCGACCGAGCGCGGCTTCGACTTCCTCAGCGATCTGCAGCAGCTGTTTCTTTGAGTCGCTGCTGCAGCGCCGCGACCTCGGCATGCAGCCAGTCGCAGAAGATACGTACGGCCGGGTCGTCGCGCAGGGCCTCGGGGTAGACGACCTGGTAGTCACGCGTGGCGTCATCGTCGACGGCGTGAGTCGACAGCCGCACGAGCCGCCCGTCCAGCAGCGCGTCGGCGGCGAACAGTTCGCGGGTCAGGGCCACGCCCATGCCTTGCTCAGCCGCCTGTCCCAACATCGCGGCGTCGTTGAAGGTGGCCACAGGCGTTGGCACCGTGCCGGAGTGGCCGACCTCGGCAAACCATTGGCGCCACAGGTCCGCGTCGCCCATCAGCGGCTGCTGCGTCAAGAGTTCCGGCGTTGCATCCACCAGGCGCTGCGCGAGCAGCGGCGCGGCAACGACGATGTGCGGCGAGTGAAAGAGTGGCTCGCAGATCAGCCCGGGCCAGCCGCCACGGCCGATGCGCAGGCCGATGTGAAATCCCTCGCGTTCCAGGTCCACCACCTGCTGGGATGAATGCAGGTCCAGCGTGATGCAGGGCTGCAGGGCTTGCCAGCGCGGCAGGCGGGGCAGCAGCCAACGCTGGGCGAACGAGGGCAGGGCGGTCACTCGCAGCGTCTGCGCGGCGCTCCCATGCGCTTGCGCCGCCGCCAGCAGGCCCGCCTGCAAGGCAGCGAACACCTGTGTCACGCCGCGCTGCAGCGCCTGCCCAGCCGGGTTCAGCGTCAGCCGCCGGCCCTGGCGAGTGAACAGCTCAAAGCCGAGCTGGGCCTCCAGGCCGCGGATCTGCTGGCTGACCGCGCTGTGCGTCAGGTGCAGGCTCTCGGCCGCGGCGCGCAGGTTCTCGGTCTGGGCCGCGGCACGAAAGGCAGCCAGGTAATGAAGGGGAAAACGGTCGAGTGAGGCCATCTGGTAAGCCAATCCAACCAATCAGTGAAGAAATAAGCGCTTCGTGGCGAGGCTCTGGATGCATAGCATAACCAGCACTTGAAGGAGACCCGCCATGATCACTCTGCCCCGCTGGATTGCTTTTGCCTCATTTGCCGCTGTCCTCGTGCTCGCCACGACCGGCGCCCGGGCGTTCACGGATTCGAATGCCGAATTGAAGGAAGCGGCCGCGGAGCGCTCCAACCGCGTCGTCGTGACCGGCAAGGCCGAACGGCCCGTGCAGACGGCCTGGGTGCCGACCGCCCCGAAGTCGCTGGACGGTTTCAAGCCGGTCTTCCCGGCCGATCCTGTGGTCGTCGCGCGTCACCGTCCGATGCTGCTGGCCAAGGCCGATGCGCCCGCCAGTGCTGGTAAACGTTGAAGCCCCTCGTCCAAGGATTACCTTGGCCGGGACCGCGCTGCGGCCAGTGGCCGCAGCGCTTCGGCAGGCACATCGCGCCCACTGGGCGCAATGTGTCCGGCCTCAGCCCCCAAGGGGACGGCGATGCTTGCCGGATTCACCGACAAGCACGTCGCCCAAGGCGGGCCGGCTAGGGAGCGGCCCGGCGCTCGGCCCGCAAAACGCCTGAAATGAATCGTCAGACGCGGTTGAGCGAGATGCCCGAAGTGGCGCGCAGCCGCTCCAGCACTTTGGTCGCAATCTGGTTCAGCGGCAGCACCTCGTCCGCCGCGCCGGCCGCGATGGCCTCGCGCGGCATGCCGAAGACGACGCAGCTGGCCTCGTCCTGGCAGTAGTTGTAGGCGCCAGCGTCCTTCATGACCTTCATGGCCCTGGCGCCATCCGCGCCCATGCCGGTCAGCATGATGCCGATGGCGTTCGGGCCGACCACCTTGGCAGCCGACAGAAACAGCGCCTCGACCGAGGGCTTGTGGCGGTTGATGGGTTCGCCGTCCTGCACGCGGGCGATGTAGTTCGCGCCGCTGCGTTCCACGCTCAGATGCATGCCGCCCGGCGCGATATAGCCGTGGCCGGGCAGGATGCGCTCGCCGTCCTGGGCTTCCTTGACGCGGATCTTGCACAGGCCGTCCAGCCGCGCGGCATAGCTCTTGGTGAAGCCGGGCGGCATGTGCTGGGTGATGACAACGGCCGGGCTGTCGGCCGGCAGGTTGATCAACACGTCCTTGGTGGCTTCGGTGCCCCCGGTGGAGGCGCCGATGAAGATGATCTTTTCGGTCGAGGCCCTGCCGAGGCTGGCCATCGTGACGGCCTTGACCGGGGCCGGCGCGGCTGCACCCGGTGCGGGCGGCGGTGGCGCGCGGCGGATGTGGGCCTTGGAGGCGATGCGGATTTTGTCCGTGATGTCCTGGGCCAGTTGGCGGATGCCGTCGGCCACGCCGATCTTGGGTTTGGCGACGAAGTCGATGGCGCCCAGTTCCAGCGCCTTCAGCGTGACCTCGGCACCGCGCTCAGTCAGCGTGGACACCATCACCACTGGCATCGGCCGCAGCCGCATCAGCCGCGAAAGGAAATCGAGGCCATCCATGCGCGGCATCTCGACGTCCAGCGTGATGACGTCGGGGTTGAGGTTGCGGATCATCTCGCGCGCGACCAGCGGGTCGGCGGCCGCGCCGATGCATTCCATGTCGGACTGCCGGTTGATGATCTCGGTGAGGATGGAGCGCACCAGCGCTGAGTCGTCCACCACCACGACTTTGGTCTTGGCCATCGGTGGCCTCCTAGAACAAATCGATGGAGCCGCCGCTGCTGGCGACCGGCTGCACCTTTTGAATGGCTGCCCTGTCCTGCTGGATCAGCGCGTCGTTATTCGTCGGTGCCAGGCGCTTCACCATCGCCTTGCCACTGGCCGGCAGGAAGCAGACCTTGCGGGGGTAGACGTCCATCACGTCCTTGGACACGATGGGGATGCGCTCGAGCTTCAGGAAGTCGATGACGAAGTTGGTGTTGCGCTCGCCGACGTTGAGCGAGTTCATGCCCGAGATGACGGCACCGCCGCCGAAGATCTTTGCTTCCATGCGTGCCTTGCTGGCACCGCGCTTCATCATCTCGTTGATGAGCAGTTCCATGGCGAACGAGCCGTAGCGGCCTGAGTCGCCATTGCCCTCGGGCAGCATGAAGTGGTTCATGCCGCCAACCTTGGCGACGCGGTCCCACAGGCAGGCGGCGATGCAGGAGCCCAGCGTCGTCATGACGAGCAGGTCTTCCTGGTCGACGAAGTACTCGCCCGGCAGGATCTTGACGGCCGCGTTCTTGAAATGCGCGTCGTAGAAGAAGAACGAGGCTTCACCCTGCTTGCGCGGCTGGGCCTTGAGGTGGTTGACCTTGGCCACCGCGACCGGGTTGCCGAGGCCGACCGTGGGTGGCGAGGCGAATGGGGTGCTCATGGTCAGACCCGTTCGTAAATGGTTTTGCCGCGCAGCTTGAACAAGTCGCGGGCTTCGGTGAAGTTCTCCGAATGCCCGACGAAAAGCAGCCCTCCCGGCCGCATGACGCGGTGGATGCGCTCCAGCACCTTGCGCTGGGTGGGCGCATCGAAATAGATCATCACGTTGCGGCAGAACACCATGTGAAAGGGGTCGCCCAGCTGCCACTGCGCGTCCATCAGATTCAGCGAGCGGAACTCGACCCAGCGCTGCAGTTCAGGCTTGACGCGGATCTTGCCGGAGTTGGCGCCGGTGCCGCGCATGAAAAAGGTCTTCAGCCGCGTCGCGTCAAGGCCGCGAGCGTCGGCGTTGTAGACGCCGCGCTTGGCCGTGGCCAGCACGTTGGTGTCGATATCGCTGGACACGAGCTGCACCGAGGCGCTGGGCCCCAGGGCCTCGCTGCAGGTCATCAGGATGGAATAGGGCTCTTCACCGGTGGAAGCGGCGCAGCACCAGATGCGCACCTGCTTGCCGGCCGAACCATTTGCAAAAGGCTTGAGGTCGTCCTTCAGCGCGTGGAAGTGATGCTCCTCGCGGAAGAAGGAGGTCAGGTTGGTCGTCAGGCAGTTGACGAACTCCTGCCATTCCGCGGCGCCGGACGGGCCAGTCGAGGCCTCCAGCCACTGCAGATAGCTCCCAAAGCTCTTGTGCCCGGTCTCGCGCAGGCGCCGAGACAGCCGGCTGTAGACCATCGCATGTTTGCCGTCATGCAGGCTGATGCCGGCGTGCTTGTAGATCAGTTCACGCACACGGTCGAAGTCGGCCTTGCTGAAGCTGAATTCGTGGTCGAGGGAGTCCGTGCCGGAGGCGAGGTCGGGTGCGGGCATGTCGAAATTCAGATTTGTTGGTGCTCGCAGCAGTTCTGGCGTGGCGCGCCGATTCTGCACCGCAGGGCCTTTTTAAGGCCCCTGGGCCGGTCCAGCATAGTGCAAACAGCCTCCAGGAACGTGCCTGTTTCACGACCTGGGCGCGCAGACGCCGCTGCTAGACTGCCCCGAAACCACAATCCACCCATCCGCCCCCACAGCCACAACCCTTTGGAACAACGCCTGCCCGCCACCCACCTGATCGACGCCGAAGCGCTCGTTCTGGATCAGGCCCTGCAATTGCTGCAGCAGGCCGGCGCATTGCTTCCAGACGAGGCGCCGATGAGTGCTGCCTGGTTGCAGGCCGTGCTGGATGCGCTGTGCGACCTCTCCAGCCGGGATGCGCTGACCGGCCTCGTCAACCGCCGCAGCTTCGAGATGGCGCTGGCCCGCGAGGTCGACCGCGTCGCGCGCTCGGGTGAGGGGGCCCTGCTGCTGATGCTGGACATCGACCACTTCAAGGCTGTCAACGACACCCACGGCCATGGCGCCGGCGACCAGGTCATCCGTGCCGTGGCCTGCGCCGTCGAGCAGACCGTGAGGCCCATGGATCTCGTCGCCCGCGTGGGCGGCGAGGAGTTCGCCATCATCCTGCCCAACTGCGCCTCGCATGTGGGCTTGGCCGTGGCTGAGCGCGTGCGCGAGCGCGTGTCCGAGCTCGCCATCGAGGTCGGCCCGGGCCAGATGCTCAGCGTCACCGTCAGCCTGGGCGGCGCCTTCGCGCCACAGTGGGTGCGCTCATCACCGTTGCTTTGGACGGAGCGGGCCGACCGCCAGCTCTACCGCGCCAAGGCCGAGGGCCGCAACCGCGCCTGCCTTGAACCTCAGATCGACTCCCTGGTCAGCGCCGAAGAAAAGGGCATGTTGTTCGCCTCCCTGAATCTCGAAACGCAACAGGACACCGCATGAGCACGACCTCTGATCCTGCTGCTCCCGCCGCATCTCCTGCTCAGCCGCCGCGCCCGGCGCGCGGCGGTGCGCGCACCCTCGCCGTCACCAGCGGCAAGGGCGGCGTCGGCAAGACCTTCGTCACCGCCAATCTCGCTGCAGCCCTGGCCGCGCGCGGCCAGAAGGTGCTGGTGCTGGATGCCGACCTGGGCCTGGCCAATCTCGACGTGGTGCTGAACCTGCACCCCAAACTGACGCTGCACGACGTCTTCACCGAAAAGGCCACGCTGGAGCAGGCCATCCTGCCCGCGCCGGGCGGCTTCTCCGTGTTGCTGGCCGGCTCGGGCATGGTCGAGTATTCGCGCCTGACTCCCGAAGTGCGCGACAAGCTGTTGCACATCATCGACCTGGTCAAGCCGCGCTTCGACTGGGTGCTGCTGGACACCGGCGCGGGCATCTCCGACGTCGTGCTGTTCGCGATCTCGCTGGCCACCGACGTCCTCGTCGTGGCCACGCCCGAGCCCACGTCGCTGACCGATGCCTACGCCACCATCAAGGTGCTGGCCACCCAGCAGGACCGCCGCCACGTGGGCCTGCTCGTCAACCAGGCCAACCGTGTCGGCGAGGGCAAGCTGATCTGCGGACAACTGCAGCAGGTGCTGCAGCGCTTTGTCGGCCCGACGCCGGGTCAGAGCTTCCGGCTTGAGCTCTACGGCGAGGTCAAGGCCGACGTGGCCGTCAAGCAAGCTGTGCTCAAGCGCCAGCTGATGCTGGAGCACTATCCCGGCTGCGACGCGGCCCAGGCCATCAAGGCGCTCGCCTCCAAACTCCTTGGCTGAATCGACTCCCACCACTGCCTTCGAATGGGCAGGCGGCGAGGCGCGGGTGCGCGAGCTCGTCGACCGCTTCTACGACCTGATGGACCTGGAGCCGGCCTACGCGCGGCTGCGCGCGGCGCATGGCGATTCGCTGGACAGCGCGCGCGACAAGCTGTTCTGGTTCCTGTGTGGCTGGCTCGGCGGTCCGGACCACTACATCAGCCGCTTCGGCCACCCGCGGCTGAAGGCGCGGCACATGCCGTTTCGCATCGGCATTGCCGAGCGTGATGAGTGGCTGGCCTGCATGGGCCAGGCCATGCAGGAGACCGGAGTGGACCCGGCCCTGCAGGCCCGGCTGGCCGAGTCCTTTGCGGGCACGGCCGACTGGATGAGAAACGTTTAATCCAGCCTGAAAGCGAAATCCTGCTGGAAGGTCGCATCGCCCTGGCACTGGTAGCCGGAGAGGGCGGATTCCACCGAGCGTTGCAGCGAGCGCTTGGTCTTGCCGTCCAGGGCGCCTTGCATCACGCGGAAATCGCTGCCGACCACGCGGCCGCCGCGCACCGTGGCAACCACTTGCAGCACGGCTTCACCGCTCCAGTTGACGGCGGGGACTTCGGGGCGCGGCATGACCGAGCAGACGGCGCCGGCCGCTCTGAGCCCCGCGTCCTGTTTCACCACAGGGGGCGTTACTGGCGGCGTGCCGGTGCCTGTCGAGCCGCCCGCCGAAACCGTGGGTTCTCCGGTCCGCTGTTCGACGACAACGACATGCGGTGTCTCCTCTGTCCATGTGGGTGGAGGCAACACGTCCGGCTTGGGAACATTGATCAGCGTGGGCTGTTCGGCCTTCTTGATCTCTCGCACAGGTTCCCTTTCGGGCTGCTTGTCCGGGATGGGTGGCAACAGGATGGTGGCTTCCTTGACCCTGGGCGGAGACTTGATCAGCCCGGCGCTCAGCGCGTAGATCCCGGCCAGATGCAGGGCGACAACCAGACCGATGCCCAGATAGCTCTTGGGCTGGGGCGCACGATCGGAAAAGGTAAGGGACATGGGCTCTCCTCGTTGGGGCTGGGAAACCGGATGTCGCGCTGATGGCGGCTTGAGCCCAGACTACTCCGGGCTAACGGCGTCGGTCAATGGCGTTGCACCTCGTGTCGGCCGCGCGACGTGACAGCCCGGTGTTATTCACCGTCAGCGGCGCGTCAGGCCGTTCCGCTGAGCAGCACGATCAGCGCCCCCGCCCCGCCGTCACTGGCGCGCGCCTGCACGAAGGCCAGCACCTCGTTCTTCTGCACCAGCCAGCGCCGCACGCGGCCCTTGAGAACGGGCTCGCGGCCCGGTGAGCCATGCCCCTTGCCATGCACGACGCGCACGCAGCGCAGGCCGCGCCGCGCGCTGTCGTGGATGAACAGCCCCAAGGCCTCGCGGGCCGCATCACGGCGCAGCCCGTGCAGGTCGAGCTGGGCCTGCAGCGCCCAGTGGCCGCGGCGCAGTTTGCGCACCGCCTCGAGGCTGATGCCTTCGCGGCGAAAGCTCAATGTCTCGTCGGTGTCCAGCAGCGTGTCGACGTCGATCTCGTCGGACAGGGCCTGCAGCAGCACCGCGCGCTCGTCCGCTTCGCGCTGGCGCGGCTCGGGTGGCGGTTGATCGAGGTCGTGGATGAAGCGGTCCATGCTGCGCAGCGGTGTCACCGGGCCGACGGTCAGCTCGAAGACCCGCCTTTCCTGCTCCGCCAGGCGCACGGCCGCGGCGACACGCTCCCGTTCGAGCTCGGCTGCCAGCCTTGCCGCGGCCAACTCGCGGGCCAGCGGTTTCAGGTCGGCGAGGCTGCGCACCGTCTTGACGGTCACAGCAGCCCCCGCTCGGCAAATGACACGACCTCGTTCGCACCGACGACGAAATGGTCGACAACACGCACATCCACCAGGGCCAGCGCCTGGCTGAGATGCTTGGTCAGCAGTTCATCGGCGCGCGAGGGYTCGGCCACGCCGCTGGGGTGGTTGTGGGCGAGGATGGCAGCGCCGGCGCCCAGGGCGAGAGCACGTTTGACGACCTCGCGCGGATGCACTGTCGTGTGGGTCAGCGAGCCCTGGAACAGCGTCTCCATTGCGATCAGGCGCAACTGCGCGTCGAGGAACAGCACTGCGAAGACTTCGTGGCCCAGCGCGCCCAGATGCAGGCGCAGATAAGTCTTGACCGTGTCCACGTCGTTCAGCGCTGGCTTCTCGGTCAGTTGCTGGCTCAGCGAGCGCCGTGCAATCTCCAGCACGGCGGCGATCTCGGCACGCTTTGCGGGGCCCAGGCCCTTGATCTTGCCGAGGTCCTGCACGCTGGCCGCCAGCAGCCCCGCCCAGCCGCCAAATCGATCCAGCAGGCTCTGTGCCAGTTGCAGCACGGGCAGGCCCTGGATGCCGGTGCGCAGCAGCAGGGCGAGCAGTTCGGCATCCGCCAACGCCTGCGGGCCGCGGGCAAGCAATTTCTCGCGCGGGCGGGCTTCAGGGGGCAGATGGGTCAACGACATAAAATCGGCCGCAGTCTAGCCAAGCGTTCCCTTTTCTTTTCCCTTCTCGCATGAACCCCATCCAGGCCGGGTCCTTCCTGACCTTGCATTACCGGCTCTCGGGCCCGGACGGCGCCGACATCGTCAACACCTTTGACGACAAGCCCGCCACGCTGTCGCTCGGTGCCGGCCAGCTGTCGCCCGCCATCGAGGCGCGCCTCATCGGCCTGCCCGAGGGCGCGCATGAGCGCTTCGAGCTGAAGCCCGGCGAAGCCTTCGGCGAGCGCAACCCCGAGCTGTTGCAGCGCGTGAAGCTGTCACTGCTGCGGCAGCTGGGCGACCCGGACGAGGTCTACAACGTCGGTGACGTCGTGCAATTCCCCGGCCCGGACGGGCAGGGCGGCTATGCCGGCGTCGTTCGCGAACTTGGCGACGAAGCCCTGCTGTTCGACTTCAACCACCCGCTTGCTGGCCAGCCGGTCAGCTTTGAAGTCCAAGTGATCGGGGTGCTTTGATGAACGCTGTTTTGCATCCCCAGGAAGTGGTGCTGGCCGAACCGCGCGGCTTTTGCGCCGGCGTGGACCGCGCCATCGAGATCGTCGAGCGCGCGCTGTTGAAGTTCGGCTCGCCGATCTACGTGCGCCACGAGATCGTCCACAACACCTACGTCGTCAACGACCTGAAGTCGCGCGGCGCCATCTTCATCGAGGACCTGGCCGAGGTGCCGCCCGGCGCGACGCTGGTGTTCAGCGCCCATGGCGTCAGCCAGGAGGTGCGCCGCGAGGCCGCCGCACGGGGCTTCCAGGTGTTCGACGCGACCTGCCCGCTGGTGACCAAGGTCCACGTCGAGGTGGCCAAGCTGCACCGCGAAGGCTATGAATTCATCATGATCGGCCACAAGGGTCATCCCGAGGTCGAGGGCACGATGGGCCAGCTGTCCGAAGGCATCTTCCTTGTCGAAGAGGTCGAGGATGTGGCCAAGGTGCAGGTGCGTGATCAGGGCAAGCTCGCCGTCGTCACGCAGACCACGTTGAGCGTGGACGACGCGGCCGAGATCCTGGCCGAGGTGAAGCGCGTCTTCCCCCAGGTGCGCGAACCCAAGCAGCAGGACATCTGCTATGCCACGCAGAACCGCCAGGACGCCGTCAAGGTGCTGGCGCCCCAGGTGGACGTCGTCATCGTTGTTGGCAGCCCCACCAGTTCCAACAGCAACCGTCTGCGCGAACTGGCCGAACGCCTGGGCACGCCGGGCTATATGGTCGACTCCGCCGAAGACCTGAAGGCCGAGTGGCTGGATGGCCGCGCCCGCGTGGGGCTGACCGCCGGTGCCTCGGCGCCCGACGTGCTGGTGCAGGCCGTCATCGACCGCCTGCGCGCGCTGGGCGCCACCACGGTGCGTAGCCTGCCGGGCGTGGAGGAGCATGTTCGCTTCCCGTTGCCGATGGGGCTGGGCGACAAGTCCATGGCCGAGGTCAGTTCCTCGCGATCTTGACGCCGGTGCTTCCAGCTTCCGGCGGCGCCTCACATTGGCGCCGCTTGTCTATTCGAATCCTGAAGGTATTCCCATGCTCGACATCACCCAGCTGCGCAAGGACCTCGATGCTGTCATCGAGCGCCTGAACGCGCGCAAGACCCCCCAGACCTTCCTCGACGTGGAGCGCTTCAAGTCGCTCGAAGGCGAGCGCCGCTCGGTGCAGGTGCGCACCGAGGAACTGCAGGCCCGCCGCAATGCGCTGTCCAAGCAGATCGGCATGGCCAAGGGCAAGGGCGAAGATGCCTCGGCGCTGATGGCAGAAGTCGGCAGCATTGCCGACGAGCTGAAAGCCGGCGCCGAACGCCTGGACGCCATCCAGGTCGAGCTGAACCAGATGCTGATGGGCGTGCCCAATCTGCCCGACGCCAGCGTACCTGCGGGCGTGGACGAAGCCGGCAATGTCGAAGTGCGCCGCTGGGGTACGCCCCGCACATTCGACTTCGAGGTCAAGGACCACGTCGACCTGGGTGCCCCGCTGGGCCTGGATTTCGAGATGGGCGCCAAGCTCTCCGGATCGCGCTTCGCCTTCCTGAAGGGCCCGGCCGCTCGCCTGCACCGCGCGCTTGCCCAGTTCATGCTCGACGTGCAGACGACCGAGCACGGCTACACCGAGTGCTACACGCCCTACATCGTCAACCGCGAGATCCTGGAGGGCACCGGCCAGTTGCCCAAGTTCAAGGAAGACATGTTCTGGGTGCTGCGTGGCGGCGATGAGGAACAGGTCGAGCAGTACCTGATCTCGACCTCGGAAATCTCGCTGACCAACACCGTGCGCGAGAGCGTGCTCAAGCCCGAGGACCTGCCCGTCAAGCTGACGGCGCACAGCCCCTGTTTCCGCTCGGAAGCCGGCTCGGCCGGGCGCGACACGCGGGGCCTGATCCGCCAGCATCAATTCGACAAGGTCGAGATGGTGCGCATCGAGCTGCCTGAAAACAGCATGGCCGCGCTGGAAGAGATGACTGGCCACGCCGAAGCTGTGCTGCAAAAGCTCGGTCTGCCCTACCGCACGGTGCTGCTGTGCAGCGGCGACATGGGCTTTGGCTCGACCAAGACCTATGACCTCGAGGTCTGGCTGCCGGCGCAGAACACCTTCCGCGAGATCAGCTCCTGCTCGAACATGGGCGCCTTCCAGGCCCGCCGCATGCAGGCGCGCTTCAAGAACGCGCAGGGCAAGAACGAGTTCGTACACACGCTCAATGGCTCAGGCCTGGCGGTCGGCCGGACGTTGGTTGCGGTTCTCGAGAATTACCAGAACGCGGATGGCAGCATCACGGTGCCTGAGGCGCTGCGGCCCTATCTGGGCGGCGCTGACACGTTGCGAGGTTGAGCTCAAAAAGCCTGGCTATAATGCTGGGCTCAGCTCGCACCAGATTCGGAGAGGTGGCAGAGTGGTTGAATGTACCTGACTCGAAATCAGGCGGACGGTAACGTCTCGGGGGTTCGAATCCCCCCCTCTCCTCCAGCACAAGGCCAGTCCACCAGGACTGGCCTTTTTGCTTTGTGCGGGGCGTCAATCAGGGCAGGTTGGGTGCGCGTGGCTGCAACTGCCCCGGTGTGAGCCCCAGAATCCTGCGCAGCGAATGCGTGAGATGGGCCTGGTCGGTGTAGCCCAGTTCGGCCGCCACATCGGCGGGGCGCTGACCTTGTTGCAGCAGGCCTGCGGCGGCGTCTGCCCGCAGGATCTGCTGCAGCTTCTTCGGGCTCATGCCGGTCACATGGCTGCTGTGGCGCTGCAGGCTGCGGTCGTCCACGCGCTCCCAGCCGCCGGCAGCAGCGCGCTGCACCAGCAGGTCCACCTCGATGAGGCCGCGCCGCGCAAGTTGCATGACGAGCTGCTCGGCGTTCTCGAAGCTGGGCAGTTCCAGGCGCTCGTCGCCGATCAGGAAGTCACGCCGCCCCGCGAACCCATGCACATGGCCCTGGTTCATCATGCGCTGGCCTGGTCGGGCGGGCATGTAGATCTCGGGTCGGAAAGCGATGCTGAGATAGCTGTCACCGGCCTCGCTGCCCAGTTCCACGACGCGGTCGGTCTGGCCGGTCTGTAGCACCATCAGGCCGCTCCGGGTCTGCCGGAAGACGAGGTCCCAGCTGCCATCGGGCCGTACCAGATCCTGCGTCGCTGCCGTGTAGCTCACCCGGTCGATGTGCGTGATGAAACGCGCGGCCGATGGCGAATCGGCCGCGCGCGTTTCACGCTGGATGCCTGGGTTGTGGCCCGTCACGCCACGTGCATGCGAGGAGAAGGCATGCACGCATGGTAGCGACGACTTACTGCAACTGGGCGAAGAAGCGGCGCATGTCCCGCACCAGCAGCTCGGGCGCGTCCGTCGCCGCGAAATGCCCGCCATGCGGCATTTCGGTCCACTGCACGATGTTGCTGTGCGAGCGCTCGGCAAAGGCACGCACCGAGCGGAAGTCGTTCGGGAAGGAGGCCACGGCCGTGGGCACCGGATTGGGCAGTTCACGGTAGCCGGCGCCGGTCTGGGCGTTCTCGAAATAGAACTCCGCCGCCTGACCGCCGGTGGCGGTGAACCAGTACAGCGAGACATGGGTCAGGAAGCGCTCGCGGTCCATGGTCTGGGCGGCCTCGCCCTCGAAGCCGAAGAAGAGTTCGGCATTCCAGGCCAGCTGCGCCACCGGCGAATCCACCAGGCCGAAGCCCAGCGTGGCCGGCCGCTTGGACTGGATCTCGGCATAGCCGTTGTACTTCTGGAAGCGCTCGAGGTTGGCGAACCCGGCCCTCTCGAACGGGGACAGCTTCTCCATCTCGCCCGGCGCGCCGCTCGGGAAGGCGAAGATCTGCTGCAGGTGCACGCCCACCAAGCCCCGCGGATTCAGGATGCCCAGCTCGCGGCCGACGAGCGCGCCGCCGTCGCCCCCCTGGGCACCATAGCGCTCGTAGCCCAGGCGCTTCATCAGCGTGTCCCAGGCGGCGGCAGTGTGCGCGGCCTCCCAGCCAGGGTCGGCCAGCGGCGACGAGAAGGCAAAGCCGGGCAGAGACGGGATGACGAGGTGAAAGGCCATCGCCGGGTCCAGCCCATGGGCGCGTGGGTTGCTCAAGGGGCCGATCACATCGAGGAACTCGGCCACCGTGCTGGGCCAGCCATGCGTGAGGATCAGCGGCAGCGCATGCGGCTCGGGCGAGCGCACATGCAGGAAGTGGATGGTCTGGCCGTCGATCTCGGTCAGGAACTGCGGATGGCGGTTCAGCTCGGCTTCGTGCGGGCGCCAGTCGTAGCCGTCCAGCCATTGCTCGGCGAGTTCGCGAACGAAGCCGGTGGGCTGGCCGCGGCTCCAGTCCTGAACGGTGGTCTGGGGCCAGCGGGTCTGGCGCAGGCGCTGCTTCAGGTCGTCGATCTGGGCTTGCGGGATGTCGATGCGGAAGGGGCGGATGGTGGTGCTCATGACAGGCTCCTGGGTGGGGTGGATCGATGGAGTCAGTGTCTCGATCTGCCCCGCCGAGAGCTTGTAAAAACCCGCCAATGCGGCCCGCCGTCAATGTTGGTGGTGCCCTCCGGGCTTGCGCACCTGCACCTGGGCATCCTGGGGAGCCGCACCGGGCGCCGTGGCCGCTGGCGGCGCGTCACCCACTTCGCGCGCCAGCGTGCCGGCGGGGTGCGGGAACCAGCCCGGGTCGCTGTAGTCGCCCCGCTTCAGTCCGCGCCTGACCTTGAGCACGCTGAACATGCCACCCATCGCTATCGATCCGAAAGGCCCGTCCCCGGCCATCATGGGCGCGGTGTTCTCCGGCCCCGGCATGCTCATCTCCGTCATCTCGTGCATGCCGCTGTGGCCCATGGCCATATAGCCCGGCACCAGCTTGCGGATCTTGGCCTCCAGGTCGCTCGCATCCACACCCAGCATGGTTGGCACGTCATGTCCCATCGCGTTCATCGTGTGGTGAGCCTTGTGGCAGTGGAAGGCCCAGTCGCCTTCCTCGTCGGCGATGAACTCGATCTGGCGCATCTGGCCGACCGCGATGTCGGTTGTCACTTCGGGCCAGCGCGCCGTGCGTGGCACCGGGCCGCCGTCGGTGCCGGTGACCTCGAACTCATGGCCATGGATGTGCATGGGATGGTTGGTCATCGTCAAGTTGCCGATGCGGATGCGCACGCGGTCGCCCTGGCGCGCTACCAGCGGCGCGATACCCGGAAAGATGCGGCTGTTCCAGCTCCACAGGTTGAAGTCCAGCATGGTCATGACCTTGGGCGTGGCGCTGCCGGGCTCGATGTCATAGGCATTGAGCAGGAAGGCGTAGTCGCGGTCCACGTCGTCGATCTGCGGGTGCTTCGCCTTGGGATGCGTGATCCACAGGCCCATCATGCCCATGGCCATCTGCACCATCTCGTCGGCATGCGGGTGGTACATGAAGGTGCCGGGGCGGCGGGCGATGAACTCGTAGACCCAGGTCTTGCCGGGTGGGATGGGAGGCTGCGTGAGGCCCGTGACACCGTCCATGCCGTTGGGCAGGCGCTGGCCGTGCCAGTGCATGCTGGTGGCCTCGGGCAGGCGGTTGGTCACGTAGATGCGCACGCGGTCGCCCTCGACGACCTCGATGGTCGGGCCGGGGCTCTGGCCGTTGTAGCCCCACAGGCGTGCGGTGAAGCCCGGCGCCATCTCGCGCACGACGGGTTCGGCGACGAGATGGAATTCCTTGACGCCGGCGTTCATGCGCCATGGCGCCGTCCAGCCGTTCAGCGTGACGACGGGGTTGTAGGGGCGGCCATTGCGTGGAACCAGCGGCGCTTGCGTGTCGGGCGAGGTCTGGATGACGGGTTCTGGCAGGGCCGCGAGCGCCACGGTGGACACCGCGGCCAGCGAGGTGCCAGCGAGCAGGGAGCGTCGATTGAGCATGGGATCCTCGGGATTCAGTGGGTTGCCGCGGTGGGGGCGGCGGCAGCGGCCTGGGGCAGGGCTGGCGCGACACGACCGACAAGGGCCTGGTCGAGGTCGGCCTGGGCGACCCAGAAATCGCGCAGCGCCTCCTGCGTGGCGCTGACGGCGGCGACCTGGGCGCGGGCATCGGCCAGCAGCTCGAAGACGCCGATCAGCATGGCGTTGTAGCGCAGCAGCTGTTCGCTGGAGACGCGCTGGGCCAGCGGCAGCAGTTCGTCCCGGTGCTGGCGGGCGACATCGAAAGCGCTGCGGTAGAGGCCGTACGCCTCGCGGGCTTCGGAGCGGGCCTGGATGGCTGTATCCGCGGCCACATGTGCGGCTTCGCGGGCCAGCGCCTCAGCCTTCGGTTGGGGGCCGGGGCCGAAGAGTGGCAGCTCCAGCGCCACCTCCCAGCCGCGCTGGGTGGGCTGTTCGTTGGACGAATTGCGTACCGTGCCCAGCTCCAGCATCGACACCCAGCGCGTCATTCGAGCAAGATCAAGCTGCCGCGCGGATTGCTCCAGAGTCAGCCGCGCCGCCTGCACGTCCAGGCGCTGGGCCAGGGCCTGCGCTTCGATGCCGGCTTGCTCTCGCGGCGTGGTTGGTAGGTCGGGCAGGCGCTCCGGCAGGCGCAGTGCGCTGCCGTCCTCCAGGCTCAGCAGGCGTACGAGGCGTTCGCGTGCGGCGAGCCGCTGGGCCTCGGTGCGTGCCAAGGCGAGTCGGGCGTCGGCCTCGAAGCCTTGTTCGCGGGCCCGCGCCAAAGCATTGAAGTTGCCGGCGACCTGCATGCGGCGTGCGAGTTCCGCGCCGGCCTCGGCGGCTTCCCGCACCTGGCGGCGGTAGGCCAGGGCCTCCTCGGCCGCGACGGCGCGTACCCAGGCGCGGCGCGTGTCGGCGGCCAGGGCCAGCGTGTCGGCGGCGGCCTGCTGCTGCTCAGCCTGCAGGCGGCGCTGCTCGGCGGCGCGCACCAGCGGCAGGGTCAGCAGGCGCGCAAGGTCGATATGCCAGCCGTGCTCCAGTTCCACCTCGCTGCCACGCGTCAGGCGGCTGAAGCGAAAGCCTGGGTTGGGCAGGCGGCCGGCCGCATCGACGTCGGCAGCGGTGACACCAAGGCGTGCCAGCCGGGCCTGCAACCCGCGATTGTTCTGCAGCGCGAGCTGCACGGCGGCATCCGCCGTCAGTGGTTCTCGCAGTCGCTCGTCAATCTGGTCAGCAGAGGGCAGGGTGGCCGACAGTGGCTGGGCGGTGTGTGGCTCGGTCAGCCTGGAGACGGGGGCGATGCTGTCGGGGGGCGCGGTGGCGCAGCCAGTCAGCGCGGTCAGCAGCGCGAGCCCGCAGGTGCGGGCGAAGGGAAGGGGATGCATGCAGGGCCTCTCGGGGCGGTGCGAAGACGCCCGCCGCGCTTGGCAGCGGCGGGAACAGCGGCAGTAACAGCGGAGAAGAGAAGCTCAGCCCCTGGGAGGCGGGTCGGGCAGTGGCGGCACGACGCCAGCCCAACGCTCGGCCGGCGCCTGGGCGACGCGCAGGGCCGGTGCGGCAGGCGGCGTGTCCAGCGTCAGCACGGGCGGCGGCGCGGCCGCCAGGCAACAGGGCGCGCAGAGCTTGCAGGGCTTGGCCGCGTGGTTGTGGGCATCGCCATGCATGCTCTGGTGGTCATGGCCGGCGTGTTGCTCTTGCATGGGCACCGGTGCCGGCTCACAGCCCAGTTGGCCGGCCGCGAGCAGGCTGCGCAGGGGCAGCAGCACGAGCAGCAGGCAGAGCAGGACGAAGCGACCGACGCGATGCATCTGCGGCACTTTACTACCCGTGCTGCTGAAGCCAGGCCCGCGGCGACGTGCCCGCATGCCGCTGCGCGAACAGCCGGCTCAGGGCCGAGGCATTCGCATAGCCCAGCTCGGCCGCCAGCGTCTTCAAGGACTTGCCGGCGCGCAGTTCGGCGCGGACGATGGCCAGGCGCCAGTCGGCGAGATAGCCGGCGGGCGTCTGGCCCAGGGCGTCGCGAAACGCCTCGGCAAAGCGGCTGCGCGACATGCCAGCCTCGGTCGCCATGGCTGCCAGGCTCCAGGCCTCGCCCGGCCGGGCATGCAGGGCCGTTAGCGCCCGGGCCAGGCGCGCGTCCGCCAGGCCGCGCATCAGGCCCAAGGGCAGGGCCGCGTCGCGCTGGTCCAGCATCCAGCGCAGCAGTTGCAGCAGCAGCACCTCGAACAACCGGTCTGCCAGCAGGCGTTGACCACAGCGCACGTGCTCCGATTCGCCGAACAGCAGCTTCAGCGTCGCGTCAATGCCCTCCACCTGCGCCAGCGGGAGCACGACCAGCGGCGGCAGCGCCTGCACGAGTGGGTGGCCGGCCTCGAAGTCCAGGGTTGCGCAGACGAAGTCCGAGCCCTCAGTCGGCGCGTTGTGGAAGTCGTGCGCCAGCGGGCGCGGGTAGAAGACCAGGCTGGGTTCGCGCACCCACAGGCGTTCGATGAGGCCGGTCGCACGGGCATGCCTCACCTCCATCTCGCCATTGCGCATCACATGCAGGAAACCGCGGCCGGGCCGGGCATCGAAGTGGGTCACGCCGCACAGCGGCCCGGCGTGGAAAAGGCTGGCGCGCACGCGAAAGCGCTCGAACAGTGGGCTCAGGCGGTCCAGTGGCGGGCTGTCAGTCACGGTACGAATGGGTTGAATTGTTGGATGAAATGATACCTATCGTTCCTGCCCGGCAACGACAGTGGAGACCTTCATCCACTGCCCTCGAAAGGCAACACCATGACCTCCCGCGTTCCCCTTGTCTCTGCCACCGACACCCCCGCCGCAGCCCGCGTGACGCTGGACGCGATCCATGGCGCCTTTGGCGCGACGCCGAACATGTTCCGCGCGGCGGCGAATTCGCCTGCGGCGCTGCAGGCCATGTGGTCCTTCTTTGGCGCTCTTGGTGGCGGGGCCATCCCGGCCAAGCTTGGTGAGCAGATCGCTGTCGCCGTGGCCGACCGCAATGCCTGCGAGTACTGCCTGGCCGCGCATACCGCCCTGGGCCGCAAGGCCGGCGCGACGCCTGCCGAGATGAACGCGGCCCAGGCTGGTGAGTCGGCCGACCCGGCGACGGCGGTGGCGCTGCGCTTCGCGCTCCAACTCGTCGAGCAGCGCGGCCAGGTGGGTGATGCCGATGTGGCAGCCGTGCGCGCGGCGGGGTTTGGCGACGGCCAGATCGTCGAGATCCTGGCTCACGTGGCGCTGAACCTGTTCACCAACTACGTGAACGTCGCGTTTGCGGTGCCGGTGGATTTCCCGAGCGTGAAGCTGCGCTCGGCTGTCTGATCGAGAGGCGATGATGGCGCAGATGAAAACCGCCCTGGCCCTGYGCCATCTCGCCTTCGAGGACCTCGGTCTCATCGAGCCCGTGCTGCTTTCACGCGGTTTCGATGTCCGCTATCACGAGGCCGGCGTCGACGACTTCGCTGCCGTTGATCTTGATGCAATCGATCTGCTCGTCGTGCTTGGCGGGCCGATCAGCGTGGAAGACGAGGAACGTTTCCCCTGGCTGGTCGACGAGGTCGGGCTGATCCGCCAACGACTGGACTCACGCCTGCCGCTGCTCGGCATCTGCCTGGGCGCGCAGCTGATGGCCCGAGCCCTGGGCGCGCGCGTGAAGCCCATGGGCGTCAAGGAGATCGGCTTTGCGCCGCTGACCATGACGGCGGCGGGGCAGGGCACGGCGTTGGTCGAGCTGGGCGATCAACCCATGTTGCACTGGCACGGCGATCAGTTCGAGTTGCCGGCCGGGATGGTGTCACTGGCGGCGACGACCGTCTGCCCTCACCAGGCGTTCGCGCCGCACAACCGGGCCCTGGGCCTGCAGTTCCACCCCGAGGTCGCGCCCGAGCGCTTCGAGCAATGGCTGATCGGCCATATCGACGAACTGGCGCAGGCCGGCATCACGCCGAATGAACTTCGCGCCGCGATGTCGCGCGAATCTGAAGGATTGCGAGCCGCCCTGAAGCGGCTGATGGACCGCTGGTTAGACCAGGCCCTGCTTTGATGCCAGCACCGCCGCTTCCGCGCGGCTGGAGACGTTGAGCTTCTTGTAGATGCTCTTGATGTGGTCGTTGACGGTGAACCACTTGATGCCCATCAGGTTCGCGATCTCCTTGATCGTGAAGCCCTTGCTCAGATAGGTCAGCACTTCGCTCTCGCGCGGCGTCAGGCGTTCCCATTCGGGCGGCGGGTCCAGGGCGACGCTGCGGCTGTTGGAAAAGCCCGCGTGCGAGGACGACAGTGAGCCGAAGCCCGAGTTCAGCGGCATGGTGCCGCTGTCACTGGAGCCGGGGCGGAAGTGAGACAGCAGGCGGCGCGCGATGGCGGGTGACAGCGGCGGCTGGCCGCGCACGATGCGCTGCAGCTCCTCCACCAGCACCTCGAAGCGGTCTTCCTTCAGCAGATAGCCGTCGGCACCGCACTGCAAGGCCGGAAAGAGGTGGTCGTCGTCCGAATACAGCGTCGTGACGATCTTGATGGCCGGAGATCCCGCCAGCTCGGTCAGGAACTCCATGCCGTTGCCGTCGGGCAGTTCCAGGTCGACGAGGATGAGCTTGAAGCTGATCTCCGGGTTGCCACCTGAAAGCTTGGCCACCTGGCGGCGGGCGTTCTCAAGGTCACCGACTTCGGTGAGCTCCATCGCGTCGCTGAAGCTCTCTCGCACCACGCGGCACAGGAAACTGCGGGCAACGGGGTTGTCTTCGATGATGAGAACTTTGACGGTCATGGCGCGTGGCGGGCAGCGGCTGTCGATTCGACCGTCGAGAATGTAGCGCACCGCCCCCTAGAAGCTCCGGTGGATCGCCCTAGTCCAAGCCCCCGGTTCAGGCTTCACGAATTGGTAAGAACTAACTTGCCGACCACCTCGCGGGCCGCCATGCGCGCGAAGGCGGCAGGCAACTCCTCCATCGGCAGCACCCGGTCCAGCACCGGCTTGATCTTGCCCGCGGCATACCAGGCCGCCAACTCTCCCAGCATCGTGGCGTTATGCCCGGGCTCGCGTTTGGCGAATTCGCCCCAGAACACGCCGACCAGGGACGCGCCCTTGAGCAGCGCCAGGTTCAGCGGCAGCGCCGGAATCTGGCCCTGCGCAAAACCGATGACGAGGTAGCGGCCGCGCCAGGCGATGGAGCGGAAGGCCGCTTCGGCCAGGTCGCCGCCAACGGGGTCGTAGATGACGTCGGGCCCCTTGCCTTCGGTCAGGGCCTTCAATTCATCACGCAGGTTCTGCGTCGCGTAGTTGATGGTCGCGTCGGCGCCAAGGGCCTTGCAGGCCTGGCATTTGGCATCGCTGCCCGCCGCGGCGATGACGCGGGCGCCAGCGGCCTTGGCGATCTGGATGGCGGCCGTGCCGACGCCACCAGCCGCGCCCAGGATGAGCACGGTCTCGCCGGGCTTCAGAGCTGCGCGGTCCACCAGCGCGTGGTGGCTCGTGGCATAGGTACAGATGAAGGCCGCGGCGTCCTCGAAACTGAAAGCTTCGGGCAGCGGCATGGCCAGCACGGCCGGGATGCAGACCTCGGTGGCAAAGCCACCCAGGCCGCCAAAGGCCGCGACGCGCTGGCCCACGGCAAAGCCCTTGACGCCTTCGCCCACCTCGGTGACCACGCCCGAGAACTCCGTGCCTGGCACAAAGGGCAGGGGCGGCTTCATCTGGTACTTGTTCTGCACGATGAGCAGGTCAGGAAAGTTCAGGCTGGCGGCGCGGATACTCACGCGGATCTGGCCCGCTGGCAGAGCGGGAGCGGGCAGTTCACGCCATTGCAGCGCCTCGACGCCCACCGGGTTCTCGCAGAGCCATGCCTTCATCGTCGTCTCCTCTTTGGTGAAGCGATGATGATAGAAATCCGCTGGGTTACACCCGGTCTCGCAGGTGACGCTCTCCCTACAATTGGCCCCATGCGCATCCTGATTTCCAACGACGACGGTTACCTCGCACCGGGCCTCGCTGCCCTGGTAAAAGCCTGCGAAGGCCTGGGCGAGATCGAAGTCATCGCCCCCGAGCAGAACGCCAGCGGCACGTCCAACTCGCTGACGCTGAACCGGCCGCTGAATGTCCACCGCGCCGCCAACGGGTTCCGCTATGTCAGCGGCACGCCATCCGACGGTGTCCATCTCGCCCTGACCGGCCTGCTCGGCTACCGGCCCGACCTGGTGCTCTCGGGCATCAACAACGGCGCCAACATGGGCGACGACACGCTGTATTCCGGCACCGTCGCCGCCGCCACCGAGGGCTATCTGTTCGGCATCCCGTCCATCGCCTTCTCGCAGGCCGAAAAGGGCTGGGTTGAACTGGAGGCCGCGGCCCGCGTGGCGCGCAGCGTCGTCGAGCAGGTCATTGCCGGGGGCTTAAGCCAGGGCTTCCTGCTCAACGTCAACATCCCCAACCGGGCCGATGCCGACACCCTGCCGCGCAAGATCACGCGCCTGGGCCGGCGCCATGCCAGCGAAGGCATCATCGAGCAGATCAACCCGCGCGGCGAGACCATCTACTGGATCGGCCCGGCCGGGGACGCCCGGGACGCCGGCGAGGGCACGGACTTCCACGCCACCGCCAACGGCCAGGTGTCGATCACGCCGCTGCAGGTGGACCTGACCGAACATTCGTCTCTCGGTGCCTGGGCGCAGCGCCTCGGTCTCTGAATGTCTACACCCAAGCGCTTCCCGGCCAGCCTGAAGTCGGCCACGTCACCGCAGCGTGAACTGCTGATGCCGCAGCGCCATCTGCATCAGGCCACGCGGGACGCGGCCCGGCTAGCGCGCCCCAGCGGTACGGGATTGGACAGCGGCGCCGTGCGCCAGCGCATGGTCGACCGGCTGCGCGCCGAGGGGAAGTTCGACGAGCATGTGCTCGCCGCGATGGCCACCGTGCCGCGCCACGAGTTCGTCGACAGCGCGCTGGCCGCCCAGGCCTATGAGGACACGGCCCTGCCCATCGGCCATGGCCAGACCATTTCCAAGCCCTCGGTGGTCGCCCACATGCTGGGCCTGCTGATGGCCGGCGCTGGTGCGCGTCAGCGCGGGTCGCTGGGCCGTGTGCTGGAAATCGGCACGGGTTGCGGCTACCAAGCAGCCGTCATCGCGCTGCTGGCGCGACAGCTCACCTCCATCGAGCGCCTGCAGGGTCTGCACGACAAGGCCAAAGTCAATCTGCAGCGCGTGGGGCTGCCGCGCGTGCCGCGCCTCATCTGGGGCGATGGCCGCCTGGGCCACGCAGCCAGCGGGCCTTTCGACTGCATCATCGCTGCGGCGGGCGGCGAGGACATTCCCGCCGCCTGGACCGAGCAACTCGCCCCTGGCGGGCGTCTCATCGCCCCGACGGCGGCCGGCGGCCGTGGCCAGGTGCTGGTGGTGCTCGACCATGTCGTCGAGGCGGGCGTCAGCCGCTGGGTGCGCAACGAGCATGAAGCCGTGCTGTTCGTCCCCTTAAAATCCGGCGTCCTCTGACGGGGCCGTCGGCGCACCGCGCCACACAATCGGGTCGGCCTTCCAACGTGCTCTAGCCACACGATGCCCTCAAGCCTGCGCCTTTTATTCACTGCCATCACCACCTCGCTGCTGCTCAGCGCCTGCGGCACGTCGTTGCATCGTGCCGCACCGGTCGAGGACCGCAACCCGCAGCCCGCCACGGCCGCGGTGGTGCCGGCGCCCGCCGCGTCGGCGGCTTCCGCGCCCGATGCCAAGCCGCCGCTGCCGGGTGCTGAGAACGCCGGCAAAGCCGGTTACTACACCGTCAAGCCGGGTGACGCGCTGATCCGCATCGCGCTGGACAATGGCCAGAGCTGGCGTGACGTGGCCAAATGGAACAGCCTGGAGAACCCCAACCGTATCGAGGTGGGGCAGGTGCTGCGCGTCGTGCCCCCAGGTGTCGACCCCAGCGCCGTGACGGCCAAGCCCATCGCCAGCACGGCCAAGGTCGAGTCGCGGCCGCTGGACGCCAAGCCGCCGGTCGCTGCCGCGAGTGCGCCGACGGCTTCGTCCACCAGTACGTCCACACCGGCCGCATCGGAAGACGACAGCATGGCCTGGGGTTGGCCGGTCGCCCAATCCATCAGCGCCGGCTTCGACGAGCAGCGCAACAAGGGTCTGGACTTTGCAGGCAAGCCGGGTGACCCGGTGCTGGCTGTCGCCGATGGACGCGTTGTTTACGCTGGTTCGGGGTTGCGCGGCTACGGCAACTTGGTCATCATCAAGCACAACAGCACCTACCTGACAGCGTATGCCCACAACCGGGCCATGCTGGTCGAGCAGGACCAAACCGTACGCAAGGGTCAGAGGATTGCCGAGATGGGTTCCACCGAGAGCGATACCGTCAAGTTGCACTTTGAAGTGCGCAAGCTCGGCAAGCCTGTCGATCCGGCCAAGCTGCTGCCGCCGCGCTGAGAAGCCGGCCAGCCAACAGTCATGCATCGGGCCAGCGATCACGTCATGAAACGCGCTGCGCCCAAGCTCAACGGACATGGTGGCAATGGCAGCGAGCCGGCTGTCATCTTGTCGGCGCTGAACGGGGGCAGCGGTGATGCCGAGCCGGTTTCAGACGTCAGCGAAGAAGACGGCCGGGCACTGCGCAATGGCGGCGACGAGGTCGAGCTCGGCAACGCGCTGCAGGCCTATCTGCGCGACATCCGCCGCACGCCGCTGCTGACGCCTCAGCAGGAATTCGACACGGCCGTTGCGGCGCGCGCGGGTGATTTCGATGCGCGCCAGGCCATGATCGAGCACAACCTGCGCCTGGTCGTCAGCATCGCCAAGAACTACCTGGGCCGTGGCCTGCCGATGAGCGATCTCATCGAGGAAGGCAATCTCGGCTTGATGCACGCCATCGGCAAGTTCGAGCCCGAGCGCGGGTTCCGTTTCTCCACCTACTCGAGCTGGTGGATACGCCAGAGCATCGAGCGCGCGCTGATGCACCAGGCCCGCTTGGTGCGGCTGCCGGTGCACATCGTGCGCGAGCTCAACCAGGTGCTGAAGGCGCGCCGCGCGCTGGAGGCCCTGCAGAGCGCCAATGGCTCCGAAGGCCGCGTGCGTGCCGAGGACGTGGCCCAAGCGCTGGGCCGGCCGGTCGACGAGGTGGCCGAGCTGTTGGCCTATGCCGAGCTGCCGAGTTCGCTGGATTCGCCGGTGGACCGCAACGGCGAGGGCGGCGAGTCCATGCTGGATCTGGTGGCCGACGACCAGGCTATCGACCCGATGGGCCTGCGCCTGTCGCACGAGGTCGAGGAGTTGCTGCAGCACGGGCTGGCCAGCCTCAACGACCGTGAGCGCGAGGTGCTGTCGGGCCGCTACGGCCTGTCGGACCGCGAACCGGAGACGCTGGACGTGCTGGCCATCCGCCTCAAGCTGACGCGCGAGCGCATCCGCCAGATCCAGATCGAGGCGCTGGCCAAGCTCAAGCGCAACATGATGCGCCACGGCGTGGATCGGGACTCGATCTTCTAGAGCCCTCGACGGCACCTCGGATAATCCGGGGATGAATCAGACGACGGAATGGCTCAAGGTCGAAAGTATCGAACTTGAGGCGCAGGGCGTGGCGCACAACGCCGAGGGCAAGGTGGTCTTCATCGACGGTGCCTTGCCGGGTGAGATCGTGAAGGCGCAGATCTCGCGCCGCAAGAACAACTGGGAGCAAGGCCAGCTCACCGAAATCAAGAAGGAAAGCTCGCTGCGCGTGACGCCGGGCTGTCCGCACTTCGGCCTGCACGCCGGCGCCTGCGGCGGCTGCAAGATGCAGCATCTGCAGGCCGGCGCCCAGGTGGCGGTGAAACAGCGCGTGGTGGAGGACCAGCTCTGGCATCTCGGCAAGGTCAAGGCCGAGGTGCTGCTGCGGCCCATCGAGGGCCCGACCTGGGGCTATCGCTACCGCGCGCGATTCTCGGTGCGCTATGTGCAGAAGAAGGGCGTCGTGCTGATCGGCTTTCACGAGCGCAAGAGCCGCTATGTGGCCGACATGCAGGTCTGCAAGGTCGTGCCCAAGGTCGTCAGCGACCTGCTGATGCCGATGCGCGAGCTGATCATGGCGATGGCCGAGCGCGACCGCCTACCCCAGATCGAACTGGCCATGGGCGACGAGGTCATTGCGCTGGTGCTGCGCCACCTGAACCCGCTGCCGGACGGCGACATCGCGCTGCTGCGCGAGTTCGCCGCCAAACACGGCGTGCAGTGGTGGCTGCAGCCCAAAGGGCCGGACACGGTCAAGTTGCTCGACGAAGGCGGGCCGCAACTGGCCTACCGCCTGCCCGAGTTCGGCGTGACCATGCCGTTCAAGCCGACCGACTTCACGCAAGTCAACCCGCACATCAACGCCACCCTGGTCGGCCGTGCGCTGCGCCTGCTGGCTGTCGAGCCGGATGACCGGGTCATCGACTGGTTCTGCGGCCTGGGCAATTTCACGCTGCCGCTGGCCACCAAGGCGCGCGAGGTGCTGGGCATCGAGGGCAGCGAGACCCTGGTGCAGCGCTCGCGCGAGAACGCGGCGCTGAACGGCCTGGCGCACAAGGCGAGCTTCGTTGCGCGCAACCTGTTCGAGATGACGCCTGAACTGCTGGCATTGGATGGTGCAGCGGACCGCTGGCTCATCGACCCGCCGCGCGAAGGCGCCTTTGCGCTGGCCAAGGCGGTGGCGGACATCGCCCAGGA
The DNA here is from genome assembly GCF_054049255.1 of Roseateles sp. P5_E4. NCBI lineage: Bacteria > Pseudomonadati > Pseudomonadota > Betaproteobacteria > Burkholderiales > Sphaerotilaceae > Roseateles > Roseateles sp. P5_E4. Next base: position 173,780 of record NZ_JBFUMS010000009.1, on the reverse strand, counting down.
CCCGTCGCTGGCGCCGGGCTGGATGGCACCGAAGCGCATCGTCTACGTCAGCTGCAACCCGGCAACGCTGGCGCGCGATGCCGGCTTGCTCGTCAATGTGGCGGGCTATCGCTGCACGGCGGCCAGCGCGGTCAACATGTTCCCGCACACGGCGCACGTCGAATCGATCGCAGTCTTCGATCGCTGAAGCGCACGTTGCTCAAGTAAATCCCGGCTCGCCCATTGCGACGACCGGGATTTTTTGCTTTTCGGCCTACGTGTTAGTCCGGACTCGGTCCCGGTGCGAAGTAGACAAAATGAATAAACAACATTGTTTAGTTGTTTTGCCGAGCATCGGGTCCACCCGGCCGGCGTCATGACTTCCACAGGAGACAAGCCAGCATGCCCATTCGAAATCTGTTGCCCCGAGTCCTGGGCACTGCCTGCCTGGCCCTCGGGCTCGCATCGTCCGCGCTTGCGCAAACCACCCTGGCCCTGCCGCAACCGGCCCTCAAACGCGGCGTGAACGCGCTGGGCTATGACCCGCTCTGGAGCGAGCCGGCCAAGGCGCGCTTCCAGCTGCGCCATATGCAGGCCATCCGCGATGGTGGCTTCGACCATGTGCGCCTGAACTTGCATGCCTTCGAGCACATGGACGCCGAAGGCCGCTTGTCGACGGCTTGGCTGAAGACGCTGGACGAGATGACAGCCGCGGCGCTGAGCGCGGGCCTGCAGGTCATCCTGGACCAGCACAACTTCAACGACTGCGCCAAGGAGATCGACAAGTGCCGGACGCGCCTCAAGGCCTTCTGGCGCCAAATCGCCCCGCGCTACAAGGACGCGCCCGACGCGGTGCTGTTCGAGATCCTGAACGAGCCCAACGGCGCGGCCGACGCGGTATGGAACGACATGCTGGCCGAGAACCTGGCCATCATCCGCGAGACCAACCCGAAGCGCCGCGTCGTCGTCGGGCCGAAGTTCTGGAACTCGCTGGATCAGCTCGACACCCTGAAGCTGCCCGAGTCCGACCGCAACCTGGTCGTGACCTTCCATTACTACACGCCCATGGAGTTCACCCACCAGGGCGCGTCATGGACGCCGCAGTTCCAGAAGCTGTCCGGCGTGACCTGGGGCACGGCCGCCGAGCTGGACAAGCTCAAGCAGGACTTCGATCGCGTGAAGGCTTGGGCGCAGCGCACGGGCCGGCCGATTCTGCTGGGCGAGTTCGGTGCCCTGGAGACGGCGGGCATGGCGCAGCGCGTGGCCTGGACTGCGGCGGTCGCCCGAGCTGCCGAGGCGCGCAGCTTCGGTTGGAGTTATTGGCAGTTCGACTCAGACTTCGTCGTCTGGGACATGCAGGCAGACGGCTGGGTCCGACCCATTCTGGGTGCCCTCGTGCCGGCGCCCGGCGCGCCGACACCCCAAGTGGCGCGCGGCGGTGACCCCGCGTTGGATCACCTGATCAATTCGGCCAAGGTCAGTGCCTGGTCGGTCTATGGCGAGGGCCAATCCACACAGCAGGTGGCTTGCGAGGCCTCGGGCAAGACCTGCCTGCGCGTCGACCTGCAGGGCAAGCGCGCCAACGTCTGGGACAACGGCGTGATCACACCCATCACCGGCGAGATCCGCAAGGGCGACAAGCTGCAGGTGCTCATGTGGATGCGGCTGGATACGGACGACGCCAAGGCCAAGGTCAGCGTGCCCATCTCGCTGCAACTGAATGCAGCGCCCTACACGGCCCTGCTGTCCAGTGTGGCCACGCTGACCAACAAGCTGGAGCCCGTGGTGCTGAACGGCACAGTCCAAGAAAACCAAGCTGCAGGCACGGTGATGCTGTCGGCGCACGTCGGGCAGGTGGGCCAGCCGATCATTGTGAGCGCACCCTTTGTGTTGAAGAACTTCAAGCCGGGCGCCCAATAAAAAAGGAGCCGCGTCAGCAGGCTCCTTCATCAAGCGGCTGCTGTGAAACCGGCTTTGCCGGGCCACTGGCGGCTGCCAAGGCCTGAGGCCTTGTCCTTCGCCAGGCACAAACAGTCCTCAGGACTGTTTCTGTCCGGGCTCAGCCCCCTTGAGGGGGAGGCGCAAAGCGCCTCCGGGGGTGAGTCAATCAGTCGCGCTCGCCGCCGAAGATGCCGAGCAGCGACAGCAGGCTCTGGAACACGTTGTAGAGGTCCAGGTAGATGGCCAGCGTGGCGGAGATGTAGTTGGTCTCGCCGCCGTCAATGACGCGCTTGATGTCATACAGCAGGAAGGCCGAGAACACGCCCAGCATCAGCACCAGGATGGTCAGCATCAGCGCCGACGACTGCAGGAAGATGTTGGCGATGCYGGCGACCATCAGCACGATCGCGCCAACGACCAGGAATTTGCCCATGGACGACAGGTCGCGCTTGATGATGGTGGACAGGCTGGCCATCGCGAAGAAGATCGCTGCCGTGCCGCCGAAGGCCGTCATGATCAAGCTGGAACCGTTGCGGTAGCCCAGCACCTGGGCAATCAGCCGCGACAGCATCAGGCCCATGAAGAAGGTGAAGCCCAGCAGGGCTGCGACGCCCATGCTGCTGTTCTTGGTCTTTTCGACGACGAACATCAGGCCGAAGGCGCCGATGAAGAAGACCAGCGTGCTGATGCCGAAGCCCATCTTGGCCATGAAGCCGGTGGATACGCCGATCCAGGCACCCAGCACCGTAGGCACCAGCGACAGGGCGAGCAGCCAATAGGTGTTGCGCAGTACGCGTTGCCGGTCAACAGCCAGGCCGTTGCCGGCATAGCCGTAAGAGGTTTGCAGACTGTCGTTCATGACGATGCTCCGGAGGCAAAAGGACCGAGGGAATTCTAGGCTCCCGCTGGGCCGCTACATTGGGGTCTATCCCCCGGAAAGCAAGACCATGAAACAGCAATCTCAACTCGAACTCGCAGACGTCAAGCGCATCGCCGCCGCAGCGGAGGCCCATGCAGTCAGCAAGGGCTGGGCGGTGTCCATCGCCATCGTCGACGCCGGCGGCCACCTGCTGTGGCTGCAACGCCTGGATGGCGCCGCGCCCAGCTCGGCGATGTTTGCGCCGGCCAAGGCGCACACGTCGGCCTTGGGCCGGCGCGAATCCAAGATTTACGAGGACATGATCAACGGCGGGCGGCAGTCCTTCCTCAGCGTGCCCGGCATGCACGGCCTGCTGGAGGGCGGCGTGCCCATCCTCGTTGACGGGCAGTGCGTGGGCGCCGTCGGCGTCAGCGGTGTGAAGTCCAGCGAGGATGCCGAGATCGCCAAGGCTGGTATTTCGGCACTCTGAAGCGGCACTTCGAGGCGCCACGAAGCCGTCGCAAGGCGGTCGCGAAGCCTCCGTACTAACCCCAGTCGGCTATACTCGATGGGTTTACCTGAACCCACTTGCTGCCCGGCGAAAACCTTGTTGGTTTCCTCAAATTGACCCGTCTTCGGCCGGGTTGATGCTGGGCACGCGCCCCATTTGCGGAGACCCTTGTGCTGACCGACCTGCTTCATCCCCCTCAAGCAATTCTGGCTCTGGCGGATGGGACGGTGTTCCGAGGCCAATCCATCGGCGCAACGGGCCAGACGGTCGGCGAAGTGGTGTTCAACACCGCGCTGTCCGGCTACCAGGAAATCCTCACCGACCCGAGCTACTGCAAGCAGATCGTCACGCTGACGTATCCGCACATCGGCAGCTACGGCGTCAGCGATGAAGACGTCGAGGCCGCCAAGGTGCATGCCGCCGGCCTCGTCATCAAGGACCTGCCGCTGCGCGCCTCCAACTTCCGCTCGGGCCGCACGCTTGACCAGTACCTGCGCGACGAAGGTACCGTGGCCATCGCTGGCCTGGACACCCGCCGCCTGACACGCGTGCTGCGCACCAAGGGCGCCCAGAACGGCTGCATCCTGGCGTTGGCTGCCGGCGAAGCGCTGACCCAAGTCCATATCGACACTGCAGTCGCCGCCGCCAAGGCAGCGCCGTCGATGTCCGGCCTCGACCTGGCCAAGGTCGTCAGCCGCACCGAAAGCGAAACCTGGACGCAGACCGAGTGGAAGCTTGGCAGCGGCTACGGCACGCAGACCGCACCGAAGTTTCACGTCGTCGCCTATGACTTCGGCGTCAAGCTCAACATCCTGCGCATGCTGGCCGAGCGCGGCTGCAAGGTCACCGTCGTGCCGGCGCAGACGCCCGCGAGTGCCGTGTTCGACCTGGAGCCGGACGGCGTCTTCCTGTCCAACGGACCCGGCGACCCGGAGCCTTGCGACTACGCCATCAAGGCCACGGCGCAGCTGATCGAGTCCGGCATCCCGGTCTTCGGCATCTGCCTGGGCCACCAGATCCTGGCGCTGGCCAGCGGTGCCAAGACCTTCAAGATGAAGTTCGGCCACCACGGCGCCAACCACCCGGTCAAGGACCTGGACAGCGGCCGCGTCGGCATCACCAGCCAGAACCACGGTTTCGCGGTCGACCCCGACACGCTGCCGGCCAATCTGCGCGCCACGCACGTGAGCCTGTTCGATGGCACGCTGCAGGGCATCGCCCGCATCGACAAGCCGGCCTTCAGCTTCCAGGGCCACCCTGAAGCCAGCCCCGGCCCGCACGACATCGCCTATCTGTTCGACCGTTTCATTGGCTTGATGAACAAAGCCTGAGGAGCCCCCCATGTTCGGCATCACCGACCTCGGCACCTTCCTCGCGGCGGCGATCTTCATCATCCTGCTGCCCGGGCCCAACTCGATCTACGTGCTGTCCGTTGCTGCTCAGCGCGGCGTGCGTACCGGCTATGGGGCGGCCTGCGGTGTGTTCGTTGGCGACACGCTGCTGATGACTGCGGCTGCCGCTGGCGGCGCGTCGCTGCTGATGGCCAGCCCGCAGATCTTCTTTGTCGTGAAGATGGTCGGCGCGGTCTACCTGGGCTGGATCGGCATCCAGCTGTTGCGTGGCGCGGTGCGCGCCTGGCGCGGTGAGGCCAGCACGAATGAGGCGCCCCGCGTCGTCGATGCGAGCCAGCCGTTCCGCAAGGCCCTGGTCGTCAGCCTGCTGAACCCCAAGGCCATCGCCTTCCTGCTGTCCTTCTTCATCCAGTTCGTCGACGCGGCCTACCCGCATCCGGCGCTGACCTTCCTGATCCTGGGTTCCATCATCCAGGTGCTCAGCTTCGTCTATCTCTCGACGCTGATCTTGGCCGGTGCCCGCCTCGCAGCCGCCTTCCGCGCGCGCCGCCGGCTGTCCAGCACTGCCAACGCCAGCGTCGGCGCACTTTTCGTTGGGTTCGGGGCCAAGCTGGCCACGGCCACTCTCTAAGCAGACCGCCATGCCGAAACGTACAGACCTAAAAACCATCCTCATCATCGGCGCGGGTCCGATCATCATTGGCCAGGCCTGCGAGTTCGACTACTCGGGCGCCCAGGCCTGCAAGGCGTTGCGCGAGGAGGGCTACAAGGTCGTCCTGGTCAACAGCAACCCCGCGACCATCATGACGGACCCGGACACGGCGGACGTCACCTACATCGAGCCCATCACCTGGCAGGTGGTCGAGAAGATCATCGCCAAGGAGCGCCCTGACGCGGTGCTGCCGACGATGGGCGGCCAGACCGCGCTGAACTGCGCGCTGGACCTGCACAAGCACGGCGTGCTGGCCAAGTACAACGTCGAGATGATCGGCGCCAACGAGCATGCCATCGAGAAGGCCGAGGACCGCCTCAAGTTCAAGGACGCGATGACCAAGATCGGCCTGGGCTCGGCCCGGTCCGGCATCGCGCACTCGCTGGAAGAAGCCTGGGCCGTGCAGAAGCGCATCCACGCCGAGATCGGTGGCGCGGGTTTCCCGATGGTCATCCGCCCCAGCTTCACGCTCGGCGGCTCGGGCGGCGGCATCGCCTACAACCCGGAAGAGTTCGAGACCATCTGCAAGCGTGGCCTGGACCTCTCGCCGACCAACGAACTGCTCATCGAAGAGAGCCTGATCGGCTGGAAGGAGTACGAGATGGAGGTCGTCCGCGACAAGGCGGACAACTGCATCATCGTCTGCTCCATCGAGAACCTCGACCCGATGGGCATCCACACCGGCGACTCCATCACCGTGGCGCCGAGCCAGACGCTGTCGGACAAGGAATACCAGCTGCTGCGCAACGCCAGCATCGCCATCCTGCGCGAGATTGGCGTGGACACCGGCGGCTCCAACGTGCAGTTCTCCATCAACCCGAAGGACGGCCGCATGGTCGTCATCGAGATGAACCCGCGCGTGTCGCGCTCCTCGGCGCTGGCCTCCAAGGCAACGGGTTTCCCCATCGCCAAGATCGCCGCCAAGCTGGCAGTCGGCTACACGCTGGACGAGCTGAAAAACGACATCACCGGCGGCATCACGCCGGCGTCGTTCGAGCCCAGCATCGATTACGTCGTCACCAAGATCCCGCGCTTCGCCTTCGAAAAGTTCCCGATGGCCGACTCGCGGCTGACGACGCAGATGAAGTCCGTCGGCGAAGTGATGGCCATGGGCCGAACCTTCCAGGAATCCTTCCAGAAGGCGCTGCGCGGCCTGGAGACCGGCATCGACGGCCTGACCGAGCGCTCGGCCGATCGTGAAGAGATCGTGCAGGAGATCGGCGAAGCCGGCCCCGAGCGCATCCTGTTCTTGGCCGACGCCTTCCGCATCGGCATGACGCTGGACGAGATCTATGAAGAGACTGCGGTGGACCCGTGGTTCCTCGCGCAGATCGAGCAACTCGTGCAGATCGAAGGCGAGCTGAAGGGCCGGGCGATCGAGTCCATCACAGAGGCAGAGCTGCGCCTGCTCAAGAGCAAGGGCTTCTCGGACAAGCGCCTGGCCAAGTTGCTGGGCACGCACCAGCACGCTGTGCGCGAACGCCGCCACGCGCTGAAGGTGCGCCCGGTCTACAAGCGTGTGGACACCTGCGCGGCCGAGTTCGCCACGCAGACGGCGTACATGTACTCGACCTACGAAGGCGCCGACGCCGAGTGCGAGGCCAACCCGACGGACAAGAAGAAGATCATGGTGCTGGGCGGTGGCCCGAACCGCATCGGCCAGGGCATCGAGTTCGACTACTGCTGCGTTCACGCCGCGCTCGCGATGCGCGAGGACGGCTACGAGACCATCATGGTCAACTGCAATCCCGAGACCGTCTCGACCGACTACGACACGTCGGATCGCCTCTATTTCGAGTCGGTCACGCTGGAAGACGTGCTGGAGATCGTCGACAAGGAAAAGCCGGTCGGCGTCATCGTGCAGTACGGCGGCCAGACGCCGCTGAAGCTCGCACTTGATCTGGAGCGTGCCGGCGTGCCCATCATTGGCACGACGCCCGATTCCATCGACATCGCCGAGGATCGCGAGCGCTTCCAGAAGCTGCTGCACGAGCTGGGCCTGCGCCAGCCACCCAACCGCACTGCACGCAATGAAGATCAGGCCGTGGCGCTGGCCAACGAGATCGGCTACCCGCTGGTCGTGCGCCCGAGCTATGTGCTGGGCGGCCGTGCGATGGAGATCGTGCACGGCGACAAGGACCTGGAGCGCTATATGCGCGAAGCCGTGCGCGTGTCCGAGAAGTCGCCCGTGCTGCTGGACCGCTTCCTGGAAGACGCCGTCGAGGTCGACGTCGATTGCATCGCCGACGCTGCGGGCGACGTGATGATCGGCGGCATCATGGAGCACATCGAGGCGGCCGGCATCCACAGCGGCGACTCGGCCTGCTCGTTGCCGCCCTACACACTGGCGGCCGACCTGCAGGACGAGCTGCGCCGCCAGACGGCCGCGATGGCCAAGGCGCTCAAGGTCATCGGCCTGATGAATGTGCAGTTCGCCATTCAGGGCGACGTGACTGCCGGTCTCGCGGCCTGCACGGTCTACGTGCTGGAAGTGAATCCGCGTGCCTCGCGTACCGTGCCCTATGTGTCCAAGGCCACCGGTCAGCAGCTCGCCAAGATCGCCGCGCGCTGCATGGCGGGCCAGAAGCTGGTCGACCAGCGCGACCGCAAGGGCCGCGTGCCGGCCGAAGTGATCCCGCCTTACTTCAGCGTCAAGGAAGCCGTCTTCCCGTTCAACAAGTTCCCCGGCGTGGACCCCATCCTCAGCCCCGAGATGCGTTCGACCGGCGAAGTGATGGGCGCAGCCAGGACTTTCGGCGAGGCGATGCTGAAGAGCCAGATCGGCGCCGGCTCGCGCCTGCCGCGCCAGGGCAACGTGTTGATCACGGTGAAGAACAGCGACAAGGCGCGTGCCATCGCCATCGCCAAAGATTTGCATGCGCTGGGCTTCGGCATCGTCGCGACGCGCGGCACGGCGGCTGCGATCACCGAGGCCGGCGTGCCGGTCAAGCTGATCAATAAGATCAAGGACGGCCGCCCGCACATCGTCGATGCGCTCAAGGGCGGCGACATCCAGCTCGTCTTCACGACGGTGGACGAGACCCGCACGGCCATCGCCGACAGCCGCTACATCCGCCAGGCGGCTCTGGCCAACCGCGTGACCTATTACACGACCATGGCCGGTTGTGAAGCCGCGGTCGAAGGCATGAAACACCGTGACGGCCTGACCGTGCAATCCCTGCAGGAACTGCACGCCGAGCTGGCTTAAACTACAGCCCATCGATTCCGCCGCAGCAGCCCGACCGGGCCGCAGCGGCGGAACTCTTTTTGCCCATTGAGTTTTTGCCATGACGACCATTCCCCTGACCAAGCGCGGCGCCGAGTCGCTCAAAGCCGAGCTGCACCGACTCAAGACCGTCGAACGTCATGCCGTCGTCCAGGCAATTGCCGAAGCGCGCGCCCAGGGTGACCTGAGCGAGAACGCCGAGTACGACGCAGCCAAGGACAAGCAGGGCTTCATCGAAGGCCGCATCCTCGAGATCGAAGGCAAACTCGCGGCGGCGCAGATCATCGATCCCTCGACGCTGGACGCTGGCGGTCGCGTGGTGTTCGGCGCAACGGTGGACCTGGAAGAAGAAGCCAGCGGCACCGAAGTGACCTACCAGATCACGGGTGACGACGAGGCCGACATCAAGCATGGCCGCATCTCGGTCGGCTCGCCGATCGCCCGCGCCCTGATCGGCAAGGAGGCCGGTGACGTCGCCGAAGTGCAGGCCCCCGGCGGCATCAAGCGCTACGAAATCGTCGAAGTGCGCTACGAGTGATGTTCGCTCGGCTCCAAGCCCTGCTGGCCGCCCTCTGGGGCGGCTTTTTGCTGTGTGTGGCCTTCGCGGCGACGCCCAGTGCCTTCGCGGTGTTGGAGCGCGCCCAGGCCGGTGCTTTCGTCGCACGCGTGTTTGCGATCGAGGCGCAGGTCAGCCTGGCGTTGGGGCTGGTGCTGATGATGATCGAGCGACGCATCGCCCGTGACACCTTGGAGGGCGGGGGCGTCAGCCAACAGTTTTCAGCCCGGCTCTTGCTGCCGGTCGTGGCCCTGTTCTGCACGATTGCCGGCTACTACGGCCTGCAACCGCTGATGGCAGACGCGAAGGCCGGCGCCGGGGTCGCATCCTTCGCGGCGCTGCATGGTGCTTCGCTCGCGTTCTTCGGCGTGAAGGGCCTGGCGGTGCTGGCCCTGGCGTGGATCAGTCCGCGACGTTCTTCTTGACGCTGGTCATGCGGCGCTTGGCGCGCTTGAGTTCGCCACCCTGGGCGACGCGCTGGTTGCCCAACACCTTGAGTTTGGTGACCTGGGGCCGACCATTGCCGCTCTTGGAGAATTTGACGATCTTGACCACGCGCGGGCCGGGCCGGGCGTCGGTGCGCTCGGCGGCTGCCTTCTCCGGAATCGGCCGCCACAGCACCAGCAGCTTGCCGATGTGCTGGATGGGAGCGGCGTTCAGCTCGTCGCAGAGCTGGGCGAACATGGCTTCGCGCGCAGCGCGGTCGTCGCCCAGCACCCGCACCTTGATCAGGCCATGAGCCTTCAGCGCCAGGTCCACTTCCTTGACGACGGCGGGGGTCAGGCCATCGCCGCCGATCATCACGACCGGGTCGAGATGGTGGGCGTCGGAGCGTTTGTCCTTGCGCTGGGCAGGGGTCAGGATGATTTGAGGCATCCCCGTATTATCCCGTAGGCATGAAAACTCAAACCAAAAGCAAGAAGCTCAACAAGGCGTGGTTGAACAACCATGTCTCGGATCCCTATGTGCAGCAGGCCCAGAAGGACGGCTACCGCTCGCGCGCGGCCTACAAGCTCAAGGAAATCGACGAGGAACTGAAGCTGATCCGCCCGGGCCAGATCGTCGTCGACCTGGGTGCCACGCCCGGTGCCTGGAGCCAATATCTGCGCCGCCGGTTCGCGCCCACGGAGGCGGGGCGGGGCGGGGCGGCGGTGGGGCAGCTCAACGGCAGCATCATTGCGCTGGACGTGCTGGAGTTCGAGCCCATCGAAGGCGTGCAGTTCATCCAGGGCGATTTTCAGGAGGACGCGGTGCTGGCAGAGCTGGAGGCGGCGCTGGCCGGCCGTCCGGTGGACGTCGTCGTGTCGGACATGGCGCCCAATATGTCGGGTATTGCGTCCACCGATGCCGCCCGCATCTCCGGCCTGGTCGAGCTGGCCGTCGATTTCGCCAGCAGCCACCTCAAGCCCGAGGGCGCGCTGGTGGCCAAGGTCTTCCATGGCAGCGGCTACGACGAGCTCGTGAACCTCTTCAAAACACATTTCAAGGTCTTCAAGGTCGTGAAGCCCAAAGCCTCCCGCATCCGCTCTTCCGAGACATTCTTGGTGGGCATGGGACTGAAAAACCGCTGATTACAGGGGTAGGCCCCTTGCCGCCCCTAAAATCGCCCCCACTGTCCTGAAACCCGCGCTGGGCCATCAGGGCCAAGGAGTCGCAGTGAACAATCAATGGTTTTCGAAGTTCGCCGTCTGGATCGTGATCGCGCTGGTGCTGTTCACGGTCGTCAAGCAGTTCGGCGGCACCACGGCACCCGGTAAGCAGGTGACCTATTCCGAGTTCCTGGATCTCGTCCAGGCGCGCCGGATCAAATCCGCGACGCTGCCCGACGGCATCACCGGTGACATCTACGCCGAAGACACCGAAGGCAACAAGCTGCGCACGCTGGCCACCTACCAGGATCGTGGCCTGGTCGGCGACCTGCGCAATAACGGCGTCAAGTTCGACATCAAGCCGCGTGAAGAGCAGAGCTTCCTGGTCAGCATGCTGATCAACTGGACGCCGATGCTGCTGCTGATCGGTGTCTGGGTCTACTTCATGCGCCAGATGCAGGGTGGCGGCAAGGGCGGGGCATTCAGCTTCGGCAAATCCAAGGCCCGCATGCTGGACGAGGCCAACAACACCGTCACCTTCGCCGACGTCGCTGGTTGCGATGAAGCCAAGGAAGAGGTCAAGGAACTGGTCGACTTCCTGAAGGATCCGCAGAAATTCCAGAAGCTCGGCGGCCGTATCCCGCGTGGTGTGTTGCTTGTCGGCCCTCCGGGTACCGGCAAGACGCTGCTGGCCAAGTCCATCGCCGGTGAAGCCAAGGTGCCCTTCTTCACGATCTCGGGCTCCGACTTCGTCGAGATGTTCGTCGGCGTTGGCGCGGCCCGCGTGCGAGACATGTTCGAGCAGGCCAAGAAGAGCGCGCCCTGCATCATCTTCATCGACGAAATCGACGCCGTCGGCCGCCATCGCGGCGCAGGCCTGGGCGGTGGCAATGATGAGCGCGAGCAGACGCTGAACCAGATGCTGGTCGAGATGGATGGCTTCGAGACCAATCTCGGCGTCATCGTCATCGCCGCCACCAACCGACCCGACATCCTCGACCCCGCGCTGCTGCGCCCCGGCCGCTTCGACCGCCAGGTCTATGTCACGCTGCCGGACATCCGCGGCCGCGAGCAGATCCTGAACGTGCACATGCGCAAGGTGCCTATCGGCCAGGACGTCAACGCGTCCATCCTCGCCCGCGGCACGCCTGGCATGAGCGGTGCCGACCTGGCCAACCTCGTCAACGAGGCTGCCCTGTTCGCCGCGCGCCGCAATGGTCGCCTGGTGGAAATGATCGACTTCGAGCGCGCCAAGGACAAGCTCTACATGGGCCCCGAGCGCAAGAGCATGGTCATGACCGAGGACGAGAAGCGCGCCACGGCGTACCACGAGTCTGGTCATGCCGTCGTCGCCGAGCTGCTGCCCGGCACAGACCCGGTTCACAAGGTCACCATCATGCCGCGCGGGCGCGCCCTGGGCGTGACCTGGCAGCTGCCTGAGCGTGACCAGCACAGCCTGTACTTCAAGCAGATGCTCAACAGCATCAGCATCATGTTCGGCGGCCGCATTGCCGAGGACCTGTTCGTCCACGACATCTCGACCGGTGCATCCAACGACTACGAACGCGCCACCCGCATGGCCCGCGACATGGTGACGCGCTACGGCATGAGCGAGGTGCTCGGCCCGATGGTCTATGCCGAGAACGAGGGCGAAGTCTTCCTCGGCCGCAGCATGACCAAGACGGCCAACATCAGCGAGAGCACGCAGCAGAAGGTCGACGGCGAGATCCGCCGCATCCTCGACCAGCAGTACGCCGTCGCGCAGAAGATCCTCGAGGACAACCGCGACAAGGTCGAGACGATGACCGAGGCGCTGATGAAGTGGGAAACCATCGACCGCGACCAGATCCTGGACATCATGGCCGGCCGCCCCCCACGCGCGCCTGACGACAAGCCGACCCCGAGCGGCCCGACCGGTGGTGGCACGCCGCCGGTCAGCACCGACGGCGCCCCCGCCGCGGCCTGATCCCTACCCCAACGACGGGCCCGGCTTCCACCGGGCCCGTTTTCCATTCCGAGCCGCCCATGCATTGGCAGACCCGCCGTTTCCGCCTTGATTTGAGCCACCCGCGCGTGATGGGCATCGTCAACGTGACGCCGGATTCCTTTTCCGACGGTGGCCGGCATGACGACACCCGGACCGCCATCGCGCACTGCGAGCGCCTGGTGGCAGAAGGCGCCGACATCCTGGACATCGGTGGCGAGTCCACCCGCCCTGGCGCGCCGCGCGTTGATGCCGGCAGCGAATGGGCGCGTATCGACAAGGTGCTGGCCGCGGCGGTCACGTTAGGCGTACCCGTTTCGGTCGACACCTGCAAGCCAGACGTGATGCGCCGCGCGCTGGATGCCGGTGCGGACATCGTCAACGACGTGCAGGCCCTGCAACTGCCCGGCGCGCTGGCGGCAGTGGCCGGCAGCGGTGCGGGTGTCTGCCTGATGCACATGCGCGGCGAGCCAGCGTCGATGATGGAGCTGGCGGTCTACGGCGATGTGGTGGCCGAGGTCGGTGCCTTTCTCGCCCAACGCGCGCAAGCTGCGCGAGATTCGGGCATCCCGGCCGATGCCGTCGCGCTGGATCCGGGCTACGGTTTTGCCAAGAGCGCCGAGCACAACCTCCAGCTGCTGGCCGGGCAGCAACGCCTGGCGGGGCTGGGCTATCCGCTGTTGGTGGGCTGGTCGCGCAAGCGCACTCTGGGCGACATCACCGGTCGGCCGATGGACCAGCGCCTGCCCGCCAGCCTGGCTGCCGCGCTGCGGGCCGTCAGCGCAGGCGCGAACGTGATTCGTGTGCACGATGTCGCCGCCACCGTGGACGCGCTCAAGGTCTGGGCCGCGGTCGATGCGGCGACAATCCCTGCCACGAAATAAGAAGGAAGAGCTCGATGGCCCGCAAGTATTTTGGAACCGACGGCATTCGGGGCACGGTGGGCCAGGACCCGATCACGCCGGACTTTATGCTGCGCCTGGGCCATGCCGTCGGTCGCGTGCTGCGCAAGACGGACGAGCGGCCCACGGTGCTGATCGGCAAGGACACGCGCATCTCGGGCTACATGATCGAGTCCGCACTGGAGGCCGGTTTCGCTTCGGCTGGCGTGAATGTGCTGCTGACCGGGCCGCTGCCGACCCCAGGTGTAGCCTACCTGACGCGCGCGCTGCGCCTGGATCTCGGCGTCGTCATCAGCGCCTCGCACAACCCGTTTGCCGACAACGGCATCAAGTTCTTCTCGGCCAAGGGCGAGAAGCTGCCCGATGCCTGGGAGCTGGCCGTCGAAGCCGCGCTGGAAGAGGCGCCGCAGTGGGTGGATTCGGCCAGCCTGGGTCGTGCCAAGCGCCTGGAAGATGCGCGCGGCCGCTACATCGAGTTCTGCAAGAACAGCTTCGGCTCGGACCTGACGCTCAAGGGGCTGAAGATCGTCGTCGACGCGGCCCACGGCGCGGCCTATCACGTCGCGCCCGATGTCTTCCATGAGCTGGGCGCAGAGGTCATCTCGATCGGCTGCAAGCCCGACGGCTTCAACATCAATGCCGGCTTCGGCGCGACAGCGCCCGGGGCCCTTGTCGAGGCTGTCAAGGCCAACGGCGCCCATTACGGCGTGGCGCTGGACGGCGACGCCGACCGGCTGCAGCTGGTGGACGCCAACGGTCGCCTCTACAACGGTGACGAACTGCTCTACGTGATGGTGGCCGATCGCCTCGCCCAAGGGCTGCGCGTGCCGGGCGCCGTCGGTACGCTGATGACCAATATGGCCGTCGAGCTGGCGCTGCGTTCGCGCGACGTCGAGTTCGTGCGCGCCAAGGTCGGCGACCGCTATGTACTGGAAGAGTTGGCCGCGCGCGGCTGGCAGCTGGGCGGCGAGGGCTCTGGCCACCTGCTGGCGCTGGACAAGCACACCACGGGCGACGGCATCGTCAGCGCGCTGCTGGTGCTGCAGGCCGTCTGCCGCAGCGGACGCGGCCTGGCGGAGCAGTTGCAAGGCGTGGACCTGTTCCCGCAGACCTTGATCAACGTGCGCCTGGCCGCCGGCCAGGACTGGAAGAGCAGCACGCGCCTGGCCGAGGAGCAGGCGGCGGTGATGGCCGAGCTGGGCAACAAGGGTCGCATCCTGATCCGCGCCTCGGGCACCGAGCCGCTGCTGCGCGTCATGGTCGAGGCCTCGGATGCCACAGTGGCCCAGCGCTGTGCCCAGCGCCTGGTGGATGCTGTCTCGTCTTGAAACGGAGCCCCTCGTCCAGTCTCGCGCTGCTGAACGCATGCGTGCCTGACCGGTCCCCCAAGGGGACGGCGATGCTTGCCGGATCGACCGGCAAGCACATCGCCAGATGCGGGCCGGCTCGGGAGCGGCCCAGCGCTCGGCCCACAAAAAGGCCGCCCTGTGGCGGCCTTCTGCTTGCTGGAGCCTGATTTACTTCTTCGGCGGCATCAGTACGCGGTCGACCACATGGGCCACGCCATTGGTCGCGACGATGTCGGCCTGCTGCACGACGGCATCGTCCACCGTGACGAAGCTGCCAGCCTTGGCCAGGGCCAGCGTGGCGCCTTGGTGGGTCTTGGCGGTGCCCGGCTTCACATCGGCGGCCGCAACACGGCCATCGATGACGTGATAGCCCAGCACGGCCTTGAGCTGGGCCGGGTCAGCGGCCAGCGCTTCCATCGTCTTGGCCGGCACGGCCTTGAAGGCGTCGTCGCTGGGCGCGAAGACGGTCAGCGGACCGGCGGCACGCAGTTCGTCGGCGAGGCCGGCCTGGGCTACCAGGCGGTTGAAGGTGCTGAGCTGCGGGTCGCGGGCCAGCGTCTCGGCCAGCGGCGCCGGCGCGGGGGTGGTGGCGCAGGCGACCAGCCATGCGCTGGCGGTCAACGCGATCAGGGATGTGCGACGGGTCATTTCGGAAGCTCCGTTTGTGTCTGGAAACGATAGGCCGGCACTCTAGAAGCGCTATATGACGCTCGCGTGAATAGAAAATGACAGTGTCACAAAGCGGTTCAGGCGGCTTCCCAGCCGCGCTTTGACGCGCTCCAATGGCCGGATCGATGACTGGGCAGTCACTCAATCGTCACATTCGATCCCTAGGATGCCGGTCATCGTCAAACCCGCCCTGCGGAAGGTGTCTCAGATGAAATTTGTCCAGGTCAGCAAGTCGCTCGCGATCGTCGTGAGTTTGTTCGGTGCCCAGGCGGCCCTTGCCCAGGACGTGACCGGCGCCGGCGCCACCTTTCCGGCGCCCATCTATGCCAAGTGGGCCGATGCCTACAACAAGGCCAGCGGCGCCCGCATCAACTACCAGTCGGTCGGCTCGGGTGCCGGCATCCGCCAGATCAAGGCCAAGACGGTCGACTTCGGCGCTTCCGACATGCCGCTGAAGGACGAGGAACTGGCCAAGGACGGCCTGCTGCAATTCCCCATGGTCATTGGTGGCGTCGTTCCCGTCGTCAACATCAAGGGCATCGCCCCGGGCCAGATCAAGCTGACCGGCGCCGTGCTGGCTGACATCTACCTCGGCAAAATCACCAAGTGGAACGACGCGGCCCTGACCGCGCTGAACCCAGGTGTCGCCTTGCCGGACGCCACCATCGCCCCTGTGGCGCGCGCCGACGGTTCGGGCACGACCTTCATCTTCACCAACTACCTGTCCAAGGTCAGCGAGGACTGGAAGAGCAAGGTCGGCGAAGGCACGACGGTCAAGTGGCTGGCCGGTACGGCCGGCAAGGGCAACGAGGGCGTCGCCGCTTTCGTGCAGCGCCTGCCCAACTCCATCGGCTACGTCGAGTACGCCTATGTGAAGCAGAACAAGATGACCTACGTCCAGCTGAAGAACAAGGACGGCCAGTGGGTCAACCCGAGCGACGACGCCTTCAAGGCCGCCGCGGCCGGCGCCGACTGGAACAAGACCTTCTATCAGATCACGACCGACCAACCGGGCAAGACTGCCTGGCCGCTGACCAACCCGACCTACATCCTGATGTTCAAGTCGCAGGACAAGGCGGCGCAGGCCGGTGCCGCGCTGAAGTTCTTCGAATGGGCCTACGGCAACGGCGACAAGATGGCCGACGACCTCGACTACGTGCCGCTGCCTGCCGCCGTGAAGGATCTGGTGCGCAAGCAGTGGGGCGAGATCAAGGACACGTCCGGCAAGGCGGTGGCCTACAAGTGATGCCCAGGCGCTGAACCTGGCCCGGCTTCGCCGGGCTTCGTTACATCAGGCGCCTTTTCTCTCTCAGACCCCAGGAGGTTCCTTGGCAGCCATCCTTCCAGCCGGCAACGCAGGCGCTGATCGAAGCGAACGTCGCTCGCATACTTCACCGATGGAACCCAAACCCCAGCGCCGCCGCGTCGCCCCCTGGGCTGACGCGCTGTTCGCGGCCCTGTCGCAGGGTGCAGCGTGGCTGACGCTGCTGTTGATGGTCGGCATCATCGGCTCCCTCATCATCGGTGCCACGCCGGCGCTCAAGGCCTTCGGCCTCGGCTTCCTGACCAGCGCGGAATGGGACCCGGTGCAGGAGAAGTTCGGCGGCCTGGTCATGATCTACGGCACGCTGGCGAGCTCCTTCATCGCGTTGGTGATCGCCGTGCCGGTCAGCTTCGGCATCGCCATCTTCCTGACCGAGCTGTCGCCCAGCTGGTTGAAGCGCCCGCTGGGCATCGCCATCGAGCTGCTGGCTGCCGTGCCCTCCATCGTCTACGGCATGTGGGGCCTGCTGGTGTTCGGCCCCATCCTGGCCACCTTCGTGCAGGCGCCCTTGCAGGCGATGCTCAACGGCGTGCCCTTTCTGGGTTCACTGGTGTCGGGCCCGCCGGTGGGCATCGGCATCCTGTCGGCCGGCATCATCCTGGCGATCATGATCATCCCCTTCATCGCCTCGGTGATGCGCGACGTCTTCGAGGTCACGCCGCCGATGCTGAAGGAGTCCGCCTACGGCCTGGGCGCGACGACCTGGGAGGTCGTCTCCCGCGTCGTGCTGCCCTACACCAAGACCGGGGTCGTCGGCGGCGTCATGCTGGGTCTCGGGCGCGCGCTCGGTGAGACGATGGCCGTCACCTTCGTCATCGGCAACATGAACCAGCTGAACTCGCTGTCGGTCTTCGAGGCCGCCAACAGCATCACGTCCACGCTGGCCAACGAGTTCGCGGAAGCCGGCGAGGGCCTGCACCAGGCTTCGCTGATGTACCTCGGCCTCGTCCTCTTCCTGATCACCTTTGTCGTGCTGACCATCTCCAAGCTGCTGCTGATGCGCCTGAAGAAGAGCGAAGGAGCCCGTTCATGAGCTCAACCACCCTCGACGCTCGCCGGCTGGCGATGCACAAGAAGCGCAAGCGCACCAATGTCATCGCGCTGGCGCTGTCCCTGGGCGCCATGGGCTTCGGTGTGTTCTGGCTGGTCTGGATCCTGTTCGAGACCATCTACCTCGGCATCGGCGGCCTGACCCTGTCCACCTTCACCGAGATGACGCCGCCGCCGCAGGGCGAGGGTGGTGGCCTGGCCAACGCCATCTTCGGCAGCTTCGTCATGGTGGGCCTGGCCACGCTGATCGGCACACCGGTCGGCATCCTGGCCGGTGTCTATCTGGCGGAGTACGGACAGAAGACCTGGCTGGGCAGCGCGGTGCGATTCATCAACGACATCCTGCTGTCTGCGCCGTCCATCGTCGTCGGGCTGTTCGTCTACGCGATGGTCGTGGCCAAGCTGAAGAGCTTCTCCGGCATGGCCGGCGCGCTGGCCCTGGCGCTACTCGTCATCCCGGTCGTCATCCGCACGACCGAGAACATGCTCAGCCTGGTACCCAACGCGTTGCGCGAAGCCGCCTACGCCCTGGGTACGCCGAAGTGGAAGGTCATCCTGACCATCACGCTGAAGGCGGCCCGCGCTGGCGTCCTCACCGGCATCCTGCTGGCCCTGGCTCGCGTGTCCGGCGAGACCGCACCGCTGCTGTTCACGGCGCTGTCCAACCAGTTCTGGACCAGCGACATCAGCTCGCCGATGGCCAGCCTGCCGGTCACCATCTTCAAGTTCGCGATGAGCCCCTACGAGAACTGGCAGAAGCTGGCCTGGGCCGGCGTCTTCCTGATCACCGTGGGCGTGCTGCTGCTGAACATCCTGGCCCGCGTGCTCTTCAAGAACAAACACTAAGGACTGACCCACATGGACGCCAAGATCGAAACGCCCGTGGGCGAACGCGCCAAACTCTCGGTGCGCAACCTGAATTTCTTCTACGGCAGTTTTCACGCGCTGAAGAACATCAACCTCGACATCCCCGAGAAGAAGGTCACCGCCTTCATCGGCCCGTCGGGCTGCGGCAAGTCCACGCTGCTGCGCACGCTGAACCGCATGTTCCAGCTCTACCCCGAGCAACGTGCCGAAGGCCAGATCCTGCTCGACGGTGACGACATCCTGTCCAGCAAGGACGACGTCTCGCTGATCCGCGCCAAGATCGGCATGGTCTTCCAGAAGCCCACGCCCTTCCCGATGTCCATCTACGACAACATCGCCTTCGGCGTGAAGCTGTTCGAGACGCTGCCGCGCGTGGAGATGGACGAGCGCGTGGAGTGGGCGCTGAAGAAGGCCGCCCTCTGGGGTGAGGTGAAGGACAAGCTCAACCAGAGCGGCTCCGGCTTGTCCGGCGGCCAGCAGCAACGCCTGTGCATCGCACGCGGCATTGCCATCAAGCCCGAGGTGCTGCTGCTCGACGAGCCCTGCTCGGCGCTGGACCCGATCTCCACCGGCAAGATCGAGGAGCTCATCCACGAGCTCAAGGCCGACTACACGGTGGCTATCGTGACCCACAACATGCAGCAAGCCGCGCGCTGCTCTGACTACACGGCCTATATGTACCTGGGCGACCTGATCGAATTCGGACCGACCGCTGAGCTCTTCATGAAGCCCAAGCGCAAGGACACCGAGGACTACATCACCGGCCGCTTCGGCTGATCAAGGAGGACGGTATGGTGGACAAACATCTCTCGACCCAGTTCGATGCCGAGCTCAGCGGCATCTCGACCCGCGTGCTCGAAATGGGCGGCCTCGTGGAGGCCCAGGTGGCCCAGGCCGTGCAGGCGCTGGTGGACTTCAGCGCCGCATCGGCCGATGAAGTGCTGACCAAGGAAAGCCGCGTCAACACGATGGAAATCGAGATCGACCGCGATCTCTCGACCATCATCGCGCGCCGCCAGCCGACGGCCCGCGACCTGCGCCTGCTGATCGCCATCAGCAAGAGCATTGCCAACCTCGAGCGCGTCGGCGACGAGGCCGCGCGCATCGCGCGCACCGTGCAGCGCCTGGTGGCCAGCGGCGTGTCGAGCCGCATGCGCTTGCCGATGTCCGACCTGAGCTTCGAAGCCGAGCTCGCCACCACCCAGTTGCGCAAGTCGCTCGACGCCTTTGCGCGCCTGGACGTGGAGCGGGCGCTGGACGTGCTCAAGCACGACGACGAGATCGACAAGGAATTCGACGGCCTGCTGCGCAAGCTCATCACCTACATGATGGAAGACCCGCGCACCATCTCCTCGTCCATCGACCTTGTCTTCGTCGCCAAGGCGATCGAGCGCGTCGGCGACCACGCCAAAAACCTGGCCGAGGTCGTCATCTACGTCGTCAAGGGCCAGGACGTGCGACACAACTCGCCCGAGGCGGTTGAAACGATGGTGCGCTGATCATGAGCCGAGTCCTTGTTGTTGAAGACGAATCGGCGATTGCTGAGCTGATTTCCATCAACCTGCGCCATGCCGGTTTCGAGGTGACGATCGCCGGCAGTGCCACGCAGGCTCAGTACGAAGTGGACCGCGTGCTGCCCGATCTGGTGGTGCTGGACTGGATGCTGCCCGGCCAGAGCGGCGTGGCCCTGGCTCGCCAGTGGCGCGGCGTGGCCCGCACCAAGGAGCTGCCCGTCATCATGCTGACGGCGCGCGCCGAGGAGGGCGACAAGATCGCCGGCCTCGACGCGGGTGCCGACGACTACATCACCAAGCCCTTCTCAACGAATGAGCTGCTGGCGCGCATCCGTGCAGTGCTGCGCCGCAAGGCGCCCGAGGCGCTGGACAGCGCGGTCGAGGTTGGCCCGCTGCTGCTGGACCCGGGCACGCGCCGCGTCAGCCGTGAGGGCAATGAGGTCAAGCTCGGCCCCACTGAATTCCGCCTGCTGCACTTCCTGATGACCCATCCGGAACGTGTGCACAGCCGCTCGCAGCTGCTGGACCGCGTCTGGGGCGACCATGTCTTCATCGAGGAGCGCACCATCGACGTCCACGTCAAGCGCCTGCGCGAAGCATTGGAGCGCGTGCAATGCGCGCGCATGATCGAGACCGTCCGCGGTGCCGGTTACCGACTGACCCAACAGAGCAGCGCGCTCTCCGCTTGAGCTTTTCCCGCCCTACATGACCTGGTTATTGCCCCGACTGCTGATGGCCCTCGTGGCCGCATTGATCGGGTTTGTCATTGGCGTGGTGGTTCGTACGACGACTGGCATCGACAGCCTGGGCCTTGGCATCGGTGTCGTCAGCGGCGTCGTGCTGACCCTGCTGGTCGACGCGGTGCGGGGCCATCGCCTGCTGAGCTGGCTGCGCGGCAACCAGCTCGAGAACGCGCCGCGCGACACCGGTTTGTGGGGCGAGGTCGGCTACCGCATCGAGCGCGCCGTGCGCGACCGCGATCGCAGCGTGGCGCGCGCCCGGCTGGAACTGGAGCAGTTCCTGTCCGCCATCGAGGCTTCGCCCAATGGCGTGCTGATGCTGGACCCGCAGGAGCAGATCGTCTGGTGCAACCGCGTTGCGGCCGACCATTTCTCGCTGGACCCGCAGCGCGACCTGCGCCAGCGCATTACCAATCTCGTGCGTGCGCCGGCCTTCGTCGCCTACCTGCAGGCCGGCAACTTTGCCGAATCCCTGGTGCTGGGCAATGGCCGCGGGCCGGGCACGCTGTCCATCATCGTGCGCGAATACGGCGAGGGCATGCGCCTGGTGTTGTCGCTGGACGTCACCGAACGCGTGCGCTCCGAAGCCATGCGGCGCGATTTCGTCGCCAACGTGTCCCACGAGATCCGCACGCCTCTGACCGTGCTGTCCGGTTTCATCGAGACCATGCACTCGCTGCCGCTGACGGCTGTCGAGCGCGAACGCGTGCTGGTGCTGATGAACCAGCAGACCCAGCGCATGCAGACCCTCGTGGCCGACCTGCTGACGCTGGCCCAGCTCGAAGGCAGTCCGCGCCCCGCGCCGGACCGCTGGGTGGGCCTGGATGGCCTGCTGCTGCGCATTGCCGCGGATGCCGAGGTGCTGTCGGCCGGGCGGCATCAATTGCACCTGAGGCCGGAGACCAACGTTGAGCTGGCCGGCATCGAGAGCGAGCTGCTCAGCGCCATCGCCAACCTCGTGACCAACGCCGTGCGCTACACGCCGGACAGCGGCGAGGTCGAGGTGGCCTGGCGGCTGCTCGAAGGCGGCAACGGCGAGCTGACCGTCATCGACACCGGCCTGGGCATTTCGCGCGAGCACATTCCGCGCCTGACCGAGCGCTTCTACCGCGTCGACGGCAGCCGCTCGCGCGAGACCGGTGGCACGGGCCTGGGCCTGTCCATCGTCAAGCATGTCATGCAGCGCCACGGCGGCGAGCTGATGATCCAGAGCGACGTTGGCAAGGGCTCGCGATTCCGTCTCGTCTTCCCGGCCGCGCGTGTGCGCCAGGCCAGCGATTCGGCGCTGGGCGATGAGGCGGCTTTCAACGCAGCAGCCCTGTCAGATCATTGACGCTTCAAGAGGACCAGGCCGGCGCTGCCGCTGCGGTCCGTCGGTCGCTTCACCTGCGCAACGACCTGCCAGCCCTTGGGCGTCGGCTGGCCCGCGCTGATCACGGCGTGACTGCATCCTGATGCATTCAGGGGCCCGCGGCCTTTCACCTGCCAGCCGCCATGCCATTCCAGTGCCGCCAGCGTGGCGAGGTTCTGGCCCGTTGCGGCCAGGCAATTGGCATCGGCGGGCATGCGCGTCTTCAGCCGAGCCACCAGCGGCGCCAGGCTGCGCGCGTAGTCCAGCGGCGGCAGCAGCAGGCTCATGACGAGCAGCCAGCCCAGCGCGACGCCGCCGGCCGGCAGGGCCAGGCTCTTCCATAGCGCATGGCGATGGCGGGCTGTGCGCCAGCGCACCAGGGCCAGCCAGGACAGCGTCGCGGCGATGGCAAACAGCAGGGCCAGCGGGCTGAAGTGCGGCTCGAAGCCCTCGGCCAGCCGACGCAGATTGGCCATGGGCCGTGCCGGCCAGCCGGTGTGCATGGAGACGTAGTAGAGCCAGCCGAACAGCGCCACCGCCGAAAAGATGAACACGCAGAACCAGTCCACTGCTGCCGAGACGCTGCGGCTCAGTGTGGGCAGCGCGAAGGCGGCCAGGATGGCCAGCGACGGCAGGGCCAGCAGCAGTGCTCGCTCGGAAGCGTCCATCAGAATGCAAGTGATCAGCGGCACCAGCAGGGCAATGGCGGGCACCGTGATGTGGCGGCGCAGGCCGTGGCGGCGCCAGCGCCACAGCGTCCACAAGGCCAGGGGCCCCGACGGCCAGCAGAACCAGGCCAGCAGGCTCAGCAACGAGGCGAACTGGATGCCGGGCAGGACACGCCAGGCCCAGCCATTGAAGACCCAGGCCGCCAGGACCGCCAGCGTCAGCGAAGCCAGCAGCCAGACCCGTTGGGCCTTGGCCTCGTCATGGCTGGAGCGGTGGTTCAGCAGCAGGCCGAGCAGGCCGAGGGCGCAAGCCACGGCGGGGGCACCGCTGGCGGCCAGCACGGGCAGGGCGAGCAGGATGGCGACCCGCGCACGGCCTCGCTTGAATGGTGCCGCGGCTAAGCCGTAAAGGTAGACCGAGACAGCCAGCAATTGCATCAGCTCGGGCGTCGTCTCATGGCCGAGCTGCAGCAGGCCGAGCGACGCCATCAGCGCAAGCAGGGCACCATCGGCCAAGGCCCGGGCGTAGTCGACGGCCTGTGCTTCGCCGCCGAAGGCAAAGGCCACCGGTTGGGCAGCCTCCGTGCGGGCGAGATGAAAGCAGGTGTACCAGACCGCCACCAACACGCCGACCAGCACAAAGGCATAAGGCAGGCGAGCGGCAACCGGTGCGTCCAGGAAGGGCAGGGCCTTGATGGCCAGCGCGCCCAGCCAGTAGGGCAAGGGGCCGCCCTCGGCCGGAATGCCGGCGATCGCCGGCTGCCACCAGGGCGCGTGGCCCTGGGCGATGCTGGCCATGAAACCGAAGCTGCTCAGGTCGGCATTGCGCCAGGGGTCGCGGCCGAACAGGCCGGGCAGCACATAGGCCGCGCACAGCAGCAGCAGGGCCAGGCGCGGCAGGCGCTCGACGCCGCGCTCGGCGACGATGGCAGGGGTGGGGAGATTCACGCGCTTAAGTTCGATGAAACCGGCCGGCATGATGCCGTCAAACGGCGGTCAAAAATGAAAAATGGCAGCCCATGCTGCCAAATGAGAAAAGGGCAGCGCGAATGCCGCGGCAAAACAAAAGGGCAGCCTGAGCTGCCCTTTGGTCGTTGGCGCGGCGAAACGCCGCCAAACCGATTACTTCTTGAGGTGCGAGAACTTGTTGCGGAACTTCTCGACGCGGCCACCGAGGTTGTCGATGCTCTTTTGCGTACCCGTGTAGAAGGGGTGCGACTCGCTGGTGGTTTCCAGCTTCACCAGCGGCAGCTTCTTGCCGTCCAGCTCGATCATTTCCTTGGTCTGGACGGTGGAACGCGTCACGAACTGGAAACCGTTGGACTGGTCGACGAACACGACGTCGCGGTAGTTGGGGTGAATGCCGTCTTTCATGGGAACCTCTTGGCTAGGTCGGGAGCCACGCCGACGATGTCAATC
The DNA here is from genome assembly GCF_054049255.1 of Roseateles sp. P5_E4. Classification (NCBI taxonomy): domain Bacteria; kingdom Pseudomonadati; phylum Pseudomonadota; class Betaproteobacteria; order Burkholderiales; family Sphaerotilaceae; genus Roseateles; species Roseateles sp. P5_E4. The sequence goes on along the minus strand of NZ_JBFUMS010000009.1, from coordinate 149,218 downwards.
GCTGGTCGGCGCACTTTCCGGGGGTGTCAGGGCGGAAAACCGGCGATTGTAGCGGGCTTCCCTGCGGTTTGGCTAGTTTGGGCTGAAAGTGCCCGCGCATGCGAGACATGCGCGGGCATTTGACGGGCGTCGGACAGGACGCAGGTCCTGTCCTCGGTCCCGTCTCACTACCCGCCGCGCCGCATCATGTCGAAGAAGTCATGATTGTTCTTCGACGCCTTCATCTTCTCGAGGATGAACTCCATCGCCTCGATCTCGTCCATGTTGTAGAGCAGCTTGCGCAGGATCCAGCTCTTTTGCAGGATCTCGGGCTTGAGCAGCAATTCCTCGCGGCGCGTGCCGGACTTGTTGATCAGCAGCGAAGGGTAGACGCGCTTTTCGGCCATGCGGCGATCCAGGTGGATTTCGCAGTTGCCGGTGCCCTTGAACTCTTCGTAGATCACCTCGTCCATCTTGGAGCCGGTGTCGATCAGCGCGGTGCCGATGATGGTCAGCGAGCCGCCTTCCTCAATGTTGCGCGCTGCGCCGAAGAAGCGCTTGGGGCGCTGCAGGGCGTTGGCGTCCACGCCGCCGGTCAGCACCTTGCCGGAGCTGGGCAGCACGTTGTTGTAGGCACGGGCCAGGCGGGTGATCGAGTCCAGCAGGATGATCACGTCCTTCTTGAGCTCCACCAGGCGCTTGGCGCGCTCGATGACCATCTCTGCCACCTGCACGTGGCGGGCCGCCGGCTCGTCGAAGGTGGAGCTGATGACCTCGCCGCGCACGGTGCGGATCATCTCCGTCACTTCCTCGGGGCGCTCGTCGACGAGCAGCACGATGAGGTGGCAGTCCGGATGGTTGGCCACCAGCGCGTGGGCCAGGCTCTTCATCATCTCGGTCTTGCCCGTCTTGGGCTGCGACACGATGAGGGCGCGCTGGCCTTTGCCGATGGGCGCCACCAGGTCGATGATGCGACCGGTGATGTTCTCTTCGCCCTTGAAGGCTTCACGCTCGAGCTTGAACTGCTCCTTGGGGAACAAGGGAGTCAGGTTCTCGAACATGATCTTGTTCTTGCTCTCCTCCGGCGTCTGGTTGTTGACGCGGTCAACCTTGACCAGAGCAAAGTAGCGTTCGCCATCCTTGGGCACGCGCACTTCGCCTTCCACCAGGTCACCGGTGTGCAGGTTGAAGCGGCGGATCTGGCTGGGCGACAGGTAGATGTCGTCCGTGGAGGCCATGTAGCTGGCCTCGATCGAGCGCAGGAAGCCGAAGCCGTCGGGGAGCACTTCGAGCACGCCATCGCCGAAGACCTGCTCGCCAGCCTTGGCGCGCTTCTTCATGATGGCGAACATCAGCTCCTGCTTGCGCAGGCGCGTGACGTTGTCGATCTCCAGCGCCTCGCCCATCTCGATGAGGGCGGAAACGTGGAGCGCTTTGAGTTCGGAAAGATGCATGGGTGAATACCCGTCAGGGGCCGCAGCGCCAGCCAAGGCGCAACGGCGATTCCACGGCCGCCCCAGAAAAGGATCAAATGGCTACCGCTCAAACGGCGAGCGACGCAGATTCGACAACTGACTCAGTGGTGGGAGGGGGAGCCGAGTCCACGCTGGCTGGGTGCTGAATTCGTATCCAGGAACCCGGGGCGTGTTGGCTTTGGCTGCTGCAGTGACCGCGCGGAGAGCGCCGGCAACACTGCAGCAGTTGGACGCGATTATAGGTTCGCGTCGAGGAAGGCCGTCAACTGGGCCTTGGAGAGGGCGCCGACCTTGGTCGCGGCAAGCTGGCCGTCCTTGAAAAGCATCAGTGTCGGAATGCCGCGGATGCCAAACTTGGCCGGCACTTCGCGGTTCTCGTCGACGTTCATCTTGGCGATCTGCAGCTTGTCACCGTAGCCGGTGGCGACCTCGTCCAGGATGGGCGCGATCATCTTGCAGGGGCCGCACCACTCGGCCCAGTAGTCCACCAGCACGGGCTTGCCCGACTGGATGACGTCGGCGTCGAAGGACGCGTCGGAAACATGCTTGATCAATTCGCTGCTCATGGGAGGGTTCCTTGGCCTCAAAGGGTTGGCGGTCGCCGCAGTGGGCGCCGTCCGAATAGGCAAAATGATTGTGACATAGCCACTTTTGTCCGGACGGTCGCGAGGGTGACCGAAACGGTGGCAAACATGCGGGCGGGAGGCCTGCTTTACAAGTGCAGCAAGCTTTGAATCTGGGCCTGGCGCCTGGCGAGGACAACGAAGCCTTCTGGCGCCGCGTCGCGGCCGTCAGTACCGACTGGCTAGAAGGGCGAGGCGCGGCCGTGCGCGATGCCGTGCTGTTGCTGCCTTTCGCCCAGCAGATCGCGCCGGCGCGCCGCGCCTGGCTCGCCCACGGCGGCTGGCAGCCTCGCATCACGACCAGCCGCAGCCTGGCTTCGGCGCTGGGCCCCACGTCATTGGCCGCGCCTGACCAGCTCTCCGGCGACGCCGCCATCGACGCCTTCACCGCCGACCGGCTGCTGGCCGAGCAGAGCTGGGTCCAGCCCCTCAAGCGCAGCAGCCCGCGCGACTACCGTGTGGCGCTCGCCCGGCTCGTCGACACCGCCCACGCGCTGGCCCGCGCGGCCGCCCAGGTGCCGCCGATTGAGCGCCTTGCGTTCATGGACACCGCCCGGCAACGGCTTGCAGCCCTGGACGCCGGCCCCGGCCTGCTGGAGCGCGCACTGGCTCAGGTCGCGCTGGCCTGGGTGGCCTCTGACGAGCGCCGCCCGCCCACCGACACGCTGTTCGCGCTGCGCCCCAGCGCCTGGATCTGGCTGCGCGCCGGCGGGCCCGACCCGCTGGCCCAGGCGCTGCTGGCGGGCGACGTGCCAGCGCTGTGCCTGAACGCCGACCTGGACCTCGATCAGGCCTGGGCCGGTTTCACGCCCGCCGCGCGAGTGGAGGAAGCCGTCGCGCCGGACTTCGAGACGCTCGCCCAGCAGACCGCCACGGCCGTCGTCCAGCACCTCAACGCGGGCCGGCGGCCGGTGGCCTTGCTTGCGCAAGACCGCGTCGTCATCCGCCGCGTACGGGCGCTGCTGGCGCGCCAGGGCGTGCCGATGCATGACGAGACCGGTTGGACGCTCGCGACCACGCCCGCCGCCGCCGCATTGATGGCCCTGCTGCGCGCCGCCCTGGCTGGTGGCGCAGTGGACGACTGGCTGGCCTGGCTGAAGTCCGCGCTGGCCACGGGTTGGGATGCCGAAGGCCTGTCCGGCCTGGAGTCGCGCTGCCGCCGCTTCGGCTGGCGCCAGGCAGCCCAGCTCGATGCAGCGACGCTGCCGCCGGCCGGCGGTGCGGCCTGGCAGCGGGCTCGGCGCCAACTGGAGCCGCTGGCCGGCGGCGCGCGCACGCTGGGTGGCTGGCTCGCTGCAATGAGCCAGGCGCTGAGCGGGCTGACGCCGCTGGCCGAGGTCGAGGGCGGCGAGGCCCTGCTGGAAACGCTGTGGATTTCGCGCAACCCCTGGGCCGGCAGCGCCCACGAGGCGGCTCTGGCGCAGACGCGGCTGCGGCCCGACGAGTTCCTGGCCTGGGTGGACGACACCCTGGAGGCGGCGCAGTTCGAGCCGACCGAAGAAGCGGGTGCGGTCGAGGTTGTCATCACGCCGTTGGCGCGGGCCATGCTTCGGCCCTTCGGCGCCGTCGTGCTGCCTGGCGCGGACGCCGCCACACTGGGGCCGGTGAACCCGCAAGCGGGTCTGCTGGCCGATGCCGACGCGGCGGCCCTGGGCTTGCCCAGCCTGGCCGAACGCCGCGAGGCCGAGGGCTTCAGTTTCGCGCAGCTGCTGCGCGCGCCGGTGCTGACGCTGCTGCGCTGCGCCTTCGCAGGCGCCGAGCCGCTGCCGGCCAGCCCGCTGCTGGAGCGGCTGGCCGGCGCGGCAGCGCGCAGCGGTCAGGGCCTGCATGAATGGCGCGACGGGCGTGAGCTTCTGACGCCGCCGGGCCAGCCCCAACACCGAGCTGCCGCTGATGCCGATGGCCGCTTGCCGGCGGCCCTGAGCGCCAGCGCCATCGACGCGCTGCGCAACTGCCCCTACCAGTTCTTCAGCCGCGTACTGCTGGGCCTGCGCGAAGCCGACGAGTTGGAGCAAGAGCCCGACAAGCGCGACTACGGCACCTGGCTGCACGCGGTGCTGAAGCGCTTCCACGAGGCGCGCGGGGGGGGCGATGACGACGCCGCATTGCGCGCCGCGGCCGAGGCCGAGCTGGCGTGGCTGGACGCGGCGGACTTCCTGCCTTTCTCGGCCGCCTTCGAGCGGCTGCGCCCGCTGTATCTCGCCTGGCTGGTCGAGGCCGAGGCGGGTGGCCAGCGCTTCGCCGCCGGCGAGGTGGACCGCGACTGCCAACCATTCGATGCGCCACTGGACGCGCTGACGCTGCGCGGCCGCATCGACCGCATCGACGACGCTGCAGGCAAGACTTGGCTGCTTGACTACAAGACCGGCGATGCCAAGGGGTTGAAGGAAAAGCTGGCTGCGCCGCTGGAGGACACCCAGCTTGCCGCCTACGCGTTGCTGATGGGCGCCGAGCCGGGGCTGCAGGCGGCCTACCTGGTGCTCGACGATGGCAAGGGCATCGCGCTGCTGCCGCACGCCGACGTCAGCGACACCGCGCTGGCACTGCGCGGCGGGCTGCAGGCCGACCTGATGGCCGTGCGCGATGGCGCGCCGCTGCCGGCGCTGGGCGAGGGCAAGGTCTGCGACTACTGTGAAGCGCGCGGCCTGTGCCGAAAGGATGATTGGGTATGAGCGCAGAACTCGCCTACTGGGCCGACGGCCTGCGCGTGCCGCGCGAGCACTTCTACGCGCTGGCCTGCGACCCTTCGCGCAGCATCGTCGTGGAGGCCTGTGCCGGCGCCGGCAAGACCTGGATGCTGGTGTCGCGCATCCTGCGTGCGCTGCTGGCCGGCGCCGAGCCGCAGCAGATCGTCGCCATCACCTTCACCCGCAAGGCCGCCGGCGAAATGCGCCAGCGCCTGGCTGAGTGGTTGGCCGAGTTCGCGCAGGCGCCCGATGCCGAGCAACTGGCTGCGCTTCGCCAACGCGGCGTGGCCGAGGCCGACGCGCCGATGCTGCGCCCGCGTCTGGCGGCCCTGCAGGCCGAGCTGCTGCGCGGCGGCCGGGCTGTCGAGGTGCGCACCTTCCACGGCTGGTTCTCGCAGCTGCTGCGCGCCGCGCCGCTGGCCTTCCTGCAGACTCAGGGCATCGCGCCCGAACTGCAGCTCATCGAGGACGAAGAGGAGCTGATGCCGACGCTGTGGCGGCGCTTCCACGTCGCGGTGCTGGCAGACGAGGCGTTGCGCGCCGACTTCCAGGCGCTGACCCAGTCGCGCGGCCGCTTCAACTTGCGCGAGTGGTTGCTGGGCGCGTTCGCCAAGCGTGTGGAGTTGCGGCTGGCCGAGATGGCTGGCGTGCTGGAGGCCAGCCTGCCCGGTGCAGTGGATGTGCTGGGCACCACGCCGGAGCAGTTCTTCGAGCATCTGCGTGAACCGCTGAAGGCACTGGCCCGGCTGCTCGGCGCAGCCAAGGGCAAGAAGGCGCAGGAAGCGGCCGCGTCAATTGAACAGGCCGCCGATTTCGACGGCTGCTTCGCGGCGCTGTTCACCTTGAAGGGCGAACCGCGCAAGCTGGGCGTCGACCACCCTGACCTGGACGAGCTGTGCGATGAGTTGCTGCATTTGCGCGCGGCAATAGCCCAGCAGCGCGCCGCCGACGAACACGCCGCGATGCGCCGCCTGGCCCTGGTGCTGGTGGATGCCTTCGAGGCCATCAAGCGCGAGCGCGGCCTGGTCGACATGAACGACCTGGAGCGCGGCGCGCTGGCCCTGCTGGCTGATGCGCAGACGGCCGGCTGGGTGCAGCAGCGCCTGGACGCCCAGGTGCGCCACCTGCTCATCGACGAGTTCCAGGACACCAGCCCGCTGCAATGGCAGGCGCTGCATGGCTGGCTGTCGGCCTATGCCGGCGCGGGCGCGGGCTCGCCGCTGTCCGTCTTCATCGTCGGCGACCCCAAGCAGAGCATCTACCGCTTCCGACGTGCCGACCCGCGCGTGTTCGCAGCGGCGCAGGCCTTCGTCTGCGACGGCCTCGCCGGCGTGCGCCTGGCCTGCGACCACACGCGGCGCAACGCGCCCGAGGTGCTGGCCGCCGTGAACGCCACTTTCGACAGCGCCCAGCGCGCCGGCACCTACCAGGGCTTTCGCGTGCACACGACCGAGGTGGCCGAAGTGGACGACCTGGCCGGCTTGTGGGCCCTCGACGCCGAGGTCATGGCGTCGCCCGCCCAGGCGGACGTTGACCCGCTGCGCTGGCGCCCCAGCCTGACCGAGCCCCGCCGCGAGGCCGAGATCAGCCGCCGTGCGCCCGAGTGCGAGCGTGTTTGCGGGGCCATCGTCGGGCTGCTGCAGGCCCGGCCTGAACTCAAGCCGGGCGACCTCTTCGTGCTGGCCCGCAAGCGCGACCCGCTGCGCCAGCTCAGCGAGGCGCTGACCGCCGCCGGCGTGCCGCATGCGGCGCCCGAGGAGCAGCCGTTGGCGGGGCTGCCCGACGTGGCCGACCTGCTGGCGTTGCTGGACGTGCTGGCCTCGCCAGGGCACGACCTGTCGCTGGCCCGCGCGCTGCGCAGCCCGCTGTTCGGCGTCGATGAGGCCGACCTGCTGACGCTGGCCGAAGCCGCTGGTACAGCGCAGTGGCTGGGCCATGCGCCCGCCGAGCGACGCTCCTGGTGGGCCGCGTTGCAAGGCCTGGCCGCACCCAGCCCGGCGCTGGCGCGCGCTCAAGGGCTGCTGCGCTGCTGGGCCGAGCAGGCGCGCCAGCGCACGCCGCACGAGCTGCTGGACCGCATCGTCCACGAGGGCGAGCTGCTCATGCGCATCGCGGCGGCCGTGCCCGCAGCAGATGCAGCCGTGCGCCTGCAAAGCGTGCAGGCGCTGCTGCGTGCCGCGCTCGACCTGGATGGCGGCCGCTATGCCCAGCTCTACGGCTTCGTGCGCGCGCTGAAGAGCCGGCCCATCAAGTTCGTGCCGGCTGCTGCGCCGGACGCGGTGCAACTGCTGACCATCCATGGTGCCAAGGGCCTGGAGGCCGAGGTCGTCTTTTTGCTCGATGCCGACGCCGCGCCACCCAAGGCGGAGACGCTGGGCCTGCTGCTGGACTGGCCGGTGGGCCAGCCGGCGCCGCGGCGCGCGGCCTTCCTCGCCTCCGAAGCCAGGCCGCCGCCGTCATTGCAGGCATTGGTCGACGAGGAGCGTGCCGAGCGCGAGCGCGAAGAGCTGAACGGCCTGTACGTTGCCCTGACGCGGGCGCGGCGTGCGGTGGTGCTCAGCCACACGCCGAGCCGCAGCCAGGCCACCAGCTGGTGGGACCGGCTGCAACCGCTGGCCCGCCGCTGGCCCCTTGCGATGACACCGGGCGGCCGAGCCAACACCGCGCCGCCAGCCATTGCGCCGCTGCCAAGCTGGCAGCCTCCAGCGGCAGTGGCTGCACGTGATGGCACGGCCCGTGACGACCGCCTGGCCCGCGTGGGCGAGGCCTTGCACCGCGTGCTGGAGTGGGCCTCGGCAAGCGGCCAGACGCAGGCGCTGGTGGCGCTGATGGCATCTGCCTCGCAGGCCTTCGGCCTGGACGCCAAGTCACGCGAGCAACTCGCCCAGGCGGCCCAGGCCATCCTGGCCAGCCCCGACTGCCGGCCCTTCTTCGACCCGGCCGAGCTGATCTGGGCCGGCAACGAAGTCGCGGTGGGACAGGGCAACGACGACCAGCGCATCGACCGCCTCGTGCAGCGCCGCGATGGCTGCTGGTGGGTGCTGGACTACAAGCTCGGCGCCACGCCGGAGCGCGAGCCGGCCTATCTGGAGCAGATGCGCGGCTATGTCGCGGCAGTGCAAATGCTGCAGCCGGGCGAGCCCGTTAGAGCCGCTTTGATCAGCGGAACGGGGCGCTTCGTTCCTGTGAGCTAGAATGGCAGGCTTGTTCGGGGCGTAGCGCAGCCTGGTAGCGCATCTGCTTTGGGAGCAGAGGGTCGCGAGTTCGAATCCCGCCGCCCCGACCATCTATAACGGAGTGATTCCCTCAAGGAATCTGGACAACGGCCCGCCTCGTGAGATGCGGGCCGTTTTTATTGCCGAAGCGCGGCTTACTTGCGCGACCTCAGCGCCGTACGCGCCTGCACAAAGTTGAACGCATAGCTCACCGCTTCGACGATCGCGTTGTCGATCTCCAGGCGTTCGTGCTCGGTCAGGTAGAAGCTGAAGTCCACCTCGTGGCGTATGTAGCGCGGGGGCAGGCGGTTCAGGGCCACGCAGCAGACGTCGCAGAGCAGATCGTTGCTGGCCGCGATGTCGGGGTAGTCGGTGGACGAGTCCATGACCGCGCCGAAGACCTCGCGCTCATGGTGGTTGTAGAGGGAGCTGAAGTCGGCATTCATGGCGGGCCTCGTCAAGGACGGTGAGTGCCGATTTATAGCCCCATCAGGCGGCGCCGATACCCGGGGTCATACCGGCAGCGGCAGTCTTTCTCGCCGAGACGAAATCCAGCATGCGTGTGATGCAGCGTTGAGCCTTCACGCGGACAGCCTCGTCGACATGGATTTGAGGCTGGCCGCTCTCCAGGCAGTCGACCAGGTTGGCCAGGCCGTTCATCGCCATCCAGGGGCAGTGGGCGCAGCTCTTGCATGTGGCGCTGTTGCCGGCCGTGGGCGCTTCGATCAGCGTCTTGCCCGGCGCCAACTGGCGCATGCGGTGCAGGATGCCGTTGTCGGTCGCCACGATGTACGCAGGCGCCGTGCCTTCGACAACCGCCTTGATCAGCGCCGAGGTGGAGCCGACGACGTCGGCCTGCTCGACGACGCTCTTGGGTGATTCGGGGTGGACCAGGATCAGTGCACCCGGGTGCTGCTCGCGCAGCAGTTCCAGCTCCAGCCCCTTGAACTCGTCGTGGACGATGCAGGCGCCGTTCCACATCAGCATGTCGGCACCGGTCTCTTCCTGGATGTAGCGGCCCAGATGGCGGTCCGGCGCCCAGAGGATCTTCTGGCCCTTGGCATGCAGGTCAGCCACGATCTCCAGCGCGCAGGAACTGGTCACCATCCAGTCGGCACGGGCCTTCACAGCGGCGCTGGTGTTGGCGTAGACGACGACCTGGCGGTCCGGGTGGGCGTCGCAGAAGGCGGCGAATTCGTCCTCGGGGCAGCCCAGGTCCAGCGAGCAGGTGGCGTCCAGGTCGGGCATCAGCACACGCTTCTCGGGGCTGAGGATCTTGGCCGTCTCGCCCATGAAGCGCACGCCGGCGACGACCAGGGTCTGGGCGGCGTGGTCGCGGCCGAAGCGGGCCATCTCCAGCGAGTCGGACACGATGCCGCCGGTCTCCAGCGCCAGGTCCTGCAGTGCGCCGTCGACGTAGTAGTGGGCGACGAGGACGGCGTTGTGTTTTTGAAGCAGGGCCTTGGCGCGCTCGGTCAGCGCGCTGCGCTCGGTCGCTGTCAGCGGTGTGGGCACCTTGGCCCAAGCGTGGGCCGTCGAGCAGCTGCCGGTGGCATCCTGCTTGGTGAAATCGAACAAGACTTGATCCATGCCGAATCGTAGCCCGCCCGGGTTTACCCCTCCAGCCACTGGCGAAAAGCCGCGGCGCGCTCCTGGCTGATCAGCAGCTCGCCGTCCAGGGCCGGGCGGAGGTCGAGCTTCAGCCTTCCCTTGCCGGCGGGCGCAAAGCGTTGCACTGCGCCCGCGGCCACCAGCAGCTGGCGGTTGGCGCGGAAGAAGCGCTGAGGCCCGAGCTCCTCCTCCAGTTCGCCCAAGGTGGGCTCGACTAGAAAGCGCTCACCGGCTTGAGTGACGGCAAAGCAGAGTTTGTCCACCGAGACGAAATAGGCGATGTCGGTCAGTTCCAGTGCATGGAACTGCTGTCCGCCCTTGCGGCCGACGATGCGCTGACGCCCGGCTGGCGGGCTCAGGCGCTGCAGCAGGCCGTCGAGCTGATGGTTCCAGCGCTCCTTGGCCTGGAGGTCGAAATGACTGCGCCATTGTTCGGCCTTGGCCAGGGCTTGGGCCAGCGCGGTGTCGGACACCGGCTTGAGCAGATAGTCCACCGCCAGCGCCTGGAAGGCCTGCAGTGCGAACTGGTCATAGGCGGTCGTGAAGACCGTGGGCAGGGCCAGGCGGCGGTCGCGGAACAGCTCCAGCGACAGGCCGTCGGCGAGCTGAATGTCGAGCAGCAGCAGGTCGGGTGCGGGGTGGTCAGCGAGCCAGGCCAGCGTGCCTTGCACCGTGTCGCTGTGGCCGAGCACGCGGGCCTCAGGCGCGACGCGGGCCAGCGTGGCGGTCAGGCGCTCGCGCGCCGGGATCTCGTCTTCGGCAATGAAGATCTTCATGGGCGGGCCAGCAGCGGAATGGAGACTTCGAACACGCCAGCCTCGGCGCGGCGTTCCAGCGCGCGGCCGGCCAGCAGGCGGCAGCGCTCGTCGAGGTTGGCCAGGCCCAGGCCTGAGGAGGGCAGGGCGCTGCGGCGCGGCTGCAGCGCGTTGCGGGCGTGCACGCGGTCCCCGTCCAGCGTGAAGCTGACGGTCAGCGACTGCGCGGCGCTGGCCTCGTTGTGCTTGATGGCGTTCTCCAGCAGCGTCTGCAGCGCCAGCGGCGGGATCAGCCACGAGCCGGTTTGCAAGGCTGGGTCCAGCTCCAGTGGCATGGCGGCGCCAAAGCGCAGGGCCAGCAGGCGGTGGTAGTGGCGCAGGAAGGCGAGCTCTTCGTCCAGTGGCACGAGGTCGCGCTGGCGGCTGTCCAGCACATAGCGGTAGATCTCGGCCAGGGTGTCGCTGAACTCGCGGGCGCTCTTCGCGTCGCTCTCGATCAGATGGCCCAGGGTGTTGAGGCTGTTGAACAGGAAATGCGGGTCGACCTGAGCCTTCAGCGCGCCAAGCTCGGCCTGCGTGCGGGCGCGCTCCAGGCGCTCCACACGCAGCATGTCCGACTCGCGCTCGCGGATCAGGAACATGGTCTCGTAGGCATGCGTCACGAACAGCACGCAGATGACATTGGTGGCCACCACCAGCTTCAGCGCATTGACGTCGACCGGCTGCCCAGCGACATGGAACCAGGCCCAGATGGCGGCCAGCGTCAGCGGCGCGGTGTAGAGCACATTGGCGCTGACCAGCATCAGCAGCTTGCGCAGCGGGTGGGCGAACCAGTTCAGGTGCTCGCGCTGCTTGAACAGCAGCCAGCGGTTGCCTGCCCAGATGGCAAAGGCCAGCGCGATGAAGCCGGCAAAGCCGACCCAGAAGCGCGCGTCGCCGGGGCCCAGTGGCCCATAGAGCCCAGTCAGCCAGGGGATGGCCAGGCCGAAGGCGAGCGAACCGCCGGCCATCAGCAGCCGGTCATCCAGGCGCGCCTGCATCGGCGGGTTCGGCGGCGATTTGAGCGGCAGTTTGTCGGCTTTGGGCGTGCTCATCTTCGACTTCGGCGCGCGACCGCTGTTGCCGGGGACGGGAGCGCCTCAGCATCGCCGCACCAACAACTTCAAGAGGGGTCTGCGATGGACGCAGTGCAATTCAACTTCCCGGCGGTCATTGTGGCGGCCTTGTCCAGCTTCCTGATCGGCGGGCTCTGGTACTCGCCCATCCTTTTCGCCAAGGCCTGGATGGCCGAGGCGGGCCTGAGCGAGGCCCAGGCCAAGCAGGCCAGCCCGGCCAAGGTCTTCGGCCTGTCGGCGCTGGCCTCGCTGGTGATGGCCTTCAACCTGGCGGCCTTCCTCGGCGCCAAGGCGAGCCTGAGCTTCGGCCTGTTCGCCGGCTTGGCCACCGGCCTGGGCTGGGTGGCCATGAGCCTGGGCGTGATCTACCTGTTCGAGCAGCGCTCGCTCAAGCTCTGGCTCATCAACAGCGGCTACCAGGTGGTGGCCTACACGGTGATGGGCGCCATCCTTGGCGCCTGGCATTGAAGCCGGATCGCTTGCGCCTTCCTAGGGCAGCCGCAGCCGGTCGCCTTCACCAACCCGCACCGTGTTCGGCGGCTCGCTGCCGAAGCGATAGGTCACGCTGAGCAGCTTGCGGCGGCCGGGCGCGGGGTCGAAGCCGAAAAGCTCGTTGCGCACCTCGGTCTCGAAGCGTTCGCCGCGGATCTGGCCGCGCAGGGCCTGGGTCACGTCGGTCCAGCGGCCGTCGGCGCCGTAGCTGGCGCTGTCGATGATGAGCCGGCCGCTGCCGGGCCGCACCGGGCCCTGGTCGTTGCCGCGGTGGCCGCGGCCCCAGTCGCCGCGACCCCAGCCGACGAACTGGTTGCCGTCGATGGTGCCGTACTCGCGGTACTCGAAGACGCGCTCCTGGCCGCCACGGTCGCGGGCAAAGATGCGCAGGATCTTGGTCTTTCCGGGAAATGGGTCAACACCGAAGAGTTCATTGGTCAGCCGCACGCGTTGGTCGCGGCGCGCCAGTTCGCGCAGGCGGTCGGTGACGTCCACGTCGCGGCCGTCGGCGCCATAGGTGGCGTAGAGGATGGTGAACTCACCGTCGTCGTGGCGGTCGCCGCCCGGGCTGTTGCCGCCTCCTTGCCAACCGCCCGACCCGCCGGACTCGCCCCAGTTGCCGCGGCCCCAGCCGATGAACTTGTTGCCGTCGACCCAGTCGCGCTCACGGAATTCGAAGGTGCGTTCACGCCCCTGGCGGTCGCGGGCAAAGATGCGCAGCGTCTTGGTGCGCCCAGGCTCGGGGTCGACGCCGAAGAGGTCGTTGCTCAAGCGAAAACGCCGGTCCTGGCGGGCCAGCTCGCGCAGGCGGCCGGTCACGTCCACGTGGTTGTGCTCGGTGCCGTAGCGGGCATGCAGGATGACGAACTCGCCGTCATCGTCGGCCCAGGCGGGCCCGGTGATGGCAGTGGCCAGGGCTGCACCCAGGCCCAGTGTCCATTGGCCCAATTGGCGGCGTTTCATCGCGATCTCCTCGTTGTTGGTCTTGGCCGGGCATGGTCGCACGGCCAAGGGTTCAACGCGAGGACGGCCCGGCGCGAGGACGCCGGGCTTCGCCGGTTGTAAGGGCGGGTAAACCGCGCGATCAGCGGCCCCAGTCGCCGCGGCGCCAACCAGTGAACTGGCTGCCATCCACCCAGCTGCCCTCGGCGTACGCGAAGCTGCGCTGCTGGCCGTTGGGGTCGCGCGCAATGATGATCAGCCGCTTGTCGCGGCCCGGGTCGGGGTCGACGCCGAAGGTGTCGTTGCCCATGCGGAAGCGCTCGTCGCGGCGTGCCAGTTCGCGCAGCCGCCCGGTCACGTCCACCTCGCGGCCGGGGGTGCCGTAGTTGGCGTGCAGGATGGTGTAGCTGCCGTCATCGTGGCGGTCGCGATAGGGGTTGCCGGCCCAGCCACCGTTGTAGTTCGGTTCGCCCCAGCGGCCCGCGCCCCAGGCGGTGAATTGCCCGCCGTCAATCCATGCGCGCTCGGGGTAGTCAAAGCGGCGTTCGCGGCCTTGGCTGTCGCGGGCGTAGATGCGCAGGTATTTGTCGCGGCCGGGGTCGGGGTCCACGCCGAACAGGTCGTTGGTCAGCCGCACGCGGCGGTCACGGCGGGCCAGCTGGCGCAGCTGGTCGGTCACATCGACATGGTTGCGGTCCGTGCCGTAGCGCGCTTGCAGGATGACGAACTCGCCGTCGTCATCGCCGCGCTGTGCCAGAGCGGGCAACGAGAGCCCGGCCAGCAAGGTGGCCGCGCCGAGAACGTAGTGGCGTCGATTCATGGTGTCTGTCTCCGAAGTTATGGAGGCAACCATGCTTGCACTGCCACGGCGGCACTCAAGTCGGAGAGGAGGAAGTCCCGCTGCGGGCGGCCACCGTCAGACGCCAGCCGGCTTCCCGCCCAACAGGTACTCCCGCGCCAGTGCCCGGGCGCGATGCAACCGGCTCTTCACGTTCGGCCGCGTGAGGCCGGTGCGGGCGGCGATCTCCTCGATGGTCAGCTCCTCAAGGTCGCGCAGCAGCATGACCTCGAGGTAGTGGGACGGCAGCGACTCCAGCGCCGCCGCCAGCTCCCGCCGCAGGCCCAATTCGTCGCGCACGACCAGCCACTGCTCCAGCTTTTCCTCGTCATACGGGTCATAGCGCAGCGTGAGCCGGCCCAGGCGCCGGCATTCGCGCTGCACCAGGCGGATCAACCAGCCCGAGAAAGCCGCCAGCACGCGCAGCGACGGCAGCTTGCGGTTGACGATGAGCAGGGCCTCCTGCACCGCGTCATCGACGTCGCTGAGCAGGCAGTGCTGCTGGGCATAACGGCGGATGTCGGGCCGGGAGATCTTCAGCAATTGCTCCAGTGCCCGCGGATCGCCGCCGTGCGCGGCCGCGAGCAGGGGCTGGTGTTGTGGGGCCAGGGCCATGTCAGTGCTGCCCGGCTGCTACTTCAACTTGCGGCCAATCATGGCGCAAGCCGGGCAGAAACCGAACAGCCCGGATGCCACCAACCCGGCCGCCCCGCCAGCCACCAGCCAGCCGCCCATGCCGCCCAACAGCAGCAGCCCCAGGGCCGCGGCCACCAGGCCCGCCGCCACGCGCACGGCGCGCTCGCCGTTCGGAACGTTTTTCACATAGATCATGGTTCGACTCTCAAGTGTTCGAGGACAGCCCTCGGTCACTAAGAGGGAGCCAGGTCGCGATCGGATTCGCGGCCGGTCAAAAATATTTTGTCCTGGCGGACCCTGACAGATGCTCGCGCAGCGCTGGCCGCTAGCGCAGGAAGTCCATGGCACCGTACTCCCAGCCCCATGGCACGCCGGTCTCGCCGAGGATGAAGCGCACGAGTTGCGGAAAGGCCCGCTCGGCGCGCACGTCGTTGGCCAGGATGACGACGCAGCGCCTGCTCGGTTTCACGCAGACCCAGGTGTTGCCGGTGCTGTCGTCATGGCCGCCCTTGTAGAAGCCCGGCCCCTGCGGGCCTTCAAAGACGATGACGCCCAGACCTGCGGTGAGGTCGGCTCGGCGCCTGGCCGGTGGCAGTTCGGGTTGCAATGTCGGGAACTGGGTGGCCGTCGTGATGGGCAACTGGGGCGCCGTCAGCGCGGCGGCGCTCTCGGCCGACAGGCCGACGCCGCGGACGTAGCCGGACGCCATGCGGGCCATGTCGGCAATGGTCGTGTCCATGGAACCGGCCACGCGCACCTTGCTGCGTTCGGCGTGCGGCACCACGCGGCCGTCGGCCGTCCAGCCGTCGGCCAGGTTGGGCCTGAAGTCGGCGCGCCACTTCAGGCTGGTGCGTGTCATGCTAAACGGCGTGAACACGCGGCGCTGCACCTCGGCGCCCACGTCCAGACCCAGGCCGCGCTCCAGCACGAACTGCAGCAGGATGAGCCCTTCGCCGGAGTACGCGTAGCGTGAGCCGGGGTCGAAGTGAATGCGCAGCCGGCGGTCGGGCTCCAGGAAGGCGAAGTTGGCGAAGCCGCTGCTGTGCGTCAGCAGCATGCGAGCGGTCAGCTGGCGCCAGCGGTTGTCGCCCGCCAAGTGCTGCCACGAATAGGGCGTCAAGAAGCCGGCGTACTCCGGCAGCGGCCGGTCCAGGTAGCCTGCCAGTGGCCGGTCCAAATCGAGTTTTCCCTCCTCGACCAGCTGCATGGCCCAGTAGGCGAACACCGCCTTGGTCAACGAGGCGCCGTACATGACGGTATCGGTCAGCAGCGGCTCGCCCGCCGCATTGCGCTTGCCGTAGGCGCCGACATGCACGACCTGGCCGTCGTCGATGACGGCCACGGCCAGGCCCTGGGCCTGGCTGGTGGCCATCAGCCGCGCGGCCTCGGCATCGATGGCGTCGCTGCGCGGTATCCCGGGCGCGGCGGCCGCGGCCAGCAGGGGCAGGGCGATCAGCAAAGCGGCAAGGCGGGCAGGGCGCATGGTTCCTCCTGGGCGCCAGCCTAACGGCACCCGCGGGCGCGTGGCGAGGCCTCCGCTGCTGTTGTAATCGGTGCGCCGTCTTTGCTGCCGCCCATGAACCTGCTCGAACTGATTGCCCCCACCCCCGACGTCGCCGACGAGCTGCTGCGCTTCGAAACGGACAACCGCGCCTTCTTCGAGACCCGCATCAACTCACGGCCGCCCGACTTCTACTCACACGAGGGCGTTGGTGCCGCCATTGCGCTGGCCGAGCGCGAGGCTGCCGAGGACAAGGGCTACCAGTTCCTCGTGCGTACCGTGGCCGGCGAGCTGGTGGGCCGCGTGAACCTGATCGGCGTGAAGCGTGCTCATTTTCAGATGGCTGAGCTGGGCTATCGCATGGCCGAGTCGGCCTGCGGCCGGGGCTATGCCAGCGAGGCCGTCCGGCTGGTGCTGGCCATGGCCTTTGGCGAGCTGGGCTTGATGCGCGTGGAGGCCAACGCACGCGTCGGCAACGGCGGCTCGGTGAAGGTGCTGCTGCGCAATGGCTTTCGCCAGTTCGGCCATTCGCTGCGCAGCTTCGAGCTCGGCGGCGTCTGGCACGACCGGCTTCACTTCGAGCGGCACGCCGACTAAGGCAGGCGGCGTAGCGTCTTCTGCAGCGGCACCAAAAGCCGTTCGCGCTGGGCGGCGTCGGTGACGTCCAGCACGCCGGCCAGCAGCGGCCACAGGAACTCCCGCAGATTGTGCAGATCGATCAGCGCGGTCTCGTCCCAGCCCTTGGCTGCCTTCAACGGCTGCAGCAGCCGGTCCAGCCAGGCCTGCACGGCGGCTTCGTCGGGTTGGAGCCTGAGCTGCAATTGCAACGCGGCGCGCGCCAGGCGCTGGCCCTCGCCGAAGCGGTAGGCATGCCCGTGGTCGGCCAGCACCTGGCTGCTGACGGCGTCCAGAAGTTGTTGGCGCTGCGCCGCGCTCAGCGCCTCGTTCATGCCGAGCTGCAGGGCCAAATCGGCACCGTGGGCCACGCCGTGGCGCCAGCCCTCGCCGGGGGTGAAGCCGCGGTAGTCGCGCACGCTGCTGAGGAAGCGTGCGGCATGCTCGACGAGCTCGCCGCGCTGCTCGGTGGTCATGAAGGGCTTGAGGCGGTCGGCCCTTGCCACTTCGGCCAGCGTGAGGACCGCAAAGGGCTGGTGCACGCCGGCGGTGTCGGGCTTGGCGTCCAGCACGGCGACGAGGTCGGTGCGCAGGCGTTGCAGCGTGGCGGCCTCCAGCTTGCCGCCGCGCGCCCATGCAGAGATCTGCTCGAAGGCAATGTCGTCGCGCAGCTGGAAGTCGGGATGTCCCAGGCAGGGTAGCAGAGCGATGGCCTGCTGCTGGATGCGCGCTGGGTCGGTTTCGGTCTTCAAGTCGACGGGCGGCGCGCAGGTCTGGGCGGCGACGCCCACGCTCAGCGTGGACAGCAACAGGCAGATGCGGACGGACGCGGTCTTCATGGAGGCACAGTAGCGCACGATGTGGCCCGCGGGCGAAAAGTCACCGCTGCTGACGACAATGCCCCGCATGGAAGATGACTTGGTGGATACGCTGCGGCGTCTGGAAGTCGAACTGCATCACCCCGGCGTGCGCCTGGACGAAGCGCGGTTGCAAGCCCTGCTGCACGCGGATTTTCACGAGGTTGGCCGTTCCGGTCGGGCCTATGACCGACCCACCATCCTGCGTTTCCTGGCCGAGCAGGGCCGCAGAGACGAGGGTCCGCCGAGTGTCGAGCCCGATCAATTCGCCGTGCGGCCCCTCGGCCCTTCGGCGGCGCTGCTGACCTATCGTGCTGCGCACCGCCAGCCGGACGGATCGCTCACGCGGCACACGCTGCGCTCCTCGGTCTGGGTGCGCGAGGGCGAGGCCTGGCAGATGCTCTACCACCAGGGCACCGCGGCCGAGACTTCCTGGTAAGACTCAGGCCGTCGGGTAGGTGCCCGGCACCAGGATGTCGCGCGTCACGTTCGTCAGCTGCGTGTGGCCGCAGAAGGCCATGGTCACGTCCAGCTCCTTGTGCAGGATGGCCAGCGCCTTGGCCACGCCTTCCTCGCCCATCGCACCCAGGCCATAAGCCATGGCGCGGCCGATCATGGTGCCGCGGGCGCCCAGGGCCCAGGCCTTGAGCACGTCCTGGCCGGAGCGGATACCGCCGTCCATCCACACTTCCGTCTGCGAACCCACCTCGGCCGCGATGGCGGGCAGCGCGTGGATGCTGCTCGGCGCCCCATCGAGCTGCCGCCCGCCGTGGTTGCTCACCACGATGGCGTCGGCGCCCGCCTGCACGGCGAGCTTGGCGTCTTCCACGTCCATGATGCCCTTGAGGATGAGCTTGCCGCCCCATTGCGCCTTGACCCAGGCGATGTCGGCCCAGGACAGGCGCGGGTCGAACTGCTCGTTGGTCCAGGCCGAGAGGGACCGCATGTCGCTGACGCCCTTCACATGACCCACGAGGTTGCGGAAGGTGTGGCGCTTCGTGCCGGCCATGCCCAGGCACCAGCGTGGCTTGGTCATCAGGTTGATGATGTTGGCCAGCGTCGGCCGCGGCGGCGCGGTGAGGCCGTTCTTCAGGTCCTTGTGGCGCTGGCCGATGACCTGCAGGTCCAGCGTCAGCACCAGGGCCGAGCACTTGGCGGCCTTGCAGCGGTCGATCATGCGGGCCATGGCCTCGCGGTCGCGCATCATGTAGAGCTGGAACCAGAACGGCGCCGAGGTGTTCTCGGCGATGTCCTCGATGGAGCAGATGCTCATCGTGCTGAGCGTGAACGGGATGCCGAACTTCTCGGCCGCGCGCGCCGCGTGGATCTCGCCGTCGGCGTGCTGCATGCCCGTCAGCCCCACGGGGGCGATGGCCACGGGCATCTTGGCCTRCTGGCCCACCATCTTCACGGCCGTGCTGCGGCCTTCCATGTTGACGGCCACGCGCTGGCGCAGCTTGATGGCCTGGAAGTCGCTCTCGTTAGCGCGGTAGGTCGTCTCCGTCCAGGAGCCGGAATCGGCGTAGTCGTAGAACATGCGCGGCACCCGCTTCTCGGCGAGTTGGCGCAGGTCTTCGATGCAGGTGATGACGGGCATGGCGGACTGGTCGGAGTGAGGCCGCGATGCTAGGCCCGCACCGCACCGGTCGCCCCGGAAAAAAACTCAGCCGGGTCGAGAGGAGTTTTCCGCTTCGAGCGCGCGGCAATGCGCATGCAGCCACTCGGCGAAGGCCTCGGATGCCGGGCTGGCGCGGTGGCGAATGAGGCCGTAGTGGCGCTCGGCCGGCACGGTCAGCGCAAACGGCTGGACGAGGCGGCCTTCGGCCAGCTCGTGGCGGGCGAGGCTGAGCCGGGCCAGTGCCACGCCCTGGCCGGCCAGGGCCGCGGCCAGCGTCAGGCCCAGGTCGACGAAGCGCGGGCCTTCGTCCGGCTCGGGCACATCGCCCAGGCCGGCGGCGCGCAGCCAGGGCGCCCAGGGCTGCAGCGGCGTGCGCAGCAGCGGCAGGGCGAGCAGGTCGGCCGGCTCGCGCAGCGGTTCGTGGCGGGCCAGCAGGGCGGGCGCGGCCAGCGGCGTGAGGCGGTCGCGCAGCAGCACCTGGGCGGGCGCGATGTCGTCCGGCACGGCGCCGTGGCGGATCTCCAGGTCCGCCCCCGCGTCGCCCTCGGCCAGCAGCGGGACTGACAGCGTCAGCTCCAACTCCACTTCGGGGTGGGCTGCCGTGAAGCCGGGCAGGCCCGGCACCAGCAACTGGCGGGCGAAGGTGGGCGTGGACGTCACGCGCAGACGCTCGCGCTGCTGGCTGGCGCGCTGGTGCAGCGGCATGGCCTGCAGCAGGGCCAGGGCCTGGCGTACCTGGGGCAGGTACTCGTGGCCGGCGGAGGTCAGGGTCAGGCCCTTGGCGGGTTGACGCAGGAACAGGGGCTGGCCCAGCCGCTCCTCCAGCCCGGCCACGCGCTTGGCGACGGCGCTGGCCGTCAGCGCGAGTTCGGCGGCGGCGGCCTCGAAGCTGCCCGTGCGAGCCACGGCCTCGAAGGCGAGCAGAGCGTCGAGCGAGGGCAGGCGGATGGCGCGCGAGGACATGGGGTCATCCTACCCAGCCACCCCCGGAGCAGGCGAGGGGATGCGGTGCGTCAGAAGTTGATCGTCGTCGGCCCGGCGTCGCGCGACGGCCGGCGCAGGTATTGGCCCAAGGTGCCGGCCATCGCCGCCACGACACCCGCGGCCAGCCGCAGGGCTTGGGGCCTCGCAGCATTTGCGTGACCAAGCCTGGGTGTGTCGCCGGGCTGCGCGATGGCGTGCACCAGCGCCAACTCCTGCTGGCGCTCCTGCACGAGGAAGAACATGCGGTTCGGGTCGGCAAAGCGCTGCGCCAACGCGCGAACCGCCTTCAGCTCGTGGCTGCGTACCCGCACACCTTGCGGGCTCAAGGTGCAGCCCAGCGCACGGCTGCGCAGGTAGAGCGACTTGGCCGCCAGCCGGTCGGGCAGGCAGCCCACGCCGGCGTACAGGCAGTTGGCGAGGTTGAAGGTGGCCTCGGCGTGGCCCATGGCCGCCGCCGTCACGTAGGCCGACAGGCCCGCCGCCTCGTCGACCGGCCCGCCCCGGCCGGTCATCAGCGCCCGCCCGAGCTGGAAGCGCCCGATGGCGCTGCGCCGGGACGCGGCCTGCTCCAGCACCCGCCGCGCCTGCGCCGGGTCCGCGGCCATGCCCAGCCCTTCCAGCTGGCACAGCCCCAGCATGGCGAGCCCGTCCTTGTCGCCGCTGTCTGCCGCGGCACGGAACCAGCCCACCGCGCGCTCATAGTCCGGCGGGTTGGCATGGAACAGGGCCATGCCGTGCTGGAGTGGGTCTACGGGCTGCGCGTTGAGGGCCATGGGCGGGGTCGGCCCCAGGTTGAGGATATTCATGCAGCAGGCGGGCGTTGGAGGTCGATATTGCGACCTGGTTTGGGCGGCCCGAGCGGTGCTCAGGCGCCCGGCAAGGCGTATCCCTGAATTGTTGGTGGGCCGGGCAGCAGGGCAGGGCTGCGCGGCGTGCAGTAATGCTGCAAATTGCCGCAAACCGAGGCGCTCGGCGAGAATTTCAAGGCTTCAGCGGCGGGCCGGCCACCCTGCGCCGGCCGCCACCACAACGCGAACTCCGCCCGACACCATGAGCTTTTCAGCCCTCGCCAAATACGCCATGGAACTGCCTGGCGCCACGCAGGACATCAAATGGGGCGCCGACTGGGTGGCCAGCGTCGGCGGCAAGATGTTCTTCGTCGGCGGGCCACACCCCGGCAAGTGGACGCATTGCAGCTTCAAGGTCGACGAGCACCGCTTCCTGGAGCTGACCGGTGTGCCCGGCATCGCGCCCGCACCTTACGCGGCGCGGTATCACTGGGTGGCGGTGGAGGATGCGAAGGCGCTGCCCTTGTCGGAACTCAAGGCACTGGTGAAGCGCTCGCATGAGCTGGTGGCTGCCAAGCTGCCGAAGAAGCTGCGGCTGAGCCTCGGCCTGGCCGAGTAGGTCCGGGCCGAGAGCGTGCACCGCGTGACTCGCGCATTGGGCGCCAGCGAAACGCTCAGCTGGATTGGGCGCGCCACACCAGAACGGGCACTTCGGTGTGTGCAAGCACGCGCTGGGTCTCGCTACCGAGCAGCAGCCCGGTCAAGCCCTTGCGGCCATGCGAAGCCATCACGATCAGGTCGCACTGCAGGCGCTTGGCGACACTGCAGATGGCGTCATGGGGATGGTCGTTCTGTTCCATCAAGGTCTCGCAGGGCACCTTCGCTTCGTTCGCCACGCCGCTGACAAACTTGAGGTAAAGGTCCGCGTGGGCCCGCACGTCTGTCGCGAACTGATCGCGCGAACCCTCCAACTCAGACGCTCGATAGGTCAGCACATGGAAGGCAGGCGTGGCGTAGAACGCCGTCACCCGCGCGCCGGAAAGCCTTGCCAACTCGACGCCATGAAAGACCGCTTGCTCGGAGAACCGAGACCCATCGGTCGGAAGCAGGATGTGCTTGAACATGATGCACCTCTGGCTAGAAGCCGGGCACTCGCACGTCAGAGCAGGCCTAGCATCACCTGCCCAGGTGACCCGACCGGACCCGGCTTGCGGGCAGGTCGTCTGCGACGATAGTACGCCGCGGCGGGCAACTTGGGTGGGCTCTTCGGTATCTTGGCTGACCCTTTGCGGTGGGTCTTGATCACGTGCTGTCCCGCACTACGCGCTCTTGGACCGCTCCCGCGCCTCGTGCAGCGTCGCCAGCGTGATCTTGCGCACCTCGGCCTTGCTCTGTTCGACATGGCTGCGCAGCAGCAACTGGGCCTGCTCGACCTTGCGCTGCATGACTGCGCGCAGGATCTTGGCGTGCTCAGCGTAGGTCGCCTCGATGCGGTGGCCGCGCGTGAAATCCAGGTGGCGAATGATGCGGATCTGCTCCGTCACGTCCCAGTGCACACGGGCCATCTCGGCATTGCCGGCGGCGCGTACCAGCGTGGCGTGGAAGGCCTCGTCCAGCATGCCCACCTCGCGGGCATCACTCAGCCGCTCGGCGGCGGGGACCAGCCAGATGTCCTTCAACGATTCCAGCTCCGGCGGCGGCGTGCCGGTGTGCGTGCACAGCCGCGCCACGGCGGCCAGCTCCAGGACGACGCGCAGGTCGTAGAGCTGCTCCAACCTGCCGAAATCGATCGGCCGCACGGACCATCCCGACTTGGCCTCGACGTCGAGAAAGCCCTCGTTACGCAACTTGAAAAGCGCTTCCCGCACCGGCGTGCGGCTGACGCCCAGGCGCTGGCCCAGTTCCGCCTCCGAGAAGCGGTCGCCCGGTACGAGCTGGAAGTCGTTCAGCTCGGCCTTGAGCCGGGCGTAGACCTGCTCGGCCAGATTGGGACGGCCGGCACGCGGGGCGCTGGCAGAAGAGTCGACGATGGCCCGCATGCCGGCGATCTTAGCCAGCGGGCGCGGTGAGCAAGCTCTTCTGCTCAGCGAGCATGTTCAACGCCGCACCTCGCGCTGGAAGATCTCCAGGCTCTGCTTCTTGGCCGTGATGAAGCTCGGCTCCGACAAAGTGGCCACCGTGCGCGGCCGCGGGTCCTCGTACTTCAGGATCTCGGCCACCCGGGTGGGCCGCTTGGTCAGCAGCAGCACCTCGTCGGCAAGGTACACAGCCTCCTCCAGGTCGTGCGAGACCAGCATCATGGTCGTGCCCGTCTGCATAAAGACTTCCTGCAGCTTCTCGCGGATGAACAGCGTCATCTCGAAGTCCAGCGCCGAGAAGGGCTCGTCGAGGAACAGCACCTCGGGGCCGGGCGCCAGCGCCCGCATGATGGACGCCGTCTGCTGCTGGCCGCCCGATAGCTCATACGGGTAGCGGTTCAGGTCGAACTTGACGTCGAAGCTCTCCACCAGCTCGGCCATGCGGCGGTCCACCGCGGCCTTGCTGCGGCCTTCCATCTTCAGCGGGTAGGCGATGTTGTCGATGGTGCGCATCCACGGGAACATCGCCTCGCGGTAGTTCTGGAACACGTAGCCGATCTTGGTGTCCTTGAGGCTCTTGCCGTCGAACAGGATCTGGCCCGAGTCGATGGGGATGAGCCCCGCGATCATGTTGATCAGCGTGCTCTTGCCGCAGCCGTTGGGGCCGAATACGGAGACGATCTTGTGCTTGGGGATGTCGAGGTTGAAGTCCTCGTACAGCGGCCAGCCGGCGAAGTATTTCGTCAGCCCGCGGATGGTGATGTGGGTGCCGGCGGGACCGGGCTGGAAGGCGCGCACCGGGATGTCGGCGACGACGGGCGCGTTCAGGACTGCGTTCATGCTTACCTCCCACTCCAATGGACGATCTTGCGTTCCAGCACCAGGAACAGAATGTTGAGCACATAGCCCAGGATGCCCGCGGCCAGGATGGCGGCGTACATGGTCTTCACGTTCAGCACTTGCTGCGCGTCGATGATGCGGTGGCCCAGGCCGTTGTCCGAGCCGATGAACATCTCGGCCACGACGACGATCACCAGCGCCATCGACACGGCAGAGCGCAGGCCCACGAAGCTGGGCTGCAGGCTTTCCCACACCAGCACGTCCTTGAAGATCTGCCAGCGCGACGCGCCCATCACCTTGGCCGCCATGACGCGCTGCTTGCGCGCGTTGATGACACCGTAGGCGCTGTTGAACACCACGATCAGCAGCGCGCCGAAGGCGGCGATGGCGATCTTGTTGATGTCCGACACGCCGAAGATCAGCAGGAACAGCGGGATCAGCGCCGACGACGGCGTCGAGCGGAAGAAGTCGATCAGGAACTCGACGCTGCGGTAGGCGCGCTCGTTGCTGCCCAGCAGCACGCCCAGCGGCACGCCGATGACGGCGGCGATCAAAAAGGCCTGCACCGTGCGCCACACCGTGGTGGCGAAGTCCAGCAGCAGCGGCCCGCCGGCCAGGCCGACGACGAGCGTCTGCAGTGTGGCCAGCGGCGGCGGCAGCAGGATGGGCCGGATCAGGCCGAGGCGCACGACCAGATCCCAGATGATGAACAGCAGCAGTGGGCCGATGAAGGGCAGCAGCTTGGCGACGTTGAAACGCGGCAGGCGCACGGCGGGTTGGCCGTCGGCTTTCTGCCAGGGCGGCGTGGCGGCAGGAGCTTGTTCCATGGCTTCAGGCCTTGTAGATAAGGGTCGTGACGTCGAGCTTCTTCTCGAACACGCCCTTCTCGGTGAACAGGTCGAAGAACTTCTGGAAGGCCGCCACGTCGCTCGGTGTGAACTCGTTGTAGAGCATGTAGGAGGCCAGCGGCACCTCGCCGGTGAGCGGGCCTTCGATGGCCGTGTAGCCCTTCAGGAAGTTGCGCGCCTGGGCTGGGTCCTTGCGCACGAGGTCGATGCCGCGGGCATAGGCGGCGATGTATTTCTTCGTCTCGGCCGGGTGCTTCTTGATGAACTCGGTCGTCAGCGTGGCCGAGCCGCCGTGCCAGGGCGCCAGCGGGTCGCCGAGGATGTACTTGGCGATGACGCCGGCCTCCAGCACGCGCGTCGTGCCATTGAGCCGGCCCACTGTGCCCGTGGGCTCCAGCGTGTAGACGGCATCCACCTGGCCGGCCGCTAGCGCGGCCACATGCTGGCCGATGGGCAGCTCCGTCACCGTCGTGCCCGGCGCGCCGGCGCGTTCCAGCACGGCCATTGCCAGCGTCTTGTTCTGGATGCCGGGGCCGCTGGCCACGCGCTTGCCCTTCAGCTCGGCCAGCGTCTTGACGGGGCTGTCCTTGGGCACGAGGAACTGGTCGAGCACGTACTTCTGGTTGCTCGGGTTGGTGGCGATGATCTTGAAGAGGCCGGGCGAAGCAATCTCGCCCACGCCCAGGTTGCCCGAGCCGGTGCCGTTGGAGCTGCCGTCGCAGCGGCCTGCCAGCATGGCCTCCATCACCTGCTGGGCGCCGGCGAACTTGAGCGCCTCGACGTCCAGCCCCGCTTCCTTGAAGTAACCCTTCTCCACCGCTGCATAGAACGGCAGCCCGGCCGCCACCGGCCAGTAGCCGATGCGGATCTTGGGCGTTTGCGCGCGCACCAGCGCGGGCGCTCCCAGCGTGGCCACGGCGGCGGCCGCGCCCAGCAAGGTGCGGCGCTGGGGTTTGAACGAATCGGTCATGGTCGGCTCCTTGGGTGATTGAGAGGGGGAGGCAAGAAGGGGTGAGGCTTCAGGCGGGATGCGGTTCGGCCATGCAGGCCCGCCAGCCTTCGCCGAGCATGGCCAGGTCGTGCGGGCCGATGAGGCCGGCAAGCGCGCCCGGCAACTCACGGGGCGGCGCGCCGTACAGATAGGCCTGGTGCCAGTCTCCAAGGGTCAGAAGGCTTCGCTTGTTCATGGTGCACATGCTGGTATACCAATCGGTACGCCAGCATCAAGCGTGCCAGTTTGCGGCGCGCCTGCCTCTGCGCAGGTTCTGCATGTGGTGTACCGGGCGTCGCTCGGTCTGCCGCTTTCTGGCAGTCCTCCTTCAAGCCTTCGCGGCTGAGATCGCGTGCCTCGCCGTGGGGCGTTGATGCACCAGTCGGCGGTGCGGGGCGCCCTTGACACGTTTCGATGATTAGCTAATCATCAAGCCATGAACAAGGTCTTCAAAGCCCTTTCCGACCCCACCCGTCGCCAGGTGCTGCAGCTCCTGAGGCAGGGCCCCTTGAGCGCCGGTGAGCTGAGTGACCAGTTCCATGTCTCCAAGCCCACGATGTCGGCGCACTTCACCGTGCTGAAGGAGGCCGACCTCGTACACGCCGAGAAGGCGGGCAAGTCCGTCCTGTATCACCTGAAGCTGTCCGTGCTCGAAGAAGCGTTGCTGGGCTTCGTCCATTCGTTCAGCCCGAGCGCCGACGCGCCGGAACCCAAGAAGGAGATTGCGCGATGAAAGCTGATCTGATTGCAGGCCTTGCTTGGGGCGGCGGCATCGTCGCCGTGGCGTTGGGCATGACCTGGGCGCGCAAGCTGGGCTATGCGGACGGCGAAAACGTCACCCGGGTGGTCATCGCCATGAACGGGCTCATGATTGCCTGGTATGGCAACCGCATGCCCAAGCGCTTCTTCCCGAGCGAACTGGCCCGCAAGGTCAACCGGCTTGGGGGCTGGTCCATCACGATCAGCGGGCTTGTCTATGTGGCGCTGTGGGCCTTCGCTCCGATCCCCGTGGCAGTCGCCGCGGGTTCCGCCTCAGTCCTGGCGGGGGTGGCTGTGCCGCTGGTCTATTGCCTGTCGCAGCGGGACAAGTTCAAGAGCGCGACGTGAGCGGGGTGATCTGCCTGCAAGCGCACTCGAACCCACGCCTCAGCCCACCGTCCGATGGCTCACCTCCACCAGGATCCCGCCGGGCGCGTGGCAATAGAACATCAGGCTGCCGCGCATCACGCGCGGAGGCTGCGCGAGTTCGATGCCTGCATCCAGCATCCGTGCGTGCGCGCTCATGACGGCCTGCTCGGAAGCGAGCAGAAAACCGATGTGAAAGGTCTTCGGATACATCGGCTCGGTGGCATCTTTCGCCCGGGTGAGGACGAGCACGAAGCCGCCTTCACCATCGAGGATCGCCATGCCGTCGTTGCCTTTGATCTGGCGCAACGTGAAGCCGAAGGCGGCCTCGAAAAAGGCGGTGGCTGCGGTCACATCAGGCACTGAGAGATCGAGGTGGTTGAGTTGCATTGATTTGTCCTTTGAGTCAAATGGACTCGACCGGATCACAACGCGAAGCACCGTCGGCACCCGCTTTGCCACACAGACGAGCCCGCAGCGCGAAAGGCGCTGAGGTTCGTCGTGGGTTCTCATGCAATGCATGGAGCAGAGCTCTCGTCAGAGAGGGGTCGGGCTTACCGAAAAACCGACCCTGCCTTTTTCGACGTCGCCAGTGTAGCCATAGGCTCTTGGCATGGCGCGACGGTTTCGTCAGCCACCCTCAGTGGCCGTAGTGCGTCAGCCCCGGCTCCAACGGCTGGGGATCGCCCAGAAGATCAGCAGCCCTATCAGCGATACGGCCGCCAGCACATGCGGCGTATCGAGCGGCCGGTTCCCATCAGCAAGCAACGCAGCGGCACCGCAGGCCGCGATGCTGATCGCCACCCATTGCGCCCGCCTGACCCAACGCGCCCAGCGGCGCTGCTGCGATGAAACTCCTTTGGGCGCCAGCGCCGCCATCACCCGCAGGCTGAAGCCAGCGTCATCGGGCTCGGTGCCGTTCTGCATCTGCTCCCGCAGCACGTCATCAAAAGAAGCGTCGTTGTCGTGGTTCGTGGAAATCGTCATGGCGTGGGCTCCCATGCTTGCAGTTGCGCGCGCAGCTTGGCCTTTGCGCGCAGCACTTGTGTCTTGACCGTGCCGAGCGGCCAGCCCAGCACCAGCGCCGCTTCGGCGTGGCTGAGGTCGGCGCCGTAGCAGAGCAGGAGCGCGTGGCGCTGGGGCTCGCTGAGATCGGCCATGGCGCGGTCGAGGTCGATGCGCCAGTCGGCGCCGGGGGCGAAGTCGCTGTGTGCGCCCAGCTCCGGCGGTGCGTCGTCCACCAAAGGCAAAGCCGGCCGTTCGGCCGACAGCGCGGAATAGGCCAGCCGCGTGAGCCAGGTGCGAAAGCGCGCCTCGCCGCGGAACTTGGGCAGGGCGCGCCAGGCACGCACGAAGGCTTCCTGGGCCAGGTCGTCGGCACGGCCTTGGTCGCCGCGGCAGACGCGGCCGAGCAGCTTGCGCAGATAGCCCTGGTGGGCCTGCACGAGGGCGGCGAAGGCCGCGCGGTCACCGGCGGCGGCACGGGCAACCAGGCGATCCTCTTGCAGGACCGCTTCGGTCGGCGCGGCGGGAACGCCGGAGGTCACGGCTGGGGCGGTTGCTGCTTGCGTTCAACGGCCCAGTACACCGCCAGGCCCAGCCCCAGGAACAGCGGAATCAGGCCGATGCTCCAGAGCCAGGCGCCCGGCATCATGGCGTTGAACATGCCCATCAGGCCCAGGCCGACGCCGATGTTGATGACCGCAGGCACGAGGATGCGGTTGGGGTTGGCCTGGTCGCGCTTGGCGCGGTGCCAGTCGCTGTCCTGCACGTCGCCCAGCAGCTCGGGCGGGATGGGCTGGCCGGCGCGGGCCAACTCGCGGATGGTCTCGTGGCGCTGGCGCTCGGTGTGAGCCTTGCCCAGGTAGTGGGCCACGATGGCGACGATGGGAATCAGCAGCGACAGGATCGGGATCATCAGCGGGCTGATTTCCTGAAAGCGGTCGAAGAACATGGGCGGGCTCCAGGGAAACGGGTGGATGGTGCTTCCTTGGAGCGCCCGGCCGTGGCGTTTGGATTCAGCGAGCGAAAGAAAAAGCACTGTCGCACCCCCTCAAGTTGAGGGTTTTTGAATGTCAAAGAAATTTACACCCCTAGATCAAACTAGGGATATGAGCTCGCTAAGCTATTGATTTTTAAGAAATACTGCGGCCTGGCACGGCCGTTGCATTGTGGGGATCATTGAAATTTCTTGAGGAGATCCGCCATGAAGTTGGCTTCTTTCGCAGCTGCAATCCTGACGGCTTCCCTTTGCAGCCTGGCCAACGCGGGCATCGTCTTCACGTTCACCGAATCCGGCGCCAACGTGGTGATGAACTCCTCCGGCACCATTGACACCAGCAAGCTGGTGCTTCAGCAGGGCGTGTCTGGCTGGGGCGGCACCGGTATCGAGGAGAACGGCAACCACGACATCATTGGCGGCACGGCCGTCGGCGGCGTGAACATGTCCTTCGGTTTCCACGCCGGCACCGCTTTCTCGGCCTGGTCCGCTGCGAGCGGTCCCTGGGCCCAATCCAGCTTCAACACGACGGTCGACGCTGGTCACAAGGGCTTCACCA
The DNA here is from genome assembly GCF_054049255.1 of Roseateles sp. P5_E4. Taxonomy (NCBI): domain Bacteria; kingdom Pseudomonadati; phylum Pseudomonadota; class Betaproteobacteria; order Burkholderiales; family Sphaerotilaceae; genus Roseateles; species Roseateles sp. P5_E4. The sequence goes on along the minus strand of NZ_JBFUMS010000009.1, from coordinate 120,047 downwards.
CCTACGTTCGCCCCGTCAGCACCCAGCTTCCGGGCATCGGTATCGAGCGCGAAGACCTGGAAGGCACGTTCTGGTCGCCCGATCAAGCCTGGACTTTCCACAACGCCTCGTTCGCCTCCCTGCAGATGTTTGCCGGCACCTACACCGTGACCGACGCGCAGACCGGTGAGTTCATCACCTTCCAGATCGGCGCCGCCGGCAATCAGTTGCCCGAGCCCGACGCGGCGGCCCTGGTCGGCCTCGCCCTGCTGGGCGCATACGCTGCCCGTCGCGCCAAGGCAAAGAAGGCCTGACCCCTCGGTTCGGTCAACGAGCCACGAAGGCGAGTCGCAATGACTCGCCTTCGTGGCTTTTTTCGTTGTTGGTTGACCGACTCAACGATCCGGCCCCGCGAGTCCGGAACCTATCGCGGCGTGCCGAAGTCCTGCGTCCAGTAGCTGCGGTAGGTGGTGCTGGCGTTGCCCGCCACGCAGGCCACGCCGATGTCGCGGAAGGTCGCGTTCATCAGGTTGGCGCAATGACCATCGCTCTTCATCCAGCCGTCCACCACCTCGGCCACGCTGGACTGGCCGGCGGCGATGTTCTCGCCCAGGCTGCTCCAAACATAGCCGGCGGCGGTCGCGCGGGTGCCGAGGGTGCTGCCGTCGCTGCCGGTGTGGCTGAAGAAGTTGTGCGTGACCATGTCGTCGCTGTGCGCCACGGCGGCCTGGGTCAGCGCGGCGTTCCAGGTCAGATCAGGTGCCGGGCCGAAGGCGCCCTGCGCGCCACAGGTGGCGCCGCTGCGGCGCCGGGCGTTGACGGCCGCCAGCATGTCGTCCTGGAAGTTGGCGAGATCGCAGGTGATGCGCGTTCCGGCGATCGGTGGTGCTGGCGCCGGGGCCGGCGCCGGCGCAGGAGCAGGAGCAGGAGCAGGGGGCGTTGTCGGCGTGGTGGTGGCTGAGTCGGAGCCGCCACCGCCGCAGCCGGCCAGCGAAACCAGGGTCGCCACGGCGAGAGGCGCCAGGCGGGACGCTCTCGCGCGGGTGGGTGAGGGTGGCGGCGCAAGGAAGTGGCTCATAGGCCCGCAGCGTGGCACGCCCTGGCCTGGCGCCGGTTACCGGGTGCAGCCCGCGAGAGCCGGCTCGCAACATCCCTACACAAAGACGGCGATATCAGGCCTTGGGAGCGTGGCAGACCGCTTCGATGTTGTGGCCGTCCGGGTCGATGACGAAGGCGGCGTAGTAGTTCGCGTGGTACTTCGGACGCAGGCCCGGCGCGCCGTTGTCGGCGGCGCCGGCGTCCAGCGCCGCGCGGTAGAACGCATCGACCTGCTGGCGTGTCTGCGCCATGAAGGCGAGGTGCAGATGGGCCGGCTTCTCGTGGGTCTCGAACAGGCACAGGCTGGTCACCTGGCCCTCGATGACGAGCTCGATGCCGTAGCTCGGCTCGCCTTCCGCACCCGCCGTGACGCCGAGCGGCGCCAGCGCCTTGAGATAGAAGGCCTTGCTCGCGGCGAAGTCGCTGACGCCGAACTTGACGTGGTCAAACATGAGTTCTCCTTTGATCGCGCAATCTGACCAGGCTGCCGCTACAGCTGCCACCAGCCCGGCAACAAGGCCCGCACTTCGGGTCGGGCATAGCGCTTGTCCAGCAGCCACACCCAGCCGCGGTCGTCCACGGAGCGCAGCACGCGGCCGGCGGCCTGCACGACTTTCTGCATGCCGGGCACAAGGTCGGCATAGCCGTGGTCGGCGCCGAACAGGGTGTCCAGGCGCTCGCGCACCTGGTCCTGCAGCGGTGACACCGGCGGCAGGCCGAGGGTGGCGATGAAGGCGCCGATCAGCCGCGTGCCGGGCAGGTCCACGCCCTCGGCGAAGGCGCCGCCCAGCACGGCGAAGCCGATGCCGCGGCCGCCCTCCACGAAGCGGTCCAGAAAGGCGCGCCGTGCCGCGTCGCCCATGGCGCGCGACTGGTTCCACTGCGTGACCCGTGGGTGCCGCTGTGCCAGCCGCGCCGAGGCCTTGTCGAGGTAGTCGAAGCTGCTGAAGAAGGCGAGATAGTTGCCGGGGTGGTCGGTGAACTGCTGGGCGAGCAGGTCCACCAGCGCGTCCAGCGATGCATTGCGATGCTCGTAGCGCGTGGATAGGCGATGGGCGACCTGCACGGTCAGGTGCTCGGGCGGGAAGGGCGCGGGCACGTCGATCCAGGCGGTGTCCTCGGGCATGCCAAGCAGCTGGCGTTGGTAGTTGGGCGGCCCGAGCGTGGCCGAGAACAGCGTGACGCTGCTGAGCCCCTCGAAGCGCTCCTTCAGGAAGTGCCCTGGCACGACGTTGCGCACCGACAGCAGCACGTCGCGACCGTCGTTGGGATCGTCCTCGTCGTCGTCTTCCAGCAGCGAGAGGTTCCGTGGCGCGTCCAGCGCCGGCTTGGGGTCCCCCGGAGCGGCGCTGCGCTGCAGGTCGCAAATCGAATGGGCATCGAAACGGTCCAGCAGGCGCTGCAGGCCCAGCACCTCGAAATAGAACTGCAGCATGGCCCCGACGTCGAGCGGGTGGTTCTGTACGTGGTCGCCCAGGGCGACGTTGACGCGTTGCAGGGCCTCGGCGAGGGCGTCGGGCACCGTGTCCAGCGCCTGGTAGTCGCCTTGCTGGCGGCGGCTCAGCGTGGCCAGTTCCTTGGCCAGCCGGCGCAGCGGCGGGCGCAGGCTGGCCGGCGCTTCGGCAATGACCTCGCGCACGCGCGCCAGGCTGAGGCTGACGCTGTACATGTCGCGCGTGCGGTCGACGAGGTTGTGGGCCTCGTCCACCAGCAGGGCGAGCTTCCAGCCCTGAGCCTGGGAGAGGCCGTAGAGCTGGCCATAGGGGTCGAAGGCGTGGTGTACGTCGCCGACGACGACGTCGGCCCAGCGCAGCAGCTCCTGGCCGAGGTAGTAGGGGCAGACGTCATGCTGCAGTGCGATGCGGCGCTGGGCGGCGGGGTCCAGCCAGGCCGTCTGCACGGCCTCGGCGCGGGCGGCGGGCAGCTTGTCGTAGAAGCCGTTGGCCAGCGGGCAGGCGTCGCCATGGCAGGCCTTGGTGGGGTGCTCGCAGGCCTGCTCCTTGGCCACCAGCGTCAGCACGCGCAGCGATTTCGTCGGCGTGTGTTCTCGCAGCGCATGCAGGGCCTCCAGCGCGGTGATGCGGCCGGTGCCCTTGCAGGTCATGTAGCCGATCTTGTCGAGCTGCTGAAGCGGCATGGCGCGCAGCAGCGGGTACAGCGTGCCCAGGGTCTTGCCGATGCCGGTGGGTGCCTGGGCCAGGAGGCAGCGGCCGTTGGCGGCCACGCGGTAGACGGCCTCGGCGAGCAGGCGCTGACCGGGGCGCAGTTCGCCCTTGGGGAAGGGCAGGGCGCTCAGGTCGGCGTCGCGTGCTTTGCGGTGCTCCGCCTCCTGTCGTGCCCAGGCCTCGAACTGCCGGCAGCGCAACTCGAAGGCGGCTTGCAGCTCGCTGGCCGTCACCTTCTCGCGCAGCACGGTCTCGTTTTGCGTGTCGGCATCGACGTAGACGAGGGCCAGCTCCAGCTCGGTCAGGCCGCGGTCGGCGGCAATCAGCGCGCCATAGGTTTGCAGCTGGGCCCAGTGCAGGGCGCGGCGGTTGTCGGGAATGGCCTCGACGGGGCCGCGGATGGTCTTGATCTCCTCCAGCCGGTTCACGTCGGCCTCGTAGCCGTCGGCCCGGCCGCGTACGCGCAGGTTGCCGTGGACGGCCTCCAGCGGCAGCTCGGTCTCGTAGCCCGGCGAACGGCGCGCCAGCACGGCCATCTGGCCGGCCTGGCCCTCCAGCGCCGTGGCCGAGGGCGTGAAGCGGCGGTCCAGGCTGCCGCGCTTGGCAGTGAACTCGCACAGGCTGCGTACCGAGACGCTGTAGCTCCAGTCGCTCAAAACAAGCTCAGGTTGTCGAGCGTGGGCAGAGGCTCTGCTCGCGCTGGCGCCGGGGGCGGCACCTCGCTTGCATGCACGAGGTTGCCGATGCGCACGCCCATCAGCCGCAGGCGCTTGTCGAACGTGACGCGCTTGAGGCACAAGCCCACGGCATGGCGGATGTCGGCGGCGCTGGTGATGGCGGCCTTCAACGTCTGGTCGCGCGTGACAGTGACGAAGCCCTCGAAGCGCAGCTTGATGCCCACCGTCTTGCCAGCGTAGTGCTTGCGGGCCAGATCGCGCGACAGGCTCTCGCACAGCTCGTCCATGATGCCGCCGAGCAGGGCACGGTCGTGCACGGCGCTCAGGTCGCGCTCGAAGGTGGTCTCGCGGCTGATGGACACGGGCTCACTGTGCGTGACGACGGGCCGCGAATCGCGACCATGCGAGGCGGCGTGCAGCCACTGGCCGTAGCTTTCGCCGAACTGCTCGACCAGCCAGGCCGGGTCGGCGGCGGCGATGTCGCCGACAGTTTCCAGGCCGAGCTTGACGAGCTTCTCGCCCGCCTTGGGGCCGATGCCGTTGATCTTGCGCACGCCCAGGGGCCAGACGCGTGTGGGGATGTCGTCCAGCGTCAGCACGCTGATGCCGTCGGGCTTGTCCAGCTCACTGGCTATTTTTGAGAGCAGCTTGTTGGGTGTGACGCCGATGGAGCAGGTCAGGCCGGTGGCGCGGCCCACCGAGTTTTTGATCTCGCGGGCCACCGCCTTCACGCCGCCCAGCGGGTCGTGGCCGACGGCGTCGCGCACGCCAGGCACGTCGCTCAGGTCGATGTAGATCTCGTCGATGCCACGGTCCTCGATGACCGGTGCGACTTCGGCGACGGCGGCCTTGAAGAGGCGCGAGTACTTGCGGTAGCTGTCGAAGTCGGCCGGCAGCAGGATGGCGTCGGGCGCGCGCAGGGCGGCTTTCATCAGGCCCATGGCCGAGAACACGCCGAGGTCCCGCGCGGCGTAGGTGGACGTCGTGACGACGCCGCGGCCGGTGTAGTCGCGCAGTTTGGAGTAGCGCCAGCTGCCGTCTTCCAGCTGCTGCGGCGCATCCGCCCGCCGGCCACCGATGACGACCGCCTGGCCCTTGAGCTGCGGATAGCGCAGCAGCTCGACGGACGCATAGAAGGCGTCCATGTCGAGGTGGGCGATCCAGCGGTCGGGCTGTTGCATGGCCTGGATTGTCACTGGGAATAAAGACAGGGTCTGGCAGCATCGGCAGAATGCCCCGACCTTGATGGAAAGACGCTCCATGCGCGCCCTGCTGCTGCTTTGCACCTGCCTGCTGCTGGCCGCCTGCGCCAGTGCCCCGATGAACCCGCCGCGCAACAAGCCGGTGGCCGTGCAGACCGTGCAGCGCGCACCCATGCCGCTGGATGCCGATACCGTCGTCGCGCTGAGTTTCTCGGGTGGTGGCCTGCGTGCGGCGGCGTTTTCCTACGGCGTGCTGGAGGGACTGCGCGAGCAGGCGTCGACGCCAGGGCGCACGCTGCTGGATGAGGTCAGCTTCATCACCAGCGTGTCGGGTGGCTCGCTGACGTCGGCCTACTTCGGCCTGCACGGCGCCGAGGGCCTGCGTGAGTTCCGCGACAAGGTGCTGCTGCGCGACGGCGAAGCCAACCTGCGCTTCAGCCTGCTCAACCCCAACAACCTGCGGCGTCTGTTTGCCGGTGGCCTGAACGATCGCAGCGACTTCAACGACTGGCTGGAGAACGATGTCTTCAAGGGCGCGACATTCGCCGACATGTTCAAGCGCTCGCGGCCCGTGGTGTGGATCAGCGCCAGCAATGTGCAGTACCGGCTGGCCTTTCCCTTCCATGAGCGTGCCTTCGATGCGCTGTGCAGTGACCTGGCGAGTTATCCGGTCTCCGAGGCGGTGGCGGCGTCGATGGCGGTGCCGCTGCTCTTCGCGCCTGTGGTGCTGGAGCGCTTTCCCGATGCCTGCCAGGTGCAAATGCCGCCGGGCCTGGCGGTGCGCCGGGACGAGCGCGACGACCAGTACCGGCTGCGGCTGGCGCTAGCGCGGTTGTTCCGCGACAACGCCGACCCCAAGGCGGGCCGCTATCTGAAGCTCGTCGACGGTGGACTGACCGACAACCTCGGCCTGGTGGCCATCCTGCAAAGCCGCGTGCTGCTGAACACGCCCTATGGCCCCATCCCCGAGCAGGACGCGGCGACGATGCGCCGCCTGCTTTTCATCGTCGTCGATGCTGGCCAGGGCCCGAGCGCGGACTGGGCCCGCGAGGTGGCCGGCCCCTCGGGCATGGAGATCGCATCCGGCGCCGTCGACACGGCCATCGAGAGCACCATGCGCATGAGCTATGCGAGCTTTGTGCCCATGGTGCGCAACTGGGAGCGCGACCTGGTGACCTATCGCTGCAGTCTCAGCGACGAACGCAAGGCCGCGCTGCGGGCGCTGAACCCGGAATGGCATTGCGAGGACATCAAGTTCAGCGTCACCCAGATCAGCTTTGCTGATTTGCCCGAGACCGAGGAGCAGGCACTGAACGCGATTCCGACGCGGCTCAAGCTGCCCGCGGAGCAGATCGACAGGCTGATCAATGCTGGACGCCAGGCGACGGCCCAGGATGCCGGCGTGAAACGATTCTCGAAAGCCGTTCAGCGCGGCGACTGATCGTTAACCGGATATCTGATCGGCATTGGGTGGCAATCTCCTGACGGGTCATTTCAGCGCAATGGCCTAACCCTAGGGTTTGCCGCATGTCGAGGGAATTTCCACCTTCAACCGTGGGGGCATTTCAAGGTTGCCTGCGGTACTCGTCCTACTGGACCGTCCTACAAGCGGTGAGGCGTTGGCATGGTTGATGCGCTAGGGATTGTGCGTCGCCCCAAAGCGTGTCGTTGCGTCAACAGGGCCTGCAAAACATTGCCCACACTGGAGACAAACAGATGATCAAGAAGATGCTTGCCACGGCGGCTTTCGCCGGCCTGGCCCCGCTCTCGGCGCATGCCGCCTTGACGATGTTGACGGCGGCGGATGGTTGGCCGCCTGCGGGCAGCAGCGGCCTGGAGACCGTGCAGTTCGCCGCTGTGGAGGCCAGCGGTGTGAAGGTCGCCATCGGCGCCCATGCGTACAAGAACAGCGCCTTCCTGGCCAATGACGGCGTGCGTAACTTCCAGGCGCAAGGTGGCGTCTACCTGCCAGACGGCAAGAACTACGCGAACTGGAGCTTCGACTTCGCCTACGACATTCGGGGCTGCCAGGGCTGCAAGATCTGGCTGGGCATCGACACCGACAGCAGCGCCGCCGTCAGCTACACCGACATCGACCTGCTGACCGCGGGCCTGCCGACGTTTTTGGGCGAGTCGTGGAACCTGGAGATGTCCTTCCTGACGACACCGGGCTTCAACTTCAACCCGTATGCGGCCAGCTCGACGGACTTCCGCCTCTTCGTCACCGATGCGGCCGGCGCCACCCTTGCGACCACCGACATCACCGTCAATGTGCCCGAGCCGGCGTCGATGGCCCTGGTGGGCATCGCACTGGCAGGCTTGGCGGCAGGTCGCCGTCGCCGTGTCTGATCTCTCGCAGGGAAAACGAAGCAGCGGCCCTCGGGCCGCTTTTTTTCATGTGACGTGAAGGCGGCTCACCACAGGCCGTGCACCTGCGGTGCAATGCGGCGCTGGTAGAGGTCGGCCAGCGACTGCATCAGCGGCGCAGGCAGGGCATCGAGGTCGGCGGCGCTGACGTTCTCATCCACCTGCGCGGGCGTGCGGCCGCCGGGGATGGCGGTCGTGATGGCTTCGTTCATCAGGATCCATCGCAACGCGAGGCGGGCCATGCTGATGCCAGGCGGCAGCAGCGCACGCAGCTCTTCGACGGCGGCCAGGCCCTGTTCATAGTCGACGCCCGAGAAGGTCTCGCCCTTGTCGAAGGCCTCGCCCTGGCGGTTGAAGCCACGGTGGTCGTCTGCACCGAAGCGGCTGTCGCGCGTGAACTTGCCGCTCAGCATGCCGCTGGACAGTGGCAGCCGCGCCAGCACGCCAACCTGCGCCGCCTGGGCCGCAGGCAGGAAGGCTTCGGCGGGCCGCTGGCGGAACAGGTTGTAGATGATCTGCACCGACTGCACGCCGGGAAACTTCAGCGCGGCCAGGGCCTCGTCGATACGCTCGACGCTGACGCCGTAGTGGCGTAGCTTGCCTTCGCGCACCAGGTCGTCCAGTGCGGCGAAGACCTCGGGCATGGCGTAGACGGCGCTGGGCGGGCAGTGCAGCTGCAGCAGGTCCAGGCTGTCGGTCCCGAGGTTCTTCAGGCTGCGCTCGATGAAGGGCCGCAGATCGCGGTAGCCCTCGGCGATGTGCGGGTTCAGGCGCCGGCCGGCCTTGGTGGCGATGTAGAAGGCTTCACCGGGGCGCTCGCGCTTGAGGCGGGCCAGCAGGCGCTCGCTGTGGCCATCGCCGTAGACGTCGGCGGTGTCGAAGAAGTTCACACCGCGGTCCAGCGCCCGATGCAGGGCCGCCATCGCGGCGCTGTCGTCCGTATGGCCCCAGGTGCCGCCGATGGCCCAGGCGCCGAAGCCGATGGCAGAGATGTTCCAGCCAGTGCGGCCGAGGGAGCGGTAGATCATGGGAATGCCAGACAGTGGATGCGAAATGGTATCGCAACCATTTGATGGGAAAGAAACGGCCCCACGAAGGGGCCGCATCGGTTCAAAGAACTTCGGAAGCGAAATCCGCCAACCGCGAGCGCTCGCCGCGGGCCAGCGTCACGTGGCCGCTGTGGGCCCAGCCCTTGAAGCGGTCGACCGCAAACGTCAGGCCTGAGCTGCCTTCGGTCAGGTAGGGCGTGTCGATCTGCGCCAGGTTGCCCAGGCAGACGATTTTGGTGCCCGGTCCGGCGCGCGTGATCAAGGTCTTCATCTGTTTGGGCGTCAGGTTCTGGGCCTCGTCGATGATGACGAACTTGTTCAAGAAGGTGCGCCCACGCATGAAGTTCAGGCTTTTGATCTTGATCTTGCTGCGCACCAGGTCATTGGTGGCGGCACGGCCCCATTCGCCGGCGGTGGAGCCACCCTTGGCCAGCACCTCGAGGTTGTCGTCCAGGGCGCCCATCCAGGGGCCCATCTTTTCTTCCTCGGTGCCCGGCAGGAAGCCGATGTCCTCGCCCACGGGCACGGTCACGCGGGTGACGATGATCTCGCTGTAGCGGCGGTCATCGAAAACCTGGGCGAGCGCGGCGGCCAGCGTCATCAGCGTCTTGCCGGTGCCGGCGGTGCCGGTCAGCGTGATGAAGTCGCATTCCGGGTCCATCAGCAGGTTCAGCGCGAAGTTCTGCTCGCGGTTGCGCGACGTCACGCCCCAGACGGCGTGCTTCTGATTGCCGTAGTCCTTCAGCGTGCGCAGCACGGCCGTCTTGCCGGTGATCTCGGTGACCTTGGCGTACAGGGGCGTCTCGCCGGGCGCCTCCAGGTAGACCAGCTCGTTGATCAGCAGCGTGGGCACGAGCGGGCCGCTGATGCGGTAGTAGGTCGTGCCGCCCTGCTGCCAGCTCTCCATGGTCTTGCCATGGCGGTCCCAGAAATCCGAGGGCAGCGCCTGGACGCCGGTGTAGAGCAGGTCGGAGTCTTCCAGCGTCTTGTCGTTGCGGTAGTCCTCCGCCGGCAGGCCCAGGGCGCGGGCCTTGATGCGCATGTTGATGTCCTTGGACACCAGCACCACTTCGCGGCCGGGGTGCAGGCCTTTCAGCGCCTGGACGACGCCCAGGATCTGGTTGTCCGCCTTGCCCTGGGGCAGGCCTTGCGGCAGCGGCGCATCGATCAGCTCGGTCTGGAAGAAGAGCTTGCCTTCGGCTTCGCGGTGGCCCGTGCCGGCCAGGGCCAGGCCCTTGGCCATCTCCTCGATGCCGCTGGTCTTCAGGCTGGCGGCGAGCTGGTCCAGTTCGCGGCTGACCTGGCGCACGTTGCGGGCGACCTCGGTCATGCCCTTCTTGTGGCCGTCCAGCTCCTCGAGCGTGATCATGGGCAGGAAGACGTCGTGCTCCTCGAAGCGGAACAGCGACATCGGGTCGTGCATCAGCACATTGGTGTCGAGCACGAAGAGCTTGGCGGCGCCGGCGGGTTTTCGCGTGCGTTTGGGCGCGGCGGCTCTGGCCGGCGCCTTGCTGGCTGTTTTTATGGGCAGTCCCGGCCTGGCGGCAGCGGGGCTGGAGGTGGGGGTGGGAAGCCGCAGCACTTCGGCTGTCGGCACCGCGACCGGAGCGGCGGCGGGCGCGACGACGACGGGAGGCGTCGCGCGAGGTTTGCTGGGGGTCAGAGTGGCCGAATAAGCAGAGGCATCGAGGCGGCTGGCGCGTTGTGCAGGAGGCTTAGGCAGTGGCATTTACGGCGGATGGGCGACAAGTGAACCCCACGCGATCCAGGCTCCAGAAAGCAAAAAGCCGCACAGGATGAGTGCGGCTTTGCAGTCTGTGACAAGGATTCGACCCGGGGCATGAGCTGATTATGCACATACCGCGGGGGCCCGCGATGTCAGCAAACAACGCGTTTTTCGCGCGTCATGTGGCGCCTTGTGCGGCTTAGGCGGCTTCCTTCTTGAGGCCCTTCACGGCCTTCAGCACCTCGTCGACGTGGCCGGCGACCTTGATGCCGCGCCATTCGCCCACCAGGATGCCGTTCGGGGCGATCAGGAAGGTCGAGCGCTCGATGCCCTTGACCTTCTTGCCGTACATGATCTTGTTCTTGACCACGCCGAACATGTGGCAGAGCTTTTCTTCCGTGTCGGCGATCAGCTCGAAGGGCAGCTCCAGGGCCTGCTTGAACTTCTCGTGCGAAGCCATGTTGTCGCGCGAAACACCGAGCACCACCGCGCCGGCCTTCACGAAGTCCTTGTGGCGGTCGCGGAATTGCATCGCCTCGGTGGTACAACCGGGCGTGTTGTCCTTCGGGTAGAAATACAGCACGACCGACTTGCCCAGGAAGGCATTGGCAGTGAACTTCACGCCGCCGGTGGCTTGAGCCTCAATTTCCGGCAGGGGTTTGTTGAGCGCAGGCGTCATTGGGGGGTGCAGCAGGAGTTGTGCTCACGGGGTCCCCGGTTCGTGATCGCTCTGTGAAGCCTTTCACAAAAACAATCTACGCGGGCGCCCGCAAGCAATAGCCCGTGATTATAAAGCCTCCCCGGTCTCCCGACCGGCGGAGGTCATCCCTCAATGAGCAATGCTGCCAGAACGTTGCGGCCTTCACTGGCAAGCACGTTGTAAGTGCGGCAAGCGGCTGCGTTGTCCATGACTTCGAAGCCGATGCGCGCTTCAACCAGTCCACGCCACAGGGCCGGGCTCGGGAAACGCAACCGGGCGCCGCTGCCGAAGACGACCAGTTCGGGGTTCAAGGCCTTGATCGCTTCGAAATGTGCAGGCTGAAGTTCCTCGAAGCGCGAAGGCGCCCAGGCGGCCACGTCGCCTTTCCAGGGGACCAGGACACTCGCCGTGTGCGGCCGGCCGTTGACCCAGACGCCCTGGGCGTCATGGCGCGAAATGCTGTTGCCGCCTTGCGGCTCGTCAAGCTGGAACTTCATCGGGAAAAGGTGCGAAAAGCCGGGCGCGAGTGTCGCGCAGAACGGCAGGCCGCATGCCCGGGCCTTGCTTAAACTCCAAGATCCCCCTTTTTGCACCTTCTTGCACTGCAGCATTGCTGCGCCGGAGCCCCTTTTGAAGCCCATCGCCAAGTCCAGCAAGCTCGCCAGCGTCAGCTATGACATCCGCGGCCCCGTGCTGGACAAGGCGCGCCAGATGGAGGAAGAGGGCCAGAAGATCATCAAGCTGAACATCGGCAACACGGCGGTGTTCGGCCTGACGCCGCCGGACGAGATCGTGCAGGACATGATCCGCAACCTCGGCGACGCCGGCGGCTACACCGACAGCAAGGGCCTGTTCGCGCCGCGCAAGGCGGTGGTGCACTACACGCAGCAGCAGGGCGTCAAGGGTGTGACGGTGGACGATGTCTACCTGGGCAACGGCGCCTCCGAGCTGATCCAGATGGCGATCAACGCCCTGGTCAACGATGGTGACGAGATCCTGATCCCGGCGCCCGATTTCCCGCTCTACACCGCCGTCGTCGGCTTGTCGGGCGGCAGGCCGGTGCACTACCGCTGTGACGAGGGCGCCGGCTGGCTGCCCGACCTGGCCGACATCGAGGCCAAGATCAGCCCGCGCACCCGCGGCATCATGGTCTGCAACCCGAACAATCCGACCGGCGCGCTGTATCCGGACGACCTGCTGCTGGGCATCATTGAACTGGCCCGCAAGTACCAACTCGTCATCTTTGCCGACGAGATCTACGACAAGACGCTTTACGACGGCAACACGCACACCAGCATGGCGTCCCTGGCCGACGACGTGCTCTTCATCACCTTCAACGGCCTGTCCAAGAACTACCGTGCCTGCGGCTACCGTGCCGGCTGGCTGATCGTCAGCGGCGAGAAGCGCCATGCCCGCGACTACATCGAGGGCCTGAACATGCTGGCGTCCCTCCGCCTGTGCTCCAACACGCCGGGTCAATTGGCGATCCAGACGGCCCTGGGCGGCTACCAAAGCATCAAGGACCTGGTCGCGCCGACCGGGCGCCTGTGCCACCAGCGCGACCTGGCCTATGAGCTGCTGACGCAGATCCCGGGCGTCAGCGTCGTCAAGCCCAAAGCGGCCCTCTACATGTTCCCGAGGCTGGACCCCAAGGTCTATCCAATAGCCGACGACCAGCAGTTCGCCTACGAGCTGCTCGCCGAGGAGAAGGTGCTGATCGTCCAGGGCACCGGTTTCAATTGGCCCGAGCATGACCACTTCCGCCTCGTCTTTTTGCCCAATGTGGATGATCTGCGTGAGGCCATTGGCCGCATCGACCGTTTCCTGGCCGGCTACCGCCGCCGCCACACTTCCTGATTTCCTGTCCTGAGAGCCCTGCGATGAAAGCGATTCAAGTTGGCCTGATCGGCCTCGGCACCGTCGGTGCCGGCACCTTCCACGTCTTGCAGCGCAACCAGGCCGAGATTCGCGGCCGCGCCGGCCGGGGCATCGAGATCGCGATGGTGTCCGCCCGCAACGCCGAGCGCGCCAAGGCCTATCAGGCCATCGTCGGTGACGGCGTGCCCTGCGTCGGCGACGCGCAGCAGCTCGTCAACAACCCGGCCATCGACATCGTCGTCGAGCTGATCGGCGGCATCGAGCCGGCCCGCAGCCTCGTGCTGCAGGCGATTGCCAACGGCAAGCATGTCGTCACAGCCAACAAGGCCCTGCTGGCCCTGCATGGCACGGAGATCTTCGAGGCCGCCCGCGAGAAGGGCGTCGTTGTCGCCTTCGAGGCAGCCGTGGCTGGCGGCATCCCCATCATCAAGGCGCTGCGCGAAGGCCTGACGGCCAACCGCATCGAGTGGATCGCCGGCATCATCAACGGCACCACCAACTTCATCCTGTCGGAGATGCGCGGCAAGGGCCTGGACTTCGCCACCGTGCTGAAGGAAGCGCAACGCCTGGGCTATGCCGAGAGCGACCCGACCTTCGACATCGAAGGCGTGGACGCCGCCCACAAGCTGACCCTGATGAGCGCCATCGCCTTCGGCGTGCCGGTGCAGTTCGACAAGGCCCACGTCGAGGGCATCAGCAGCCTGCAGGCCACCGACATCAAGTACGCCGAGCAGCTCGGCTACCGCATCAAGCTCTTGGGCATCACGCGCCGCCGCATGGATGGAAATGGGGTCCCTGCCGGGACCAGCGGCATCGAACTGCGCGTGCATCCCACGCTGATTCCGTCCAGCCGCCTGATTGCCAATGTCGAAGGCGCGATGAATGCCGTCGTCGTGCAGGCCGATGCCGTCGGCACGACGCTGTACTACGGCAAGGGCGCGGGCGCCGAGCCGACCGCGTCGGCCGTCGTCGCCGACCTGGTGGACGTGACCCGGCTGCACACGGCCGATCCCGACCACCGCGTGCCGCACCTGGCCTTCCAGCCCGACGCGATGAGCGACACACCCATCCTCGAGATGGCCGACGTGCACACCGCCTTCTATCTGCGCCTCGTGGTGGCCGACCAGCCCGGCGTGCTGTCGCGCATCACCACCATCCTGGCCGAGCACGACATCTCCATCGATGCCGTGCTGCAGCGCGAGTCGGGCGAAGGCGAGCGCCAGACCGACCTCATCATCCTGACCCACGACACGGTGGAAGGCCGCATGAACGAAGCCCTGGCCAAGATGCAGGGCCTGCCGACCGTGCTCGCTCCCATCGTCCGCATCCGCAAGGAAGAACTGGCCTGAGCCTGAACTGACATGAAGTACATCTCCACCCGCGGCGACCAGACCGAGCGCGGCTTCTCCGACATCCTGCTCGAAGGCCTCGCTCCCGACGGCGGCCTTTACCTGCCCAAGGCCTACCCGAAAGTCGACGCCGCCACGCTCGCGCGCTGGCGCGGCCTGGCCTATGCGGACCTCGCCTTCGAGATCCTGTCGCTCTACATCGACGACATCCCCGCCGACGACCTGCGCGCCATCACGCGCCGCGTCTACACGGCCGAGGTCTTCGGCACCGAGGCCATCACGCCCCTGACCTGGCTGGGCGACCACATCGCGCTGCAAGGTCTGTCCAACGGCCCGACGCTGGCCTTCAAGGACATGGCCATGCAACTGCTGGGTGCGCTGTTCGAGTACGAACTCGGCCGTCGCGGCGAGACGCTCAACATCCTGGGCGCGACGTCGGGCGACACCGGCAGCGCCGCCGAGTACGCGATGCGCGGCAAGAAGGGCGTCAAGGTCTTCATGCTCAGCCCCAACGGCCGCATGAGCCCCTTCCAGCAGGCGCAGATGTTCAGCCTGCAAGACGAGAACATCCACAACATCGCCGTCGACGGTGTGTTCGACGACTGCCAGGACATCGTCAAGGCCGTGTCCAACGACCTCGCCTTCAAGCGCGAGCACCGCATCGGCACGGTCAACTCCATCAATTGGGCGCGCCTGTTGGCCCAGGTCGTCTACTACTTCGCCGGCTACTTCCAGGCGACGAAGAGCAACGCCGACAAGATCAGTTTCACGGTGCCGAGCGGCAACTTCGGCAACGTCTGTGCCGGCCACGTGGCGCGCATGATGGGCCTGCCCATCAAGCAGCTGGTTGTCGCGACCAACGAGAACGATGTGCTGGACGAGTTCTTCCGCACCGGCGCCTACCGCCCGCGCAGCACGGCCGACACTCACGAGACGTCCAGTCCGTCGATGGACATCTCCAAGGCGAGCAATTTCGAGCGCTTCGTCTTCGACCTGCTCGGCCGCGACGGTGGTCGCGTGAAGCAGCACTTCGGCGCCAGCCAGTTCGAGCTGGGCGGCGGCGAGCATGCCGACATCGCCGGCTTCGGCTTCGTGTCCGGCCGCAGCACGCATGCCGACCGTGTGGCAACCATCCGCCGCTGCCATGCCGAGCACGGCGTCATCATCGACCCGCACACCGCCGACGGCCTCAAGGTGGCGCTGGAGAAGCGCGATCCCAACGTCACGATGCTGGTGCTGGAGACGGCCCTGCCGGCCAAGTTCGCGGCAACCATCCACGAGGCCCTGGCCATCGAGCCGCCGCGGCCCGCCGGGCTGGAAGGCATCGAAGAACTCCCCAAACGCGTGAAGGTCATGCCGGCCGATGTAGGCCAGGTGAAGGCCTACATTCACGCCAATGTCTGAAGCCCCCAGGAAGCCGTTGATCCCGCTGGACGAGGCGCTGGCCGCGCTGCTGGCGCAGATCCAGCCGCTGGCCGGGCGCGAGACGCTGGCCACCAGCGCCGCGGTTGGCCGTGTGTTGGCCGCGGACCTGATCTCGCCGGTGGACGTGCCACCGGCCGACAACTCGGCGATGGACGGCTATGCGCTGCGCGCCGCCGATGCGGGCCAGGCATTGCCTGTCACGCAGCGCATTCCCGCTGGCAGCGTGCCCGCACCGCTGCCACCCGGCGAGGCGGCGCGCATCTTCACGGGCGCCCATGTGCCACCGGGTGCGGACACCGTCGTCATGCAGGAGTTCACCGAGCTGGTGGGCGACAAGGTCAGCATGACCCAGCCCATCACCGCTGGCGCCAACGTGCGCCTGCGTGGCGAGGACGTGCGCGCCGGTTCGGTCGTGCTGCCGGCCGGCACGCGGCTGGATGCGGTCTCCGTCGGGCTGGCCGCGACCGCTGGCGCCGCCGAGCTGACCGTCACCCGCCGACCGCGTGTCGCACTGTTCTCCACCGGCGACGAACTCGTCATGCCCGGCGAGCCGCTGCCGCCCGGTGCCATCTACAACTCCAACCGCTTCACGCTGCGGACCCTGCTCGAAAGCCTGGGCTGCGAGGTCATCGACCTTGGCATCGTGCCCGACCGCCTCGATGCAACCCGCGCCGCGCTGCGCGAAGCGGCGTCCCAGGCCGACGTCATCCTCACCTCGGGGGGCGTGTCCGTCGGCGAGGAAGATCATCTGCGCCCCGCCGTGCAGGCTGAGGGCCAGCTCGACCTGTGGGCCATCGCGATCAAGCCCGGCAAGCCGTTCGCGTATGGCCGCGTCGGCGCTGCCCACTTCATCGGTCTGCCCGGCAACCCGGTTTCCAGCCTGGTGACCTTCCTCGTCCTCGTGCGGCCCTTCCTGCTGAAGTTGCAAGGCGCTGCGCGCCTGACGCCGCGGGGCTATCGGCTGGCGGCCGGCTTCGACTGGCCCAAGCCCGACAAACGCCGCGAGTTTCTGCGGGTGCGTCTGGACGAAGAGGGCGGCCTGGCGATGTTCTCCAACCAGAGCAGCGGCGTCTTGACCTCGGCGTTTTGGGCCGACGGCCTGCTCGATAACCCGCCCGGCCAGGCCTTCAAGGCGGGCGACGCGGTGCGCTTCATTCCGTTCGCGGAGCTGCTGGCGTGAGCATCACGGTCAAGCTGCGCTTCTTCGCCTCGCTGCGCGAGAAGCTGGGCGAGGGCGAGGCGCTTGCACTGCCCGAGGGCAGCACTGTCGCCTCCGCGCGCGAGGCACTGCAGTCGCGAGGTGGCATCCATGCCGAGACGCTGGCTCGCGGCCGCGCGGTGCGGGCGGCGCTGAACCAGAAGATGTGTGCCGAATCCGCCGAGCTTGCAGACGGCGATGAACTGGCGTTCTTCCCTCCCGTGACCGGCGGATGAACGGCCTGCACCTGACGGCCGACCTGCACGGCGTTGACCCGACGCTGGCGGTCATGCGCGATGCCGACGCGCTCGCCGCTTTGTGCCGCGACGCGGTGACTCGCTCAGGCCTCACCGGCGTTGCGGAACTCTTCCACCGCTTTGCACCGAAGGAAGAGCAGAGCGGCGTCACCGGCGTCGTGTTGCTGGCCGAATCGCATCTGGCCGTGCACACCTGGCCCGAGCTGGGCGGTGTGACGCTGGACGTCTATGTCTGCAATTACGGCGCCGACAACAGCGCCAAGGCCGAGGCCCTGCTCGATGCCTTGCTGAAGGCGTTCGCGCCGCGCGAGACGGCAGTTCAGAGGCTGAGCCGCGCGGCCGCCTCGACGCCGGCCGTGTAGGCCTCCTCGAAGACCGAGTACCCCGCCAGGTCGCTGTGTGCGAACACGACGCGGCCGCGCTGGGCGTTCAGCGCGGCCAGCTCGGCCGAGCCACGCAGGCCAGGTGCGGGGATGCTCATCGCATGGCCGAAGCGGCAGAGGTCGATGCGCTCGAGCTTGGCCGGCAGGTCCGGGTGGGTCTGGGCCAGCTCCTGGGTGACGATCCCGGCCCAGTGCTGCCAAGGCTGCTTCAGCAGCTCGCCACGCTGGCTTTCGGGCAGTGCGAGGTAGGCCGTCAGCACCGGTGGGCGCGGCGTCGGATCGCGCGACTGGTGACGCGCGTCGACATAGCCCAGGGCCACGCTGCCATAGCGCACGTTGTCCCAGGAGGGTGGCGCGCCGGGGCGTTGCAGCAGCGGCTCGCGAAGCGCGATGCTGGCCGTCAGCCAGGGGGCGTGGGCCTGCTTCAGCGAGCGCAGGGCATCAGGCGGCGCGGCCAGCAGCCGGGCCGACACGAACAAGGGCGCGGCCATGACGACGGCGCGCGCTGCCCAGCGTTCGGGCGCGCCGGTCGCCTCGTTCCAGGCCAGCAGTTCGACGCCCTGGCGCTGCTCGGTCACGCGCAGCACCGTGCGGCCCAGATGGATGCGCTCGCGCAGCGGCGCGGCGACGTGGGCGCTGAGCCAGCCATTGCCTTCGGCCCATGTCAGCACCGGCTCGCGCTCGGCCGCCTCGTCGCCGGACGCATGGAAGCCATGGCGGCTGGCGAAATAGTGCAGACCGGCCCAGGCAGAGACGGTGCTGTCCCCGGCGCCGAAGTCGTCGCGGCAGCAGTAGTCGAGATACCAGCGAAGCCGGGTATCGTTCAGGCCGGCGGTGTCCAGCCAGGTGGCGAAGGTCTGGGCGTCGAGCGTGGCATGGCCGGCGGTCCAGCGCGCACGGTGGCTGGGCATGGCAAAGCTGAGTTCACGCTGCGCCTGGGTGACCAGCACCGAGAAGCGCCGGTACTGCGCCAGCGACGCGGCGCCCTCCGGCGGCGGCAGCAGGCCCTCGCGCCATTCGCCGTCGATGAAGAGGCGCTCCTGCGGGCTGTGGCAGAGGTGGCGCTCGTCCCAGACCGTGCGGCCGAGTTGTTCACGGGCCAGGCCCAGCTCGTGGAGCAGTTCGTTGACTTCACGCGCCTGGGCGCCGGGCAGCGGCAGGTAGTGAGCGCCGAGGGGGCAGGGCGCGCCGGCCAGCACGTGGCCACGACTGTTGCCGCCGGCCTGGTCTTCGAGGTCGAGCAGGGCGAAGTCGTCGATGCCGCGCCGGGCCAGCGCACGCGCGCAGGCTAGGCCGGCGACGCCAGCGCCGACGATGAGCACGCCCGTGGTCTTCAGCGGCCCGTCGGCCTTGGGCAATTCGCCCCGCAGCCGATGGCCGCGCTCGGGATGGGTGCCGACCCAGCCGCCCTGCAGGGCCGGCGCGTCGGGCGTGCAGCCGCCGGCCAGCAGGCCGAGCAGCAGCGCCCGGCGGGAGGGGCCGGTGGTTTCGACGCGGGGAAAAGAGGGCTGGGGCGGGCGCAAGGGCGGCAGGGTAGCAGCCTGCGCCGTCGCCTCGCCCGTCAGCTCGCCACGGGCTTCACATCGTCGCCATCACTGTTTGAGCGCCATTCGCGCAGCTCTTCGGCCAATACCGGGTGGTGGTCGGCCGCGGCGCGCTGCATCAGCGCTTCGACATTGGCTTCGGTCACATGCTCGTGGCCGACGCCGTGGACGAGGTTGTCATAGATGCTGTCAATATTCCTGGCATCGGTGCCGGGCGGCGTCGACGGCAGGTCGACCTGGGCCAGGGCTTCGGGCTTCAGGGTGGCAGTCTGCATGGGTGGCTCCTGCGCCAGCGTCTTTTGCCGGCGAGCCGATCTTCCGGCAAAAGGCGCGCCTAGTGAACCTGCCCCCACTCGGTTTCAAACTCTTGCACCAGCACCTGGTTGCTGAGGCGATTCACCTCGGTCGGTACGCGCGCCATGTCGGGCGGAAAGTCGAGGAGGGCGGGCAGGCTCTGCAGGCTGAGGAAGCGCAGGCCGGGCGGGAAGGCCGCTGGCTGCCGGAAGGGCCGCCGCGAGGCCAGCACAAAGCCCCATTCGCCAAAGCTCGGCACATGCGCGTGGTAGGGGGTGGCGGTAAGTCCGACCGATTCCAGTGTCGTGACGACTGTCCAGAAGCTGCGCCGGGCGATCAGCGGCGAGGTGGTCTGCACGACGGCGTAACCGGCGGCGCTGAGGTGCTGGTCGACGAGCTCGTAGAAGCTCGCCGTGTAGAGCTTGCCGAGGGCGAAATTGGACGGGTCTGGGAAGTCGATGACGATGACGTCGAAAACCTCGGCGTGCTGTTCCAGCCAGCCGAAGGCATCGGCATTGACGATGCGCAGCTTGGGCGACGAAAGCGAATGGCCGTTGAGCGCCGCGAGCTTCGGCGTAGACGTGAACAGGCCGGTCATCAATGGGTCCAGCTCCACCAGCGTCACCTGCTCGACGCTCGAGTACTTCAGGATCTCGCGCACGGCCATGCCGTCGCCGCCGCCGAGCACCAGCACGCGCTTGGGGGCTCCCTGGGCCGCCATGGCCGGGTGGACCAGGGCCTCGTGATAGCGGTACTCGTCACGCGAGTGAAATTGCAGATTGCCGTTAAGGAACAGCCGCGTGCCGCCGCCGCCATCGGTGACGACGATGCGCTGGTAGGCGCTGCTCTGCTTGAAGACGATGTGCTCGCCGTAGAAGCGTTCCTCGGACCAACGCGTCAGCGCATCGGCGCCGAGCAGGGCGGCCAGCAGCAGCACGGCCGACAGCCCGCAGGCGATGGCCTGGCTGCGGCGCGCGCGCAGCTCGGCGCGAAAGATCCACAGTGCCCAGACCGCGACGGCCACGTTCAGCAGGCCGAAGGCGATGCCCGTGCGCACCAGGCCGAGCTGGGGCACCAGCACCAGCGGGAAGGCCAGGGCCACGAGCAGGGCGCCGAGGTAGTCGAAGGTCAGCACCTGGGAGACCAGGTCTTTCAGGCCATAGCGCGCGCTGAAGTGGCGCTTCAGGATGCGCATGACGAGCGGGATCTCCAGCCCGACCAAGGCGCCGACGAGCAGCACCAGCGCATAGAGCAGGGTTTTGAAGGCCGCGCCTTCGCCCGGCGGCAGCAAGCTGTGCACGGCGAAGAGGCCGGCCGGCATCAGCCCGCCGATGACGCCCACGAGCAGCTCCACCTGCAGGAAGACGCCGACGAGCTGGCGTTCGACGAAGCGCGACAGCCAGGAGCCCAGGCCCATGGCGAAGAGATAGACGCCGATGACGGTGGAGAACTGCAGCACCGAGTCGCCAAGCAGATAGCTGGCCAGCGCGCCGGCCGCCAGCTCGTAGACCAGGCCGCAGGCGGCGATGACGAAGACGCTGGCGAGCAGCAGCAGCTCGGCCAGTGAAGCGCGAGCGGTGGGCTGCTGCTCGGTCACGGCTTGAGCAGCACCGAGAAGGCCAGCCGCTTGCCGTCCGGGCTGGCGGCGATGTTGCGGATGGCGCCGCCCAGGTCGGCGAGTTCGGCAAAGGCCTGGAAGCTGCCGCCCAGCTTGCCATCCCAGCGCAGCAACAGATTGCCGCGCGCCATCAGCATCGAGCCATCGGGCAGGGCCACGAAGTACTGGCTGCGGTTGGCGTCTTTTTCGCCCTCCGGGCCGACGGGCGTCTCCACCAGCACCTGCGGCGCCTTGTCAGCTGCGCCCATCGCACAGATGCGCCAGTGGGCCGGGTCGGTCTGGTCGACGAAGAGGGCGCGCTTGCCGTCGGCCGTGCGGCCCAGCGACCGGCCGGGCTTGGCGGTCAGCAGCGTCTGCTGGCCGGTGGTGCGGCTGATGAGCACAGCCCGGTGGTTGTTGCGCTCCGGCACGTCGTCGACGATGAAGGCGGCCAACTGGTCGGGGTTGACCCAGGCGTGGTAGCCGATGCGCTTGGTCGGTACCACGGGTGCGACGGGCTTGCCGTCCCAGCCGAACAGCCACAGGGACGGCTCGTTGACCTCGATGCCGTAGGCCGGATCGGCGGTGACGACGCGGATGGCCGAGAAGCCGTTGCCGTCGACCAGCGGCGTCGGCGAGTAGAGGTTCTCGGTCGTCGCGGTGACGGCCACGGTCGTGCCCTTGGCAAGGTCGTGGCGGTAGATGTTGTTTGAACCGGTGCGGCCCGAGGTGTAGACGACGGCCGCGCCGTCGTGGGTGAAGGCCGGCTGGAAGTTGTTGCCCTTGCCGGGCGTGATGTTGCGGGTGTCGCTGACCTTGCCCGCGGCGACATCGAGCCGCGCGACGAAGATGGCCACGTCGGGTGGTGCGTCGGCGGCCGAAACGGGCAGGGCGATCGCGAGGAGCAGGGCCTGGGCGAGGCCGCGGACGGAGAAGGTCATGGCTGGCCAGTGCAGTCGTTCAGCGGGCCGCGAGTCTAGAACGACACCGGCTGAGGCAGGGCCTTGCTCCAGTAGAAGATATCCCAGCCGGCGCGCAGACCGCCGGTCGTGAAGGGGTCGATGGCGATCAGAGCCTCGACGGCAGCCTTGTCCGGCGCTCGAACGACCCACAAGCCGCCCACCGGCGTTGCCTCGGGCGATTCCCGCAGTGAGCCGGCGGCGCGCAGCACATCGGCGTGGGCCGCCACCCATTCGAGATGCGCCTGCAGCAGCTGGCGGCGCAGTTCACCGGCGCCGGGCTTGTCGTGAAAGCGCACGGCGAACAGCGTCCAGTCCTCGTGGGCGTTGGCGGTCAGCGTGCGTAAGTCGCGCGGGCCATCACTCACAGCGCACCTGACTGGCCTGGGTAGGGGCGGCCACGGTCCAGCCTGTGGTCGAGCGGATCAGCCGCACCGTCGCCGTCGTGCTCTGTGCTCCGAGGCAGAACTTCAGATAGGAGTGGCTGAAGAGCTCCAACTCGGCGGTGTCGTTGCCGGTCCAGCGTTTGAAGGTGAACAGGCCGTAGTCGCCGTGCTCGATGTGGTCGCGCGGTAGAAGGCGGTCGCCGACGATCTCCCAAACGAAGACGCCGCTCGGTCCGGTGGACTCTCGGTGCAGCGCCGTCACGGCGTAACGGCCGTCCAACGAGACCTCCGGCGGCTCGAAGACCTCCACCTTCTGGCCGGTCGTGCGGGACACCCAGAAGGTCGTCTCGCCTTCGTAGCTGCGCGAAGACACGACGAAGAACTTGCCGTCGGGCGAGGTGCCGGTGAGTCGGTGGTCGACGTAGTCCTCGGGATGGGCATCGCCGGGATGCACGCTGTCAAAGCGCACGGCCTCTCCGTTGGCCGCCTTGACCTGCAGCCGCAGGCCTTGTCGGATCGCGGCGGGCGCGAGCTTGGCCAGCAACCGGACTTCGGCACGAAGCGCTTCCTGGCTTGGCGCGTCTGCGCTTGTAGGTCCCGCCATTGCGGCCAGGCCGATCAAACCGGCGGCGAGCCAGGCCCGCCGCCCTTCAGCCATGAATGGCCGCCGCGACGATGTTGCCGATGGAAATGCACATCGCACCAACGACGATGGCCAGCGCGATGTTCTTGTGCTCGACGAGTTCTTCCCAGAGCTTGTACGGCGTCATCTTGTCGACGATGACGAAAGAGAGCCAAAAGATGACGACACCGATGACGGCGTACATCGTCGAGCCGAGGATGACCTCGGGTTTGAGCCAATCAAGTGTCATGGTGCTCTCCTGCTGTGTTGGGTCACTTGTGGCCGCCGCCGCCGCTGCTGTAGCCGCCGTAGCTGCCGCCGCTGTTGCCGATATAGGCGCCGCTGCCGCGCGAACTGGCGCGGCACTGGCGGTACTCATTGCTGTTCTCGCCGAAGCTGCTCTTGTACTGCTGGCAATCGTCGCTGGAGCAGGCACGCAGCAGGGCGAACAGCAACACGACGAGGAAGAGGCCGATGATGATGTTGCGCAGCAGGTTGCCGCCGCTCTTGAAGGCGGAAGTGTCACGTGCGAACTGGACGGCCGGTGCCACCAGGTTGAAGGCCGTCTTCACGGTGTCGGCCGGCACCGGGCTGCCGCCGCTCCAGGTGATCTCGGGGCCCTGCTGCTCGCGGCTCAGCAGGAATTGGCCGTCGCGGGTGATGTAGTCGGTGACCTGGACGCGGTCTTCCAGCCGCACGGGCCAGTAGAACTCGCCCAGTACATGGGTCGTCTTGGCGCCGTAAACCCAGCGCTGCGCATAGTCGCGCCCCTGCCAGCTGACGCCGCCGCGGCCCGAGGTGGGGGCGCCGGTCAGCGTGCGCACCAGGCTCCAGCCCTCGCGGGTGTCGACAAGGAAGGCAAAGCCCGCCAGCCGGTTGTAGAGCAGGTATTCGCGCCAGAAGCTCTGCTCGTCGTCGGCGTCCTCGGGGATGTCGCAGCGCTCCTGGTAGCCCACGACCTGCCAGGCTTCGGGCTTGCCGCCGTCAACGGCCAGCGTGCCGGTGCGGCCCAGCGGAATCAGCGGCGGCAGGCCGCGATCCTGCGGGGTGAAGCCCAGGGCCTTGGATTCGCCCTCCGGCAAGTCGACCACGGCATTGCACTGGGCGCAGACCATGCTCTTGGTCTGCGTGAGCTTGGGCTCCAGTGGTGCGCCGCAGCTCGGGCAGGCGATGGCCCGGCCCTTGAACTTGGCTTCCGCGACCGACTCGCCCTCGGCCGTCGTGCGCAGGCCCTGCAAGGCCATGTCGGCGAGAAGCACACTGCGGCCAACGGACCAGACCGGTGGCTGGCCGTCGCGGTATTCCAGGCTGCCGACCTCGCCCTTGTCGTTGCGCAGCTCGATGACGCGGCCGGGCTTGGGCGGCCGTGGCAGCTCGCCTTCGGCCGCACGCAGCGCCGCCTCGACGATGGCGGCCACCTGCCAGCGCTGGCCGGCCAGCGTCAGCGGCTGGCCGAGGGCGGGGGCTTCGGGCGGAGCTTCAGCGAGTGGCGCTTCCAGGCTGAGGACGAACTGGCCGTTGTCCTCGCTGAGCCAGGCCACGCGGGGTGCGTCGGCACCGGTGTCGAAGAACAGATGCCATTCGTTCCAGTTGCCCAGCTCCGAGCCACGCTGCACGCGTCCGACGACGGCAAAGCTGCGGCCCATCCAGCGGCCGGTCGTGCCGAGCTGCAGCGGCGAATAGTCTTCGAAGATCTCGGCGCTCTGGCCGATCTGGCTCAGCGCCTCACCGTCGCGCAGCAAGGTGCTGCGGCAGAAGCCGCAGACGGCACTCGCAGAAGCCGCGCTCGCGAACTCGACCGGCGCGCCGCAGTTGGGGCAGGCGGCGCGCCAGCGACGCTGGGCGGCTGGCGCCTGAGGGCCTGTGGACACTACGGAAGTAGGCCGCGAAGGCCATCCGCCCGGGGCCAATCAAGGCGTACCGCGCCGCCCGCACTGATGTGCGGGCAAGCGGTGCAACGCGGAGTGGCCCCGGGCGGATGGCCTTCCCTGCGGGTTGCGGCCAGAAAACCCGCGCGCGGCGTTGCGAAGCCTCGCTTGGGGCCTACCCAAGCCTCGTTTCGCGCCTTGCTCGCGGGCTTTCTGGCCACAACGCGGTCTGCTGCCGTAGTGTTCACAGGCCCTAGCCAAGTTTCTTCAGCAGATCGGCCTTCTTGGCGGCGAATTCCTCGTCGGTCAGGATGCCCTTGGCCTTGAGGTCGCCGAGCTTTTCCAGCAGCGAGACGATGTCTTCGGGCTTGCTGGCCGCCGGTGCGGGCGCCGCGGTGCCGACGCCGGCCAGGCCCTGGCCCAGCGTCTGCGCCAGCGTCTGGCCCAGGGCCACGCCGGCGCCCAGGCCCACGGCCTGGCCGGCAATGCCACCGCCGTCGCCGCCGCCCTTGGCCATTTCGGGCAGGGCTTGCGCGGCCTGGTACTGCATGAACTGGCCCATGTTCTGGCCAATGATGCCCATGCCGATGCGCTGGTCGAGGATCTTCTGCAGCTCCTCGGGCAGCGACACGTTCTGCATCGTCACCGAGATCAGCTCCAGGCCGATGGCCGAAAAGGATTCGGCGGTGGCGTTTTTCAGCGCGGCAGCGAACTCGACCTGGTTGGCAGCCAGGTCCAGGAAGGGCGTACCGCTGCTGGCGACGGCGTCGCTGATGTGCTGCAGCATCAGGCCACGCAGCTGGCCGTCCAGGTCCTGCACCGTGTAGCGCTCGCGCGTGCCGGAGATCTGGCTGTGGAAGACCTTGGGGTCCAGGATGCGGTAGGCGTAGTTGCCGAAGGCGCGCAGGCGCACGGCGCCGAAGTCCTTGTCGCGGATGGCGACCGGCTGGCTGGTGCCCCAGCGCTGGTCGATCTGCTGGCGCGTGCTGAAGAAGTAGACGTCGCTCTTGAAGGGCGACTCGAAGAGCTTGTCCCAGTTTTTGAGATAGGTCAGCACCGGCAGGGTCTGGGTCGTCAGCTTGTGGGTGCCGGGGCCAAAGACGTCGGCCACTTGACCCTCGTTGACGAAGACCGCGACCTGGGATTCCCGCACGACGAGCTGGCCGCCGTTCTGGATTTCCATGCCGGACATCGGGAAGCGCCAGGCCAGCACGCCATCGCCGTCCTCCGTCCACTGGATGACGTCTATGAACTGTTTCTTGATGAAATCCATCAGGGCCATGTCGATTCCTGGCTGCGTGAGAAGAAATGAGGGGCAAGTATCCGGCGGCGGGCTCAGACTTCAACGGCCAAACATGTGAATCTCACCGCGCGCCAGGGTGAGAATCTCTGTCATGCCCAGAGTTTGCATCCAGTCCGGGGACTTTGACGTCGGCGCCGAAACCTCCGCCCTGCGGATGGGGGATGGCGGCGTCGGTGCCGTCGTCGCCTTCGTCGGCACCGTGCGCGAGCACAGCAGCGGCGCGGCAGTGTCGGCGATGGAGCTGGAACACTACCCGGGCATGACGGAGGCGGCCATTGAGGCCATGGTCGACGCGGCCATGGCCCGCTTCGACATCCGTGCCGCCAAGGTCATCCACCGCGTCGGCACCCTGCAGGCCCGCGACCAGATCGTGCTGGTGCTCGTCACCAGCGCCCACCGAGGGCAGGCCTTCCAGGCCTGCGAATTCCTGATGGACTATTTGAAGACCCAGGCGCCGTTCTGGAAGAAGGAGCACACGCCGGACGGCGCGCACTGGGTGGATGCCCGGGTGGCGGACGACGAGGCGCTGGCGCGTTGGGGGATTGCCGGGGGGAATGCCCTGTGAATGCGTTGGCAGTTTCGATAGGCGCCGCCTTGGGCGCGCTGACTCGCTGGCAGGCCGGCCTGCTGTTCAACACCCGTTGGGCCGGTTTCCCGCTCGGTACGCTGCTGGTCAACCTCGTGGGGGGCCTGTTGATCGGCGTTGCGCTGGAGTGGCTGGGCCGCCATCCGAACGAATTGCTGAAACTTTTGCTGGTGACGGGCTTCCTCGGCGGGCTGACGACGTTTTCTGCCTTTTCGGGCGAGTCGCTGGCGTTGTTGCGGCATGGCGAGCTGGGCATGGCTGCTGCCCATACGCTGGCCCACGTGCTGGGAGCGCTTTTTGCCGCGTGGCTGGGGATGCGTCTCGTGCAGGCCTTGATCTAGCTCAACTTGAAAAGCGCCGGCTGGCGCCCACTTGGCTTGGCAACCGGAGGATTCCCACCATGCGTGCCGACAAGTTCACCACCCGCTTCCAGGAGGCCCTGGGTGAGGCCCAGAGCCTGGCCCTGGCCCGCGACAACCCCTATATCGAGCCCGTCCACGTGCTGGCGGCCATGCTGGCCCAGGATGAAGGCCCGCGCGCTTTGATGGAACGCGCCGGCGTCAATGCCGGCGGCCTGCGCACGGCGCTGGACGGCTTGATGGCTGGCCTGCCCCAGGTCAGCGGCTCGGGCCAGACCGTGCAGGCCGGGCGCGATCTCGTTTCCCTGCTACAGGCGGCCGAGAAGGAAGCCACCAAGCGCGGTGACCAGTTCATTGCCAGCGAGATGTTCCTGCTGGCGCTGACCGAGGCCAAGACCGACCTGGCCGGCGTCGTGCGCGGCCATGGGCTGACGCGCCGGTCGCTGGAGTCCGCCATCGAGGCGGTTCGCGGCGGCCAGAAGGTCGAGTCGGCCGAGGCCGAGGGCCAGCGCGAGGCGCTGAAGAAATACACGCTGGACCTGACCGAGCGCGCCCGCATGGGCAAGCTCGACCCCGTCATCGGCCGCGACGAGGAGATCCGTCGCACGATCCAGGTGCTGCAGCGCCGCAGCAAGAACAACCCCGTGCTGATCGGCGAGCCGGGCGTGGGCAAGACGGCCATCGTCGAGGGCCTGGCCCAGCGCATCATCAACGGCGAGGTGCCCGATTCGCTGAAGGGCAAGCGCGTGCTCGTGCTGGACATGGCCCTGCTGCTGGCCGGCGCCAAGTACCGCGGCGACTTCGAGGAGCGCCTCAAGGGCGTGCTGAAGGAGGTCAGCCAGGACGCCGGCCAGACCATCCTCTTCATCGACGAGATCCACACCATGGTGGGCGCCGGCAAGTCCGAGGGCTCCATCGATGCCGGCAACATGCTCAAGCCCGCTCTTGCGCGTGGCGAGTTGCATTGCATCGGCGCGACGACGCTGGACGAATACCGCAAATACGTCGAGAAGGACGCGGCCCTGGAGCGCCGTTTCCAGAAGGTGCTGGTCGACGAGCCGACGGTGGAGGCCACCATCGCCATCCTGCGCGGCCTGCAGGAGAAGTACGAGGTCCACCACGGCGTGGAGATCACCGACCCGGCCATCATTGCCGCGGCGGAGCTGAGCCACCGCTACATCACCGACCGCTTCCTGCCCGACAAGGCCATCGACCTCATCGACGAGGCCGCGGCCAAGATCAAGATCGAGATCGACTCCAAGCCCGAGGCCATGGACCGGCTGGACCGCCGCATGATCCAGCTCAAGATCGAGCGCGAGGCGGTCAAGAAGGAAAAGGACGAAGGCTCCATCAAGCGCCTCGGCCTCATCGAGGACGAGCTGCTGAAGCTGCAGCGCGAGTACAACGACCTGGAAGAGATCTGGACGGCAGAGAAGGCCCAGGCCCAGGGCTCGGCCCACGTCAAGGAAGAGATCGATCGCGCCCGCCAGCACATCGAGGAATGGAAGCGCAAGGGCGACTTCAACAAGGTTGCCGAGTTGCAGTACGGCAAGCTCCCCGAGCTGGAGAAGCAGCTCAAGGAGGCCCAGGCCAAGGAGGCCGGCAAGGCCGGCACCAACAGGCCGCAACTGCTGCGCACGCTGGTGGGTGCCGAGGAGATCGCCGAGGTCGTGGCGCGCTCTACCGGCATTCCGGTCTCCAAGCTGATGCAGGGCGAGCGCGAGAAGCTGCTGCAGATGGAAGCCAAGCTGCACGATCGCGTCATCGGCCAGGACGAGGCCATCCAGGCCGTGTCCGACGCCATTCGCCGTTCACGTGCCGGCCTGAGCGACCCGAACCGGCCGCTGGGAAGCTTCCTTTTCCTCGGCCCCACCGGCGTTGGCAAGACCGAGCTGTGCAAGGCCCTGGCCGGCTTCCTGTTCGACAGCGACGACCACATGGTGCGCATCGACATGAGCGAGTTCATGGAGAAGCACTCGGTGAGCCGCCTCATTGGGGCGCCCCCCGGCTATGTCGGCTATGAGGAAGGCGGCACGTTGACCGAGGCCGTGCGCCGCAAGCCCTACTCCGTGCTGCTGCTTGACGAGGTCGAGAAGGCCCACCCGGACGTGTTCAATGTGCTCTTGCAAGTGCTGGACGACGGCCGCCTGACCGACGGCCAAGGCCGCACGGTGGACTTCAAGAACACCGTCATCGTGATGACATCAAACCTCGGCTCCCAGCACATCATGGCGTTGTCGGGTGAGAAGGACGAGGTCATCCGCGAGGCCGTGTGGGGCGAGGTCAAGGCCCACTTCCGGCCCGAGTTCCTGAACCGCATCGACGAGACGGTCATCTTCCACGCGCTGGGCGCCGACCACATCAAGTCCATCGCCCGCATCCAACTGCGGCTGCTCGAGGCGCGCCTGGAAAAGATGGAGATGAAGCTGGACATCAGCGAGGCGGCGCTGAACGAACTGGCCAAGGTCGGCTTCGACCCCGTCTTCGGCGCCCGGCCGCTGAAGCGAGCCATCCAGCAGCGCGTCGAGAACCCGCTGTCCAAGCTCATCCTCCAGGGGCGCTTCGGCCCGAAGGATGTGATCCCGGTGCAGGTCGAAGGCGGCGAGTTCTCGTTCGGTCGCGTCGTGCACTGAGCGTCGTGCGCGGCGCCCGCCACGCTCAGAGCGTGGTGACGGCGTCGTGCGCGGTGTCGAGTTCGACGCGGTTGCGACCGGCGGCCTTGGCGCGGTAGAGGGCCGCGTCGGCCCGCTTGAAGGCGCGGTGGGTCGACGCCCCGGGCGGTGCCAGCGCAACGCCGAAACTCGCCGTGATGCCGAAACGGCCCTTGGCGTCGAAGTTGCCGCGTTGCACGGCATCGCGCAGCTTCTCCGCCAGCCGCACCGCGTCGTCGGCATGGCGGCCCTGGCAGGCGACGAGGAACTCCTCGCCGCCCCAGCGACCGATGACGTCACTCGTGCGCAGATTGGCCGACACGATGGCGGCCATGCGGCGCAGCACCTCGTCGCCGACGGGGTGGCCCCAGCGGTCGTTGATGTGCTTGAAGTGGTCGATGTCGAGCAGCACGAGCGCCACGCCGGCCGATTCGGCCTCGAAGTCCTCCAGCGCTGACTCCAGCCCGCGCCGGTTGAGCACCCCGGTCAACTCGTCGATGGTGGCCAGGCGGCGCAGCTTGTCCTGCTCGACGCGCAGCAGGCGGGTGCGTGCCGTCAACGCGTCGATCTCGCGCTGCTGGCGCAGATGGCTGCGCCGCAGCGCGCGCCAGTGCCGGCCCACCACGGTGCCGGCCGCCAGCAGCCAGGCGCAGAGCAGGCCGAGGTAGAGGGTGTCGCGGGCGATCCACGGCCCCTTGAGCGTGAGATGGCGCAGCTCCAGCTCGTGGTTCTGGCCGGCGAGGCCGTCCGCCACGTCGATGGACAGGCTCGTCACGTTCTCGACACTGGGCCGGTTGAACTCGCGCGGCAGGTCGAACTGCGTGATCCACCACTCGGGCACGGTCAGCTCGGAAAGTTCAAGGGTGACCGGCCCGGTGACATCGCGCCCCCTCAGGTTGATCGACTGCATGCGGGAGCTGTTGCCGTCGGTCAGCTTGGAGAAGCGCGGGTCGAAATTGCGCAGGGCCACGCGCAGATGAGCGGCACTGCCCTGGTAGGCCAGGTCCATCTCCAGGTTGTCGAATCCGCTCAGGTTCCTGCCGCGGGCCGGGTCGTCGCCGCTCAGCACGAGGGTGATGCCACACGATTGCGAAGGGCTGTTCGCGGGATAGCGGCAAACCCAGCGGCGGCGTTCGAAATCGACCCACTGCACGGGGGGCTCGCCCGGTGCGTCGCCCGCGGTGATCAGGAACAGGTTGCTCACCGCACCGGGGGCCGCGAGGTCGATGCTGCGCTCGGGCAGCCAGGCCTGCGCCAGCACCAGTGCCACGGTCAGCGCAATGCCGGCCGCGAGGTTGCGTGTGGGTGTGGTGGCGTGGGGCACGTGGGGGGCGACTGGAGATGCGCCATGACTGTATCGACCCGCCCCGGTCTTTGAACCGACCTGCCGAGCCCGAGCGTGACGTATCACCAGCGGGAGCGGTGGTCCTCGGTCACGCCCAGCAGGCCGTCGATGCGGCGCGCCGGTGCGCCGGCACCGGCCCGCACCGTGCCGGCGAAGCAGCCGATGGGCTGAACGTAGTGGCTGGCGGCGACGAGGAGGTCACGGTCCTCGGCACGTGCGCCTTCAGGCGTGAAGACCAGGTCAAGCAGGCCGTCGTCGGTGTGCACCCGCCACGGCCGCAACGGCTGGGTGGGGTCGAAGTCGAAATGCGCGTCGGCCAGCGCGATCGGCATGCCGTCCAGCCACAGCACGTTCTCCTGCCCGCCGAAATAGCCCTGCTGCAGATTGAAGCCGACGTCGGCGCGGTGGGCGCTGGCCCAGCGCCAGGCGGTGTCGCGGGCGAGCAGGCCATTGGACGCGTCGACCGCCGCCCAGGCGCCATCCAGGCCGAAATGATGGCCCTCGGCCTCGGCCCAGCCTTGCACGGGCAGGGCGGTGGTCTTTTGCGTCGCATGGACGATGCCGCCGTCGACCGGGCCGATGGCCAGCAGCGGGGGCGCCATGAGGCCGAGGTCCAGGCGAGCCTGGATGCGCAGCGCGCGCGTGGCGACCGTGAGGCGCAGGCTGTCGTCCGGCTCGTGGCAGAGCGCCAGACGCGCGCCTGGGCCGCGGAACCAGGTGCGGGCGCCGGCGAGCGGCGCGTCGGATACACCGGCCTGCAATCCCGGCAGGCCATCCTGGCGCCAGTTGGCCAGCAAGGTGCGGCGACGGCGGTCGAAGAGGTAGGCGAAAGCCGTGCAGGTCCAGCCGAGGTGGACGATGGCGACGCCGATGAAGAGCTGCTCATTGCCCAGGCCAACATAATGCCAGCGCTTGTGATGCAGCTTGTGCCAGAGCCAGGAGCGGCGCTCACGCATGGGTGACCAATCGATGCGCGATATGCGGCCGGCATAGCGGCCCATGGCCGGCGCGCCATGGGTGACGACGGTTTGGGGAGCCAGGTTCATCGTGAATGCTGTCTGCGCCACTGCAGCGGCGCCTGGCCTGTCCACTGCCGGAAGGCGCGCGTGAAGGCGCTTTGCTCGGAATAGCCGAGCAGCAGAGCCACCTCGGCCAGCTCGACGCCGGGGTCGCGCAGATAGGCCTCGGCCAGTTGCTGGCGAGTCTGCGACAGCAGGGCCTGGAAGCTCTGGCCCTGTTCGGCCAGCCGCCGCTGCAGGCTGCGCGGGCTCATCTGCAGGCTGAGCGCCAGATCGGGCAGCTGGGTGCGGCCACTGCGGATCAGGCCGACCAGGGCTTGGCGCCAGACGCCGACCGGCTCGCTGATGGCAGCCACCTCCTGCAGCAGGCGTTCGGCTTGATCGTCGAGCAGCGCCAGCAGGGCCGCGTCGGCGCCGCGCAAGGGCAGGGCGAGGTCGCGCAGCGCCAGCACAAGGCGTGTGCTGGGCTGATCGAAGCGCACCGGGCCGCCGAAGAAGTCCTCGTAGGGCCGCACGTCGGCCGGGTGGCGGTTGACGAAGTCCGCCGCCAGTGCGTGCACCGGCCTGCCCGTGAACTCACGCGTCAGCTGCACCAGGGCCGCGATGGCGGTCTCGTCGACGAGGGCGCCGGGGCGGCCGCGCTCCACGCCCCATTCGATGCAGATGCCCTCGGGGCAGGGGTGAACCTGGGCGATGTTCACGTCATAGACCGAGCGGTGATAGCGCTCCAGCCGCTGCAGGGCCTCGCCCAAGGTACCGCAGGCCAGCGCCGCGAAGCCGACGACGCCGAAGTGCCGCGGCGCGATGCCGCGCGCCAGGCGCAGCGGGAAGGTCGACTTCGGGCCGGGGTCGAGGTCGCGTGCCCGCTCGAGCAGCGCCTGCCAGCGGCGCAGCGCGACAAAGGTCTCGGCCGGCGCCGGCGGTGTGCCAAGGGCTTCGGCGCGGCCGAGCGCGCCCATGTGCTCGAAGAGCAACTGGACATAGCTGGCGGCGACACGGGTCTCATCCACGGCCGGTCGATGATGCAGCAGTGCCGGCCACCGTCCTCTGCGTGATCTCCCCAGGCGTGGCGTGATCCGTCAAAAACCCGGGTTTTGCCGTCAAGAAAGCCTGGCCGTTTCGGATCAACATGGCGGCATGGACTGGCTGCTCGACCTCTACCACCGCCACGGCGACTGGCGCGACCTGACGCTGGTCATGTTGTCACCCGTCTTCGGCGTCTTCATCGCGATGGAGGCCTGGCGCTTTCGCAGGACCGGCGTCTTCGACCTCTGGGACACCTTCGACAGCATGAACAGCGGTGGCAGCTACCTGGTTGCCGACCTGGTGCTGCTCGTCGTGCTGGTGTTGCCGGCCATGGGCTGGGTCCATGACCACCGCCTCTTCACCGTGGATGTGACCGTCTGGCGCTTCATCGGCCTGTTCCTGCTCGTCGAGTTCCTTTATTACTGGTTCCACCGCGGCAGCCACCGCATCCGCTGGTTCTGGTGTGCCCATGTCGTGCATCACGGCTCGGAGAAGATGAACTTCGGCACCGCGCTGCGCCAGAGCTGGTTCTATCCGATTGCGGGCAACTGGCTGTTCTACCTGCCGGCCGTGTGGCTGGGCTTCGAGCCTCGCTGGGTGCTGTTCGCGCTGTCACTCAACCTGGGCTATCAGTTCTTCGTGCACACCGGCTGGGTGGGCAAGATGCCGGCCTGGTTCGAGTTCATCTTCAACACGCCGTCCCACCACCGCGCCCACCACGGCCGCAACCCGCAATACATCGACAAGAACTTCGGCGGCACGCTGATCGTCTTCGACCGCCTGTTCGGCACTTTCGTGCCCGAGGAGGCGGCGGTGGACTACGGCCTGGAGCACCCCTTTTACACACACAACCTGTTCTGGCTGAATGCGCACGAGTGGCGGGCGATGTTCCACGACATGGCCCAGGAGAAGACCTGGGGCATGCGCCTGGCCCACCTATGGAAGCCACCGGAGTGGCGGCGGCATTACAACGGGTTCAAGGGCTAGTCGGGCCCAGGTATTTGGCCAGGAAAGCCTCCATGCGCTCGGCGAAATCGGCGCGATTCTTGAGCACCGCAAAGCCATGGCCTTCGCCGGGGTAGGTCACCCAGGCCGGCTCGTTGCCGGCCTCG
Organism: Roseateles sp. P5_E4; assembly: GCF_054049255.1. Lineage (NCBI taxonomy): Bacteria > Pseudomonadati > Pseudomonadota > Betaproteobacteria > Burkholderiales > Sphaerotilaceae > Roseateles > Roseateles sp. P5_E4. The sequence goes on along the minus strand of NZ_JBFUMS010000009.1, from coordinate 85,923 downwards.
CGCATGGCCTTGCGCAGGCGCTCTCCGTGGGCCAGAGGCACCCGCAGGTCGGCTTCACCGAAGGCCAGCAGCACGGGCGCCTTGATGCGGGCCGCCTGCTTGACGGGTGAATGAGCGGCGATGAGGGCGGCGTCCTTCTCCGGGTCGCCCACCATGTCGCGCAGCTGGAACTGGCGGCCCCACTCGGGGATGTCATCGCGGACCCACCAGGACCCCGCCACATACAGATCCAGGTCGGTCACGGCCACCCAGGCCACGCCGCAGCGGTAGAGCTCGGGGTCCTTGATCAGGCCCATCAGCGTGCTGTAGCCGCCGTAGCTGGCGCCGGCGATGCAGGCCTTGTCGCTGGCGATCTTCTGTTCCTGCGCCCAGCGCAGCGCGTCCGCCACGTCGTCCTGCATGGCCTGGCCGAACTGGCGGAAGCCGGCGCGGAAATGGTCTCGGCCGTAGCCGGTGCTGCCGCGGAACTCCGGCTCGATCACGGCGTAGCCTCGCGAGGCCAGGAATTGCGCATAGGCATGCCAACCCCAGGCATTGCCGCGCACCCAGGGTCCACCGTGTACGAGAACGACGGCCGGCAGCGGACCTGTGGCCTCGGCGTTCTTCGTGACCCAGACAGGCAAATCGCGGCCATCGCGTGCCTTGATGCGGTGCAGGTCCATCTGTGCCATCTCGGACGGCTCGATCGCGTTGCGCATGCGGCCCACGGGGCGCCAAGCTGCTTCGCCCGCGGGCGGCTGGGCCTGGTAGAGCCACAACTGGCCGGGCTCGCGGTCGCTGTAGGAGCGCACCAGCGCCACGACATCGGCCTGGCCGCAGCGCCTGCAACTGATGCTGTTGACGCGGCCCGGCATGCGCTCGTCCGCCGCCTTTTGCAGCGCCTGCATGGCGGCGTTCTGCCAGACCGTCGTCTCGGCGTCGGTCGTGACACGCACGCCCAGGGCAGTGCCCGCAGCGTCATTGAGCACACGACCGTTGAAGTCGAAGCCCGGTGTCACGACCAGGGGCTTGGGGTCTGGCGCGTGACGTTCGAAGTCGTACAGGCTCAGCACCGTTTCGCTGCCGCGCTGGGTGTGCGTCACATAGAGCCGGCCGGCATCGTCGACGGCGTTGATGCCGAAGGGCGCGTTCAGCAGATCGCTTTCGTACAAAGGCTGCCAGTCCTGGCGGCCCGGGCCGCGCCACAGGGCGCCTCGCCGGCCGTCGCGGCGCGTCAGCGCGACGCGCAGCTCGCCGCGGCTGTCGGTCACCCAGCCCACGGTGTCGGGTGGGGTGTTCACGTCGGTCAGCCGCGTGCGGCCGGTGCGGGTGTTGAGCCACAGCGGCGTTTCCAGGTGGCGCTCGTCAGGCGTGAACTCGGCCAGCAACACCTCTTCGTTGACCTCGTTCGGTTGTGGCCGTGGCACGGCCAGCAGGCGGTGGTTCCAGTCCAGCAGACGATCCTGCCGGCTGCCGTCAGTGAAGAATGGCCGCCCCATGCGCCGCACCAACTGTCGGATCTGGCTGCCGTCGGGGTTGATTGCAAACAAGCCAGGCGCGCCATTGGGGCGGCCGCTGCCATCGGACAGGTCCGTGACGCTGAAGACCAGCCGGTCATCGTTGACCCAGTAGGCCTGCGAGATGTCACCATCATTGAACTGCGCGGTGCGCATCGGCTTGCCGCCAGGGTTGAGGTCGAAGACCCCGAGGCCGACGCGCGGCCCGCCGAAGGTGCTCCTCACGGCGAGCTTGCGGCCCGACGGCGACAGCACGGCCTCGACGATGGTGGGGTCCTTGAAGAAGGCTTCGGCCGGCGGCGGCGCGGCCAGGACCGGGGTCCCCGTGGCGAGCGTGGCCAGCAGGATCAGTGGGGCGAGCAGACGCTGCTTCATGGCTGGTCCAAATGCTTGGCGAGAAAGGTCTCCACCCTGCGGGCGAAGTCCAGTCGGTTCTCGGGCTTGCCGAAGCCATGGCCTTCTTCGGGGTAGCTGACCCATTCCGGTGGATTGCCGGCCGCTGTCAGGGCGTCGCGCATGCGCTTGCCATGCACGATGGGCACGCGCAGGTCTGCCTCGCCGTAGGCCAGCAGCACCGGCGCCTTGATGCGCGAGGCCAGCTTCACCGGTGAGTTGGCGGCCAGCATGGCGGCATCCTGCTTGGGGTCGCCGACCATCTCGGGAAGGGTCAGCTTGCGGGCGATGCTGCTGTCATCGCTCACCCACCACGACCCCTGCACCATCAGCTCCAGGTCCGTCACGGCCACCCATGCCACGCCGCAGCGGTAGAGGTCGGGTTCCCTGGCCAGGCCCATCAGCGTGCTGTAGCCGCCGTAGCTGGCGCCGATGATGCAGGCCTTCTCGCTGGCCAACCCTTCCTTCTGCGCCCAGCGCAGCGCGTCGGTCACGTCGTCCTGCATGGCCTGGCCCCATTGCTTGAAGCCGGCGCGCAGATGCTCCTCGCCGTAGCCGGCGCTGCCGCGGAACTCCGGCTCGATGACGACGTAGCCGCGCGAGGCCAGGAACTGCCCCCATTTGTCCCATTCCCAGACATGGCCCCGCACCCAAGGCCCGCCGTGCACCAGCACAACGGCCGGGCGCGGCCCCTTGGCATCGTCGGCGCGCGTGATCCACACCGGCAGTTCGCGTCCGTCACGGGCCTTGATGGTCTTGAAATCCATCGTGGCCATCTGCTCGGGGGCGACTGCCTCGCGCACCCGGCCGATGGAGCGCCAGTGGGGCTCTCCGTCGGGCGGTTTACCCAGGTAGAGCCAGACCTTGCCGGGGTCGTGATCGCCGTAGGACTTGATGATGGCCACCATATCCTGCTGGCCGCAGCGAAGGCAGCTGATGCGGTTGATGAAGCCAGGCAGGCGCTTGTCGGCCTGCTGCTGGAACTTGGCCATGCGCTCATCCAGCCAGACCGTCGCCTCACTGTCCACCAGCGCCCGCACGCCCAGCACGGTGCCGCCTTCGGTGATCAGGTGGCCGGCGAAATCGAAGCCAGGCGTTGCCACGATGGCGGCCTGAGCGGGCGCTTTCGCTTGGGCGTCGTAGCGCGCCAACACGCCTTGCGGGCTTCCTTTGGGCACGTGCGTGACGTAGAGCGTGCCTTTGCTGTCGACGTCGTGGAGCCTGAAGGGCTGTTTCAGCACCGTCGTGTCGTAGAGCTGCTCCCATTGCGTGCTGCCCGGCTTGAGCCAGTAAGCCTGCAGGCGGTCGTTCGTGAAGCTCACTGCGGCGCGGGGCGCGCCGCTGGCGTCGACCAGCCACTGCTGGATGTTGTCGGCCGGTGCCTGAACGGCGACGTCGCGCGTCATGCCCGTGCGAGTGTTCAGCCACAACAGCGCCTGGGTGCGGCGCGAGTAGGAGGTCACCAGCACTTCTTCATTGGGTTCACCGGGCCGTGGCTCGGGCACCAGGCGCAGGCTGTGGCTCCAGTCCAGCAAGCTGTAGTCAGGCTCCCCCTTGTTGATCCCGAAGCGGTTGTCGCGCTCGATGAGCTTTCGCAGCCCGGTGCCGTCCGCGTTCACGGCGAACAGGCCCGGCGGCCGCCAGTTCTCGCCACTCAGGTCCGTGAGGCTGAAGACGAGCCGGTCATCGTTGACCCAATGGACCTGAGTGACATCCTCCTTGCCGAATTGCACGGCTCGCGTCAGCTTGCCACCGGGGGCCAGTTCCAGCACGACGAGGCCGACGCGCTTGGCGCCTTTGGCGGTCGTGATGGCCAGCCGCTTGCCCGAGGGCGACAGCGCGATTTCGCCGATGTCCGGATCGCCAAAGAACACCTCGGCCGGCGGTGGGGCCGCCCGCGCGGCGCTGACGAACAGCAAAAGGCCGGCAACGACGCCGGCCCAGCACTTCAATATCTCCATATCGCTCCCTGCACTGCTTCGTTGACAGCGGCGCGCAGCATAGGGGAGGGCGTGGCGTAGGCAGCCTGCGTGTGATGGCAATCCTCACCATGGCGCGGGAGTGCCGGCACTGCACGACAATGCCCGGCCATGACTGCTGCCCCCCCAGACGACGCCCCCGTCGTCATCATCGGCGCCGGCCTGGCCGGCCTCACCGTGGCCCTGCATCTCGCCGACAGCGTGCCCGTCGTCATCCTCGCCAAGCGCGAGCTGACCGAGGCGGCCACCGCGTGGGCCCAGGGCGGCATCGTCGGCGTGCTGGGCAGCGACGATTCCATCGAAAGCCATGTGCGCGACACCCAGGACGCTGGCGCAGGCCTCGTCGACGAAGCCGCGGCCCGCTTCATCGCCGAGCGCAGCGCCGCGGCCGTGGGCTGGCTGGTGGACCAGGGGGTGCCCTTCACGACCGACGACACCGGCCCGATGGGCCTGCACCTGACGCGTGAGGGCGGGCACGCCGTGCGCCGCATCGCCCACGCGGCCGACGCCACCGGCAAGGCCATCCACGACCAGCTGCTGGAGTTGGCCCGCAAGCACCCCAACATCACGCTGCGCGAGCGCTGGATGGCGCTGGACCTGATCACGTCACGCCACGTGCAGCGCGACGAACCTACCCGCGTCTACGGCACCTACGCGCTGGACATCGACACCCAGCGCGTGGAGACGCTGGCGGCACGCGCCGTCGTGCTGGCCACTGGCGGTGCCGGCAAGGTCTACCGCTACACCACCAACCCCGACACCTCGACCGGCGATGGCATCGCCATGGCCTGGCGCGCCGGCTGCCGGGTCGCGAACATGGAATTCATCCAGTTCCACCCGACCTGCCTGTATCACCCGCAGGAGCGCAGCTTCCTCATCACCGAGGCCTTGCGCGGCGAGGGGGCCTACCTGAAGCTGCCTGAACATCTCGGGGGCACCCGCTTCATGGCGGCGCATGACGAGCGCATGGAGCTGGCGCCGCGCGACATCGTCGCCCGCGCCATCGACTTCGAGATGAAAAGGCACGGCCTGGACCATGTGTGGCTGGACGCCACCCACCTGGGAGAAGCCTTCCTCATCGAGCATTTCCCGACCATCCACGCCCGCTGCCTCAAGCTCGGCATCGACATCGCCAGGCAGCCCATTCCCGTCGTGCCGGCCGTGCACTTCACCTGCGGCGGTGCCGTGACCGACCTGCTCGGCCGCTGCGACCTGCCGGGCCTGTATGCCGTGGGCGAAACCGGCTATACCGGCCTGCACGGCGCCAACCGCCTGGCCAGCAACTCGCTGCTGGAATGCGTGGTGCTGGGCCAGACCTGCGCGGCCGACATCCTGTCGCACCCGCTCCCCGACGGGGCCCCCATCCCAGCCTGGGACGAGAGCCAGGTCGAGAACGCCGACGAGCAGGTCGTCATCGCCCACAACTGGGACGAACTTCGCCTGTTGATGTGGAACTACGTCGGCATCGTGCGCACCACCAAGCGCCTGGAGCGCGCGTTGCACCGCATCAAGCTGCTGCGCGGCGAGATTGATGACTACTACGGGAGCTTCCGCGTCACACGCGACCTGCTGGAGCTGCGCAACCTCGTCGAATGCGCCGAGCTGATCGTGCGCTCGGCCCTGATGCGCCACGAGAGCCGCGGCCTGCACTTCAGCCGCGACTACCCGCGCACGCTGCCGGTGAGCTTCCCGACGGTGTTGATCAGCAAGCGGCGCCGACGCTAGCACCGAGCGCGGATATGCCGGGCCTCAGCTCTTCACCATACAAGCTCGCCGTCGTGCCAGGCTGCTCGTTCCGACTCAAGTTCTGATCAGGCCTGCCGATACATGCGAGATGGACATCGCCAACTCCGCCAGCGTCAACATCGCGTCGAGCAATACCCAAGGGGCAGCCGATGCGGTCGGCCTCCTGGTGCTGCGCAAGGCGATCGACATTCAGGCGGCGGGCGCCATGGCCCTGCTCAGCGCGCTGCCGCAGCAGCCGGCACTGGCGACCGAAGGCACGCTGGGGCGCAACGTGAACGTTTACGCCTGAGTAAGACCGGGGCGCGGTTCAGGCGCCCAGAATCCCCCGACCACCGCGCATCGCCCCTCTGCCCCAACGCGAGACCCGGCGCCGGCATAGGGCATCGTGACAGGCGTGGGCGAATTGAAGGCGGCAGCCAATCGGGCGCCGAAGAGCGGGCCGGTGGCGATGGCCATCACCAGGTTCCCGTCGCCATCGCGGGCGCTGATCCTGCCGGCGGCGCTGTCGAAGGCCCAATGGCTGACGCCGGCCTCGGCGCCAAGATGGCGGTTCGCATCAAGCAATCCCATGATCGTCTCCTGCTCTGGCGGCGAACTCGGCGACGGTGTCTTGCCACTCGTTCCAGCCGCCTTCCTTCACCTCGATGGCGCACAGAAATTCCATCTCGAAGCGCTTGGCCTGAGCCTCACGCCTGAGCCTGGCTCGCTCTTCGACCCGCTTGGCCCGGGCCGCGAAACGCCGCGGCATCTTCTCGAGCAGCGCGGCGAAGCCGACAGGTTTGTTGATCATCAAAGCACCGTCCTCCGCGGGTCCAGTTCGGTGCCTTCCCAGGCCTCTTCATCGGTCGTCGGCTGCGCGGCGAGGTGCGGCGCGTATTCGGCTTCCCATGCGCGCAACTGGCTGATGGTGATGCGCAGCAGCGAGGCGCTGGCCCAGAGCGCGTCATCCGGGGCAAGTGGGGTGGATTGAGATTGCATGTTGGCTCCTGTTTTCGATGGAGCCAGTCTCGGAGCCGGCCGGCCGCGGGGGTATCGCCCTTTGGGGGTGCCGAGGGGGGGTGGGCGGGCGGGCATCCCCCGTCGTATCCCTCCAAAGGGGGATGGCGGTCGACTCGAAAGCCAACACCTCAGATGCGAGAAAGGCGCCTAGGCTGTTGATTTCGCTAGGGATTCGTGGGCCTACGGCACCGGAGCCTGCGTCTGCGCCCGGGAAGGTGTCTCAGCCAGGGTTCAGTGCCGTCGCGGGCGGGCAGAAAGTCCTGGGCAGCACCGAGCGCCCGCTGAGTCTGACGCAGTTCGGCTGCAGGCCCTGCCAGGCCCGGCTGCCGAAGTTGGCTGTCACGGCCCTGCCGTCTGCGTAGCTGACCTGCTGCACGCTGTGGTCGTCCGTGAGCCACGCGAAGGCCGTGAGCGCCACGGGTGCCGACACGCCGTGCACGGCCTGGAAGTCGTCATGCGCCGCCTTCAGCCAGGCGGCGGCACTGGCGAGGTCGCGCCGGTCAAGGTTCCACAGAGTTGGCACGCCGTACAACAGCGAACGGGCGTAGCGGCGCGCTTCCTGGCCCACCACCTTGGTCAGGCTGAGTTCCCAACGATCCACGGTCACCAACGCGTCGTGGTAGACCGCATCGAACAGGGGCAGGCGATCAGCGGGTTCGAACAGAGCGCGTGCTTCGTCAGCCGTGGGCGTGAAGCGGCCGAAATAGATCGGAGGGCGCTCCGGTGGCCAATAGCCGCTGAAGCGCTTGTCGCTGAGCAGGGGCCAGAACGCCGCCACGTGGGCCTGCCCCGTGCCGTGCGAGTAATGCGTGACGTCGGCGCTCCAGGCGGTCACATTCTCCGAGCCCAGCACCAGGCCGAACTTGCGCATGCCCAGTTCCAGGCGGGCCAGGACGTTGCGGCGGTCCTGCGCCTTGGTCATGCGGTGCTCGGGGCTGAAGTCGTCGTAGAAGTTGCCGAAGCCGTCCACGTCGATGAAGACCTGGCTCGCGCCGTCACGGATGTGCCCCTCGTAGCGCTGCGCCGGGACAAAGCCTGCCGGGTGCCGTGCGATGGCTTCGCTGGACATCTGGCACCCTCGGCTGGCGAAGCCCGGCACGACGGCGCCCTGCTTGTCGCGCAGGCAGCCCGACGGATAGAGCTCAGGCCCCCAGATCGCGGCGGGCATGTCGGCCGTGTCGTCGGGTTGGCCATTGTCGAAGGCGTCGTAGGGCCCCGCCAGGTAGCGCAGGCCATGGGCCTTCTTCAGGTAGGCCGGCCGGACCAGGTGCTTGTGCGTCTTCGGGTCCTGGTCGTAGCTGATCACGAGCCTGGCAATACCCAGCGCCTTCAAGTCGTCCAGGAAAGCGAGATCGCGACCGTCGCCCCAGACGTACAGATGCGGGGCGCCAAACAGGCGGTTCAGACCGGGCACCTGCTTGTCGGCAAAGGATCGCAACCGACCCTGCTGCCGCAGGTGGCTTCTGTAGAACAGCGCCGGTGCGAGCGGGTTGGGTGCACCGAGCTCGATCATCAGGTCCAGCGTGCTGGCGCCGTCGGCGAAGTCATGTCTCAGGCTGGCCTGCAGCCCGTTCGAGTTCTGCAGGCAAAGCTCGGACTGAAAGCCGTCGTCCAGCGCGTAGGTGATGGCCCGCGTGCCTGTGAGGTGGGTCCACGCCGGGAAGGACAACAGGGTGGTGCCGCCGAAGCACTGCGGGCGGTTGAAGACAGAGCGCCAGTAGGCATCGTTGACGCCGAAGGCCATGCCCTGCCCATCCGGCACGATCCAGGTTCCTGACGAGACTTCCGGCATGGACGCCTGCCAGCGCGTGCCGTGCTGCCCGGTGACCGACACCTTGAGCGCCCGGCCTTGTGTACTGAGGCGCACCTGCTGGCCTTCGCCGGTTGTCCAGGCCCAGGCCCCCGGGCTTGTGGTGACCGGGCTGTCATGCGCTTGCGCCTGGGGCTTGAGCAGGGGGATCGGTGCGGCATCGCCGTCGCGGGCTTCGATACGCAAGGTGGCGCTGTCGACGAGGTAGGTGACCGAGCCGGCGTGGACCTCGATCACGGCCGCCTGCGCGATGGTCGACAGGATGGCCAGCAGCAGACCGCCGAGGCCCAAGGCGCGGGACGTCATGGATTCAGATGGCTTTGTGCAGTGCGGGCGATTGTCGTAGCCACCGCCGCGTACGGAGCGGTTCGGACTTCCGCTTGTCGATTTCTGCCGTCTCGGATCGTCGTGAGGTTGTGGCAGCAAGAAGCCGCCGCGACTCCCGGGCCGATGCCCAGTCCGTCAACTAAGGAATCCTTATGCGCAACGGTCTTGTTCCCGTGTCGTCGTGCCGGTGGGTCCATCTTCATGTCGTGATCGTCGTGTGTGCCGTGATCGCAGCGACGATCCAGTCAATCTGCGCCGTGGCCCCCATGGAAATGCAGGGTGCAACGGCTTCGACCCCTTCTAGAGACGCGCCGCAGCGCAGCGACACCTGAGTGTCGGCCGAACTGGGCACGGTGCGCAGGCAAGCCGTTGAATCATTCGGTCAGAGGACAGTTCCATGAGAAGGATCGTGTCGGTCGCTGACGGCATCGCCGGGCGCGGTGGGCGAGCGATAGCCCTGCAGGCCGAGCTCGGCGATATAGCGTCCATCCAGCGCCTGTTCGACGCAGCACAGCAGGCGTTCGGGGCGCCTGACATCGTGGTCGTCAACGCGGGCGTGGTGGTCATCAAGCCGGCGCGCCCATTCAACCCCCTTCGGCATCGAGATCAAGGAGGTCATTGACCGCCGCGTCCTGCGCATCGGCACTGCTCTTCAAGTCCAAGGCTGATTGACGCTTGTCGAGTAGCGAGACTGCGCCCGAAACGATCAGCGCCAGCATCGCAATTCCGAAGGAGAAACATCCACCGATGAAAAGCAGCACGGCGTGCGATTCAAGGTGGCGGAAATTCGCGCCGGCGTAGTACGCCGCATAGCCTGCGGCCAGTGCCATGCTGGCTAGACCGCTTCCGGTCATGACAATGGCCACGAGAAGCAGGAACCAGCAGACAAGCATTCCGGCGAGGGGAACCCGCCGCGCGCTGTGGATATCGACAACCTTCTCAGAGAACGTGATTGATGCGACGAGGATGGCGACCAGAATTGTCAAAAAACTCTTTGCCAAGTCCTTCGACTCCGCGTAGTCCTTTTCCAGAAACAACTTCGCGTTGCGCTCGATGCAGTCAGCGAACTTGGCATCCGTCGACTGCAAGACCTGGTCCGAGCCATCCACGCAGATGGTCAAGGAGCCGGGCGCTTGGAACCACGGGAGGGTCAATTGCCTGGCAGCGAAGATCGCTAAGGCAGCAATACCAACGACTAAGAACCAGCGAATTGATTTGGTCATGGCTCCGTGTACAGGCGCAGGGCATTGGATCGCCCTCAAGCAGTCGCACGTTCGCACGCAGGTCCAACCGAGCGAATCATCAGATGTGAGGAGGAAGACCGTTCGCATATCGGACTGTCACGCTTTTCCGTTCGACAGCTTGGCCCAAGGCGCGACGCCGAGCCGGCCGGTGCATCGAAGCCGATGGCGAATTGCATCAGATGGCCGCCGGCATACTTAAAGAAGCGACGGGAAGGCGAGGATAAAAGCGACTCAATGGGTCGAGGTCAGCGCGCTTGCCGTGGCCCACCGCTGCCAAAAGCGGACATGCTCCGTCTCTCGCGGTCCGGTCCGCGATGCCATTAGTCCCGAGCCACTCGGTCAACCGCCACCTGGCACGAAAAAAGCGCCCAAGCCCCTGTGGAACTTAGGCGCCTGATCGGCGGTGAGTTCTCATGAACTCTTGATTTGGCCTGCCCGGAGGGACTCGAACCCCCGACCTGCTGCTTAGAAGGCAGCTGCTCTATCCAGTTGAGCTACGGGCAGACAGAACGGGTGATTATCAGATCAGCACGCCGATGATCGCGTCGCCGATGCCCATCAGGGCGGCGCCTGAGATCAAGCCGGCGCAGATGGGCTCCATGCCTTCGACCCAGATGCGGTGGCCGCGGGAGTCGGCGGGGGCGTTCTTGTACTTCTTGGCCATGTACCAGAACATCAGCGCGCCGACGAACATCATGAACGTGGCTTGCGGCGGCAGCGTGACGCCCAGGCCGATGGCTACGGCCGACAGGCCCGATTTGCCCTTGGTGACGATGCGCGCCACCTCGATGGCGATGGCCGCCAGGGCCGCAACGGCCATGGAGATCAGCGCGGAGGTGGGCAGGCTCTTCAATCCCTTGGCGATGATGTCGGCCACGCCCTTCCACTGCAGCGCGGCAGGGAAGCCGAACTGGTCGGACACCATGTTCGCCGCGCTGGCAGCGCCGTTGGCATCAGGCTTGATGAACAGCAGGAAGAACAGCGGCACGCAGACCAGCACGCCGGCCAGGTTGCCGATGATGTGGCCGATGGCCTGGTGGCGCGGCTTGCCGCCGAGCATGTAGCCGGGCTTGATGTCGGACAGCAGGTTGGCCGCGTTGGAGGCGATCTCGGCCGTCATGCCCGCAGGCAGCAGGTTGGAACCGGGGTTGGTGCGGTCCAGCGCGCCCATCGTGAACTGCGTGATCTTGGACAGGGACCCGGTCGGCGTCCACGACGTTAGCGCCATGGAGTTGGTGCAGATCACGGTCAGCACGAAGATCAGCGGCAGCGACACGATGGCCAGCCACAGCGGCACGCCGAAGAAGGCGTGCGTGGCGTAGCAACCCATCAGGCTGACGACGGGCACGCCGATCCAGCTGATCCACAGCGGCACCTCGATGTCCTTGAGCAGGTCGCTCTTGGGCTCGGCCTTGGCCGCCACTTGTGCAGGCGTCTTGCGCTTGAACGCACTCGTGAAGATCTCGGGCTTGGCCAGCAGCGACACCAGCGCGCCCACGACCATCATCGTCACGCCCCACCACAGCGACCACTGGTTGACGATCTCCACGCGGTTCAGCGGGATCAGCACGCCATTGGCGCCCAGGCGCGGCGCGATGTCACCGGCCTGGATCATCAGCGGTGCCAGGAACACGAAGTTGACGATGACGCCAACGAAGCAGCTCGTCGCGACGGCGAGGCCCATCAGGCCCCCGGTGCCGATCAACGCGGCGTCCACCACCAGGCGCAAGCCCAGGGTGCGGAAGTCCGTTCCCAGGATGCTCGGGATGAAGCCATGCGCCTTGACGGCCCAGGCGTAGTAGTAGTCATCGATGCGCTCGTGCAGATGCCAGGGCTCCGCCATGCCGGCCCACTTGTCCATGGCCAGCAGCTTGAACTGGATCAGCTTCATCCAGCCTTCGCCGCAGATGCCCTGCAGCAGCGCCGCGCCGCCGGCCACCCAGCCCAGCAGCTTGGCCTTGAACATGCCCTCGCTGCCCTTGCCGTGGTACAGCGAGTCGAGCACCACGCCGCAGGCACGGCCTTCCGGGAAGGGGGCCTGGTCTTCATTGATGAAGCGGCGCTTCAGCGGGAAGGCCAGCAGCACGCCCACCAGCGACACCAGGAACATCCAGATGGCGATCTGCCACCACAGCGGCACATGGCCCGTCACCAGCATGTAGGCCGGCAGGCTGGAGATCAGCGCCGTGGTGACATAGCCCGACGCCGTGGCGATGGACTGGGTGCAGTTGTTCTCAAGGATGGTGTAGTCCTGGGCCAGGCCGGCTGCGTGCAGCGCGCGGAACAGCGCAAAGGCCAGGATGACCGAAGTGAGGCCAACGCCGAGGGAAATGCCCGTCTTGGCACCGATGTACAGGCCGGTGGAGGAGAGCACACCGCCGAGCAGGAAACCGGTGATACCGGAGCGCAGCGAAAGCTGGGCCATGTCGCCGCGGAAGACGTTCTTGAACCACCACTCGTCCTTTTGGGCGCGTGACATGGTGGCGATCTGCTCGTCGGTCAGGTGTTGGAGTGCCATGAGATCAGGGCGGCGCTTGTGACGCGGCCTGGTTAAAGCAAAGCTGGCGATTGTCCCGGCCGACCGCTCGGTCGGACTTTGGGATATGCCCTGGGTCGAAGCCCCTGGATGCGGGGGCTCAAAAAAATACCGCCACGGCAAGGCCAGCGGCGGCGCATCGGTCAGAAGCGGGCGCATTTTGCCAGCTTTCCCGAACCGGGCCGCGCCACAATGCGGCGGCTCCAGGCATTGGCATGACAGCTCCCATTTCTCCCCTGATCCACGCACTGCGCCTGCTCAAGGCCGAACTGGCGCAGGCGCGCCATTCGCCGTCGCAACGCCAGGCAACGGCCGGGGCCTCGGCTGGCTTGGTCAATCGGGCTGCGCCACCCGCGGCCGTGACGGCATTGCAGGGGCTGACCGCCAAGCTCAAGGCCGCCCGAGCTCAAGGCGGTGCCATCCCTCGCGCCAAGGCCTTGCGCCTGTTCGTCGAGGCTGCGTTGCTCGATGAACTCGGCGGCGAGTTGCAACTGGATCCGGCGCTGGAAGGCCTGGTGGAGCGCACCTGCCGGGCCATCGAGCAGGATGCCGGCAGCGCGGCCTTGTTGGACGAAGCCTTGCAGGAGCTCCAGGCCCTGGTTGACTGAGCCTCGCCGGCTGAGTCGCAGGGCCTATTGCCTATTCCTGGATGGCCTCGATGCCGAGTTCGCGCATCCGCTGCACATGCGCCAGCATGGTTTGCAGCTGCTCGGGGGAGTGGCCCTGCCATTGCATGACTTCGCCCGTCACCCGCAGCCCCGCCTTGCAGCGGTAGGACTTGGTCGGGTTGCCGGGGAACTTGCGGTCGGTCAGGTTGGGGTCGTCTTCGATGGGGCCGGTGGGCTCCACGATGTAGATGCGGCCGCGGCCGTCGCCCACGGCCAGCTCTGCGCCCCAGATCGCTGCTTCCAGCGTCGCGGACAGATAGACGTAGTTCGCCTTCTTGTGCTGGCCGTAGTTGGATGCATGGCCAGGCTGGATCAGGTCGCCGGCCCGCAGGTCGGCCTTGGTGCCGTGATAGTAGGGCGGAGGGCTTGGGGCGTCGGTGCTTGTCATCGGGCAGTTAGGGACGAGGGCGCGGCAGTGCCCATGACAGAGGCAATCTCGTGAAGCCCCGTCACGCCTGGGCCGGCACCGCCGCCGTCCTGCGGCTCAGGCCCAGCCCCACCAGGCCCGCCGACGCAATGCCCATCATCAACGCCGCCGCCGAGCCCGCGAACACGCCGCGCGGCATGCCCTGGTCCAGGATGGCCCCGAACACGGGTGCGGCAATCGCGAAGCCGATGTCGAGGCCCGAATACACGGTGCCATAGACCCGGCCGGTCGCTCCCGGCGGCGAGGCGCGCTTGATCAGCATGTCGCGCGACGGGCCGGCCAGGCCGGTGCCAAAACCCGCCAGCGCGGCCACGATGGCCGCCAGCCCGCCGGGCAGCCAGCCGGTCGCCGTCAGCAGCAGCAGTGCGGCGGCAAAGGCCATGGCAAACGCAATCGTGCGCTCCAGCCGCTCGGCCTTGGCGACCAGGAAGCCGCCGCAGACCATGCCCGCCGCGCCGGCCAGCATGTAGCCGGTGACGACATAGGCCGTCAGTGCCAGCGGCAGGCCGTAGATCTGGTGCAGGGCCGGGCTGGCAAAGCTCTGGATGGCCGACAGCGCCGCCGTGCTCCAGAAGAAGAAGGAAAAGCACAGCCACACCGAGGGCAGCTTCAAGAAAGCCATGGGGTGCTCCGCCTTGACGCCGGCCGCCGGCTTCGCGTGTCCCCACGACCCTTGGCGGTCGTCTATTGCCGAGCGCTGCCAGAACAGCAGGGCCATCACCGAAAGCGCAACGAGGGCGGTGCCGACATAGGCGAAACGCCAGTTGCCCGTCGCCTCGGCAATGCCGATGGAGAACACCGGCGCGAAGGCCCAGCCGAGGTTGCCACTGATGCCATGCACCGAGAAGGCGTGGCCCAGGCGTGGTTGCGACACGCGCTTGTTCAGGATGGTGAAGTCGGCCGGGTGGAAGGGCGCGTTGCCGACGCCGGCGAGTGCTGCCGCCAGCATCAGCCCGCCAAAGCCCTGGGCCAGGCCCGCAGCGATGGAGGCGAGAAAGAAGCTCGCCATCGCCGCGAACAGCACCGGCCGGGCACCGATGCGGTCGACGATGAAGCCCGACAGCGCCTGCCCGGCGCCCGAGATGACGAAAAAGGTCGTCACCAGCAGGCCCAGTTCCGAATAGCTCAGGCCAAAAGCCTGGATGAAGGCCGGGAACAGCGGCGGCAGCAGCATGTGGAAGAAGTGCGACGTGCCGTGGGCGACACCGATGGTCGAGATCGTCGTGACGTCGCGCCGGCGCTGCAGGCCGGCGTCGAGGGAAGAGGCGAGGGCGGTATCCATGCCCTCAATGTAGGCAGGGCAGCGTCGGCGTTGTTACGATGGTTCGTCAACTTCTGTCGAAATTCAGCCATGGCCGGCCGCCGCAGCTTTCCTGCCTTCTCGCCCGAGCTCTTCGCGCCGACGCCCGAGCGGCCGCTGCGCGCCAAATCGCGGCTGCTGGAGCACCTGGCCGACATCCAGCCGCACCGGCACGACTGGGCCCAGCTCGTGTTCTCGATGACGGGCGCCGTGCGCGTCAACACCGAGGCGTCGACCTACATCGTGCCGCCGTCGCGGGCGGTGTGGATTCCGCCTGGCGTCGTCCACGCGGTCACGGCCATCGAGCAGTGCGACCTGCGCACCCTCTACCTCGGCCCCGAGCTGCTGGCGGGCGAGGCCTGGCAGGTGGGGCGGGTGCTGGAGGTGTCGCCGCTGCTGCGCGAGCTGGTGCTGGCCCTGCCCGCCATGCCCGATCCCGCACCCCCGGAGAGCCGCGACGACGCCGAGCGACGCGGCGCCATGGAGCGGCTGGTGCTCAGTGAACTCCAGCGCGCCCGCCCGTTGGCGCTGGGCGTTGCCCTGCCTCAGGACGCGCGGCTGCGCAAGCTCTGCGAGGCCATGCTGCGCGAGCCCGGTCGCCATGCCGGCCTGGACGAATGGGCCGCCGAGGCGGGCGCCAGCCCGCGCACGCTGAGCCGGCTGTTCCGCGAGCAGCTCGGCACCAGCTTCGCGCAATGGCGCTCGCAACTGCTGCTGGCCCACGCGCTGACCCTGGCGGCGCGCGGCCGGCCCATGAGCCATATCGCCAGCGAGCTCGGCTATGCCAGTGCCAGCGCCTTCACGGCCATGGTGACGCGCACGGTGGGCATGCCACCAAGCCGGTTCTTTGCAGAGGCGTGATCAGGCGTTCCGCCCGCACCCCACCCGTCGCAGCGCCGGCCGGAATGCATCTTTGAGTCGATAGAGTTGCGCCGGCCTGGAAACACGCAACAACCTGACACGCCCATGAAGACGCATCTGCTGCTGATCGACCCTCAGAACGACTTCTGCGACCTGCCGCTGGACTGGCTGCCGCGCTCGCCCGTGACGGGAGAACTCATCCAGCCCGCGCTGCCGGTGGCCGGTGCTCACGCCGACCTGCAGCGCGCCGCTGGCCTGGTGGAGCGCTTGCGCGGCCAGATCGACGCCATCACCGTGACGCTGGATTCGCATCACCGCATCGACATCGCCCACCCTGGCTTCTGGCAGGAAACGGCCAGCGGCCGCCACCCCGGGCCGTTCACGCCCATCACGGCCGCCCAGGTTCGCGCGAACGAATACCTGCCGCGCGACCCCGCCCGGCTCGACCGCGCGCTGGCCTATCTGGATGCGCTGGAGGCCGCCGGCCGCTACACGCTGATGGTCTGGCCGGTGCACTGCCAGATGGGCAGCTGGGGCCATGGCGTGCACGCCGGCCTGCAGGCTGCGCTGGACGCCTGGACGGACAGGGAAGGGCGCTCGGTGGCCGTCGTCACCAAGGGCGAGAACCCCTGGACCGAGCACTACAGCGCGCTGCAGGCCGAGGTGCCCGACCCGTCCGACGAAAGCACCGCGCTGAACCAGGCCCTGCTGGCCGAGCTGGATCGCTTCGACCGCGTGCTGATCGCCGGCGAGGCCGGCAGCCATTGCGTGAGAGCCACCGTCGAACACCTGGCCGACCATCTGCCGTCGCGGCAGTTAGCCAAACTGGTGCTGCTGACCGATTGCATCAGCCCCGTGGCGGGCTTCGAGGCCCAGCAGGCCGGCTTCCTGGCCGCGATGCGGGCACGCAGTTTGCAGTTGTCCACCAGCACGGAGATCCAGGCATGAGCACCCCCGTCATCACCAGCCTGCTGGACACCGACCTCTACAAGTTCACGATGTGGCAGGCGCTGCTGCATCGCCACCCGCAGACGCAGGCGGAGTACCGCTTCGTCTGCCGCAACCAGCCCGGCTACCCGCTGGCCGAGCTGAAGGCCGACGTCGAGCGCGAGCTGCAGGCGCTGTGTGCCTTGACCTTTCGCGCCGATGAGCTGGCCTATGTGAAGGGCCTGCGCTTCATCAAGAGCGACTTTGTCGACTTCCTGCGCATCTTCCGGTTCCAGCGCGATTTCGTCGAGGTGACGACGGACGGCGCGCAGCTCAACATCGTCGCGCGCGGCCCGCAGGTGCATGTGATGGCCTTCGAGATTCCGATACTGGCCATCGTCAACGAGCTCTATTTCCGCCGGCTGGATACGCCCGAGGTTCGTCTCGAAGGCCAACGCCGGCTGAACGCCAAGATCGCCACGCTGCAGGCCTTTGCCGCCGAGCCCCTGCCGCAGCGCCACCCCTTCGATCTGTTCGACTTCGGTCTGCGCCGCCGTTTCTCCGGCGCCTGGCAGCGCGAGGTGGTGACCCGGCTGCGCGACGCCTTGCCCCAGCATTTCAAGGGCAGCTCCAACGTGCTGCTGGCCAAGGAGCTGGGCCTGGTCCCCATCGGCACCATGGCGCACGAATACCTGCAGACCTACCAGGCCCTGGGCACCGTGCGCCTGCGCGACCACCAGAAGGCGGCGCTGGAGGACTGGGTGCAGGAGTACCGCGGCGACCTCGGCACGGCGCTGACCGATGTCGTCGGCATGGACGCCTTCCTGGCCGACTTCGATCTCTATTTCGCCAAGCTCTTCGACGGCCTGCGCCATGACAGCGGCGACCCGGTCGTCTGGGGCGAGAAGGCCCTGGCCCACTACGCCAGGCTGCGCATCGACTCGCACACCAAGCGCCTGGTGTTCAGCGACGGCCTGACCGTGACCAAGGCCATCGAGCTGTACCGCCACTTCGCCGATCGCGTGCAGCTGGGCTTTGGCATCGGCACCCACCTCAGCAACGACCTGGGGCCCACGCCGCTGAACATCGTCATGAAACTGACCCACGCCAACGGCCAGCCCGTGGCCAAGCTCAGCGACAGCCCCGGCAAGACGCTCTGCGACGACGAGACCTTCCTCGCCTATCTGCGACAAGTGTTTGGCATCAAGCCATGATCAAGCTCATCCTCGTCCCGGTGCTGGACGGACTGCTCAAGCCGCTCATTGAACGCGTCGCCCGCATGGTCCAGCGCCGCGGATACAAGCGCCGCCAGGCGCCGCCGCTGATCCGGCTGCGCGCGGGCGCTTTCGGCCAAGGGCGGCAGATGCCCATCGTGGCGGTTTTTCCCGGAGTGCTGTCATGACCTCTGCCGCCGTCGTCATCGGCCGCTTCCAACCGGTTCACAACGGCCACGTCAGCTTGTTGCGCGCGGCACTGGCCGAGGCGCCCCGCGTCATCGTGCTGCTCGGCTCGGCCCACCAGGCGCGTTCACCGCGCCATGCCTTCAGCTGGACCGAGCGCGCCGAGATGCTGCGCCTGGCCCTGACCGACGCCGAGCGTGAACGCGTGGAGGTCGTGCCGCTGCGCGACCTCTACGACGAGGCGCGCTGGGTGCAGGCCGTGCGTGCGGCCGTGGAAGAGCGCGTGGGCGACGCCGACGTCACGCTGGTCGGCCACTTCAAGGATGCCACCAGCGACTACCTGCGCCGCTTCTCGCCCTGGCGCCTGCTGAGCCTGCCGCGCCAGCACCGCGTGGACGCCACCGACCTGCGCGCCGCGCTGTTCGAGGCCGGGCCCGAGGCCCTGGACGGCGTGCTGGCCAGCTGGGTCGATCAGGTGCCGCCGGGTACGCGCAGCTTCGTGCAGGCCTGGGCGCATCTGCCCTACCTGGCGGCGCTGCGGCGCGAATGGGCCATGCTGAAGGCCTACCGGCAGGCCTGGGCGGCGGCGCCGTATGCGCCGGTCTTCGTCACCGTGGACCTGGTGCTGCGCTGCGCCGACCATGTGCTGCTGATCCAGCGCGCCAAGGACCCCGGCCAAGGGTTGTGGGCCCTGCCGGGCGGCTTCGTCGAGCCGCGCGACACGCTCCACCAGTCCGCCGTGCGCGAACTCGAAGAGGAAACCGGCCTGCGACTGCTGCCCGAGACGCTGGCGGGCGCGCTGCAGGGCGTGGCCGTCTTCGACCACCCCGACCGCAGCCAGCGCGGTCGCACGATCTCGCACGCCCACCACTTCGATCTGGGGGATCGCGAGTTGCCCGAGGTGCTGGGCGCAGATGACGCGGCCCAGGCATGCTGGGTGCCGGTTTCTGAACTGCTGGCGATGGAAGAGCAGTTCTTCGACGACCACTTCCACATGCTGGACCGCTTCCTGAGCTTGCTGCCGGCATGACGATTGCCGGAGGCTGCTCACAGCCAAGGAACAGCCATGAACAACCCTTTGCGCCACGTAGGGCAGACGGCGCGCCCGGAG
This sequence comes from Roseateles sp. P5_E4, assembly GCF_054049255.1. NCBI lineage: Bacteria > Pseudomonadati > Pseudomonadota > Betaproteobacteria > Burkholderiales > Sphaerotilaceae > Roseateles > Roseateles sp. P5_E4. The sequence continues at coordinate 66,699 of NZ_JBFUMS010000009.1, read as the reverse complement.
GATCCGCAGGCGGCTGCCGCTCAGCCCGGCGATGCCGCCGCCCAGTCGCTTCCGCAGCATCCGACGGAGAAATCGGACCCGGCTGATGCGCAGCTGCCGACGCCCGCCGGGAAGAAGGACATCCCCGACCTCAAGCCCGGCGAGCCGCCACCGGAATCCAGCGCGGGGTCGTAAGTCCTCAGGACAGCCGGGCCAGCATCATGGCTTCGGTGGCTTCGTCCCAGGCCAGCGGGTAGAGGCTGCGCGCCGAGGCCAGGGAGTCCGGGTGGCCGCCCCACAGCGAAATCTGCTCGCGGATGTCGGCGAAGGCAATGCTCATCAGCACGGCCGGCGCGTCAACACGCGGATTGTGGCGTTCCGCGGTGTAGGGCACGAGGCCCAGGCAACGCCGGTAGAAGCCCACGTGGCGCGGGTTGACCTCGATGACGAGGCGCGCGCAGCGGGCACGGCGGTGGGCGTGCAGATAGCCCAGGTGGAAGATCTGTGCCAGCACGCGCTTGGGGTCATGGGAATGCCTGTCAACGGCCAGGCCGCCGAACTCGCAGAGCTTGTCGCCGGCGGCGCGCCATTCGTCCAACTCTTCCTTGAACAACAGATCGGCGTGAAGGCCGCCGCTGCCGTCGAAGCGCACGGACAGGGTGCCGACGATCTGATCGCCGTCGCGCGCGGTGCAGACGATGTCGCCGTCCTGGTTGCGGCTGCTGTAGCGCTCGCGTGAGATGACCAGCCCGCGGTCGCCATAGCGGCGCTCGACAAGGCCCAGGGCCTCGCCATCGAGCGCGCCGAAGTCGCTGTTCAAAGCCAGTGCGGCAGCGCCCGAGAAACTGGGCGACGACGCACTGTGCCGCGTTTGCATGGCAGGGGTCATGGACTGCATCCTTCTTTCCGCGCCGAACGCGCGAGCGGCGCAGTCTAGGAAGGACACCCCCCAAATGGGGGGAGTCTCACAGACCGATACACCGGTCGCATTCAGGGCATGAGATTTCTCACGGCCTACCATATGCAAGCCGTGCCCTTTGTTAGCGTATGTTTCCCGCTGGTGCGGCGTCGTCCTACAGCGAGGGCGCCGTGCTGGGGCTAACGTTGCGTCCGTCTGCTTCTCCCTCCCTGAGCAGACCGCTGGCAGCCTCGCAGGCGTGCAAGTGATTGCCCCGGCCACTGGCCGGGGCATTTTTTTGGGTGCTACGTGTTTGGGTCCCTGTTGGCACCGGCCGCCTGACGGCCCTGCGTAGCGCTCGTCCTGGCCGACTGACCGAGAGAAACGCCCTTATGCGGCGCTAACGCCGCCCCGCACACAGTGGAGGCCTCTTCACCACCGTGCTCCTCATGGACGCCCTGTTCACCCTGTTCGCCCATCCCCTGCTGACGGCCGCCGGCCTGCTTGGCATCGTGGCGCTGGTCTTCTACAAGCGCACGCTGCGCCTGTTCGGCTTCGTCATCGTGCCCGACGACTCCATCGGCACGGTGACCAAAAACTTCGTCCTGTTCGGCCGCCACCGCGAGCTGCCGCCCGGCCGCATCGTCGCCCTCTACGGTGAAGCCGGCCTGCAGGCCGACACGCTCGCCCCGGGCCTGCACCTGGGCCTGTGGCCCTGGCAGTACGAGATCGAGCTGGTCAAGTTCACCGTCATTCCCGATGACGCCGTCGGCATCGTCGAGGCCTGCGATGGCCTGCCCATGCCCGACGGCCGCGTGCTGGCCCGCCATGTCGACTGCGACCACTTCCAGGATGCCCGTGCCTTCCTCGCCGCCGGCGAGCGCGGCCTGCAGATGACCGTTGTGCCCCCGGGCGCCTGGCGCATCAACACGCTGCTGTTCACCGTGCACCTGGAGCGCATGACCGTCATCGAGCCCGGCAAGATCGGCATCGTCGAGGCCCGCGACGGCAAGCCGCTGGCCGGCGGCCGCGTCATCGGCCGCACCGTGGCCTGCGACAGCTTCCAGGACGCCCGCGCCTTCATGGCCGGCGGCGGCGAGCGTGGCCCGCAGATGACCGTCATCCCGCAAGGCAAGTACCGCATCAACCCGCGCTTCTTCAAGGTCGTGCAGGTGCCCGTCACCGACGTGCCCGACAACAAGGTCGGCATCGTGACGACCCGCGAGGGCACGTCCCTGACCACCGGCGAGATCGCCGGACCGGAAGTGCCCGGCCACAACCTCTTCCAGGAGCCGCATGCCTTCGTCAACGCCGGCGGCACCAAGGGCCTGCAGGAGCAGGTGCTGCTGGCCGGCCGCTACTTCATCAACCCGATGTTCGCCACCGTCGAGATCATCGACATGACCGAGGTGCCCATTGCCTCGGTGGGCGTCGTCGTGGCCTTCGTCGGCAAGCCCGGCGTGGACGTGACGGGCGAGGGCTTCCGCCACGCCAACATGGTCCGCCGTGGCGAGAAGGGCGTGTGGGTGGATGTGCTCGACCCCGGCAAGTACGCCATCAACACCTACACCCACAAGGTGCGGGTCGTGCCCACGGCCAATGTGGTGCTGAACTGGGCCACCGGCAAGACCGAGGCCCACCGCCTGGACGCCAACCTGTCAACCATCACCGTGCGCTCCGCCGACGGCTTCACCTTCAACCTCGACGTCAGCCAGATCATCCACATCCCGCGCAACGACGCGCCCAAGGTCATCGCCCGCTTCGGCAGCATGGAGGCGCTGGTCACGCAGGTGCTGGAGCCCACCATTGGCAACTACTTCCGCAACGCCGCGCAGAACTCGGACGTCATCGACTTCCTGAAGAAGCGCAGCGAGCGCCAGGCCGAGGCCAAGGCCGCCATCGCCGTGGCGTTGAAGGCCTATGACGTTGGCGCGGTGGAGACGCTGATCGGCGACATCGTGCCGCCGGCCGAACTGATGAAGACGCTGACCGACCGCAAGCTCGCCGAGCAGGAGAAGGTCACCTTCACGACGCAGATGGAAGCCCAGGGCGTGCGCCAGCAGCTCGAACAAGCAACTGCGCTGGCCCGCACCCAGGCCCAGGTGGTGGACGCCGAGCGCAAGGTGGCGATTGCCGAGTTCAGCGCGCAGGCGGCGGTGAAGACGGCCGATGGCGCGGCGCGCTCGAAGAAGATCACGGCGGAAGCCGATGCCGAGGTCACGCGCGTGACCGGCCAGGCCGAGGCCGGCCGCACGCTGGCCATCGGTGAGGCCGAGGCCGAGGTCATCCGCCAGAAGATCGGCTCGATGGAATCGGGCAACTACGCCATCGTGCAGGTCGCCCAGGCCCTGGCTGGCGCCGGCGTGCAACTGGTGCCCGAGGTCGTGGTGGGTGGTGGTCAGGGCGCGGGGCAGGGCGGGACCCTGGTGGACGTGCTGCTGGCTGGCCTGGTGAAAGATCGCCTCGACAAGCCGACGAGGCCGCAGGTCGAGGTGGTGGAGGGCTCCTAAACTCCGCCGCCTCATGATCCCTCGTCCCGTTGTCCAATTCCTGCCCTGGATCGCCGTCAGCTCGCTGATGGGCCTGGCCTGGGCGGGCTGGCGGCTGCGCCTGGCCTGGCAGGGCCTGCAGGCTGCCCAGCGCGCCGCTCAGCTCGAGCGCGCGCTGCGCGAGTTCGGCGACCTGATGCGTGACGCTGACCTTCCCGAGGTCCATGTCCACGAACTGTTGCAGGCGCTGGCCGGCAACACCGGCCTGGCCACGGCGGCACTGCTGCGGCCGTCGCCCGGCGCGCAGGACATCGTCGTCGGCGAGCCGGATGCGAATGCGCTGGCCGGCCTGCAGCTGTGCGCCGATGGCGGCCGGGCGCTGGGCCCCGGCACCGACCATCACGCCGAGGAGCCTGACCTCTATCTGCCGCTGCGCGGCCGCGATACGGCCCTGGGCGCCGTCACGCTGCGCGGGCTGGGCACCGAGGCCTTGGCCGTGGACCAGCTTGCGCACGCCCAGGCCCTGTGCGACCAGATGGGCCTGGCCCTGCAGCGCCGCCGTGTGCAGGATGAGGCCCGGCAATCGGCCGAACTGGCCGAGACCCAGTCCACCCGCAACGCCATGCTGGCCGCGATCTCGCACGACTACCGCACGCCGCTGGCCACCATCATGGGTTCGGCTTCTGCCCTGCAGACCCAGGGAGACCGGTTGACGACGGCGCAACGCAGCGAGCTGGCCAGCCGCATCGTCGACGAGACCGCCCGCCTGGTGCGACTGACCGACAACACGCTGCAGCTCGCCCGCCTTGGTGCGCCCGGCGTGGCGCTGCGCTGCGACTGGGAGTCGGCCGAGGAGATCGTCGGCGCCGCGCTGCGCCGCGTGCGCCGCCGGCCCGACGGTGAACGCGTGAAGGCGCGAATCGAGCCGGAGCTGCCGCTGCTGTGGTGTGATGCGGCCCTGATGTCGCAGCTGCTGGACAACCTCATCGACAACGCATTGAAGTACAGCCCGGCCGAAGCCGTCGTCGAGCTGGTCGTGCGCCGCCTTGGCGGCGAAGCGATGTTCGCCGTGCGCGACCGTGGCCCCGGCATCGACCCGGCCTGGCGCGAGCGCGTCTTCGATGCCTTCCAGCGCGGCGACCTGGCCGCCTTTGCTCAGCGCCCACCGGGCTCGGGCGTGGGCCTGGCCTTGTGCCGCGCGATTGCCGAGGCCCACGACGGCGCCCTGAGCCTGCGCCCGCGCGGCCATGGCGGTTGCAGCTTCGAGCTGCGCCTGCCGTTGCGCGACGCGCCTGAGCTGCCGGAGGCCGCGACGTGAAACTGCTGCTCGTCGAAGACGACCGCGAACTGCGCGTGACGCTGCGCGAGGCCCTGGTCGTCGAAGGCTACGAGGTGCTGACCGCCGCCAGCCTGGCCGACGCGATGGCCCAGCTCGCCCACGCCGGGCATCTCGATGCCGTGCTGCTGGACCTGGGCCTGCCCGACGGCGATGGCGAGGAACTGCTGCAGGCCCTGCGCCGCGAACGTTCGACGCCGCTGATCGTCATCTCGGCCCGCCAGGTCGAAGGCCAGAAGATCCGCCTGCTCGATGCCGGTGCCGACGACTACCTCGTCAAGCCCTTCGGCATCGGCGAGCTGCTGGCACGGCTGCGCGTGGCCCTGCGCCACCGCGGCACCGTGGCCCAGCCGGCCATCACGATGTACCGGCGCGCCGGCCTGGAAGTCGACCTGGCCGCCCACCGCGTACGTCGCGATGGCGCCGACGTGCGCCTGACGCCCACCGAGTTCAAGCTGCTCGCCCGCCTGGTGCGCCAGGCCGGCCAGGTCGTCACCCACCGCCGCCTGCTGGCCGACGTCTGGGGCGCGGACGCGACCGAGCAGACCCACTATCTGCGCCTGTACATGGGCCAGTTGCGCGCCAAGCTCGAGGTCGAGCCGGCCGAGCCCTGCGTGCTGCTGACCGAGCCGGGCGTGGGCTATCGCATCGCCGAACCGAACTGATCCCGCTCATGCAAGTCACCCACTGGATTCCCGTTGACGGCGCCGAGCTGGCCGTCGAGTACCGACCCAACGACGACGGCCGCGCACCGCTCGTGTTCCTGCACGCCGGCGTCACCGACAGCCGGTTGTGGGACGGCGCCATGGCCGCGGCTGCCGGGCAGCGTTCGGCGCTGCGCATCGACCGCCGCGGCTTTGGCCAGACGCGCGTGGCCGCCGCTCGCCCGCATGCCTGGGTCAGCGACCTGCGCGCCGTGCTGGACGTGCTGCGGCTGGACCGCGTGGAGCTGGTGGGCTGCTCATTGGGCGGCCGCATCGCTATCGATTTCGCGCTGGCCTCGCCCGAGCGCGTGGCCGGCCTGACGCTGGTGGCGCCTGCCGTCACCGGCGCCCCCGACCCCACGCCCGAGCTGGATGCCGCCAGCCGTGAGCTGAACGACGCCACGCAGGCCGCCCGCGCCGCTGGCCGGCTCGACGAGGTCAACCGCCTGCAGGCTCGCCTGTGGCTGGACGGCCCCGGCCAGCTCGAAGGCCGGGTCGGCGGCGCCGCGCGCGAGCTTTTCCTGGCGATGAACCGCATCGCGCTGCACGCGCCGGCCATTGGTGAACTGCAGCCCGCGCCCGACGCCTGGCTGCGGCTGGAGCAACTGGCCGTGCCCACGTGCGTGGTGTGCGGCGACCTGGACCTGCCTTACCTGGTGCAGCGCTGCCGGCAGATGGCCGCGCGCATCCCGGGCGCGCGCCACGTGGCGCTGCCGGGGACGGCCCACCTGCCGTCGCTGGAAGCGCCGGAGGCCTTCACCCGCGTGGTGCAGGAGGCCGGGCTGCTGGACCGCTGAGGGCTCAGCGCGGCGGCTTCACGCTGGCCAGGTGCATGCCGCTGTCCAGCATCAGCAGCTCACCGGTCACCGTGCGGGCGCCGTCCACCAGCCAGACGATGGCTTCCGCCACGTCTTCGGGGGAGCAGGCGCGCTGCAGCGGCACGCCGGCTTCATAGGCCTTCAGGCCGGCCTCGTAGCCTTGCTGCCCCACGCCCTGCACGAACCAGCGTGACGTGATGAGGCCAGGGCACACGGCGTTCACGCGCACGGCGGGTGCCAGGGACCGGGCCAGGTGCAGCGTCATCGCGTTGATGGCGCCCTTGGACGCGATGTAGGGCATGGACGAGCCCACGCCCAGAGCGCCGGCCACCGACGACACGTTGACGATGCAGCCCTGCGCGGCTTTCAGCGCGTCGACGCAGGCGCGCACCATCTGGAAGCTGCCCAGCGCGTTGACGGCCAGGATGCGCTGGAAGGTGTCGGCGTCCAGCGCGTCCCAGTCGGCCGCGGCGCCGAACACCGACACGCCGGCGTTGTTCACCAGTGCGTCGATGCGGCCCCAGCGGTCCAGCGCGGCTTGCGCCAGCGCGCGGCAGTCGCCGTCCTGCGCCACATCGCCCTGCTTCACGAGCACGCCGGCCCCGGCCGCACGGCAGGCCACGGCGCAGGCTGCGGCCTCGTCCGCGCTGCGCGAGTAGTTGATCAGCAGGTCGTAGCCCTTGCCGGCCAGCATCAGGGCCGTGGCGGCGCCAACACCCGTGCCGCCGCCGGTGATCAGCGCGACCTTGCCTGCCGTAGCCATACGTCTTCTCCAGTGGAATTGCGGCGGCTCAGTCCAGGACCCGCCGCCGCCTCAGGCCTTCTTCGCCGTCAGCTGGTCCTTCAACGGCAACTGCCGGATGCGCTTGCCCGTGGCCGCAAAGATCGCGTTCATCAGCGCCGGTGCGATGGGGCCGATGGCCGGCTCGCCGACGCCGCCCAGGGGCTGGTCATAGCCCTTGGCCGGCATGATGTGGACGGCGATCTTCTTCGGCGCGACGTTGAGGCGGGCGATCTCGTAGTCGTGGTAGTTGCTCTGTTCGACGCGGCCGTCCTTGAAGGTGATCTCGCTGTACAGCGCCTGGCTCAGGCCCATGATGCAGGCGCCCTCGACCTGGGAGCGGATGCGGTCCGGGTTGATGGCCGGGCCGCAGTCCAGCGCCACGTCGATGCGCGGGATGCTGAGCTCGCCCTTGGGCGACACCCGCACCTCGACGATGACGGCCATATAGGTCACGAAGCTGTAGTTGGCCGCCAGCCCCAGGCCCTGGCCCTTGGGCAGCTTGCGGCCCCAACTGGCCTCCTTGCTCACGCGCTCGATGACGCCGCGCAGCCGGCCGGTGTCGACCGGATAGAGCTTGGGCGACTCGCCATGGTTCCAGCCGTCGCCCAGTTGCGGCGGCGGGATCTGTGCCGGCGGGCCGAGCAATTCCAGCAGGAAGTCGCGGTGGTCGCGCTTGGCGGCGTGGGCCAGTTCGGCGACGAAGGACTGGGCCGCGAAGGCATGCTGGATGTTGTTGACGGAGCGCAGCCAGCCGATGCGCGCATGCGCGGTCGCGGCCGGGTTCTCGATGCGGACGTTTGGAATCGCGTAGGGCAGGTTGATCAGCCCCAGGCCCAGTTCGAACTCCGCCAGCTGCTTGGGGTCGGGTGCAAAGATGGACAGGATGGTCGGCTCGGCTGCGCGCTGCAACCAGGCGGTGACCCGGCCCTTGGCGTCCAGCCCCGCTTCCAGGTGCTGGGCGGTGACGGTGTGGAAATAGTCGTGATGCAGGTCGTCCTCGCGCGTCCAGGTCAGCTTGACCGGCACGCCCTGCATGGCCTGCGACACCAGCGCCGCCTCGACCGCGAAGTCGGGCTTGGACTTGCGCCCGAAACCGCCCCCGAGCAGCGTCACGTTCACCGTCACCTTGGCCAGGTCCAGGCCGAGCCGCTGGGCGACCCGCTCGCGCGCGGCCTGCGGCGACTGCACCGAGGTCCAGACCTCGCAGCGGCCGTCCACGATGCGCGCGGTGGCGGCCGGCGGCTCCATCGTCGCGTGCGCGAGGTGGGGCACGTAGTAGTCCGCCGCCACGCGCCTGGCGGCCTTGCCGAGTGCCGCCTCGGCGTCGCCGTCGTTGCGCACCACCTTGCCGCCCGGCTTGGCCACGGCGGCCTCCAGTTCCTTGCGGAAGGCGGCCGAGTCATAGCTCGCGTGCGCGCCATCGTCCCAGACGATCTTCAGCGCCTCGCGGCCCTTCATCGCGGCCCAGGTGTCCTTGGCCACGACGGCCACGCCGCCCAGCGGCTGGAACTCCGACGGTGGCGGCGTGCCCGCCAGCTCGATGACCTTGACGACGCCCGGCACCTTCAGCGCCTCGGAAGAGTCGACGGACTTGAGCTTGCCGCCCAGCACCGGCGGCCGCGCGACGACGGCGTAGAGCATGCCCGGCAGCCGCGTGTCGATGCCGTACTGCGACTTGCCGGTGACGATGACCTCGGCGTCCACCAGGTGGCTGTCCTGCTTGCCGATGTAGCGGAAGTCCTTGGCGTCCTTCAGCTTCAGCGCCTCGCGCTTGGGCACGTCCAGCTTGGCGGCGGCCTCGGCCAGCGCGCCATAGCCCAGCGAGCGGCCGCTGGCCTTGTGCGTGACGGCGTGGTTGCCGGCCTGCACCTCGGCCACCGGCACGCCCCAGGCCTGGGCCGCGGCCAGCTCCAGCATGGCGCGCGCGGCCGCGCCGCAGCGGCGCATCGGCATGAACCAGTGCCGCATGCTGCGCGAGCCGTCGGTGTCCTGGTTGCCGTATTTGTCCTCGTCGCCCGGGGCCTGCACGACCTTGACACGGGCGAAGTCGGCCTCCAACTCGTCGGCCAGCACCTTGGGCAGGCTGGTGCGCACGCCCTGGCCCATCTCCGAGCGGTTGACGACGATGCTGACCGTGCCGTCGGGTGCAATCGCCACGAAGGTGCGCGGGCTGTCCTGGATGCCATGGGGCATGCCGTCGCCGCCGTATTTCTTGGGCTCGTCGGCGCCGGCCATGCCGGGCAGGCCGACGGCAAGCACCAGTCCCGTCAAGGGCAGGGCGCTCAGCAGCGAGCGGCGGCTCAGGCCCGTGTCACTCAGCAGTAGCGGGGGAATGAAGGCGTTCATGCGGCACCGCCTTCCAGGCCGGCGGCCGTCTTGATCGCGCTGCGGATGCGCGTGTAGGTGCCGCAGCGGCACAGGTTGCCGCTCATGGCCGCGTCGATGTCGGCGTCGGTGGGCTTGGGCTTGTGCTCCAGCAATGCCGTCGCGCTCATGATCTGACCCGCCTGGCAGTAGCCGCACTGCGGCACGCCGAGCTTGACCCAGGCGTGCTGCACGGCCTGGCCGGTCTTGGTGGCGCCCACGCCCTCGATGGTCACGATGCGCTTGCCCGCGGCGGCGGAAAGCGGCGTCTGGCAGGCGCGCACCGGCTGGCCGTCCAGGTGCACCGTGCAGGCACCGCACAGCGCCAGGCCGCAGCCGAACTTGGTGCCCGTCATGCCGAGGTGGTCGCGCAGCACCCACAGCAGCGGGGTGTCCTCGCCTGCCTCTACCGTCATCGACTGGCCATTGATCTGCAATGTCGTCATCGAAGTCTCCACGGATCGCAAACGTGCGCGGAACCGGCGCATTCGGCTACAGCAGCCGCGAACGCTACACGTTTCCCGCCAAATCTGCTGGCGCTCAGTGCGGGCGCTCGTCCAGCATCTGAGCCAGGGCGAGCGCGAAGGCATGGGCGTCGCCCGGCCAGCGCGCGCTGAGGTAGTGGCCGTCGCGCAGCGAGAAGCCGCGGCCGAGGTGGTCGAGATCGTCGCGCATCAGCGGTGGCGGACCGACGTCGAAGTCCTGCGGTCGGGCCAGCAAGGACTGCACTTCTGTTTGCAGTGGTGTGGGGTAGGTGCGGTAGTAGCTGCCCAGCCAGGCGGCCGTCATCAGCCAGGCCGTCATCTCCTGCTGCTTGGTCAGGCCAGTGGTGCACCGGCCATGCAGCACGGATTTGCCATTGGCTCGTTTTGAGCGCGCCGCCAGCAGCACGCCATGGCAGATGGCGGCGACCGGCTTGTCGGCCGCGAACTGCGCCGCCACCAGGGTCTGCAGCCGGGGTGATTCGAGATAAACCTTCATGCCCGGTGCATGGCCGCCCGGCAGCAGCAGGGCGTCGACGGTGCCATCGTCGATGTCGGCATAGCGAATCGGTTGCCGGAAGGCCTCGCTTTGCACCATGGCCGCGTGGGCGTCGCGAGCCGTCGTGTCGGCGCGGAGCACGGCCCGCCAGATACCCAGGCCGTTGCCGTCCAGCATGCGCGGGTCGGCCTGGGCCGGCTGGCCGTCGGGCGTCGCGAAACGGAGGGTGTGGCCGCGCGCGCTGAGCAGCTTCCACGGGATGGCGGCCTCTGAGGGGTCGTAGTCCTGGGCGGGTAGGGGGATCAGGATACGGGCCATGTCGATCATCTTAGGAGGGCGAGACAGGAAGGCGCTGATGCTGCTAGGCTGCCCGGCGCCCGCCAGCGGTGGCGGAGGGGAGCAAGGGCATGGCGGAGTTGACGGTCAACGGCAAGCGGGTGCAGTTCGAGGCGGAGGCCGACACGCCGCTGCTCTGGGTGCTGCGCGAGCAGCTCAGCCTCACGGGCACCAAATACGGCTGCGGCGTCGCCCAGTGCGGCGCCTGCACGGTGCACATCGACGGCGCGCCGGTGCGCAGTTGCGTGATGCCGGCCTCGGCGCTGACGGCGGCGCAGAAGATCACCACCATCGAGGGGCTGGCGCCGAATGCTTCGCACCCGCTGCAGAAGGCCTGGGATGCGCTGGACGTGCCGCAGTGCGGCTTCTGCCAGAGCGGCATGCTGATGGCCGCCGCGGCGCTGCTGAAGGCCAAGCCCAAGCCGACCGATGCCGACATTGACGCGGCCATGACCAACATCTGCCGCTGCGGCACCTACAACCGTGTGCGCGCCGCCATCCACCTGGCTGCCGGCCAGGTGCAGCGCAAGCAGATCCCCATCGTCATCGAAGGGGGCCAGGCATGAGCCCCGCACGGCCGCCCGAAGGGGCTCAACGCCCGCTTGGCGGGACAGCGCGCAGCGCGAAGGGTGCACCAATGAGCGCCGTTCTTTCCCGTCGAAGCTTTCTGCACACCACGAGCGCCGCCGCCGGCGGGCTGATGGTGGGCTTCCACGTGCCAGGCCTTGCCGAGGGCGAAGCCTCGCCCGAACTGAACGCCTGGGTACAGATCCTGCCGGACGAGAGTGTCGTCATCCGCATCGCGCGCTCGGAGATGGGGCAGGGCACGTTGACCGGCCTGGCCCAGCTCGTCGCCGAGGAGCTGGAGTGCGACTGGGCCAAGGTGAAGACCGAGTACCCGACACCGGGCCAGAACCTGGCGCGCAACCGCGCCTGGGGCAGCATGAGTACCGGCGGCAGCCGTGGCGTGCGCGAGTCGCATGAATACGTGCGCAAGGGCGGGGCGCTCGCCCGGGCCCTGCTGATCCAGGCGGCGGCCAATCAATGGAAGGTGTCGGTGGTGGAGTGCACGACCTCGGCGGGCTGGGTGGTGCATGCCGGCAAGCGCTTGAGTTACGGCCAGCTCGCCGCCGAGGCCGCCAAGCTGGCCGCGCCGGCCGACATCCAGCTCAAGCCGGCCAAGGAGTGGACGTTGGCGGGCAAGCCGATGAAGCGGCTGGATACCCGCCCCAAGCTCGACGGCTCGCAGGTCTACGGCATGGACCTGCAGCTGCCCGGCATGCTGAATGCGGCGATCAAGGACTGCCCGGTCTTCGGCGGCAAGCTCAAGAGCTTCGACGCGGCGGCCATCGAGGGCCGGCCGGGCGTGAAGAAGGTGGTGAAGGTGGGCGACTCGGCCGTGGCCGTCGTGGCCGACACCTGGTGGCGGGCCAAGACCGCGCTGGATGCCTTGCCCATCGTCTGGGACGAGGGCGTGAACATCAGCCAGAGCAGCGCCGACACCGCGGCCACGCTGAAGGCCGGCCTGGAAGCCGACACCGCCGCCGTGGGCAGCAGCCAGGGCGATGTGAAGGCCGCGCTGACGGGTGCCGCGAAGAAGGTCGAAGCCGTCTACAGCTTCCCGCACCAGAACCACGCGACCATGGAGGTGATGAACGCCACGGCAAAGTGGACGCCGGAGCGCTGCGAGGTCTGGACGCCGACGCAAAACGGCGAGGCGGCGCTGGCCGCGGCGAGCGAGGCTTCGGGCCTGCCGCCCTCGGCCTGCGAGGTCTACAAGCTGCACCTGGGCGGCGGCTTTGGCCGGCGCGGCGCGGTGCACGACTGGGTGCGCCAGGCCGTAGCCATCGCCAAGGAGCTGCCGGGCACGCCGGTCAAGCTGATCTGGAGCCGCGAGGAGGACATGACCCATGGCCGCTACCACCCGGTCACGCAGTGCAAGCTGACGGCGGGGCTGGACGCGTCGGGCAAGCTGACGGCCCTGCACATGCGCATCTCGGGCCAGAGCATCATCGCGGGCATCTTTCCGCAGAACATCAAGGACGGGAAGGACCCGGTCGTCTTCCAGGGCCTGAGCGCCGGTGGCGCGGAAGGTGCGCTCGGCTACGCGGTGCCCAATCTGCTCATCGACCATGCGATGCGCAACCCGACGGTGCCGCCGGGCTTCTGGCGCGGCGTGAACCTGAACCAGAACGCGGTCTACCTGGAGTGCTTCATCGACGAGGTGGCCCACGCCGCCAAGCGCGATCCGCTGGAGCTGCGCCGCGAGCTGCAGGCCAACTCGCCCAAGCACCTGGCCGTATTGAATGCCGTGGCGGCGAAGGCCGGCTGGGGCAAGCCACGAGCGAAGGGAAGATATCTGGGCCTGGCGCAGATCATGGGCTTTGGCAGCTATGTGGCGGCCTGCGCCGAGGTGTCGGTGTCCAAGAAGGGTGAGCTCAAGATCCATCGCATCGTTGCCGCCACCGACCCCGGCCATGCGGTCAACCCGCAGCAGATCGCGGCCCAGGTCGAGGGCAGCTTCGTCTATGGCCTGTCGGCGGCGCTGTTTGGCGAGATCACCGTCAAGGATGGGCGCGTCGAGCAGCAGAACTTCGACACCTACCCGGTGCTGAAGATGGAGCACATGCCGGCCGTCGAGACCATCGTCATGCCCTCGGGCGGCTTCTGGGGCGGCGTGGGTGAGCCCACCATCGCGGTGGCGGCCCCGGCCGTGCTGAATGCGATCTTCGCGGCGACCGGCAAGCGCATCAGGGACCTGCCGCTCAGCAAGAACAAGCTCGTGTGATGCGTGCGCTGCTGGCACTCGTGCTGACCGCCAGCGCGCATGCCGGCGACGTCGAGCGTGGCCGGGCGCTGGTGGCCGACCGCACGCAGAGCCTGTGCCTGCTTTGCCATGCGCTGACGGCCTCAGGAGATGCCAACCAGGGCAATCTAGCGCCGCCGCTGGATGCAGTGGCGACGCGTTTGAATGCGCAGGGCCTGCGCGATCGCATCGCCGACATGCGGCGCTTCAACCCGTCCACGGTCATGCCGCCCTTCCGCTCGACGGAGGGGCTGCGCGATGTGGCGCCCGCCTGGGCGGGCCGGGCGGCGCTGACCGAGCAGCAGCTCGACGACATCGTGGCCTATCTCGGCACGCTCGCGAAATGAAGCGGCGCGAGTTCACGCTGGCCGCCGCGGCGCTTGCGCTGCTGCCGGAGGCTCGCGCGTCCGACGAAGTCATGCGTGCAGCCATCCGTGCCTGGGCCGGTCGCGACCCCGAGCCCGGCGTGCTGAAGATCGAGATGGCCGAGCTGGTGGAGAACGGCAATGCGGTGCCGGTGCGTGTGGCCGCCAGCGAGGCTGTCGTGGGCCTGGCGCTGTTCACGCCGCTCAACCCCGAGCCCGAGGTCGTGCATGTCGCCTTTGGCGCCAACAGCGACAGGCCCGAGTTCAGCACCCGCATGCGCCTGGCGCGCAGCCAGCGCATCGTCGCCGTCGCCAAGGCAGCCGATGGGCGCTGCTGGCAGAGCGGAGTCGATGTCATCGTGACCTTGGCCGCCTGCGTGGAGCCCTGATGGCGACGCGCGCTGTCATCACCCTGCCTGCTGCCATCAAGGCCGGTGAGCCTTTCGAGGTGCGCGTGACCGTCGCCCATGCGATGGAGACCGGCTACCGCAGCAGCGATGAAGGCGCCCGCCTGCCGCGCGACCTGGTGAGGCGCTTCGAATGCCGCCTGGACGGCGAACTGGTGTTTGCCGCCGACCTGTTTGCGGCTGTTTCGGCCAACCCCTATCTCGCCTTCTGGCTGCGGGCTGAAGGACCTGGCGAGTTGAGCTTTGTCTGGCGCGGCGACAACGGCTTCGAGCACCGTGAGACGCGATCACTGAACGTCGGCCCATGAACACAGCCACAGAGGCACAGAGGCACAGAGGCCAGGCGCTTGCACGAGTTCTCTGTGTCTCTGTGCCTCTGTGGCTGTGTTGCTTGACAGCTCATGCCGACGAGCGCCGCTCCGGCCGCGACACCATGAGCCCGGCATTGCGAACTCTGCAGGCCGACGACGCTCAACACCCCGCCCAGCTCGGCCTGGCCTTCGGGAGAGATCTGTGGAGCCAGGGGGCCAAGTCCTGCGCCAGCTGCCATGGCGAGCCCGAGAAGCTGCGCGGCGCGGCGGCGCGCTACCCGGCGTGGGACCAGGGCCTGCTCGACCTTCCCGCCCGCATCCAGCGCTGCCGTGTTCGCCAACAGCAGCAGCCGGCTTGGACCCCTGAGGCGGAACCACTGCTCGCGCTGACCGCTCTCGTCGCCCAGCAGTCGCGCAGCATGCCGCTCAGCCCGCCGCGCGGCCCCGAGCTGGACGCAGCCGCCAAGCAAGGCCAGCGTCTTTACACGGCCCGCATCGGCGCGCTCAACCTGTCCTGCGCCCAATGCCACGACGAGCGTGCGGGCCTGCGCCTGGGCGGCAGCCTCATTCCCCAGGGCCATGTCGACGACTACCCCGTCTTTCGTCTGGAATGGCAGTCGCTGGGCAGCCTGCAGCGCCGCCTGCGTGGCTGCCTGAGCGGCGTGCGCGCGACAGTGTGGGACTGGGACAGCGCCGAACTGCTGGCGCTGGAGGTGTATCTGTCGCGCCGCTCGGCTGGCATGGCGATGCAGCCGCCGGGTGTGCGCCCCTAACAAGCAGGGTGACTGTTACACCGCGTCCTTCCTAGTATGGGGCCATGGCAGTCACGACAACAAGGCGCGAACCGACACTGGAGCGTCTGCGGCTGTCGGTGGGCGAAGCGCTGGTTTTCATCGACCTGGCCAGTGGCGACCTCATCACGACGGGTCTGCGCTGCAGCCTGGTGCAGCGTGGCGGTGGCCGGCTGCTCGGTCGTTCGGTCGTCACGCCGTCGGGCCTGCATGTGTGGCCGGACCTGCCCGAGCGCTGGCGCCAACCGCAGGAGGGCGTCTGTGCCGACGTGCTGGTGCGCGATGAACTGCAGCGTTTCCAGCCCCTGAACCTGCCCTGGCCGCTGCCGGTCCGACCGGTGGGCCAGATCCTCAGTGACCGGGTGCTGGGAGGCATGCGCATGATGCGGGTGGGCTTGCTCAGCGCACCGACACGCAGGCCGCCGCCGGGTGTCTGCAGCGTCTACGGTCTGCTCACCTGGCAGGGCGACGGCGAGCCGGCGGCCTGGGCCCGCGTGTGCCTGATCGATGGCGAAGGCCGTGTGCACGAAGGCGCGAGCGATGCTGAGGGCAGGCTGGCCTTGCATCTGCCGCCGCCTCGCCCGGGCGGCGTCGGAGCGACAGTGCTGCAGGTCTTCGCCGATCCGACGCTGGGCTTGGCTTCAATGGGCTTGGGCGCGCCCGATGTGATGGCCTTCGCCGACCAGCCGGCGGTGGTCGCGCTGGCCGACGTCGAAGGGCAGGCGGCTTTTGTGCCGGGCGTCGTGGCGGCGCACGAGCCCCTCATCCTCGCCAGTCATGGCCTGCCGCCCGCGCATCGCGAGCTGCGCCTGGCGCCTGTCTGACGCCGCGCTTCAGCGCTGTTCCAGCTGGCGCTTGCCGAACAGCACCTCGCGCGCCTTGTCGTCGGTCAGCGGCTTGCGCGCACCGGCCAGCACCTCCACGCCACGCTGCACGGCCGGGCGCTTGGCGATCTCGTCGAACCAGCCTTTCAGATGCGGGTAGTCGCCCATCTCCACGCCCTGGTTCTTCCAGGAGCGCAGCCACGGGAAGACGGCGATGTCGGCAATGCTGTAGTCCGGCCTACCGAGATAGGTGGCATGGGCCAGGCGCTTGTTGATGACGCTGTACAGGCGCTTGGCCTCGTTGGTGTAGCGATCGATGGCGTAGTCGATCTTCTCGGGCGCGTAGATGCGGAAGTGATGCGCCTGGCCCAGCATGGGGCCGACGCCGCCCATCTGGAACATCAGCCACTGCAGCACCTCGTATTTGCCACGCACGTCGGCGGGCAGGAACTTGCCCGTCTTGCCAGCCAGGTAGAGCAGGATGGCACCGCTCTCGAACAGCGAGATGGGCTGGCCGCCGGGGCCGTCGGGGTCGGTGATCGCGGGGATCTTGTTGTTGGGACTGATGGCGAGGAAGTCGGGTGCGAACTGCTCACCGGCGCCGATGTCCACGGGATGCACCCGGTAGGCGAGGCGGCACTCCTCCAGCATGATGTGCACCTTGTGGCCGTTGGGCGTGGGCCATGAATACACTTCAATCATTCGTCGCCTCCATGCGGTGTGCCTAGCAAGCAGGCCCCATTCTCAGACTTCCTCACGACTCATGGTGGTAAAGCAAGTCAAGCACTGGCTCGTGACGCGCGCCAACGCGTCGCGCTGGCGTCCGATCGAGGACTGGGCCGAGGCACGCGGGGCCGGATTCACGCAGACGCGGGACGGGTTGGGCTTCCTCGTCGAGCAGCCCAAGGCGTCGCCGGGGCCGCTGCGCATCGAATGGGGTGTGTCGCAGCGCAGCTATCTGCCCGGCTTTGAGCTGCGCATGCGCTGTGAGATGGGCCTGCACCATGATCTGCAGATGATGGTGCTGTGCCGGGCGCTGATGGAGAACCTTGAGCGTGCTGTCTTCGAGGCCTACACCGACACGCTCAAGACCCGCGTCGATACCGACACGCCGGAAGAGATGCGCTGGCTGGTGATGTTCCCTAAGTTCAACAACGCCGCCTCGCAGATGCTGCGCCAACGCTATGGGATCGTCGGCGTGACCAAGGATCTGACCGGCGCGTGGATCGAGGGCGAACTCAGCGAAGCCCTGGTTCAGGCCAGCCAGGACCTGCTGCCCGAAGGCCATCCCTTCGTGCTGATGGCGATGCGCGGCAACCTCTATCTGCGCACGGAAATGAGTGAGGCCGACCTGCCCAGGCTGCAGGCCCTGGTGAAGCTGCTGGAAGTCGCAGCGCGTGAGGCGCAGCGCGTGAACGGGCGGCTGTCAGACAGCGGGGCCTGGCCGACGACGACGTCGATCGCCTGGACGCCCTCGACGCGCCCGGGGGATGTGACCTGAGGCCGTCCAAGGTCTCAGGCCTTCTGCGCGAAGCTCCAAGCTAGATCCGCTAGCGGTCGGGCGCTTTTGGCCGTCTCCCTGGCCTGGGCGCTGGAGGCCGTGCCGTCCACCACGCGTTTGGCAATGCCCTGCACGATGGCCGCGATGCGGAACATGTTGTAGGCCATGTAGAAGTTCCAGTCGGCCATGACGGTGCCGGCGTCCCCACGGCCGGTGCGCTCACAGTAGCGCTGCACATACTCGCGCTCGCTCGGAATGCCCAGTACAACCAGATCCTTGCCGCCCAGGCCGCGCGCGGCGCCCGAGGTCTGGATGTGCCAGCTCATGCAGTGGTAGCTGAAGTCGGCCAGCGGATGGCCGAGCGTCGAAAGCTCCCAGTCCAGCACGGCGATGATGCGAGGCTCGCTGGGGTGGAAGACGACGTTGTCCATGCGGTAGTCGCCATGGACGATGGCCACCTCGCTCTCGTCGCGGGCCGAGGCCGGGATGTGGGCCGGCAGCCAGGCCAGCAGCGAATCCATCGCCGGGTTGGGCTCGGTGACGGAGGCCAGGTATTGCTTGCTCCAGCGGCCGATCTGGCGCTCGAAGTAATTCCCCGGCTTGCCGTAGGCCGCGAGGCCCACGGCCTTGAAGTCGACCTGGTGCAGGGCCGCGATGACCCGGTTCATCTCGTCGTAATGGGCGACGCGCTCGGCATTGGTCATGCCGGGCAGGCTCTGGTCCCACAGCACGCGGCCGRGCATGAAGGACATGACGTAGAAGGCGCGGCCGATGACGGCCTCGTCCTCGCACAGCGCGTACATGGCCGGCACGGGCACGTCGGTGCCGGCAAGAGCCCCCATGACCTGGAATTCACGCTCGATGGCATGGGCCGACGGCAGCAGCTTGGCCACCGGGGCGGGCTTGCTGCGCATCACGTACTGCGCGCCCGGCGTCTTCAGCAGATAGGTCGGGTTGGACTGGCCGCCCTTGAATTGCTCGATGGCCAGCGGCCCGACAAAGCCGTCGACATGCGCGRCCAGCCAGGCTTCGAGAGCCGTGGTGTCCAGGGCTTGGGCAAGGGGACGGGTGCCGGTGAATGCTTCCATGGATGTCTGGGTAGAGAACGCCAACTGTCCATTCTGCGAGTCGAGGCCCGGCTGCCGTGTCTCCTCGGCGCCAGCCTTATCGGGATGCGGCTGCTAGCAGCTTCTCGCGGCTGAGCACGACCAGGCGGGTCGGCTCGACGCGCACCGCGCCTTCGCGTTCGAAAGCCTTGAGCTCCTGGTTGACGCGCTGGCGCGAGGCGCCGAGCAACTGGGCGAGGTCTTCCTGGGCCAGTTGCAAACCGATGCGAATCTCGTCGCCCTCCTGCACGCCATAAGAGCGCGCCAGCAGCAGTACCTGCTTGGCCAGGCGGGCGGCCAGTGGGCGCGTGTTGAGGTCCTCGATCATGTCGAACATCAGCCGCAGCCGGCGGCAGTTCAGCCGCAGCAAGGCGTCATAGAGCTCGGAGTGGGCCTGCAACAGCGCGCGGAAATCGGACTTGCGCACGCACAGCAGCGTCGTCTCGCCGTGCGCATAGGCGTCGTGGGTACGGGGCAGGCCGTCGAAGAGGGCGATATCGCCGAACCACGTGCCTGGCTCGACATAGGTCAGCGAGATCTGCTTGCCGGCCAGGGACACCGAGCTGACACGCACGGCGCCCTTGGCCACGGCCGACCACTCCTCGGCAGGCTCGCCGCGGTGGGACAGCATGGTCTCGTCGGGCAGGCGGCGCACGAAGGCGCGCTGCAGGATGTCGTTGCGCAGGGTCTCGGAGAGCTTGGAGAACCAGGCGCCCTGATCGATCAGCTGGCGTTCGGCGGGGGTGAGGCTGAGTGCGTTCATGGTCTGGGGGCATTGTGCCGCCCGCGGTTCCCTGGGAATGGGGCCGTTGGCGAGGTGGCCCCATGCTAGAGTGATCCGCGCCGTCTTCACCCCCTCGTTCAACCGATAGCTAGCCGCCCGCAGTCAATGCCCTTCACGGCCTTGCGCCCGACCTTGCTGGGTGCTCTCACACCCACTTTGGCACTGCTGCTTGGCCTGGCGCCAGACGCCCAGGCTCTGGGCCTGGGACGGCCGCAAATTCATTCTGCCCTCGGCAAACCGCTGGACGCCAGCATCCCGCTGACGCTGGCGGATGGTGAACGACTGACCGATTCCTGCGTGCGCGCCGAGGTTTCCGCTGGCGACGCACGGGTGCCGGCGGGGCTGTTGCAAATGCGTGTCGAGGGTGAACCCGGCCAGCAACGCATTCGCCTGCAGAGCCTGGCGCGCATCGACGAGCCGGCCCTGCGCATCACGCTGGCCCTGGGCTGCCCGCTGCGGCTGACGCGCGAGTTCAATGCTTTCGTCGACCCTGCGGCCGATGCCGCCACAGTGCCGGCACCGCCCGCGCCTGCGGCGCCGCCGGTGGTCGCCCCGCCGACGAGCGTGATGGCCGAGGCATCGCCCGCACCGGCGCCAGGCCCGGTGGTACGGCAAAAAACCCGCTCCAAGCCGCGCGCCAGTGGCCCACGCCTGGTGCTGGAACGGCCTGAGGTGCTGGTGGCCGAAGCGCCGCGGCCCGTCCAGCCTGCCGCCAGCGCGCCCGAGATGGAGCTCACGCCCGAGCTGGAAGCCCAGATCGCTCAGCTTGAGCAGACCGTGGCCCAGCTGCGCGCCGACCTGGAGGCACGGCTGCAGGCCGAAGCCGCCGCGGCCTCGGCGGTGGCCATACCGCCGGCCTCCGCACCGGCCGTGGCACCGCCGCCCGTGGCGGTGCGCAGCGCACATGCCTCGCCCTATCGCGACCCCATGACCTGGGTGCTGACGTTGGGGCTGAGCCTGCTGGCGGGCTCGGCGGCTTTCTATTTCAGCCGCTGGCGCGATCAACGGGCCCGCCGCGAGCTTGCCTATTGGCGTGCCCTGCATGCCGCCGAAGGGGCCGGCCTGCCGGCGGTGGTGCCACAGCACTCGCCGGGCATGGCGCCGCCTGTCGTCGGCCAGGCCGCGGCGCTGCCGGACGAAGGCCAGCACCAGGTCACGCGGCCACAGCCTCGACCGATGGCGTGGCCGCCGGCGCCCATTGCATCACCGCCACCACCCGCTGTCGCACCGCCCGCGATGGACATGCAGGCGACCATGCGTCTGCCGGTCCAGGCCGCGGCCGCGCCGGTGCTGTCCAACGAGCTGACCGTGGCGGACGAGCTGCTGGACCTGCAGCAACAGGTCGATTTCCTGCAGCTGCTCGGCCAGCAAGAAGCGGCGGCCGACCTGCTGGCCACGCGGTTGGCGCGTGGCAATGCCGGCGCCATGCCCTATCTGATGCTGATGGAGCTCTGCCAGCAGCGCGGTGAGCCCGAGGTATTCGCTGAGCTAGTCAAGCAGTTCGAGCAGCGTTTCCGGGTGCTGGCGCCGCAGTGGTCGCAGAGCCTGGCGCGTGGCCGCAGCCTGGATGCCAGCCCCAGCGTCATCGCTCATCTGCAGGTCGTCTGGCCTGAACCGGGCACCGCTTTGCAGATGCTGCAGGACCTGCTCGCCCGCGGCGGCGGACCGGGCGTGCCGAGCTTCGAGCTGCCCGCCTACCGCGATCTGCTGACCCTCTACAGCGTGGCGCGCGATCTCTTCGAGGCCGGCCTGCGCGGTGAGGAGGTGGACCTGATGCTGCCGATCGACTCCAGCTTCGGCCGCCAATCCTGAGGCCTGAGGCCTCATGCCTGCCAGCTTGCATGCTGGCAGTCCTTCATTGGGCGTCAAACAGGCCGCAGGGCCTGTTCTCGGTCCCAACTCAGATCCCGAAGTCGGTCGAGTCGCCGTTCATGGCCTTCTCGATGAGCTTGCGTGACAGTCGTTCGGACAGCAGTTCGGCAAAGGCGTACACGTAGTTGCGCAGATAGGCGCCGCGCTTGAAGGCGATGCGCGTCACGTTGCTGCCCAGCAGCGTGCCCAGTGGCCGCGCGACCAGGTCGCTGTTGGCGGGCTCCTCACGCATGGCCATTTCGGCCACGATGCCCACGCCCATGCCCAAGCGCACATAAGTCTTGATGACATCGGAGTCGATGGCCTCCAGCACCACATTGGGCGTCAGATGACGCGAGGCGAAGGCCTTGTCGACGCGGGTACGGCCCGTGAAGCTGGGGTGGTAGGACACCAGCGGCTCGCCAGCGAGCTGTTCCAGGCTGACGCGCTCGACGCCGGCCAGTGGATGGTCGCGCGGCACGACCATGACGTGCTGCCACTCATAGCAGGGCAGGGTGACGAGCTCCGGGTACTGGGCCAGGGACTCGGTGGCCAGCCCCAGGTCGGCGGTCTCGTCGAGCAGCATCTTGGCGACCTGGTCCGGGCTGCCCTGGTGCAGGCTGATGCGCAGCTGCGGCAGGTTCTTGCGCAGCTGGGCCACCGGCGCAGGCAGCACGTAGCGGGCCTGGGTGTGGGTCGTCGCGATGGAGAAGGTGCCGCTGTCCTGGCGCGAATACTCCTCGCCGATGCGCTTCAGATTGCCGACTTCGCGCAGGATGATCTCGATGCAGGCCAGCACCTGCTGGCCCGGTTCGGTGATGCGGCGCAGCCGCTTGCCGTGCCGCGAGAAGATGTCCACGCCTAACTCCTCCTCGAGCTCGAGGATGGCCTTGGACACGCCCGGCTGGGAGGTGAACAGCGCCTTGGCTGTCTCGGTCAGGTTGAGGTTGCGGCGGGCCGCTTCCTGGACGAAGCGGAATTGATGCAGGTTCATTCGAGTATTGCCAGGCAGGCCAGGCTGATGGCGTTGAGCACGGCTTCCTGTTCACCCAGCGGCGCATGGAGCAGCCATTGAATGGCGTCGCCATGGCGCTCGCGCAGGCGGTCGAGCAGGGGCGGGATGTCACGGCGCACATGGCCACCGGTGCCGAGGAAGAGCGGCAGCACATGGACGCGTGTGCAGCCGGCCGCGGCCAGCTGCTCGGCCGCTTCCTCGATGCCGGGCGACATGAACTCAAGGTAAGCCATCGCCAACGGCGTGCCGGGACGCGCGGCGCGCAGCCGTTCGGCAATGGTCTCGAAGGGCCGCGCCCAGGCTGGGTCGCGGGCGCCATGGGCGAAGAGCAGCAGGCCTTCCATCAGCGTCCGCACGGCCGCCCGAAGGACGCTGGCGCCCCCTCGGGGGGCAGGGCACGAAGTGACCGTGGGGGCTTCATCAGCGGTATCTGACGAGCCAGGTGAAGGCCGCCATCGACAACCCGAGGTAGGCCAGGCTGGGCGTTGCCGCGACCACCCAGGGTGTCCAGTTCTTCAGCAGGCCCAGATGGCCGGTCACGTTGTTCAGCAGCACGAAGCTGATACCCAGCATGATGCCGCCGAAGACCTTGATGCTGATGCCGCCCGAGCGCCCATGCAGGTAGGCAAAAGGCAGGGCCAGGGCCACCATGACGAAGCAGGCAAACGGATAGAAGGCCTTGCGCCAGAACTGGATGTTGTGCGCCTGGGCCGACTGCTCCTGGGCCGACAGATGCTTGGTGTAGCGGTAGAGCTCCAGCGTCGACATGGACATGGCCGGCAGCACGGCCGCGGCGATGACGCCGGCGTGCAGGGAACTCTGCCAGTCGAGCTTGTCGAGCTGCTGCTCGCTGATGACGACGTCGCCGACGCTGCCGCTGGCCGTCGCCGTGCCGGGGTTCCAGACCGTGCGCTTGACCGCCTGCAGATGCCACATGCCCTGAGCGTCGACGTCGACCTTTTCCGCTTCGGTGCGCGACATCAGCCGGCCTTCGGCGTCGAACTCGAAGATGCGCACATCCTCCAGTTCGCCGCCGCCGCCAACGCGGCCAACCTTGACTGAATAGCTGCGCTCCCGACCATCGATATTCTGGTGGTCCTTCAGCCAGGCGCCGCGCTTGGCCGGGTTGCTGTCGTGCACGAAGCGGGCGCGCATCTCGTCCCCCTCGCGTTCGAAGCGCGGCGCCACGTAGTCGCCGACGAAGAAGGTGAGCGCCGCGAACGCGGCGGCCAGGCCGGCCAGCAGGGCCAGGGCCCGCGCGGGACCGAGGCCACCAGTGCGCAGGATGGTGAACTCGCTGCTCTGCGCCAGTCGGGCCAGGGCGACGATGGCGCCGATCAGCACGGCGATGGGGAATAGCTCGTAGAAGTGGCCAGGCAGCTCCATCGCTGCGAGCACGGCGGCCTTGCCCGCACCCGCGCCGACGCGGGTCATGCGCTCGATCTCGTCGACGAAGTCGATAAAGAAGAACAGCGACAGGAAGGCCAGCGCGACCATCAGCACCGAACCGGCGATGTCCTTGTAGAGCAGGGCGCGGACGGTCCTCATGCCATCGCCTCTTTGCTTACGCGGCGGCGCAGGCAGAAGCGGTTGGCGTTGTCGCGCAGCCAGATGACGGCCAGGGCCAGGAACAGGGCACTGCCATGCACGGTCAGCAGGCCGCGGGGCAGGCTGGTGCGACCGTTGCCTACCCAGGACTGCGACAGGTTGATGAGATTGAAGTAGATGACGAAGGCCAGTAGCGCAAACAGCAGATTCCAGTTGCTGGCGCGGCGCGGGTTGGATGCCGACAGGCCGACGCCGAGCAGGGCCATGTTGAAGCCGGCGAGGATCATGCCGAAGCGCCAGGCCAGCTCGCCCTGGTTCTTGGGCGTGGGCAGGCGCAGCAGGTCCAACGTCGCCATGGCCTTGGGCGGCAGCTGGTTGGCATTGGCCAGCACCTGCGGGTCGGTCATCACCTTGTACTGCTCGAAGCGTGCCAGGCTTTTCTCGCCGGTCTTGAGCTGGCTCTCGTTGCGCTGGCCGTGATCCAGCACGAGGAAGCGGTCATCGCCTTCCATCTCGAGATGGCCGCGGGCCGAGGTCGTCACCGACTCGCGTTCGTTCTGGTTGGCGAGGATGAAGACATTGCGGCCGGTGGCGGCGTTGTCGCCGTCGCGTTCGATGAAGAAGACCCGGCTGCCGTCGCGCGAGGTCTGGAACTGGCCCGGCGCCACGCGCGAGAGGTCGCCGCGCTTCTGATAACGGTCCCGCAATTCGGCGCTGTTCTGATTGCCCCAGGGCCAGACCAGCAGCTCGAGCACGATGACGCCGAGCAGCACCGGCCAGGCCATGCGCAGCACCGGGCGCACGAAGCGCGACAGCGGCACGCCGCTGGCAAACCAGATCGTCATTTCCGACTCGCGATAGGAGCGGCTGAGCGTGATGACGACGGCAACGAACAGCGACAGGATGAGCATGGTCGCGAGGTGGGCGATGGTCGCGTAGCCCATCAACAGCACGACGTCCTGAGGCGCCACATTGCCCCCCGCGGCCTGGCCCAGCGTGCGGATCAGCGTCGACGTCAACATGATGGTCAGGATGACCACCAGCGTGACGCCGAAGCTCTTGGCCAGCTCGGATCGCGTGGATGAATCGAATAACATCAAAAGTACTTCTACCTACTTCTGGTCATTATGGACTTCAAGATTCAAACCGCTGAGCTCGATGGGCTCGCGGGCGCCGGTGCCGACGCCCTGGTCGTCGTGCTCGGCGGTGAGGCGCTGCCCAAGGGCCTGGATGCAGTGGTTGCCCGTCATGCGCAGGCGGCCATCAAGCTCGGCGACTTCGCGCTGAAAGGTGGCCAGGCACTCACGCTGACCCACGCCGAAGGGGTCAAGGCGCCTCGCCTTGTCCTCGTCGCCAGCGGCAAGACGACGTTGGCTGCCGGGCGCGCCGCATTGGCTGCAGGCCTGGCGCAGATCAAATCCCGTGGCGTGGTCAGCGCGGCTGTCGCGTTTGTGGGTTTCGACGTCGGCAACGTCGAATCGCTGGCCGAACAGACCGCCCTCGCGGCCACGGATGCGGTCTATGTCTACCGCCACACCAAGCCCAGTGCGCCGGCAGCCCCCAAGCTGGCCAGGCTTGCCCTGCTGGTCGGCAAGGCTGACATCAAGACGGCCAAGGCCGGCCTGGCTCGTGGCGAAGCCATTGCCGCCGGCGTCGAACTGGCGCGCGAATGCGCCAACCGCCCGGCCAACTTCGCGACGCCGACCTATCTCGGTGAGGTCGTGCAGGGCCTGGGCAAGGCCCATGGCCTGAAGGTCGAGGTGCTGGACAAGAAGGCCGTCGAGAAACTCGGCATGGGCAGCTTCCTGTCCGTCGCCCAGGGTTCGGACGAGCCGCTGCGCTTCATCGTTGCCCGCTATGACGGCGCGGCCAAGACGGTGGCGCCCGTCGTGCTGGTGGGCAAGGGCATCACCTTCGACACCGGCGGCATCTCGCTCAAGCCCGGTGCCGAGATGGACGAGATGAAGTTCGACATGGGCGGCGCGGCCAGCGTCATCGGCACGCTGCGCGCCATCGCCGAACTCAAGCCCAAGCTCAATCTGGTCATGATCGTCGCTGCCTGCGAGAACATGCCCAGCGGCCGCGCGATCAAGCCGGGCGACGTCGTCACGTCGATGTCCGGCCAGACCATCGAGATCCTGAACACCGACGCCGAAGGCCGCCTCATCCTGTGCGATGCGCTGACCTATGCGGAGCGTTTCAAGCCCGCGGTCGTCGTGGACGTGGCGACGCTGACCGGCGCCTGCGTCATCGCGCTGGGCGGCGTGYGCAGCGGCATGTACGCCAGCGACGACGAACTCGCCGCTTCGCTGACCGCAGCGGGCGACGCGGCCCTCGACCCTTGCTGGCGCATGCCGCTGGACGACGAGTACGCCGAAGGCCTGAAGAGCAACTTCGCCGACGTGCCCAATATCGCCGGCCGCGCGGGCGGCTCGATCACGGCGGCCAAGTTCCTGCAGCGTTTCACCAGCAAGTACCGCTGGGGCCATCTCGACATCGCCGGCACGGCATGGAAGGGCGGCGCTGCCAAGGGCTCGACCGGCCGGCCGGTGGGCCTGTTGACGCACTTCGTGTTGAGTCACGCGAAGTAAGTGACCCTGCAGGTCAGTTTCTACAGCGACGCGGCGGACCCGCTGCACTTTGCCTGCCGCTTGATCCGTCGCGCCCTCGCGTCGGGCAAGCCGGTGGGTGTCTGCGTGGGGGCGGCGCAGGCAACTCGTCTAGACGAGTTGCTGTGGAGCTTCGACGCGGCGGATTTCATCCCGCATCGGCGTTGGGACGGCGCCACGGCGCCCGCGCCGGGCGAGGTCCTCTTGGTTGATGACGCGGCGCGTCTGCCACACCGCGGATTGCTGTTGAACCTGCGCGACGGCATGCCTTCGGATGCGCTTGCATTTGAACGCGTGCTGGAGGTCATCGGACAGGCCCCCGAGCGCGTTCAAGCTGGGCGTGCGCGCTATCGCGTCTACCAGCAGTCGGGAGCCAAGCTGGACCACTTTTCCGCGGCGGGTTGACAACGCTGCGTCCACGCTTTCCCGAATGAGAGCCCCCCGGATTTGGGGTATGTTCAATTGGTTGAAAAATCAACGGTTCTCTGTTTGTTCCTCTCTCTTTCAAACTGGAGTTGATCCATGCAAATCAAGTTGAATATCGTGGTGGGTGCAGTCGCAGCACTGCTCAGCGGCGCTGCCATGTCGCAGGACCTGGTCGTCAAGATCGGCCACGTCGCACCGACCAGTGGCGCGATTGCCCACCTGGGCAAGGACAACGAACTGGGTGCCCGCCTCGCCATCGAGGACCTGAACGCCAAGGGCGTCATGATCGGCGGCAAGAAGGCCAAGTTCGAGTTGCTGGCTGAAGACGACGCCGGCGATCCGAAGCAAGGCACCGCTGCTGCGCAAAAGCTGGTCGACTCCAAGGTCAACGGCGTCGTGGGTCACTTGAACTCGGGCACTTCCATCCCGGCCWCCAAGGTCTACAGCGACGCCGGCATTCCGCAGATCTCGCCGTCGGCCACCAACCCCAAGTTCACCCGCAACGGCTACAAGACGACCTTCCGCGTCGTGGCTGACGACGTGCACCTGGGTGGCACGCTGGGCCGCTACGCCGCCAAGGACCTGAAGGGCAAGTCCATTGCCGTCATCGATGACCGCACGGCCTATGGCCAGGGCGTTGCCGACGAGTTCGAAAAGGGTGTCAAGGGCGCGGGCGGGAAGATCGTCGGCCGCGAATTCACCAACGACAAGGCCACGGACTTCACCGCCATCCTGACCTCCCTGAAGGGCAAGAAGCCCGACGTCGTCTTCTTCGGCGGCATGGACGCCGTGGCCGGCCCGATGCTGCGCCAGATGAAGCAGCTTGGCATCGAAGCCAAGTTCATGGGCGGCGACGGCATCTGCTCGGGCGAACTGCCCAAGCTGGCCGCTGGCACGATGGCCGATGGCCAGGTCGTCTGCGCCGAAGCCGGTGGTGTCGAGGGCGAAGCCAAGAAGTCGATGGACGACTTCAAGGCCAAGTTCAAGGCCAAGTTCAACGTCGATGTGCAGATCTACGCGCCGTACGTCTATGACGCCGTCAATGTGATGGCGGCTGCCATGGTCAAGGCTGGTTCGGCTGACCCGGCCAAGTACCTGCCTGTGCTGGCCAAGACGGCCGGCTACAAGGGTGTGACGGGCACCATCGCCTTCGACGAGAAGGGCGATATCAAGAACGGCGCCCTGACGCTGTTCACCTACAAGGGCGGCGCCCGCGAGCAGATCGCGGTCGTGCGCTGATTCGGATTCGCGTCCAGAACGCCCGCCTCGGCGGGCGTTTTTCATGACGAACCCGCCCTTGGCGGGTTCGTCGCTTTGAGGAACTCCGAAATGGGATCGATCAGATTCAAGGACGACAAAGGAGTGCTCGTTGCGACAAGCCTTACGGCCGATCGTGAATACTGCCCAGAAAATAAGCAGGGCAATATTTGATTTGCTCGAAAACCGGACCTCGCCGCCGCAAGAGCGCATGAATCGGGTTTCGTCGGATTTCAATGTGACGCCTGTGCGTTTCGCACGTTTTGCAGCGGCTGGCGCCATCCCTGTCATGGTGTTGTCGCCCGCTTTCGGTTCTACTGCGGCCCGTTGTGAAAATGACCGCGGCGGAGACCTCGCGGGCTGCGGCACGACGCGGATTCAAGGGGCAAGCACCCTCTAAACGGGGGGCTTTCAAGCCAGGGGGCCAGAGGCATGATGCCGGCGCGATCAAGGGTWGGTCGGATATGTCCGTTGCGGCGTGTGGCCGAAACGGGCATTCAGAGCCGGCCGGGCGGTCTCCGAGGAGGTCTGCGCAGTCGAGGTTGTCATCGAGGTGGCGATACGGCAGGCGGTCTCCGCGCTAGGGTGAATGGAATATCGATATTGATTCGAATTCCATTGATCGGATTGCAGATGCGGGAACGCCAGTAGTAATGATCGGGGAATGCAAATGATTCGAATATTCAACCATTACCTGCATAAGCAGACCTTGCTTCAGGTCTTCTTCGATCTCGGCCTGATAGTTTTCGCCGTCATTGCGGTTGTGCTCAGCCAAGGTGAGTCGGCGCAGATGGTGCTGCCGTTCGCGGCGTMGCACGGCCTGTCACTGGCCGGTTGCATGTTCGTGATCAATTCGGCTACGGGCTTCTACCAGCATGTGCACAACCGCTCGATCACGGAGTCCTGCGCCCGGGCCCTGTTCGGGCTGCTGTTTGGCCTGCCGCTGGCCTATGCCATCTTCAGCCTGGTGCCTTCGAACACCAGCCACCGCGACATGCTGACCCTGGTTGCCATGAGCGCTGTCGCCGCAGTCATGGTGCATCGTGTCTATGCGGCCCATTCGGGTACTCAGGCACGCATGCGCAGCCGCATCCTGATCTTCGGCACCGGCATTGCGGCCCGCTCCGTCGGCAATACCTTGCGCGCCTCCGATCCGCATGCGCAGATCGTCGGTTTCTACGCCGGCCCCAACGAGGACCAGCCCGAAGTGCCGCGGGCCGAGATCATCAATGACGGCGCCAACCTGACCGAGGCTGCACTCAAGCACAACGTCGACGAGATCGTCGTGGCCCTCAGCGAGCGCCGTGGCGGCAGCATGCCGTTGCGGCAACTGCWGGATTGCAAGCTGTCCGGCGTGCGCGTGGTGGATATCGCCACTCACTTCGAGAAGACACTGGCCCAGATCAACATCAAGCATGTCAATGCCGGTTGGCTGGTGTTTGGCGACGGCTTCAGCCAGGGCATGCTGCGCGCCGCGATCAAGCGCGTGTGCGACATCGTCTTCGCCGCGCTGATTCTGGCGGTGACCTGGCCCATCATGCTGATCACGGCCCTGGCCATCCGCTTCGAATCGCGTGGGCCGATGCTCTACCGTCAGGAGCGGGTGGGGCTGAATGGTGTGCCCTTCAACGTCATCAAGTTCCGCAGCATGCGCACCGATGCTGAAAAGGACGGCAAGCCGCGTTGGGCCACCAAGAACGACGACCGCGTGACGCGTATTGGTCGCTTCATCCGCAAGGTTCGCATCGACGAACTGCCCCAGCTCTTCAATGTGCTGTGGGGCGAGATGAGCATGGTCGGCCCGCGCCCGGAGCGCCAGTTCTTCGTCGACGAACTCATCAGCAAGATCCCCTATTACGCTGTGCGCCACAGCGTGAAGCCGGGCGTCACGGGTTGGGCCCAGGTGCGCTATGAGTACGGCTCGACCATCGAAGACTCGGTCGAGAAGCTGCAGTACGACCWGTACTACGTCAAGAACCACTCCCTCTTCCTTGATCTGCTGATCATGCTGGAGACGGTGGCCGTGGTGCTGACTGGCAAGGGCGCTCGCTGAGCGCGGCGGCGCTTCGGCGTAAGCGCCGATGCCCGAACGCCAGGGGCATGCTTGAATGATGCATGTCTCTTGTCGCCGATTTGGACTCTGCCCCGGGCGCCATGATTGAGGCGCTGGCTCCCTTCCTCTCCTTGAGCAGCCTTGGCGATCTGATCTGCTGTGCGGCCTACGGGCTGTTCGCGCTCTACTTCGCGCAGCGGCTGCTGCGGGGCAGCATGCCCGTCTCCGTGCTCGCCATGGTGTTCCTGGCGGCGCTGACAGCCAGTTCGATCTGGGCCGGCCTGGCGCTGATGGATGAACTGAGGCATTGGTCCGACCGCTTGCCGACCTGGGTCGTTCCGGGCCTTGACCTGCTGCGCATCAGCTTCTGGTTTGCCTTCATGCTGATGCTGCTCCCGCCACCGCGGCGGGGCGGTGGCCTGGGTTGGTTGCGTCCGCTCGCGGTCGTCGCGGTGCTGGCGCGTCTGGTGTTGCTCCTGGTCGGCGAGAGCGTACCGGCGGAGAGCCTGGCTCGTCCCCAGGCCTTCGCCGCCTTGGGCTTGGCAGTGCTGGGCCTTGTGATGGTCGAGCAGATGCTGCGCAATGCGACCGGCGACGCGCGTTGGAATGCCAAGCCGGTCTGCCTGGGGCTGGGTGCCATCTTTGTCTTCGACCTCTTCATCGGGTCGCAGGCCGCGCTGTTCCAGCGTTTTGACGGTGACGCGATCAGCGTTCGCTCGCTGGTCCATGCCGCGGCGGTGCCGCTGCTCTATGTGGCGTCCCGCCGCTATGCCGACTGGCTCGGCAGGCTGCATGTGTCGCGGGCGGCGGTCTTCCATTCGGCGACGCTGCTACTGGTCGGCGTCTACCTGCTGATGGTGGCCGGCGTGGGCTACTACGTGCGCTACACCGGCGGCGAGTGGGGGCGGGCGCTGTCCGTAGCCCTGGTTTTCGTCGCGCTGGTGGCACTGACGCTGCTGATGGCCTCCGGGTCGATGCGTTCGCGCCTGCGTGTCTACATCAGCAAGAACTTCTTCAGCTATCGCTACGACTACCGCGAGGAGTGGCTGCGGTTCACCCAGCTCTTGTCCGGCAGCGCAGAACCCCAGCACACGGCCGAAACCGTGGTGCGCGCCCTCGCCAACCTGGTCGAAAGCCCGAGCGGCATGCTGTGGTTGCCGCGTGCCGCGGGTGGCGACTTCGTGCAGGCCGCCCGCTGGAACCTGCCCGCCGAACTGGGCAGCGAGGCGCACGATGGCCCGCTGGCGACGTTCTGGCGCGAGCGCGCCTGGATCGTCGACGTGGATGAGTGTCGTGAACGCCCTGAGGCCTACCCCGGCCTCGAATTGCCGGCCTGGCTGGCCGAGGAGCCACGTTGCTGGCTGCTGGTGCCCCTGCTGGTGCGCGAAGCCTTGATCGGCTTTGCGGTATTGGGGCGGCCGCGTGTGGTTGTCGAGGTGAACTGGGAGGTGCGCGACCTGCTGCGCACGGCCGCCAGCCAGGCGTCAGGCTATCTGGACCAGGCCCAGGCCACGGAGGCGTTGCTGGAGGCGCGCAAATTCGATGCCTTCAACCGCATGTCGGCCTTCGTCGTGCACGACCTGAAGAACATCGTCACCCAGCTCTCGCTGATGATGAAGAACGCCAAGCGCCTGCGCGACAACCCTGAATTCCAGCAGGACATGCTCGATACGGTGGAGAACTCGCTGGAGAAGATGCGCCAGTTGATGCTCCAGTTGCGCGAGGGCGACAAGCCGCATGGCGTGACCAGCGGTGTCGACCTGGAGCAGATCGCCAAGCGCCTTGCGGCTGCGGCTTCCAGCAAGGGCAGGGTACTGGAATTGACGCTGCAGGGCGGTGTCAGCACGCGTGGGCATGCGGAGCGCGTGGAGCGCGTGCTTGGCCATGTCGTGCAGAACGCCTTCGATGCAACGCCCGCGAGCGGCCGGGTCTGCCTGACCCTGGATGCCCAGGGCAGCCAGGCGCGCGTTCGCGTGGAGGACAGCGGCTGCGGCATGAGCGAGGATTTCATTCAGAATCGCCTCTTCAAGCCGTTCCAGACCACCAAGGCCAGCGGCATGGGCATAGGCGCCCACGAGAGCTATCAATACATACAGGAACTGGGAGGCAAGATCAGCGTGCAGAGTGAATTGAACCGGGGCACCACCGTGACCCTGCTACTCCCGCTGTTCCATGCGCAGGCGGACGCACCCTTGACGGCGCTGGACGTTCAATGAGCGCCGCGCCGGGCCGTCCCAAGCAAGCTCGCTCCCGCCTGGCGGGAGTGAGCCCGGACATGGGATGCCCTGTGGGCATCCCGTGCCTGGCGAACGCCTGGCCGCGCTGTCGGTCAGGCAAGGCCGCAGGCCGAAGGGTGCACCTATGAACACGCCTCGCCATGCGCCGCTGTTGATCGTCGAAGACGATCTGGCCCTGCAGAAGCAGCTCAAGTGGTCGCTGGACCGCTTCGAATCGGTCACGGCCGATGATGTCCCCAGCGCGGTGCTGCAGTTCCGCCGTCACAACCCGGCTGTGGTCACGATGGATCTTGGCCTGCCGCCTGATCGGGACTCGGTGTCCGAAGGCTTCAGATGCCTGGAGAAGCTGCTGGAGCTCGACCCCGGCGTGAAGGTCATCGTGCTGACCGGCCAGAACGACCAAGGCAATGCGCTGCGCGCCATCCGCATGGGCGCCTACGACTTCCTCGCCAAGCCCGTCGATCCCGACGTGCTCAGCCTGACCGTCGAGCGCGCCTACCGGCTCTATGAGCTGCAGCAGGAGAACCGTCGCCTGCAGACGCAGCAAAGCAGCGACGTCTTCTCGGGCCTCATCACGCGCGACCCCGGCATGCAGCGCGTCTGCCGCATGATCGAGAAGGTGGCCCCCAGCGACGCCACCGTGCTGCTGCTTGGCGAAAGCGGCACCGGCAAGGAAGTGCTCGCCCAGGGCCTGCATGACGCCTCCAAGCGCAAGGGCCGCTTCGTCGCCATCAACTGCGCGGCCATCCCCGAGACGCTGCTGGAGAGCGAACTCTTCGGCTACGAGAAGGGGGCCTTCACCGGCGCCAACAAGTCGACGCTGGGCAAGATCGAGACCGCCAACGGCGGCACGCTGATGCTCGACGAGATCGGCGACCTGCCCATGCCCTTGCAGGCCAAGCTGCTGCGCTTCCTGCAGGAGCGGGTCATCGAGCGCGTCGGCGGCCGCCAGGAGATCCCCATCGACGTGCGCGTCGTCGGCGCGACCCACCAGGATCTCAAGGCCCGGATCGTCGACGGTCGCTTTCGTGAAGACCTGTACTACCGCCTGGCAGAGATCGTCGTCGAGATACCGCCGCTGCGTGACCGTGTGGGCGACCCGGTGCTGCTTTCGCATGCCTTTGCGCGACGCTTCGCGACCGAAATGCGCCGCCCGGTACCCACACTGGCCGACGATGCCGTGCGAGCGCTGGAAGCGCATCGCTGGCCGGGCAATGTGCGCGAACTGCAGAACATGCTCAAGCGTGCCGTCATCATGGCCGAGGAGGACCGCATCGCGGCGGTGGACCTCGGTCTGCGGCCGGCGTCGGCACCGGCCGATGACAACGTGACGCTGGACCTGCGCACCGTGCGCGAAAACGCCGAACGCCAGGCCCTCATCACGGCGCTCGCCCGCACCGATGGCAACATCGTCCGTGCGTCCGAACTGTTAGGCATCAGCCGCCCAACCCTCTACGACATGATGAACCGGTTGCAGATCAAATGAACAACAAGATGCATTCCACACCCGCGCGGTTCGCCGGTGCCGTGCTCGTGGCCTCGGTGCTGCTGACCGGTTGCTGGGGTCCGTCGGCGCCGCAGATGGTCGAGTCGGGCAAGGCCCGCATGCAGAAGGCTGAATACAAGGCGGCCGTCATCGAGTTCAAGAACGCGTTGCAGAAGGATGCGTCGCTCGTCGATGCCCGCTTCTGGCTTGGCAAGGCCCTGCTGGAGACCGGCGATGCGAACGGCGCCTGGGTCGAGTTGTCGAAGGCGCGCGAAGGTGGCTACAGCAAGGACGAGCTCGTGCCTTTGATGGCCGCAGCGATGATCCTGCGCGGCGAGTCCACCAAGTTCATCGCCGAATATGCGGATGTCCAGCTCACCGACCCCAAGCGCCAGGCGGAGCTGAAGGCCGCGCTGGCCACGGCCTATGGCTCCAAGGGCAAGTATGTGCAGGCGCGCGCCGCGGCAGACGCCGCCCTGCAGGCTGATCCCAACAACATCGTCGCGCAACTCGCCGTTTCCCAGCTGATGTTCGTCGCCGGCGACCGGGTCGGTGCGATGGAGCAGGTGGAAAAGTCGCTCAAGGCCCATCCTGAATCGGCGCGGCCGTGGGTGTCCAAGGCCGAGCTGCTGCAAAGCAACGGTGCTGACCCCGCCCAGGTGATGCTGGCCTATCGCGAAGCGCTCAAGCGCAACGGTGACGAGCTGCAGGCCCACGTCGGCGTGATGCGGCTGCTGATGGCGCAGCGTGACTTCGATGGCGTCGACAAGCAGTTGGCCGCACTGCGCAAGGTGCAGCCGAACAATCCCCTGGTGCTGTATTACTCGGCCACGCTGGCCTTCGAGAAGCGTGACCTGAAGAAGGCCGCCGAGTTGTCCCAGCAACTGCTGAAGATGGCGCCGCAGAACCCGTCCTTCCTGTACCTGGCCGGCACGATCGAATACGAGCGAGGCGGCTACCTCCAGGCCGTGGCCCACCTCGGCAAGGCGCTGCCGAATTCGCCGGCGCCAGGCCCCGTGCGCGTCCTGATGGCGCGTGCGCAGCTCCGCGCCGGCGATGCGCGAAAGGCGCTGGGGTTCGTGCTGCCGCTGCTCGATGACGAGAAGCTGGCCAGCTCCGAAGCCTATTCGGTGGCCGCCGATGCCCATCTGCAGATGGGGAACGGTGAGGCGGCCAAGCGCATGTACGCCCAGGCCGTCAAGCTCAATCCTGGCAACACGCGCGGCCGTACTGCCCTGGCCGTGGCTGAAATGACGGCGGGCCAGACCGAGCAGGCCATGGAAGAGCTCAAGTCCGTCGCCGCCAAGGATCCCGGTGTCGAGGCCGAAGTGGCGATGGCGATGTCGCTGTACCGCCGCAATCGCCTGGACGACGTCGCTGCGATCATCGATGCAGTGGAAAAGAAGCAGCCCGGCACGCCGGTGGCACCCTTGTTGCGGGGGCGTACCGAGCAGCTGCGCGGCAATCGCGACAAGGCCCGCGCACATTACGAAGAGGCTTTGCGGCGCCTGCCGTCCTATATGGCTGCCGCCACCGTGCTGGCGGCCATGGACTACGAGGATGGCAAGCCGGCGGCCGCGGTCGGCCGCTTCGAAAAGGTCGTCGCGGCAGATCCGCAGTCAATTGACGGCACCGTCGCACTGATCTCGGCGAAGACCCGGGCTGGCGCACGCGCGGAAGACATCCGCAGCCAGCTGGACGCTGCCATCAGGCGCTTCCCGGACCATCAGTTGCCCCGCCTCGCGCTGGTTTCTTATCTGATGGAAATTGGAGAGAACAAGCTGGCGAGCCAGATCGCCAATGAGACCGCCAGCCGTTTCACCGACAGCCCCAAGGTCTACGAGGCGGTGGGCCTGGCCGAGATGGCAGTCGGTAACCTGAATCAGGCCTCCCAGGCGTTCAACAAGATGGCGACGCTGCAGCCGAACTCGGTGCTGCCCATGATGCGCATGGTCGACCTGTACGACGCGCGCAAGGATGCGCCAGCGGCGATGAGCCAGCTGCGCAAGGTGCTGGCCATCAAGCCCGACCATCTGCAAGCGCAGATGCGGCTGATCACGCTGCTGGGGCGCGCCGGCAAGATGGATGAGGCCCTCGCCATCGCCAAGTCCGTGCAGGCCCAGGCGCCCAACGAGCCGCAGGGCTGGTCTTTTGAAGGCGATGTGCAGGCCGCGAAGCGCAACTGGCCGGCGGCGGTGGTGGCATTCCGTACCAGCCTGTCCAAGCGTCCGCTGGAAGAGACGGTCATCAAGCTTTATCTGACACAGGCCAGCGCGGGATCGCAGGCGGAGGCCGACAAGCTGGCTGCCGACTGGCTGACCAAGTACCCGGATTCGCCGGCGCTCGACTACCTGCTGGGCGACCAGGCGCTGGCACGCGGTGAGTTCGACCGGGCAGAACGGCATTTCCGAAGGGTGATTGCCGTGCGGCCCAACAATGCGGTGGCGCTGAACAATCTGGCCTGGTTGCTGCATCGTGCTGGCCGGCCCGGCGCACTGGAAATGATCGAGAAGGCGCTCAGCCTGGCGCCGAATTCACCTTCCCTCACCGACACTGCGGCGGAAATCCAGGCGGGTGCGGGTCACGTGGACAAGGCCCTGGTGCTGCAAAGGCGTGCGGTTCAGCTGGATCCCGAGCAGCCCTTGCACCGCCTTCATCTCGCCGAATACCTGATCAAGAGCAACCAGAAGGCCGAAGCCAAGATCGAGTTGCAGAAGCTGAACGAACTGGGCAAGAGTTTTGCCAGGACTGCGGATGTGCAGAAGTTGCTGGCGGAGCTGTAATCTGTTGCTCAACTAACCCTCGGATCGACCGGGCAGCGTCATGAAGATCAAACAAGCCAGCTTCAGAAAACGCTTGCACCAGTTGATGCGGCGGGGCTTCGGCCGACTGCCGCGCGACACACGGCATGCCATCTATCGCGGCATGATCGACTGCGACCCGGCGCCGGATCCAAGGCTGGAGCTCAAGGTCGCCGAGACCCGCGAGGAGCTCGAGGACTGCTTCCGCATCCTGCATGATGCCTACGTGGCCAGCGGTTTCATGAAGCCGTCGCCCTCAGGCCTGCGCGTCACCATGTATCACGCGCTGCCGACGACAACCACGCTGTGCGCCAAGTACGACGGCCGCGTCGTCGGTACCATGTCCATGATCCGCGAGGGCGTGTTCGGCTTTCCGCTGCAGTCGGTCTTCGACCTCAGTGAGGTGCGCGCCAAGCAGGGCCAGATCGCCGAGATTTCAGCGTTGGCCGTGCATCCGGACTTCCGCCAGACGGGTGGCGCCATCCTGTTCCCGCTGATGAAGTTCATGTACGAGTACTGCACCAAGTACTTCGACACGCGCCACCTCGTCATCGCGGTCAATCCGGACAAGATCGAGCTCTACGAGTCGCTGCTGTTTTTTGAGCGGCTGCAGGAAAACGTCGTTGCCAACTACGACTTCGCCAATGGTGCGCCAGCCGTCGGCGCCACTCTGGACCTGCCGGTAGCGAAAGAGATATTCCGGCGCGTCTACGGCAAGCGCAGGGAACGCAAGAACCTCTATAACTACTTCGTCCAGCTGAGCCTGCCCAACATCAAGCTGCCCAAGCGCCGCTATTTCACGACCAATGATCCGGTGTTGACGCCGGACATCCTCGACCACTTCTTCAATCAGCGCAGCCAGGTCTTCGCGGAACTGGACGACCGCCGCAAGGCGCTGTTGTGGTCCATCTACGACCAGCCCGAGTTCCGGGCCGTTCTGCCGATGATGAGTGGATCGGACACGGGCTTTCATCCGATGCGCCGGCATCAGCGCTTCTCGCTGCGCTGCCCGGCCGAGCTGCGTGTGCGGCTCGACGGCGATGAGCGCTCCATCGTGATGACCGTCATCGAAATTTCCCTGTCGGGCTTCCAGGCGCAGTCCAAGCTCGACATACCGATCGGGGCTGATGGCGCGGTCCGGGTGGAATTGGGCGTGCAGGACAAGGCCACGCTGGACGTGAAGGTGATGCGACACCACCACACCGACAYCGGCGAGTTCTATGGCTTTCGCGTGGATGAGCCCGACGACGTCTGGCGCCGCGCCGTCAGTGCGCTGGAAACCGAGTACGTTGCAGGCGAGCTGTGAACAGCCCCGGCCGTCGTCGCCTGCTGGCCCTTGCGGCTGGACTGGCATGCATCGGCACCGCAGCCGGTGCGGAAACTCTGCCGGAACTGATTGCGCGGGCCAAGCGCTCGGTCGTTGTCGTGGGCAGCTGGGGGTTGATGGACAACCCCCGCTTCGGGTTCAAGGCCGCAGGCTTTGTTGTCGCGGACGGCCTGCACGTGCTGACCAATGCGCACGTGGTGCCGACGGAAACGCCCGATCGAGTCGATCGCAGCATCGCGGTCAAGATCTGGACGCCCGACGCGCAGTGGGTGATGCGAAGCGCCAAGCTCATCAGCCTGGATCGTGCGCATGACCTTGCATTGCTGCAGATGGACGGACCACCCGCGCCCGCGCTGCGCCTAGCCGCCAGGGAGGCGCCGGAGGGCACCTCCATCGCCCTGATCGGATTCCCGATCGGCAATGCGCTGGGCTATGACGTGCACGTGACGCACAGAGGCATCGTGTCGGCGCGCACGGCCATCGTGCCGCCCGCCGCCGCGCCCTCGGGCCTGACCGAACGCGCGGTGCGGCAACTGCGTGCCGGTGCCTTCGAGGTGTTGCAGCTGGATGTCCTGGCCTTCCCGGGCAACAGTGGCGGGCCGGTGCTGGACATCGAGACCGGCGAAGTGATCGGCGTCCTGCAGGGCGGGGCCATCAAGGGAACCCGGGAGGCCGCGCTCAGCGCCCCCACGGGCATCAGCTACGCCGTGCTGATCCGTGATGCAGCGCCCATGCTGAAGTACATCGACCACTGACCAGCGTCGACGGGCGACTGTCCGTCCAGCGAGACAAATCGCGCGGCCAATAAAAAACCCCGCCGTAGCGGGGTTCTATGAGTGCGGAGCAGCGACGACTGGCGTCGCTGTTCACATCACTTGGCTTGACGACGGCGGCCGGCGAAGCCCAGGCCAGCGAGAGCCAGACCCACCAGACCCACCGTGGCGGGCTCAGGCAGCTTGGTGGCTTCGATGGTGGCAGACCAGTCGTTCTGATCCAGGGTGCCGCCACCCAGGATGATGGCAACCAGCGCTGCGGTCGAGGTGTTCGTGTACTGCGCCGAGAAGATGCCCGTCCACTTGGTTTCGTCTTCGCCGATGTCGCAGCTCTTGTTGGCGTTGGTGTCATCACACGCACGGCCAAGGATGCTCATCGTGACCGACGTATTGCCGGCGTTGTCGGTGAAGATGAAGGGCGAACCGAACTGGCCGGGAGCCAGGTAGGTTTCGCTGAACAGCCAGTTCGGCTTGGCATCGAAGTGCAGGAAGTTGGGGATCGGCGTGCCGTTCACGCCGATAGGCACATTGTTCGGACCCGCAGCTTGGGTCATGTCTTGCACCCAACCAGCGGTCGGAGCGAAGATCGTGCCGAACGCCGGGTCATTGAAAGAACCGGTGCCGCCCAGTTGCTTGGTGGCGAACTGGCCGTAGGTCTTGCCAGCGGTCTGGTAAGCATCGGGAGCGGGATCCGGAACCCAGTTGACGGTGCCGAAGGACACGATCACTTGGCCCAGGCTGACACTCGTCTTGCCGATGATGGGGGTGGCGGATGCGGCAGTGGCCACTGCGAGGGCCGCTGCAGCAACCAGCGTCTTCAGGGTCTTGCTCATTTGAATCTCCTTGATTCACTTGCTAGAAGTTGGGGCGCGGCCCCGGACGCTGGGTAATAAGCAGGTCGCGTGCCAGCTTTGAAGATGCCGCCTGCTTTCCCTTTTAAAACAACGAGTTGCTGTGCTCTTGGATGACGTATTGCCGGTGTTTTGAGGGCCGGTTGACGGTCGCTGTAAAGTCCTCCGACACCCGTCTCAGGCAGGCGGGCAGGGAGATGGTGTGGACGGACTGTCAGGCGAGCATGGAGTGACGCGGCGGAACTCTGGCAATGTGACCGGCTGGGACCGCGGGGCGCTGGACTGCTGGCGGGCCACGACTGTCGATGAGGTGAAGGCTTGCGTGGACGAGGCGCGCCGCCGGGGGATTTCGCTCTACCCGCTATCGACCGGCTTGAACTGGGGGTATGGCTCGGCTGCGCCGCCCCAGGCAGGCGCCGTGCTGCTGGATCTGAGCGGCATGAACCGCATACGCAATGCGGCAGAGATCTCGCAAGCGAATCCTGTCGCGGTCATCGAACCTGGGGTGACGCAGCGGCAGTTGCACGAATTCCTGAGCGAGTCCTGCCCGGGCCTGAGCTTCAACGTGACGGGTTCGTCGGTGGACACCAGCATCCTCGGCAATGCGCTGGACCGGGGCGTGGGATATCTGGGGCCGCGCCGCGAGGATGTTTTCGGGCTTGAGGTGGTGACCGGCCGAGGGGAGTTGCTGCGGACCGGGTTTCGCCGCCTGGGCGAGGATTCGCCGCTTGCGCATGCCCACCCTTATGGCCTCGGGCCGATGCTGGATGGCCTGTTCTTCCAGGGTAATTACGGCATCGTCACCAGCGCCTGCCTGAAACTGCTGCCGCGGCCGGCCCGCTCGGTTGCCGTGTCGCTGGCCCTGCGTGATGTCTCGAAGTTAGGGGACTTCCTGGATGGCCTGGCGCTGCTGAAGCGGCTGGGCGTCATGGCTGGCGTGACCCACGTCGGCAATCAGGCGCGCACGCGGGCCAGCATGATGTCGGGCATCAGTGAATACCTGCGTATTTCCTGCGGTGTTGCGGAGCGCGACCTGGCGGCCGAGGCGGATCGGGCGCTGGCGACGGTGGCGCCCTATGAATGGACCAGCCTGGGCGGCGTCGCCGGTAGCGCCGCCCAGGTAAAGGCCGCGATTGCCGAGGTCAGGCGGGTCCTGGGCGGCATGGCCAAGCTGACCGTGGTGGACGACGCCAAGCTGGCGGCCGGTTTTCGGCTGCTGAATCCCTTGCGAAACCTGTGGCCCTGGGCGCGCGCCAATGCGGCGGCTATTTCGGCCATCCGGCCCTTGCAGGGTTTGGCGGATGGCCGGCCGACCGATGCCGCCATCACCAACCTGTTGTGGCGATATGGCCAGCCGCAGCTGCCGGCGCGGGAACTGGACGCTTCCGGTTGTGGCCTGATCTTCATCAACCCGGCGCTGCCCATGGCAGGCGGGGCGGTGGCGAAGGTCGTCGATGCCATGAAAGCGGTCGCCGCCGGATTCGGCCATGAGCTCTATGTGACGCTGAATATCGAGACGACCACCTCGCTGGTGGCGGTGGCCAATCTGTTGTTTGACCGCGGCGACGCGGCTGCGGTGGCAAACGCCCGAGCCTGCGCGCGAGCGCTCTGGGAATATTTACGCAGTTGCGGCCTGGAGGTGTACCGGGCGCGGGCGGACATGATGGAGGACGTGGTCGACCCCCAGGATTCGTTCTGGCGCACCGCCTGGGCGCTGAAATCCGTGTTCGACCCGGACAATCTGATTGCGCCGGGGCGCTACAACCTGGCTCGGGCGCCCGACGCCTGAGCGGATTTCGCGGTCGCCGCGCGCGTGTGAAAGTCCGCGTTGCCCGGGGGAAGCCCCCGATTTAGGTTGCCAGACATGGGGTGGGGCTATGGCATCATTCCAAGGCTTTGGCCCTGGGTGACGGCAGGTTTTGCCGTTCCCTCTCGACTGCAACGGTTTGCGGGGGCCTTCGATGAACAGACCCACAGAGGACTCGCCTTGAACGCTTCCAACAACCGTGATGCGCAAATGACGTCGGCAAGAGGCTCGCAGAGGGCGGCAAAGGCAGCCGGCGCGTGGTGGGGCCGGGCCCTGGCAATGCTTGCCATCGGCGTGCTGGCCGGCTGCGCCAGCACCAGCTTCCCGCCAGCGCCGGCGGCAGTGGCCAACGATGACTACAGCTACATCATCGGCGCGGGTGACAACCTCAATATCCAGGTCTGGCGCAATCCGGAGCTGTCGATGTCGGTGCCGGTTCGCCCGGACGGCAAGATC
Organism: Roseateles sp. P5_E4; assembly: GCF_054049255.1. Classification (NCBI taxonomy): domain Bacteria; kingdom Pseudomonadati; phylum Pseudomonadota; class Betaproteobacteria; order Burkholderiales; family Sphaerotilaceae; genus Roseateles; species Roseateles sp. P5_E4. The sequence continues at coordinate 24,618 of NZ_JBFUMS010000009.1, read as the reverse complement.
GCCGCCCCGCTGGTGGACGAGATGGTCGTGCAGGGCAAGACCTCGGTGCAGGTGGCCCGTGAAGTCGAGAAGCAGCTCGGCAAATATGTGCGCGACCCGGTCGTCACTGTCATCGTCACGAGCTTCATTGGCCCCTACAGCGAGCAGATCCGCGTCGTCGGCGAGGCGGCCAAGCCGCAATTCCTGCCCTACAAGCAGAAGATGACGGTGCTGGACGTGATGATCGCCGTCGGCGGCCTGACGGACTTTGCATCCGGCAACAGCGCCACCATCCTGCGCACGGCCGAGGGCAACAAGCAGTACTCGGTGCGCCTGAAGGACCTGATCAAGCGCGGTGACGTGTCGGCCAATGTCGAAATGCGGCCGGGCGACATCCTCATCATTCCGCAGAGCCTGTTCTGAATTGAAGGGAGAGGACCTGCGTTCGCTGCCGGCCTCTCCTAGCCATAGCTTTAACCGAGACTGTTCCCCATGGAATTGCTGATTGGTCAGCTTCTGATCATCGTCCGGCGGATGTGGAAATACCGCTGGGTCGGCCTGGTCGTGGCCTGGGTGGCCGGGCTGGTCGGCGCCGTGGTGGTGTTCGTGCTGCCTGACCGCTACGAGGCCAGCGCCCGCATCTACGTGGACACCCAGTCCATCCTGAAGCCACTGATGTCCGGCCTGGCCGTGCAGCCCAATGTCGAGCAGCAGGTGATGATGCTGAGCCGCACGCTGATCAGCCGGCCCAATGTCGAAAAGCTGGTCCGCATGGCCGACCTGGACTTGAAGAACCAGTCCAAGGCCCAGCAGGAATCCACCATCGAGACGGTGACGAGCAATCTGTCCATCCAGAGCAGCGGGCGGGACAACCTCTACATCCTCGGCTACCGCGACAGCGATCCGGAAACGGCCAAGCGTGTCGTGCAGGCGCTGGTGTCGATCTTTGTCGAATCCAGCCTGGGCCAGACGCGCGTGGGCACCTCGACGGCAACGACCTTCATCAACGAGCAGATCAAGTCCTATGAGGCCAAGCTGGAAGAGGCCGAAACACGGCTCAAGGAATTCCGGCTCAAGAACCTGTCCAATATGTCGGGTGACGGGAAGGACTCCGCGGCTCATATCGCGGAGTTGAGTGGCCAGCTGGAGCGCGCCCGCCTGGAGTTCCGCGAGGCTGTCAATGCGCGCGATGCCGCCAAGGCCCAGCTGGAGGCCGAGAAGGCCCGCGGCGGCGCCCAGACGACGGCCCAGAGCCTGATTCAGGAATCCAACGCCAACGTCAGCACGCCTGAACTCGACGCCCGCCTGGCGGAGCATCGCCGCAGCCTCGACGCCTTGCTGCAGCGCTACACCGACCAGCACCCCGACATCATCGCCACGCGCAAGCTCATCAAGGATCTCGAGGAGCAGAGAAAGCGCGAGCTCGCCGAGCTGCGCAAGGCCGCCATGAATGTCCCGACGGCTTCCGTGGGCCAGAACAGCGGCAGCCTGGCCACGCAGGAACTGGTGCGCGTCCTGGTGACGACCGAAGTGCAGGTCGCGGCCCTGCGCGCCCGCGTCGACGAATACTCGGGGCGCTACTCTCAGGCCCTGGTGGCGCTGAAGACGGCGCCTCAGGTTGAGGCCGAGGCTGCCCAGCTGAACCGCGACTACGCGATTCACAAGAAGAACTACGAGGATCTGGTGCAACGCCGCGAACAGGCGTCGATCTCCGGCGAGCTTGATGTGGCGTCCGGCGTGGCGGACTTCCGCGTCATCGACCCGCCGCGCGCCAATCCCAAGCCGGTCGCGCCGAACCGCCTGCTGCTGCTCGCCGGTGCAATGGCGGCGGCCCTGGGCGTCGGCCTGTTCACGACCTTTGCCGCCAGCCAGCTGCGCCCCGTCTTCCATGACGCGAACGACCTGCGCACCCGCGTGGAATTGCCCATCCTGGGCGTCGTGACGCGGCTTGTGACGGATGCTGATCGTGCCCGCCAGCGCGTCGACCTGATTCGTTTCTCCGCGGGGGCCGGAGGGCTGCTGGCGATGTTCGCCGTCGCATTGACGGTCTTGGCTGTGCAACTGAGCCGGCAGGTGGTTTGACATGACGAGCCTGATTGAACAAGCCGCCAAGCGGCTCGAGCAACTGCGCCAGGCCGGCGTTGTGCTGCCCGGCGACGAGCAGGCGCAGCCAGCGGCGGCGCAGCCGCCGGTCGTCGCGCCCTTGGCCGCGCCCGCCGCCGCTCTGCCTGCGCAGCCGCAGGCAGAGCCTCGGCCCCATGTGGGCATCTCGGTCCTGGACGATGGGCTCCATCCGTCGTCCAAACGCGTGGAGCTGGACGTCGTGGCGCTGGCTGCGCAGGGCTTCCTGATGCCCCACACGCCGCGTTCGCAAACGGGCGACCAGTACCGGGTCATCAAGCGCCCCTTGATCAAGAACGCGATGGGCAAGGGCGCCGCAACGATCAACCACGCCAACCTGATGATGGTGACCAGTGCGTTGGCCGGTGAAGGCAAGAGCTTCACGTCCATCAACCTCGCGCTGAGCATCGCGGCCGAACTGGACAACACGGTCATGCTGGTCGACGCCGACGTGGCCCGCCCGTCGGTGTTGCGCATGCTGGGCCTGCCGCAAGGCCCCGGCCTGCTCGACGTGCTGGAAGAGCGTGTCGAGATGTCCGAGGTGCTGCTGCGCACCAATGTCGAGAAGCTGACCATCCTGCCCAGCGGCACGCCCCACCCGCGTGCGACCGAACTGCTGGCCAGCGACGCCATGCGCCATCTGCTGGACAACATGGCCAAGCGCTATCCCGACCGCATCATCATTTTCGATTCGCCGCCGCTGCTGCTGACGACGGAGTCACGCGTACTGGCTTCGCACATGGGCCAGATCGTCATCGTCGTCCATGCCGAGAAGACGGCGCAGAGCGCCGTCCAGCAGGCCCTCGCCGCCATCGAAACCTGCCCGGTCAAGATGATGCTGCTCAACCAGGCCAGCCCCAACGCTGCCGGTGGTTACGGCTACGGGTATGGCTACGGCTACGGATACGGCTACGGCTACGGATATGGCAGCAATGACTCGGCTCAGACCTGAGCCGCGCCATCTGCCTCTGGCCCTCGCCCTTTGTGCGATCGCGGCTCACGCCCAGCAGGGAGACGCTGCTGCTGGTGCCGGCGGTGGCGCCATCCAGCCTCGCATCGGCGTGTCACTGAGCTGGACCGACAACCTGCGCCTCGACGATCAAGAAAAGGACGCGGCGGTGATTGCGACGGTATCCCCCGGCGTCAGCATCGTGCGCAATACGGGTGCGCTGCGCGGCAGCCTGGACTACTCGCTGAACGGCATCACTTACCTGAAGACGACCTACAAGTCCCAGCTGCAGAACGCGCTGACGGCAACCGCCCAGGCCGAGATCATTCCTCGTACCTTCCTTGTCGATGCGCAGGCCAGCATCGGGCAGCAGAACGCAACGGCCTTCGGCTCACAGGCGGCACCCACGCTGGGCTCGCAAGGCTCGGTGTCCGCTTTGGACAACCCCAACCGGCGCGAGACGGGCACCTTGAACGTCTCACCGTTGCTGCACGGCCAGCTGGGTGGATTGGCCAGCGTGGATCTGCGTGGCAATCTTTCGGTCACCGAGGTGCGCGGTAGCGCCCTGGGCGACAGTCACGGCAGCGGTGGTTCCATGCGCATCGCACAGCTCAGCGCCGGCGTGCTGAGTTGGTTCCTTCAGGCGAACACACAGCAGATACGGCCCAAGGCTGCGTTCTCCAACCGCACCAGCTCGGCGACGGCGGGCCTGAACTACCACCCCAACCCCGACTGGCTCTTCAGCGTCAATGCGGGCCAGGAGCGCAATGATTACCTCAGCCGCAGCGGCGGCGAGCAGACCGGGCTCACGGGCGGCCTGACCGCCGATTGGACGCCCACGCCGCGTACGCGCGTCAATGGCAACTGGCAGCGTCACAGCTATGGCAACAGCCACGGCCTGAGCTTCGAACACCGCATGCGCAACTCGGTCTGGCGCTTCTCGGACTCCCGCAACGTCACGCTGGGCAACGCTGGCGCCACGGGCGGCGTGCGGACCAACTACGACCTGTACTTCCTGTTGTTCGCATCGCTGGAGCCGGACCCGATCAAGCGCGACACCCTGGTGCGTGCCTATCTGCTGTCACAGGGCTTGTCGCCCGATGCGCAGGCCGCGGTGGGCTTCCTGTCCACCGGGCCGAGCCAGCTGCGCAACCAGATGCTCAGCTTTGCCCTCCAGGGCGTGCGCAGCAACGTGACGGCCACGGTCAGCCGTTCCGTCACCAGCCGCCTGGGGGACAATCTGAACCAGGGCGATCTGGCCAACAACTCGCGCATCGACCAGCGCTCCTATTCGCTGTCGGGCAGCTACCAGCTCACGCCGGTGTCGGGGGTGTCGTTGACGGCTTCGCGCCAGGAGACCATCGGCGACTCCAGCAATCGCCGCACCCAGCTGACCAGCCTGATGGCCAACTGGAACAGCCGCCTGGGTTCGCGCATCAGCATTCAGCTTGGTGCGCGCCACAGCCGCTTCGAAGGTGTCAGGCCCTATTCCGAGAATGCGGCCTACGCCAACCTGACGCAACAGTTCTGAAATGAAATTGGAGCCCCTCGTCCGGTCTCGCCCCGCTGAACGCGGGCGCGCCCAGCCGGTCCCCCGTGGGGACGGCGATGCTCGCGGCATCGAGCCGCGAGCACATCGCCAAACGGGCCGGCTCGGGAGCGGCCCAGCGCTCGGCTCCGCAGACGCCGGTTTCGTGCGCCGAGAATGCGTAATGGACAACTGACATGTACGAAGCCTTCTATGGCCTGAGCAGCAAGCCCTTCCAGCTCAGCCCGGACCCGAACTTCTACTACGGCAGCAAGCAGCATCGCCGGGCCAAGGCGTATCTGGACTATGGCGTGCTCCGCAATGACGGCTTCATCGTCATCACCGGCGAGATCGGTGCCGGCAAGACCACGCTGCTGCGCGGCCTGCTGGACAGCCTGAACCGCAGCAACGTCGTCATCGGCAACGTCGTGACGACCCAGCTCGATGCCGAGGACACACTGCGCATGGTGGGCGCGGCCTTCGGCGTGCGCGTCAAGGATGCGCCCAAGTCCGAGCTGCTGATGACGCTGGAAGCCTTCTTCGTCAACCAGGTCACCCAGGGCAAGCGCTGCCTGCTCATCGTCGACGAGGCGCAGAACCTGACGGCCCGCGCGGTCGAGGAGTTGCGCATGCTGTCCAACTTCCAGTTTGCCAACCAGTCGCTGCTGCAGACCTTTCTCGTCGGCCAGCCCGAGTTCCGCGGCATCCTGCAGAAGCCCGAGATGGAGCAGTTCCGCCAGCGCGTCGCGGCGACCTGCCACATCGGCCCGCTGGACGAAGACGAGACCCAGCGCTACATGGAGCACCGCCTGAAGTGCGCGGGCTCCGCCGGCAAGCCGACCTTCGACCACGACGCCTTCCCGGCCATCCACAAGGCCAGCAACGGCATCCCACGCCGCATCAATCGCCTGTGCGACCGCCTGCTGCTGCTGGGCTTCATGCAGGGGCGCAGCCATCTGACGCTGGCGGACGTGAAGGAAGTGCTGCGCGACATCGCCCAGGAGAGCGAGATCCCGCGCCACAGCGACGTCAGCCCGCTGGACAGCACGCCGGCCAAACTGCCCGACAGCCGCCCCGGTGCGCTGGACAGTGCACCTGGCGCACTGGACGTGTCCAGGCTGAAGCTGAGCGTCGCCGAGGTCGATGGCCTGTCCAGCGAGATCGCGGCCCTCAGCGCCGATCACCACACCGACCGCCTGCAGCGCCTGGAGCGCAGCATGATGCGGCTGGAGCGGATCAATCTCCAGACGCTGGCGCTGCTGCAGAAGCTGGTGGACGCCGTGAAGCAGCACTGATGGAGTCCCGATCATGCTGATGCCCACCAAGACTCCGGCCCTGCGCAATGCGATGAGCATTGACGTGGAAGACTACTTCCAGGTCTCCGCCTTCGCGCCCTACATCAAGCGCGAGGACTGGAACGGCCTGGAATGCCGCGTCGAGCGCAACATCGAGCGCATCCTCGCGCTGCTGGCCGCCAAGCAGGTCAAGGCCACCTTCTTCACGCTGGGCTGGATCGCCGAGCGCTATCCGCAGGTGGTGAAGGCCATCGTGGCCGGCGGGCACGAACTGGCCAGCCATGGCTATGGCCACGAGCGTGCCAGCGACCTCAGCCCGACGGCCTTCCTGGACGACATCAGCCGTGCCAAGAAAATGCTCGAGGACCTGGGCGGCGTGCCCGTCATCGGCTACCGTGCGCCGAGCTTCTCCATTGGCAAGGCCAACCTCTGGGCCTTCGACGTGCTGCGCGATGCCGGCTACCGCTACTCCAGCAGCGTCTACCCCATCGCCCACGACCACTACGGCATGCCCGACTCGCCCCGCTTCGCCTACCCGGTGCGCGAGGGCCTGCTCGAGATCCCGGTGACCACCCTGCGCATGGGCTCGCGCAACCTGCCCAGCAGCGGCGGTGGCTATTTCCGGCTGCTGCCCTATGCGCTGTCACGCTGGATGATCCGCCGCGTCAACGAGATTGACGGCGAGCCAGCGGTCTTCTACTTCCATCCGTGGGAGATCGACAGCGAGCAGCCGCGCATCCCCGGCATCAACGCCAAGACGCGCTTCCGCCATTACGTCAACATCCCGCGCACCCACGACCGGATCGCGCGGCTGCTCGGCGATTTCCGCTGGGGCCGGATGGACGAGATCTTCCTCGGCCGTGAGGCCAGCCCGCGCGCTTCGGCGCCCTCGCTGAGCCCGGCCTGAATGAACTCCCCCCTTCGCATTGCGCGCCTGGCCGCGCAAGACAAAGCCTTGTCCGCGCGCTGGGACGCCTTCGTCTTCGCCCACCCGCAAGCGACCTTCTTCCACCGCAGCGGCTGGCTGCGCATCATCCAGTCGGTGTTTGGCCACAAGGGATTCTTCCTCTACGCCGAGCGAGACGGTGTCATCGAGGGCGTGCTGCCGCTGGCCGAGGTCAAGAGCCGGCTGTTCGGCCACTCGGTCACGAGCCTGCCGTTCGGCGTCTATGGCGGCGTGGCCGCGTTGAACGACGAGGCCACCGCAGCGCTGGAGGCCGAGGCCGAGAAGATCGCGCGAGGGCAGGGCGCCGAGCACCTCGAATACCGCAACCTCGGCCCCACGCGCCACGCCGACTGGCCGCGCCAGGATCTCTACGTGACCTTCCGCAAGGAGATCCTTGCGGAGGAGGAGGCCAACATGCTGGCCATCCCTCGCAAGCAACGAGCGATGGTGCGCAAGGGCATCAAGAACGAGCTCAAGGCCGAGATCGATGCCAACGTCGACCGCTTCTTTGACTTGTACGCCGACAACGTGCACCGCCACGGCACGCCGGCCATGCCCAAGAAGTACTTCCAGGCCTTGCTGGACGAATTTGGCGCGGATGCCGAGGTGCTGACCGTCACGAGCCCCGGCGGCAAGCCGCTGTCGACCGTGCTGACGTTCTACTTCCGCGACGAATGCCTGCCCTATTACGCCGGTGACGATGAAGCGGCACGCGACCTGGCTGCGAACGATTTCAAGTATTGGGAGCTGATGCGCCGGGCCTGCGCCCGGGGCCTCAAGGTCTTCGACTACGGCCGCAGCAAGCAGGGCACCGGCCCCTATGCGTTCAAGAAGAACTGGGGCTTCGAGCCGCAGCCGCTGAGCTACGAGTACCGGCTGTTCAAGCGCGACGCGATTCCCCAGAACAACCCGAACAACCCCAAGTACCAGCTGATGATCAAGGCCTGGCGCAAGCTGCCCATCGGCTTTGCGAACTGGCTCGGGCCCTTCATCGTGAAGAACCTCGGGTGAACGTCGGATCATGAAGATCCTCTACCTCGTCCACCGCCTGCCTTACCCGCCCAACAAGGGCGACAAGGTGCGCTCCTACCATCTGCTCAAGCACCTGGCGGCGCGGCACGAGGTCCATCTCGGCACCTTCCTCGACGACCCCGATGACGAGCAGCACCTGCCGCGCGTGCGCGCGCTGTGCAAGAACGTGCATGTGGCGCGCCTGAACCCGCGCTCGGCCAAGCTGCTGAGCCTGCGCGGCCTGCTCAGCGGCGAGGCGCTGAGCCTGCCGTACTACCGCGACGCCGGCCTGCAGGCCTGGGTGGACGACGCCGCGGCCCGTGTCGGCTTCGATGCCGTCGTCGTCTTCAGCGGCGTGATGGCGCAATACACGCACGGCCTGAAGGGCGTGAAGACGCTGGTGGACTTCGTCGACGTCGACTCCGCCAAGTGGCGCGATTACGCACCCGAGCATGCCTGGCCGATGTCCTGGCTCTACCGCCGCGAGTTCGCCAAGCTGCTTGGCTTCGAGCAGCGCGTGGCAGAAGGCGCCGCCTGCAGCTTCTTCGTCACCGACAACGAAGTCGCGCTGTTCCGCGCGTTGAGCCCCGGCCATGAGCTACGCCTCGCGGCCCTGGGCAACGGCGTCGATGCCGATTTCTTCACGCCGGACGCGGCGCGCACCAACCCGTTTGCGTCCGGCGAGCTGCCGCTGGTGTTCACTGGCGCCATGGACTATTGGCCCAACGTCGACGCGGTGACCTGGTTCGCCAGCGACATCCTGCCCGCGCTGCGCGAGCGCTTTCCGGCACTGCGCTTTCACATCGTCGGTCGCAGCCCGGCGCCCGCCGTGCAGGCGCTCGCTGGCGACACCATCAACGTGACCGGCACTGTGCCCGACGTGCGACCGTATCTGCAATACGCGGCCGCGGTTGTTGCGCCGCTGCGGCTGGCACGTGGCATTCAGAACAAGGTGCTGGAGGCGATGGCCATGGCACGTCCGGTTGTCGCAGCCAGTACCTGCGTGCGTGCGATCGCGGCGGGTGTGCAGCCTGGGCTGCAGCCGGCCGATACCGAAGCGGACTACGCCGAACGCCTCGGCGCGCTGCTTTCCAATCACGAGGCTGCCAATGCGGCCGGCCGTACGGCGCGCGACTTCGTGCTCGGCGCCTACAGCTGGGACGCCCATCTGGCTGGCCTGGACCGCTACCTGGAGGTTGCTTGATCACCCTGCCCAAGCCCTGGCGACTGCCCCTGCTCGGCCTGGCCCTGGCCTGGGGGCTGCTCGCGATCCTGTATTTCGCGACCGGCGCCGCCATGGTCGAGATCTGGAACCGTTCCGAGACCTTTGCCCATGCCTGGGTGGTGCCGCCAATCTCGGCCTGGCTGGTCTGGCGTCGGCGCGCCGAGCTGGCGTCGATCACGCCGCGGCCAGCGCCCTGGTGGTTGCTGGCCTTGCTGCCCCTGGGCCTGCTGTGGCTGATCGGTGACCTTGCCGCCGCCAATGCCGCAACTCAATTCGCGTTGCTCGGCATGGCCGTGGCCCTGGTGCCTGCGCTGATCGGCACGCAGGCCGCCGGGCGCATTGCCTTCCCGTTGGGCTTCCTGTTCTTCGCCGTGCCTTTCGGCGACTTCCTGACGCCTTGGCTGATGGAGCGCACGGCCGACTTCACCATCGTTGCCCTGCGCGCCACCGGCATCCCGGTGTTCCGCGAGGCGCTGCAGTTCGTCATTCCGTCGGGCTCGTGGTCCGTGGTGCAAGCCTGCAGCGGCATCCGCTACCTGATGGCCTCGGTCATGGTGGGCACGCTGTTCGCCTACTTGAATTACCGCACGACCGGCAAGCGGTGGGCCTTTGTGGGCGTGGCCATTGTTACGCCGCTGGTGGCCAACTGGTTGCGCGCCTACATGATCGTCATGCTGGGCCATCTTTCGGGCAACAAGCTCGCCGTGGGCGTAGACCACATCATCTACGGCTGGGTCTTCTTCGGACTCATCATGCTGGCGATGTTCATGATCGGGGCGCGCTGGTCGGACCCCGACCCCGAGCCCGTGCTGGCCTCGCCGGATGCGGCCGGACTGGGGCTGTCGCCTGCGCGCTTCGCGACGGTCCTGGTGGCGGCGCTGCTGCTGGCGGCCCTGCCTTCGGGCATGCGGGCCCAGGCCGCGCACTCGGGTGCCCATGGCGAGCCCAGCCTTGCAGCGCCTCAACTGGCGGGCTGGACCTGGTCGCCCGAAGCCCTGACCAACTGGAACCCCCATTTCAAGAACCCCAGAGCGGTCCTGCGTGGCCGGTTCGCGCCCGCCACCGGCGACGCGCCGGTGGGGGTCTATGTCGGCTATTACCGCGACCAGCGTTATGGTCGCCAGCTCGTCACCTCAGTCAACGACCTCGTCAATGACGAGGACGACAAGGAATGGTCGCGCACGGGCGCCGGCCAGGCACAGCTGGACGGCCTGACCTGGCGCACCGGGGAGCTGCGCGGCCAGGCCCTGAACCAGGTCAGCGGCGGCGGCAACATGGCGCCGCGGCTGCGCGTCTGGCAGATCTACTGGATCAACGGCCGGCCCTTCACCAGCGACTGGCAGGCCAAGCTTTATGGCGCCTGGCAGAGTCTGCTGGGCCACGGCGACGATGCGGCGGTCATCCTGGTCTATGCCGACAAGACCGTCGCCGGCGCTGATGACGCCCTGCTGCGCGAATTCCTGCACGCGCACTGGGGCAGTCTGGACACCGCTTTGCGCGGGGTGCGCGACCGCGACGCCGCGCGCCAGCAGTGACAATCACGCGCCTTCAAAAATCACAGCAACGAGAAACGATCCATGAATACGCTCGCAGTCATCGGCCTGGGCTACGTGGGCCTGCCCCTGGTGGTGGAGTTCGGCAAGCAGGTGCGCACCATCGGCTTCGATATCGCCAAGAACAAGGTGGAAGCCTGCCAACGCGGCACCGACCCGAGCCGCGAGCTGACGGACGAGGAAGTCCAGGCGGCCAAGCACGCCGTCTACACCGACGATCCCAAGATGCTGGCCGAGGCCGACGTCATCATCGTCGCCGTGCCCACGCCGGTTGACGAGGCCCACATCCCCGATTTCCGCCCGCTGATCGGCTCCTCCACCAGCGTCGGCCGCCACATGAAGAAGGGCGCCATCGTCGTCTACGAGAGCACGGTCTACCCCGGCGCTACCGAGGAGGTCTGCATCCCCGTGCTGGAGCGCGAATCGGGCCTGAAATGGAAGCAGGACTTCTTCGTCGGCTACAGCCCCGAGCGCATCAACCCGGGCGACAAGGAGCACACGCTCACCAAGATCCTGAAGATCGTCTCCGGCGACACACCCGAGACCCTCGACACGGTCGCCAAGGTCTACGAGATGATCGTCGAGCCCGGCGTGCACCGCGCGTCCAGCATCAAGGCCGCCGAGGCCGCCAAGGTCATCGAGAACACGCAGCGCGACCTCAACATCGCGCTGATGAACGAGCTGTCCATCATCTTCGACAAGCTCGGCATCGACACCTCCGAGGTGCTGGAGGCGGCCGGCACGAAGTGGAACTTCCTGAAGTTCAAGCCGGGCCTGGTGGGCGGCCACTGCATCGGCGTCGATCCCTATTACCTGACGCACAAGGCCGACATGCTGGGCTACCACCCGCAGGTCATCCTGGCTGGCCGTCGCATCAACGACGGCATGGGCAAGTTCATCGCCGAGCAGACCATCAAGCAGATGATCGCCAGCGGCAGCCCGGTGAAAGGCGCGCGCATCAACGTGCTGGGCCTGACCTTCAAGGAGAACTGCGGCGACCTGCGCAACTCCAAGGTCATCGACATCATCAACGAGCTCAAGACCTACGGCGTCGAGATCTTCGTCACCGATGCGCAAGCCGAGGCTGATGAGGCCATGCACGAGTACGGTGTGCGCCTGATGCCCTTCGAGGACCTGCCGCAGGCCGATGCCATCGTGGCCGCCGTGTCGCACCGCGAGTACGCCGGCCTCAGCGCCGCGGACATTGGCAAGAAGCTCGTCAAGGGCGGCGCCTTCATCGACGTGAAGGCCGCCTTCGACGCCAAGGCGCTGGTGGACGCGGGCTTCCGCCTCTGGCGCCTGTAAGGATGGAGCCCCCACGCGTGCTTCGCACGCTGCCCCCCGAGGGGGCGCGTCAGCGCCTACGGGCGGCCGGGCGGCGCTGACCTGTGCAAGCGGACCTGCGACCCCTGGTCGTGCATCTGCTGCACCGCTTCGACACCGGCGGGCTGGAGAACGGCGTCGTCAACGTCATCAACCACCTGCCGGCGTTCCGGCACGCGGTGGTGGCGGTGACCGAGATCACTGCGTTCAAGGAGCGGGTGAAAGCGCCCGGCACGCAGTTCATCGCCCTGCACAAGCCGCCTGGCCAGGGCTTCTGGCTCTATCCACGTGTCTACCGGCTGCTGCGCGAACTGCGCCCCGCCGTCGTGCACACGCGCAACCTCGGCGCGATGGAGTTTCAGCTGCCGGCCTGGGCCGCCCGTGTGCCACTGCGGGTTCACAGCGAGCACGGCTGGGACGTCAACGATCTCGGCGGCGTCAGCCGCACCAACCAGCGCCTGCGCCGTGTCTACGGTTCTGGCGTGCATCGCTTCGTGGCCTTGTCCAGGGCCATCGAAACCTATCTGACCGGCCCGGTCGGCTTTGCGGCCGAGCGCGTGCAGCGCATCTGCAACGGCGTGGATACGCAGCGGTTCATGCCCGCGGCCGTCCCGCCCGAGGCCTGGCCCTATCGCCGCGGCGAGCATCTTGTCATCGGCGCGGTGGGACGGATGCAGGCCGTGAAGGACCCGCTCAACCTCGTCAACGCCTTCCTGAGCCTGCGCGAGCTTTGCCCGGCCGACTGGCCGCGCTTGCGCCTGGTGATGCTCGGCGGCGGCCCACTGTTCGACGCGGCGCGTACGCGGCTGGCCGAACGGAGCGCAGCCGATCAGGCCTGGCTGCCCGGCGACCGCAGCGATGTCGCGGCCCTGCTGCCGAACTTCRACATCTTTGCGCTGCCGTCGCAGGCCGAAGGCATCAGCAATACGCTGCTGGAGGCCATGGCCTGCGGCTGCGCGCCGGTCGCGACGGACGTGGGGGGCAACCCCGAACTGGTGGAGAACGACGCGAACGGCCTGCTCGTGCCGGTGCAGGACAGCGCTGCGCTCGCCGCGGCGCTGGCCCGGCTCGTCAACGATGCGGCGCTGCGCCAGCGTCTGGCCGAGGCGTCGCTGGCCCGCGCACGGGCGCAGTTCAGCCTGGACGGCATGATCGCCGCCTATGGGGCCTTGTACGCGTCGGCGGCGCGCGGCCGAAGCTCGTAGGCGGGGAACCCGCCGGCATCAACCGGGCCGCTGATCGCATAGCGCGCCGCCAGGTGTTCGCGCAGCTTGGCGCGCGGCAAGCCGGCCAGCGCCACCTGCATGACCGGGCCGCGCCAGTCCTGCTCGTCCAGCGCACGGAACACCAGCACGCGACCGCCGCGTGCCAGCGCGGCATCGACCTGCGCATCCAGGCGTGCCAGCAGCGCCGCCGTATCGGCCTTGGTGTCGTTCATCTGCACGAGGTCGATGTTGAAGCGCTCGACGCCCGGCGTGTCGAAGAGGCTGCTGTCCGGCTCACCCGGGTAGGCGGCAAAACCCACGTACAAGCCCTGCGGCCCCAGCGCCGCCTGCAGCGCCTGCTGGCGCTCGGCCAGCGCGAAGCGCGCCTTGGGGATGCCGTAGCCGATGAGGTTGACGACCAGCAGCGCCGGCATCGCGACGCCCAGCAGCCACACGTCCAGCCAACGCCGGCGCAACTGCAGCGCCAGCACCGCGACCGGCATCGTGAACTGGAACCAGTGCTCCGGGTCGTTGAGGTTGTAGTAGTACGAGAAGGCCGCCGCGCCCAGCACAAAGGCCCAGGGTGACAGCAGGCCGGGCTCGGCGCTGCGCAGCGCCTGGCGGGCACCCACGACGGCGATGGCTGCCAGCAGCAGCCCCACCAGCGCCGCCAGCAAAGCCTGGCCCAGCAACGATGGCAGCACCGCATGCACATCGGGCAGCCAGCCCCACATATAGGCCCGGCCCAGCGTACCGAGGGACGGCAGGAAGGCGAAGTTGTTGATGAGGCTGAAGGCGAAGCGCACCGGCATCTCCTTCCAGGAGACCAGCCAGTTCTGCAAGGCCTGCTTCTCCTTCAGGCCACCCAGCGTGAAGCCCAGCAGGTCCTGCGCCTGCGTCGTGCCGGTCTGGCGTGCCATCACATAGGCGGCCAGCAGCAGCGCAAAGCCCACGACGGCCAGCGTGATCGCATAAGGCAGGGTCTGGCGAAGTGCCACCATGAAGCCCCGGCGGCGTGCGCCGCGGATCAGCATGAAGAGGGCCAGCAGCAGGGCCTGGGGCAGTACGCTGACGAGCAGGTTCACGCCCACGCCCGACCAGGCCGCGCTTGCGATCATGTCGCGCGTGCCGGGCTGGCCGGCGGCCTCGGCGCGTTCCCAGCGCAGCGCATGGTGCAGGGCCAGCGCCAGCGGCGGGAACACCATCAGCTTGATGTGCGCCGTGGGGCCGAGGGTCAGGAGATTGAAGCTGACCGCGACGAAGACGACGGCGGCGACGCTCTTCAGCATCGAATGGCCGGCCTCCCGCAGCGTCGCGAAAAAGACCGCGCAGCCCCAGGCCACCGAGAGGACATTGATCGCCTCCAGGCTGTGGTTCACACCCAGCACGCCGCCGGTGGCGCGATACAGCAGCATCGCCAGCGGCTGCATCCACAGGTGGCCCAGGTCCCAGAAGAAGCTGTTGGCGCCCAGTTCGTGCCAGTAGCGGTCGACGTCATCGACCTTCAGCGCCGAGCACAGCCAGGCGTAGGCCAGCGCGACCGCCAGGCCGACGCCCAGCAGCTGTAGCGGGCGGGCGCGTTGCGCTGTGCCGCTCACTTCTGGCCCCAGTGGCCCGAAATGGCCTCCACATGGAAGCGCGGGCGCTGCTTGCTGGCCTCGTAGACCTTGGCGAGGTACTCGCCGATGACGCCCAGGCTGAGCAACTGGATGCCGCCGAGCAGATACATCGGGATTACCGTGGACGCCCAGCCGGGCAGGGCGACCTCGGTGAACAGCCTGATGAACAACGCCCACAGACCGAAGGCCACGCTGACGAGTGACACCATGGCGCCCAGGCCCGTGATGGCCCGCAGTGGTGCGGCGGAGAACGATGTGACGCCCCGCCAGGCCAGGCTGAGCATCTTGGATAACGGGTATTTGGATTCGCCGGCAAAGCGCTCGGCGCGGTCGAAGCTGACGACGCTGCTGGGGTAGCCGAGTTGGGGAATCATGCCGCGCAGGAAGAGGTGGGTTTCCTCATAGTTGCGCAGCGCCTCCAGCGGGCGGCGCCCCATCAGCCGGTAGTCGGCGTGGTTGAAGACGACCTCGACGCCCATCATGGCCAGGACCTTGTAGTAGCCCTCCGCCGTGAAACGCTTGAAGAAGGTGTCGGTGTCGCGGCGGCGGCGCACGGCGTAGACCAGTTCGTCGCCATTGCGGAAGGCGCGGATCATGTCCGGGATGATGGACAGGTCGTCCTGCAGGTCGGCGTCAAGGCTGATCAGTGCGTCGCCGCTCACCGTCATCAGCCCGCACAGCAGCGCGTTCTGGTGGCCGCGGTTGCGGCTGAGCTTGATGCCACAGGCGTCATCGCGCTCGCGGCCCAGCGTCTCGATGAGGGCCCAGGTGCCGTCGCGGCTGCCGTCGTCGATGTAGTAGGCCGAGCTGGCCGCGGCGATCAGGCCTTCGGCTTTGAGCTCGTTCAGCAAAAGCCCCAAGCGGCTGGCCGTCTCGCGCAACACGGCCTCTTCGTTGTAGCAGGGCAGCACGAAGTTGACGACCGGCGCTTGGGCGCCGGCCCAGCTGGCACGGTGGAATTGGGCGGGGTCGATCAGTTCCATGGCGGGATGGCAGTCAAGGTTTGCGGAACACCCAGAGGCGGCTGAGCGTGAAATTGCTGGCCAGCACGCCGGCGGTGGCGATGAGCTGGCTCAAGACGGGGTGCAGGCCCAGCGACACGGCGACGCGCAGCAGGCCGGCATTCAGCGCGCAGCCCAGGGCCACCATGGCGATGAAGCGCAACTGCTGGGGGCGATTGCGCGCAGCGCTGCCCTGGGCGGCGAAGGTCAGGCGTGCATTGGCCCAGTAATTGAACGTCGCGCTGACCAGGAAACCCACGGTGGATGCCGGCACCAGCGGCAGCCAGCCCGCCAGCACGAGGCCGGCCGTCAGCACGTACTGCAGGCCCGTGGCGAGCACGCCGACGGACAGGAAGGAGAACAGCTGGGCGATCAAGATGGCCGGCGCTTTGGGAGCAGGGCGGTGGAGGGCGCCGAAGTATCGGCGTTGCCGGCAGGCCGCAGCCCCCGTTGCCCGCGGGTCAAGCATCCCCCGGACAGGGGGATAACCCGTGCCTGACATCACACCAGGGACAGCGAACGCCCGGCGCGGTCACCAAGCTCGGTAAGAATCCGCCTTTCCCCGTGCCTTGCCGTTTCGGCAGGCGCGGCTTTACCCAATGATTGGCTGAACCAGGTCCAACCCATGTGCGGCATCACCGGTCTGTTCGATACCCGCGGCCAGCGCCTCCCCGAGCGCGAGCGTCTGCACCGGATGAACGAGTCCCAGCATCACCGCGGGCCGGATGAGGGCGACCTGCACATCGAGCCCGGCGTGGGCTTCGGCCACCGGCGCCTGTCGGTCATCGACATCGCGACCGGCCAGCAGCCCATCTTCAACGACGACAAGACGGTGGCCCTGGTCTTCAACGGCGAGGTCTACAACTACCTGGAGTTGATGGACGAGCTGCGCGGCCACGGCTATGTGTTCCGTACCAAGAGCGACTCCGAAGCCATCGTGCGCGCCTGGGAGCACTGGGGCGAGGACTGCGTGCACCACCTGCGCGGCATGTTCGCCTTCATGATCCACGACCGAAAGCGCGACTGCCTCTTCATGGCCCGCGACCGCCTGGGCGTGAAGCCGCTGCACTACGCAATGACCGAGGACGGCTGGCTGCTGTTCGGCTCCGAGCTGAAGAGCCTGATGGCCCACGGCGGCCTGCGCCAGGAGATCGACCCGCGCGCCGTCGAGGCCTATTTCGCGCTGGGCTATGTGCCCGACCCCTGGACCATCTACCGCCACGCGCAGAAGCTCGCCCCCGGCCACCGCCTGCTCGTCAAGCGCGGCCAGCCCATCGGCACGCCGCAGCGCTATTGGGACGTCAAGTTCACGCTCGACGCCAAGATCGGTGAGGAAGAGGCCGCCGAGGAACTGCGCCGGCGCCTGTCCGAGTCGGTCAAGCTGCGCTTGAAGGCCGAGGTGCCGCTGGGCGCCTTCCTGTCCGGTGGCGTGGACTCCAGCGCCGTCGTCGCGGCCATGGCCCAGCTGGACGACCAACCCGTCAACACCTGCTCCATCGGCTTCGACGACCCCAAGTTCAACGAGACCGAGTTCGCCCAGCAGGTGGCGGACCGCTATCGCACCAACCACCGCGTCGAGGTCGTCAGCAGCGACGACTTCGGCCTCGTCGACCTGCTGGCCCACCTCTACGACGAGCCCTATGCCGACTCGTCGGCCATTCCCACTTACCGCGTCTGTGAGCTGGCGCGCAAGCACGTCACGGTGGCGCTGTCCGGCGACGGCGGCGACGAGAGCCTGGGCGGCTACCGTCGCTACAAGATGCACATGATGGAAGAGCGCATGCGCAGCGCCTTCCCGCTGGCCCTGCGCAAGGGCGTGTTCGGCCCGCTGGCCAAGCTCTACCCGAAAGCCGACTGGGCGCCGCGCGTCTTCCGTGCCAAGACCACCTTCCAGGCCATCGCCCGCAACTCGGTCGACGCCTACTTCAACACCATGGGCCTGGTGCGCGACCCGCTGCGCCAGGAGCTGTTCAGCGACGCCTTCAAGCGCGACCTGCAGGGCTGGCATGCCAGCGAGGTCTTCCACCATCACGCCCAGCGCGCCAACACCGACGACCCGCTGGCGCTGATCCAGTACCTGGACATCCACACCTATCTGCCGGGCGACATCAACACCAAGGTCGACCGCGCCAGCATGGCCCACAGCCTGGAGGTGCGCGAGCCCCTGATGGACCACCAACTGGTCGAATGGGTCGCCTCGCTGCCTTCCGACCTCAAGCTGCGCGGCCAGGAAGGCAAATACCTGTTCAAGAAGGCGCTGGAGCCCATGCTGCCGCATGACGTGCTGTACCGGCCCAAGATGGGCTTCGCGGTGCCGCTGGCACGCTGGCTGCGCGGCCCGCTGCGCGAGCAGACCCGCCAGGCCCTGCAGCAGGGCGCGCTGGCCCAGACGGGCTGGTTCAACCCGACCGTCATCGGCCGCCTGCTGGACCAGCATGAGCGCGGCGTGATGGACCACGCCCAGCCGCTGTGGGTGTTGCTGATGTTCGATGCCTTCCTGCGCAATGCAGGCCTGGGCGCCGCAACCGCGCGCGCCGCGGCCTGAACGATTTCAAGAGATAAAGGGACGACATGAAGGTTTCGGTTTTCGGTCTCGGCTACGTCGGCGCGGTCTCCTGCGCCTGCCTGCCCGAACTCGGCCACGAAGTGGTGGGCGTGGACATCAACCCGCTCAAGGTCGAGCTGATCGCTTCCGGGCAGTCGCCGGTCGTCGAGGAAGGCATCGAGGAGCTGATTGGCGCCGCCGTGAAGGCCGGCAAGTTGACGGCCACGCGCGATGTGGCCGCCGCGGTGCGCGACACCGAGATCTCGCTGATCTCGGTGGCCACGCCGTCCCTGCCCAACTACATGCCCGACCTGACGGCGCTGGACGCCGTCGTCGGGCAGATCGGCGCCGAGATTGCCAAGAAAGACGGCCAGCACACGCTGGTGATCCGCAGCACCGTCGCGCCGGGCACCACGCGCGCCCGCATCGCGCCGCTGCTGGAGAAGGCCGCCGGCCGCAAGATCGGTGATCGGCTGTCGCTGGTCTTCAACCCCGAGTTCCTGCGCGAGGGCTCGTCGGTGTCCGACTTCCACAATCCGCCGCAGACCATCGTCGGCAGCCTGGACGAGCCTGGCGTCGAGGTCATGAAGCGCCTGTACACCGGCGTGCCGGGCAACTTCGTCGCGGCCGAGGTGGGCGTGGCCGAGTCGGTCAAATACCTGTGCAACGTCTTCCACGCGCTGAAGATCGTCTTTGCCAACGAAGCCGGCGCCGTGCTGAAGGAAACCGGCCTGGACTCGCGCGACGTGCTGGAGCTGTTCTGCCGCGACACCCAGCTCAACATCTCCAAGGCCTATCTGCGCCCTGGCTTTGCCTTCGGCGGCTCCTGCCTGCCCAAGGAGGTCAAGGGCTTCCTGACCATCGCCCGCGAGCGCGGCGTGAACATCCCCGTGCTTGGCGCGCTGCTGGACAGCAACGACGCCCACATCGGCCGTGCCTATGAGCTGATCGCCGCCAACGGCCGCAAGCCCGTGGCCCTGTTCGGCCTGGCCTTCAAGCCCGGTACCGACGACCTGCGCGACTCGCCGCTGGTGGTGCTGGCCGAGAAGTTGCTGGGCAAGGGCTTCGATCTGACGATCTACGACAAGTTCGTCAAGATCGCGCGCCTGCTCGGCAAGAACAAGGAATACATCGACCGCGAGATCCCCCACCTCGACAAGCTGCTGCAGGAGACGCCCGACGCCGTGCTGGCTCGCGCCGAGATCATCGTCGTCGGCCATGCCGACGCCGAAACCCGCCAGCGCATCATCGCGCTGGGCAAGCAAGCGCGCGTGGTCGACCTGAACGGCTACGCCGACCTGCGCGACGCTGGATTCGCACAGTACGAGGGCATCTGCTGGTGAACCGACTTCGGGTCGCGTTCGTCTCGCCGGTTTTCCTGTTCCCGGCCGATGCCGGCGGCAAGATCCGCACGGGCAACATCCTGCGCGGCTTGAAGGAGAGCGACCGGTTCGATGTCACGCTGCTGTCGCCGGCCACGCCTGAGCAGCAGCGTGAATGGCAGGGCGAACTCGACCGTTTGTGCGAACGCTTCATCGGCTGGCAGCCGAGCGAGGCACGCCCCCGCTGGCAGCGCGCACCTGACCTGCTGTCTTCGCTACCGATCAACGTGGTCAACGACCGCACGCCGGCCGCGGTGGCCGCGGTCGAGCAGGCGCTGGCAGCCGAGCACTTCGACGTGGTCGTCTTCGACTTCGTCCACGCCGCCGTGCTGCGCCCAGAGAAGCTGAAAGGCGCGACGGTCTGCTTCACGCACAACGTCGAGGCCGAGATCTTCGAGCGCCATGCCAAGACAGCGGCGAGCGCGCCGCTGCGCTGGCTGTGGGCCTCGCAGGCGGCCAAGATGCGCCGCTTCGAACGCGAGGCGCTGGCCCGCTTCACGCGGGTGGTGGCTGTGTCCGAGCGCGACGCCAAGATGTTCGAGAAAAACGACGGGCTGAAGACGGCCCGCGCCATCCCCACCGGCGTGGACCTGGACTTCTTCTCCTGGCAGGCACCGGCTAACGGCAGCCCAACCGTCGTCTTCACCGGTTCGATGGACTGGGAAGCCAATGTCGACGGCATCCGCTTCTACATCGAAGAGGTGTGGCCGCGTGTGCGCGCCCAGGTACCGAATGCACAGCTGCGCGTCGTCGGCAAGAATCCGCCGGCGTCGTTGGTGCAGCGCAATGTTCCCGGCGTCAGCTTCACGGGTTTCGTCGACGACGTGCGTGACCATGCCCGTGATGCCCAGGCCTTCGTCATCCCGCTGCGTGTCGGCGGCGGCACCCGCATCAAGGCCTTCGAGGCCATGGCCATGGGCCTGCCGGTGGTGTCCACCAGCATCGGCATCGAGGGCCTGGACGTTGACGACGGCACCCACTTTCTGCGCGCCGACGGCGCCGAGGCGCTGGCCGAGGCGACGCTCAGGCTCATCCATGACGGCGCCCTGCGCCTGCAGCTGTCGCAGGCGGCGCGTCGGTTGGTCGAGGCCCAATTCGGTCATCGCGTGGCCGCCGACGTCTTCGGCCGCATCCTGATCGAAGCCGTGGAGGCCGTCGCGTGAGAAAGCTGAAGGTCCTCACCTTCTCGACGCTGTTCCCGAGCAGCGTGCGGCCCAGCCACGGCATCTTCGTGGAGACGCGGCTGCGCGAGCTGATGAAGAGCGGCGAGGTCGAATCTCGCGTCGTGGCCCCCGTGCCCTGGTTCCCGTCCACCAGCCCTCGCTGGGGCGACTACGCCAGGTTCGCCGCCACGCCGGCGCGTGAGCAGCGCAACGGCCTGGATGTGCTGCACCCGCGCTATCTGTTGCTGCCCAAAGTGGGCATGACGTTGGCGCCGCTGACGCTGGCTTTGGGCGCGCGTGGCGCGGTGCAGAAACTGATCGACGAGGGCTTCGATTTCGACCTCATCGACGCGCACTACTACTACCCCGACGGCGTCGCTGCGGCTTTGCTGTCCAAGTGGTTCAACAAGCCGCTGACCATCACCGCGCGCGGCACCGACCTGAACCTCATTCCCCAGTACGCCCTGCCCAAACGCATGATCGAGTGGGCGGCCGGGCGCGCATCAGGCTCCATCGGCGTCTGCGCCGCCTTGATGGACGTGCTGCGCGGCTGGGGCCATGACCCGGCGAAGCTGAATACCTTGCGCAATGGCGTAGACCTGGAGCGCTTCCGCCCCCTGCCGCAGGCCGACATGCGCGCGGAGCTCGGTGTGTCCGGCGAGCCGCTGCTGCTGTCCGTGGGGCACCTGATCGAACGCAAGGGCCACCACATCGCTATCGAGGCGCTGGCAGAGCTGGCGAAGCAACGACCCGGAGCCCGCCTCGTCGTCATCGGCGAGGGCGAGGAGAGGGCGGCACTGACGGCGCTGGCAGCGCGTCTGGGCGTCGCCGACAAGGTGCGCCTGACGGGCTCGCTGCCCAACACCGAGCTGCTGAAGTGGTACAGCGCCGCCGACGTGCTGCTGCTGTGTTCCAGCCGCGAGGGCTGGGCCAATGTGCTGCTCGAGTCCATGGCCTGTGGCACGCCGGTCGCCGCCACCGATATCTGGGGCACGCCCGAGGTTGTTGCCGCACCCGAGGCGGGTGGGCTGGTGAGCGAACGCACGGGCAGCGCGTTCGCCGCGGCCATCGGGGCGTTGCTGGCCAAGGGTATAGACCGCGCGGCCACGCGCCGCTATGCCGAAAGCTTCAGCTGGCAGGCCACGACGGACGGTCAGATCGCCTTGTTCAAGTCCATCACCGGAGTGGCCGCGCATGCGTGATCTGACATTGCTGGTGATCCTGGGCTGGATCTTCTTGCAGGCGTTCAGGCGGCCTTGGATTGGCATCCTCGGCTGGACTTGGCTCAGCATCATGAATCCCCACCAGCTGTCCTGGGCGCTGAAGACAATGCCCTTCGCCGCCGCCATCGGCGGGGCGACGCTGATCGGCCTCTTCATCACGAAGGACAGACGTGACTATTCGTTGAACCGCGAGAACGTCACGCTGATGGTCTTCATGCTGTGGATGTGCATCACCTTGCCGTTCTCGATGATCTTTGATCAGAGCTTCGAGTTGTGGAGCCGGGTCATGAAGATCGATCTGATGATCCTGGTCACCATGGTGTTGCTGCACAGCAAGCGCCACATGATGCTGCTGACCTGGGTGCTGGTCGCCTCCATCGGTTTCTTCGGTGTCAAGGGGGGCGCCTTCACGGTCCTGACCGGCGGCAGCTACAAAGTCTGGGGGCCCGAGAACACCTATATCGAAGGCAACAACGAGATCGCGCTGGCCATCGTCATCGTCATCCCGCTGATGCGCTTCCTGCAGATGCAGATGAAGGCCAAATGGGCCAAGACGACGATGACCATCTGCATGGTGCTGATGGCGATGGCGGCCCTGGGCAGCCATTCGCGCGGCGCTTTGCTGGCCATTGCCGCGATGGCGCTGGTGCTGTGGTGGCGCGGCAAGAACAAGATGGTGGGTGCGGTCACGATGGTCGTCGTCGCGGTGGCCCTGCTGTCGCTGATGCCGGCTGAATGGTGGGAACGCATGAACACCATCAAGACCTACCAGCAGGACGAGTCGGCCATGGGCCGCATCAATGCCTGGGGCATGGCCTGGAATCTGGCGAAATCCAACTTCTTCGGCGGCGGCTTCATGATCTGGACGGGGGTCATCTTTGCCGTCTATGGCCCGGACCCCAACGACGTGCACGCGGCCCACAGCATCTATTTCATGGTGCTGGGCGAACAGGGCTTCGTCGGCCTGTTCATCTTCCTGGCGCTGTTCACCATGGGCTGGTTCACGGCCGGCACCTTGCGCACGAAGGCGCGCGGCAAGCCCGAGACGCAATGGCTGTCGGACCTCGGCGGCATGCTGCAGGTGAGCCTGGCCGGCTATGCCGTGGGCGGCGCCTTCCTGAGCCTGAGCTACTGGGACCTGCCGTACAACGTGCTGGTGCTGGCCGTCGTCGGCCGGCGCTGGCTGGAGCGCAAGGAGTGGCTGCGGGAGAAGGAGGAGCCGGTCATCTACTGGCCCGAGTTCCTGAAGAAGCGCTTCGAGAAGAAGAAAAGCATCCCCCTGCCATGAAGCCCCTGTTCAGCCTGCTGTCCCCGGCCGGCGCGCGTGCGCGCCTGACCGTGTTGATCTTCCACCGCGTGCTGCGCGAGCTCGACCCGCTGTTTCCCGACGAGGTCGACGCGGCCCGCTTCGATGAACTGCTGGGCTGGGCCAAGTCCTGGTTCAACGTGCTGCCGCTGGACACGGCGATCCGGCAGCTTCACGATGGCAGCCTGCCGGCACGGGCTGCCGCGCTGAGCTTCGACGACGGCTATGCCGACAACCATGACGTCGCCCTGCCGCTGCTGCAGAAGCACGGCCTGCCCTGCAGCTTCTTTGTCGCCACCGGCTTTCTGGATGGCGGCCGCATGTGGAACGACACGCTGATCGAATCGGTGCGGCTCAGCGCCAAGTCCATGCTGGACCTGCGCGGCCTGCAGGACGGTCGCGGCGAGGACCTGGGCCAACTGGCACTGGGCGATACCGCTGGCCGCCGCGCGATGCTGGGCAAGCTCATCGAACGCGTGAAATACCTGCCTCCCGAGCCGCGGCTGGCCTGCGTCAATGCCATCGCGGCGCGCGCCGAGGTCAACCCGCCGGACGACCTGATGATGAGCAGCGAGCAGGTGCGCAGCCTTCGTCGTGCCGGCATGCAGATCGGTGCTCACACGGTCAGCCATCCCATCCTGGCCACGCTCGACGCCAGCCAGGCCGCCGACGAGATCGGCCGCAGCCGCGATGTGCTGCAGCAGCTGCTGGGCGAGAAGGTCGGCCTGTTCGCCTATCCCAACGGCAAGCCGGGGACGGATTACCTGCCCGAGGTGCATCCCGCCCTCGTGCGCGAACTCGGCTTCGATGCGGCCGTGTCCACGCGCTGGGCGGCGGCCCGCCGTGGCGACGACGTGTTCCAGATCCCGCGCTTCACGCCCTGGGATCGCGACCGGCTGAAGTTCGGCCTGCGGCTGGCGCGCAACCTGCTCAGCTGATGCGCCGCGTCCTCTTCATCGCCTATCTGTTCCCGCCGATCACCAACTCCGGCACGCGGCGCAGCCTCGCTTTCGCCAACCATCTGCCCGATCTGGGCTGGGAGCCGCTGGTGCTGAGCCTGGAGCCCGACCCGCGCTCCCACGTCGACTCGGAGCTGCTGAGTGAGGTCAGGCCTGGCACGCGGGTCGAGCGCGTGCCGCTGCAGAGCCGCGTGCTGGCCCGCCGCTGGGCCGGCTGGCTGCCCGGGCGCCTGCGTGAGCGCGCCGTCGCGGCGCTGGCCTGGCGGCTGCGTGCGCGGTCCGAAG
>NZ_JBFUMS010000008.1:0-346716 GCF_054049255.1 Roseateles sp. P5_E4 | reverse complement strand
ATTCAGGCCCGCTCAAAACAAATCAATTTGCGGAGCCAGGGGCGCCGCAGGCAGTTCCCAACTCGCGACTTCGCTGTAGCGGTAGCCCGCCCCGTCACCCTCGCTGCGGACAAGCAGCACGCGATCGATGGTCCAGTCGATGGGTTCTATCGCGATGGGCGCATCGGCGATTGCGGCGAGATAGTGCTCACCGCGTTGCGCAGCCTCGCATGATCGGCCTGCCATCGGGCACGCGCGTGTGGCTCGTCGCCGGCCACACGGACATGAGGAAGGGCTTCGACGGCCTGGCTGCCGTGGTGCAGACGGCCCTGGCGTCGAACCCGTTCGACGGCCACGTGTTCGTCTTCCGGGGGCGGCGCGGCGACATCATCAAGGTGCTGTGGTTCGATGGCCAAGGACTGATGCTGCTTGCCAAGCGACCGGAGCGCGGGCGCTTCGTCTGGCCTCAAGCCGTCGGCGGTCGCGTTGCTCTGACCGCAGCACAACTGTCCATGCTGCTGGAAGGCATCGACTGGCGCATGCCGACTCGCACGAGCTCACCTCAACTGGCTGCATAGGTGATGCCTTCTCGGGAGTGATCCCGATGCCAACACGGTGACCCTGTCGCACACTGAGGTTCGTGCCGCAGGACATCGAGCCGATCAGCCAACTGCCCGACGACGCGCAGCTGCTCAAGCAGCAACTGCGCATCAGCGCCAGCGAGGTGCAGCGGCTCAAGCTGATGGTCGATAAGCTCAAGCTGCAACTGGCACGCCGAGTGCGCGCGCAATTTGGAGTCTCCAGCGAGCGATTCGATCTGCAGGCCAGCCTCATCGAGCCGGTGGCGTTGGAGCAGCTGCCCGTGCGCAAGCCCACCACGCCGGCCGCCAATGCCGGCAGCGTCGACCGCAGCCTGCCGGAACACCTGCCGCGCGAACAGCGCGAGGTGCGGCCCGCCACCAGCGCTGCGCATCACGACGCTGCTGGCCAGGCCTGCGGCTGCACCTCCTGCGGGGGCCGGCTGCGCAGCATCGGCGCCGACGTCTCGGAGCACCTGGAGTACGTGCCGGCGCGCTTCAAGGTCATCCGCACTGTGCGGCCCAAGTTGGCTTGCACGAAGTGCGAGGCCATCTTCCAAGCCAGCGCGCCGAGCCGGCCGATCGCGCGCGGTCTGGCGGGCCCGGCGCTGCTGGCCCACGTGATGGTGTCCAAGTTCTGCGACCACTCACCCCTGCACCGCCAGAGCCGTGTCTATGCGCGCGAAGGCGTCGAGATCGACCCCAGCACGATGGCCGGCTGGGTGGAGCAGGTTCACACCTTGTTCGATCCCCTGCTTGCAGCACTGGGCCGGCATGTCCTGCACGCGGCCAAGGTGCACGCCGACGACACGCCGGTCAAGGTGCTGGCACCAGGCGAAGGCAAGACCCGCACCGGCAGGCTGTGGGTTTATGTGCGCGACGACCGGCCCTCGGGCGACAGCGCGCCGCCGGCGGTCTGGTTCCGCTACTCGGCGGACCGCAAGGGCGAGCACCCGCAGCGCCACCTGCGCGACTTCCGC
This sequence comes from Roseateles sp. P5_E4, assembly GCF_054049255.1. NCBI lineage: Bacteria > Pseudomonadati > Pseudomonadota > Betaproteobacteria > Burkholderiales > Sphaerotilaceae > Roseateles > Roseateles sp. P5_E4. Next base: position 345,179 of record NZ_JBFUMS010000008.1, on the reverse strand, counting down.
GGCATCCTGCAGGCCGATGCCTACGGTGGATGGAACGCGCTCTTCGAAGGTGGCCACGTGGTCGAAGCGGCATGCTGGGCGCACGCGCGACGGCCGTGGTGGGATCTGTACGAGCAGCACCGGGACGACACCGGGCTGGCGGCGCAGGCACTGCGCCACATCCAGGGCCTGTATGCCGTCGAAGCAGACATCCGAGGTCGCCCACCAGAGGTGCGACGCCAGCAGCGGCAGGCGCGAGCCGGCCCCTTGCTGAAGAAGTTCCACCTCTGGCTGCAGGGCGTTCTGACCCAGGTGTCGACGAAGTCGGAGTTGACCAAGGCCGCCCGCTACAGCCTGGCGCGCTGGAAGGCGTTGACGCGCTATGTGGACGACGGCCGCATCGAGATCGACAACTCGGCCGCCGAGCGTGCACTGCGCGGCGTTGCGCTCGGGCGCGGCAACTACCTGTTCATGGGTTCGAACGCGGGTGGCGAACGCGCGGCGTCGATGTACAGCCTGATCGAAACCGCCAAGCTCAACGGGCTCGACCCCGAGGCCTACCTGCGCGAGGTGCTGCAGCGCATCGCCGACCATCCGGTGAACCGGATCGACGAGTTGCTGCCCTGGAACATCGCCAGCCAGCTCGCCGACGCTGACGTGCGCGCGGCGGCATGAGCGGGCCGAGCATCGATCCACGGCTGCTGGACGTCCTTCACCAGGCCAGCAGCCTGGAGTTGTTCCAGCTCAGCACGCTGATCGAGCGACTGCTGGCCGACCCGCGACGCATCATCGCGGTCCGCAAGGACATGCACCTGGGCCAGACGGTGCGCTTCCTCGACTGGCGCGACGGCAGCCTGCGTGAAGGTAAGGTCGTGGCCCTGCGCGACACCCAGGTCACGCTGCAAGACCTGCGCGAGCGTCGCGAGTGGAAGCTGCCCTATGCGGCCATCGAGCCGCCGGCTCCCAACGCCGCGGCGCGACAAGCCGAAGCCGCACCAGCACCCGCAGCACCTCGACCCACGCGCAACGACTTCCGCTGCGGCGAGAAGGTGGCCTTCGAGGACAAGTACCTCAACACCGTGGTGGGCACCATCGTTCGCATCAACGAGCGCACCGCTAGCATCGACCCAGGTGACGGCACCAAGTGGCGCGTGGGCTTCGGCTTGCTGCGGCACGTGCTGGACATTTGAGCTACCAGCCCCGTCAAGAGGGCCGTCAGGCCGCGCTTACCCTATTGAGCCTAGAACAGACTCAATTGCGAATTGCCCGGCAGAGGTCGCAGCGGCCAACGACAGAGCACTTCATAGTGATAAGGCGACCCGCCGCCAACGACAAGCAGGATTTCGTCAAGGATCCAGTCAATGGTCTCACTGATTTTGGGAGGGCTTAGCTGCGTAGGCGCGGTATAGCTGATGGTGACGTGCGCGGTGTGCCCAGCGCGATCATCGATTCCTTCGGTGAGGAGTGCCCTCCGAACTGCAACCAGCAGTTCTGCAAAGCCGCGCGTTCCCCCTGGCAGGCCCAATGCGCTCCGACAGCGACGATGCGGTTCAGCGTCAGTGAGGCTGCCTGCGCCGATACTTTGCCACCGGCTCGCAGCAGCCTTTCGAGCAAATCCGGCGAATCCCCTTCCCAGTAGCGATCCGAAAGGGACTGGTGCCAGTTCGTTGGAACGAAGAGGGCCCGACCAAGCAGTCTGTCCACTTCGTAGCGATCGACGATCACTTTCATGGCGTCCTATATCGCCTGCGGCGGCATGGCCATGAAAAGGTAGCGAGGCGTAGTCATTGCGAAGCCGAACGGCGAAAGACTGGCTTCCAAGATGGTAGGGCGATCCGTCCAATCAGGTCATTGATGCCTTCCGGCCACGGCGAGAGGGGCGCGCGGTAGGCCCCTAAGCTGAGGCTCCTGCAGAGGGCAATAAAAAACCCGCCGAAGCGGGTTGTCGAAGCCAGTGAGACGTCGCAATCAGACGTTGAACAAGAAATGCAGCACGTCGCCATCCTTGACGACGTATTCCTTGCCCTCAGCGCGCATCTTTCCCGCGTCCTTGGCGCCCTGCTCACCGCGGTGTTTGATGAAGTCGTCATAGGCAATCGTCTGCGCCCGGATGTAACCGCGTTCGAAGTCGGTGTGAATGACCGCGGCGGCTTGCGGGCCGGTGTCTCCGATGTGGATGGTCCACGCGCGCACTTCCTTCACACCGGCGGTGAAGTAGGTCTGCAGGCCCAGCAGCTTGAAGGCGGCACGAATCAGGCGGTTGAGACCGGGTTCATCCTGGCCCATCTCGGCCAAGAACAGGGCGCGATCCTCGTCTTCCATTTCGGACAGCTCCGACTCGGTCTTGGCGCAGATCGCCACCACCGGGCCGTTCTGGGCCGCTGCATATTCCTTCAGGCGGTCAAGGAACGGGTTGTTCTCGAAACCGTCTTCCGAGACGTTGCCAACAAACATGGCCGGCTTGGCCGTGATCAGGCATAAGGGCTTCAGAATGACCAGTTCTTCCTTGCTGAAGTTGATGGTGCGGACGGGCTGAGCCTGGTCCAGTGCGGCTTGGCACTTCTCCAGCACCTTGACCAACGCGATGGCTTCCTTGTCACCGGCGCGAGCGACTTTGTTATAGCGGTGCAGGCTCTTCTCGACGGTGCCGAGGTCAGCGAGGCAGAGCTCAGTCTGGATCACTTCGATGTCCGAGATCGGGTCGACCTTGCCATTCACGTGGATGACGTTGGGGTCTTCGAAGCAGCGCACGACATTGACGATGGCGTCAGTCTCGCGGATGTGGGACAGGAACTGGTTGCCCAGGCCCTCGCCTTTGCTCGCGCCAGCGACGAGGCCGGCGATGTCGACGAACTCGACGACGGCGGGCATGACGCGCTCGGGCTTGACGATTTCGGCCAGGGCCGCGAGGCGGGGGTCGGGCAGTTCGACGATGCCGACATTGGGCTCGATCGTGCAGAAAGGATAATTCTCAGCCGCGATGCCGGCTTTGGTCAGGGCGTTGAAGAGCGTGGACTTGCCGACATTGGGCAGGCCCACGATGCCGCATTTGAGGCTCATGGCGGGGGCTTTCCGTAGGGGAGGGCGGGCGACGGCAGGCCGACGCCGAATCGGGGATTTTAGTCGGCCGGCGCTGTCGACTCCTTCGGGCCGGCCCAGCTGGCGATGCGGGCATCACCGCTGCCTACAATTGCCCGATGCAAAGCGTGGATGTGTTGGTCAGAGGACGGGGGGCGGTCGGTGGCAGCCTCGCGCTCAGCCTGGCTGCTCAGGGGCTGACCGTGGGCATGACCGGCGCGCCGGGAACGCCTCGCGCCGACGACGTGCGGACCTATGCGCTCAACGCCGCCTCGGTCGCCCTGCTGACGGAGCTGAAGGTCTGGGACAGCTTGCCCCCTGACGCGATCAGTCCCGTCTACGACATGGTCGTCGGCGGTGATGCCGTCGCCAACCAGCCTGCCGGCCGACTGAGCTTCTCGGCATGGCAGCAAGGCCTGCGTGAGCTGGCCGTCATCGTCGACGCTGCTGCGCTGGATGCGCAGCTCGCGACGGCCCTGCGCTTCTCTCCTCATGTTCACAACGTCGCGGATAACACCTCGGCTGCGCTGACCGCCCTTTGCGAAGGTCGCGAATCGACCGCGCGCGCCGCGCTGGGCGTCGACTTCAAGCTCAAGCCCTATGGCCATCGCGCGCTGGCCGCAAGACTGAAAGCCGATCGGCCCCATCAGGGTGTCGCTCGCCAGTGGTTTCAGCCGGGTGGCGAGGTGCTGGCCCTGCTGCCTTTCGAGAAGCCGGCGCTTGGTGCGTCTTATGGCCTGGTCTGGTCCTGCGCTGAGGCGCGGGCCGAACAACTGCAAGCCTTGCCGGCCGCCGAATTCGAACGCGAACTCAATGCTGCCACCGGTGGTGCTGTGGGCGAGTTGGGCCTCGGTAGCGAGCGATCGAGTTGGCCGCTGGCTCTGGCCCGCGCGGATGTCGTCAGCGGCCCGGGTTGGGTGCTGCTGGGTGATGCAGCTCACATCGTTCACCCGCTGGCAGGCCAGGGATTGAACCTCGGTCTGGGCGACGTCGCCGCGCTTGCCCACGTGCTGGCTGCGCGCGAGTCCTGGCGCCCCCTCGGCGACGAACGCCTGCTGCGCCGCTATGCCCGCGAGCGCCTCGCGCCGACGCTGGCGATGGGCGAGCTGACCGACGTGCTGCAGCGTCTCTTCGCCAACTCTTCCCCCGCCGTCCAGAGCCTGCGCAACCGCGGCTTGGATGCGCTCAACCAACTCACCCCCGTCAAGCGCTGGCTGACCCAGCGCGCCCTCGGGCTCTGAACCCCAACCGGCTCTCCCATCGTGTCCTCTACGTTCCTTCGACTCCTGGCCGGCCTGCTTGTTGCCATCAGCCTTCCCGCGCTGGCCAACGACGCCGTCATCCGCAAGGCCCTTGCCGAGCGCATGCCCAACGCGCCCAAGGTCGACGAGATCCGCCCGGCCCCCATGCCCGGGCTGTGGGAGGTCCGCATCGGCAATGAGGTGCGCTATACCGACGCGACCGGCAGCTTCCTCATCGAAGGTGAGCTCTACGACCTGAAGGCCAAGAAGAACCTGACCGAGGAGCGCATCACCCAGCTCAACCGGATCGATTTCGCGAGCCTGCCATTTAAGGATGCGCTGGTGTGGAAGAACGGCAGCGGCAAGCGCCGGATCGCCGTCTTCGCCGACCCCAACTGCGGCTACTGCAAGCGCTTCGAGAAGGGCCTGCAGGAGCTCAAGGACGTGACGGTCTATACCTTCCTCATCCCCATCCTTGGCGGCGACTCTCCCGAGAAGACGCGTGCGATCTGGTGCGCCAAGGACAACGCCAATGCCTGGCTCGGCTGGATGCTCAAGGGCGAGCAGCCGGCCAAGGCACCGGCTTCCTGCGACGACGCCGCCATCGAGCGCAACCTCGCGCTGTCGCGCAAGATCCATGTGAACGGTACGCCCGCCATCCTGCTGGAGGACGGCAATCGCATCCCCGGTGCCGTCGGTCCGGTGGAGTTGGAGAAGCGCCTGCAAGCCCTGGCCGCGCCGGCCAGCAAATCCTGAATCCGATGAGCGTGGATCGCCGCGAGCTCGCGCATCGGTTGGGCTACGCCGGCCTCGTTCCCTTCATGCTCGGATGCGCCCTGATCTGGCTGATCGGCGACCGTGACCTCGATCAGCACACGTTTGTGAGCGTCGGGATGTCAGCGTATGCCGGGTTGGTCATTGCCTTTCTCGGCGGCATCCACTGGGGCCTGTCCTTTGCACGTGGCCTGCCTGGGCGTCAGCCCCTGGTCTGGGGCATCAGCGCCGTGCTGCTGGGCTGGCTGGGTGTGGTAATGCCGGCCTATGCGGGCCTGGCTCTGCATGGCGGTGTGCTGATCGCCTGTTATCTCGTCGACCGCCGCGTGTACCCGCAGCTCGGCGCGGCGGACTGGCTGACCTTGCGCTTTCGGCTCACGGCCGTCGCAGCGCTGAGCTGCTTTCTCGCCGCCGCGGGTAGCTGATGCGGGGACCAAGCTACAAGATTGAGCTGGCCGACATTGCGGCCCATCGCTATCGCGTCACGCTGACCCTTACCAGCCCAGCGGCTGAGCAGTTCTTCAGCCTGCCGGTGTGGATCCCTGGCAGCTACCTCGTGCGCGAGTTCGCCAAGCATCTGAGCGGGATGACGGCCCGTCAGGGCGGCAACGAACTGGTCGTCGAGCAACTCGACAAGGCCAGTTGGCGCGTGCGCTGCAGCGGCCAGCCGCGAGCCAAGGCATTGACCCTGAGCTATGACGTCTACGCCTTCGACGCCTCGGTGCGAACCGCCTGGCTGGACAGCCGGCGCGCTTTTTTCAACGCCAGCAGCCTATGCTTGCGCGCCCATGGCCGCGAGAGCGAGCCGCATCGCGTGACATTGGGGCAACTGCCCGAGGGCTGGCGTGTCGCAACCGGGATGAGCGCTGCCGAGGGAAGCTGGGAGGCCGCCGACTACGACGAACTGCTAGACCACCCTTTCGAGATCGGCCCGCACTGGCAGGGCGAGTTCATCGCCGCCGGCGTGCCGCATCGCATCGTCGTGGCCGGCGCCTGGCCGAGCTTTGACGGCGAGCGCCTGCTGGCCGATGTGCGGCGCATCTGCGAGGCCCACATCGCGTTCTGGGGTGGTGCACCTTTCGAGCATTACAGCTTCCTGCTCTCGGCCGTGGATGACGGCCATGGCGGCCTGGAGCACCGTGCCAGCACGGCGCTGATCTGTGCACGGCGTGAACTGCCGACAGCCGCTGAAAGCGCTGCACCCAGCGACAACTATGTGCGTCTGCTCGGCCTGTTCAGCCACGAGTACTTCCATGCTTGGAACGTCAAGCGGCTGCGCCCTGCGGAGTTCGCGACCTTCGACTACCAGCGCGAGAACTACACCGAGCTGCTGTGGTTCTTCGAGGGGTTCACCAGCTACTACGACGAACTGATGCTGTGCCGCGCCGGCCTGGTCGATGCGCCGCGGTATCTGAAACTGCTCGCTGCCAGCGTCAACAGCGTGCTGGCCTCGCCGGGCCGGCGCGTGCAGCCGCTGGCCCAAGCCAGCTTCGAGGCCTGGACCAAGTACTACCGGCCCGACGAGAACAGCGTCAACGCCGCGAGCAACTACTACGGCCAGGGCGCCCTTGTCGCGCTCTGCCTGGACCTGAGCCTGCGGGATCAAAAATCCAGCCTGGATGCGCTGATGACGCGACTGTGGACGGCCAGCGCCGGCGGCCCGGTCAGTGAGGTGGACATCCTGGCTGCCGTCACGGCTCTGGGGGGCAAAGAGCTGGCCGCGCAAGTGCACAACTGGGTACACGGCACCGGCGAGCTGCAACTGCGTGAGCTGCTCGATGCTCATGGCGTGGCTTGGCGTGATGATGGCCGCCAAAGCATTGCCCAGCGCCTGGGTCTGCGCGTGCGCGAGAGCGCATTGACGGGTGTTGCCATCACCCATGTGCTGGCTGGCGGGGTGGCGGAGACTGGCGGCCTCTATGCGCGCGACGAGATCCTCGGCTGCAATGGCTGGCGGCTGCGCCGGCTGGATGACATACCGGCTTTGCTGGCGCCGGGCGATACGCGGCTGAGACTGCTTGTCGGCCGTGACCAACGGCTGCTTGAACTGGCTGTCGAACTGCCGCCTGCACGGCCGGCCGCCGTCGCGCTGAATCTGGCCGACGGCGCGCATGCCGCACGCCGGCATTGGCTCGGCGCCTGAGTCAGACATGAAGGCGGCACGGCCACCGGTCCTGCTGGTGCTGGCGGTGCTGGCGCTGCACGTGCTGGGCGGACGCGAGGTGCTGCGCATCCACGAAGGCTGGATGAGCGAGGGCTCTCCCCCCACGCCACCTCGCATGAAGGTCGAATTCGTGCAGGAGATGAAACCACAGGCTCCGGTGACCGTGCGTTCCATTCCACCCGCATCGCCCCCGCAGCGGTCTGCCAGGCCGGACCTTGCCCGCGCCCGGGCTCAGCCGGCATCTCAAGCTGCGTCGGCCGCCGAGCCGCTCCCCCCGCCAGCCTTGGTACCCGAGCCCTTGGTCGAGCCCGTCACGGCAGCGGCTTCGGCGCCGGTCGAGACGATGGCGCCGTTTGCGAGTGCGGCCTCGGCCCCCTTCGACAGCGAGCCAGGCCCTGAGTGGCCGCTCTCCACGCGGCTGAGCTATGTATTGACCGGCAACTACCGCGGCCCTGTCAGTGGCCAGGCGCAGGTCGAATGGCTGCGCAAGGGCAGGGACTACCAGATTCATCTCGACGTCGGTATCGGTCCCAGCTTCGCGCCGTTGATCACGCGGCGCATGAGCAGCCAAGGCCAGCTGACGCCCGACGGCATCGCACCGCAGCGCTATGACGAGGAAACCAAGCGCATCTTCGGCGAGCCCCGACGCCTCAACCTTGTCTTTCTCGGCGGGGAAGTGCAGACCGCGACCGGCGTGAGCGGGGCGGCACCGCGCGGTGCCCAGGACGCGGTCAGCCAGTTCGTGCACCTGACCTGGCTCTTTCTGACCGCTCGTGAGCCGCTGCAAGCGGGGCATGTCGTGCAGTTCCGCCTCTTGCTACCCAGCCGGCCTTATGACTGGGCCTATGAAGTGCTGGGGGAAGAGATGCTCGACACGCCGATGGGTCCGCTGGCAGCCTGGCATCTCAAACCGCGCCAGGCCGCCAGCGGCGGCGACTTGGTCGCCGAGGTCTGGCTCGCGCCCTCCCTGCAATACCTGCCCGTGCGCCTGGTCATCCGACAGGACGCCGACACCTATATCGATCTCATGCTCAAGAGCGCGCCGCTGCAAGCCGCGCCAGAATCAATCAACGACACGCCCAGGAAACTCAGCAAATGACCTACGAGTGCATCATCACCGCTGTCCATGGCGACGGCCCGCGCAAGACCGGGCTGATCACGCTGAACCGCCCCAAGGCGCTGAACGCGCTGAACGACCAGCTGATGGACGAAATGGGCGCCGCCCTGCTCGCCTTTGACGCCGATGACGGCATCGGCTGCGTCGTGCTGACCGGATCGGAGCGCGCCTTCGCGGCCGGCGCCGACATTCCGACCATGCTGCCCCACACCTTCGCCACGGCTTTCAAGAGCGGTTTGATCTCCAAGAACTGGGAGACCATCCTGCAGGTGCGCAAACCCGTCATCGCTGCGGTAGGCGGCTTTGCGCTCGGCGGCGGCTGTGAGCTGGCGATGATGTGCGACTTCATCATCGCGGCCGACACAGCCAAGTTCGGCCAACCCGAGATCAAGCTTGGCATCGTCCCCGGCGCGGGCGGCACCCAGCGCCTGCCGCGCGCGGTGGGCAAGAGCAAGGCCATGGACATGCTGTTGACCGCCCGCATGATGGGCGCCGCAGAAGCCGAGAGCGCAGGCCTGGTGTCGCGCGTCGTGCCGGCTGACAAGCTGCTCGAAGAAGCCCTGGCCGCCGCTGAAACCATCAATGGCTTCAGCGGCCCCTCGGTCATGCTGATCAAGGAACTCGTCAACCTCGCCTATCAGGCGCCGCTCACCGACGGCGTGGCCGTGGAGCGCCGCTACTTTCATGCGCTGTTCGGCAGCCATGATCAGCACGAGGGCATGGAAGCCTTCCTGGCCAAGCGAGCGCCGAACTTCGAGCACCGTTGATGGCTTGTGGCGAAACGATGACGAACTAGGGATGACTGTTTGCGTTGAATGAATAGTCAGTTCCCGCCAGCCTAGTATTTCTACTGAGATCGACTCCCTACAGTTCGGCCCATGGACACCGCGGTCGCGATGTCCGAGTGACCTAGAAAGCAGGAAGTTCCTGCCAGACACTGAAGGAGCCCGTCATGAGCAAGCTGTCCACCCTCATCGCCGCCACCCTGCTGATCGCCGCAGGCGCCGCCTCCGCCCAAACCACCCCGTTGACCCGCGAGCAAGTCGTTGCCGATCTGGTTGCGGCCCGCAACAGCGGTGAACTGGCCGCCATCCAGGGCGAAAAGGGCATCGAAGTGACGACCCCGGGCGCGGCCAAGGCTGCCGCGGTTGCCACTGTCAAGCTTCCCCGCCAGGCCGTGCTGACCGTCAAGCCGAGCGAAGTGCGCGCCGACGAGAAGATCGCCGCCGCCCAGGCAGCCGACCATGGTGAAAACGCCGCCCGCGAACTGGGTGATTTCCCGGCTCCTGTCGTGCGCCGTGCCTCCGCTCTGGCCAGCCGTTGAGCGAGCGCTGAAACAAAGCGGTTTCAAACCGACGAAAGGCGACCCGAGAGGGCAATGCCAGTCAGTTAGGGCATCAAGGCACTGACTGGAGATAAAAAGGGAACGTGTTGAAAACGTTCCCTTTTTGCTTTGCGCCTGCTTCAAAGTCCGCTTGACCAGACCCTGCAACAAGCGCCGCAGGACGCCTTCGCGCAGCTGTCGCAGCGCATCGACAGCGAATGCATCGCGGGCAAGGCGCTCGCCTCGGCCGCTTAGTTTCCGCCTTCCCGGCGCAGCGCCGGGAACAGGATCACGTCGCGGATCGACGGCGAGTCCGTGATCAGCATCATCAGTCGGTCGATGCCGATGCCGCAGCCGCCGGTCGGAGGCATGCCGTATTCCAGCGCACGGATGAAGTCGGCGTCGAAGAACATCGCTTCTTCGTCGCCGGCATCCTTGTTGGCCACCTGGGCGTGGAAGCGCGCGGCCTGGTCCTCGGCGTCGTTCAGCTCGGAGAAGCCGTTGGCGTACTCGCGGCCGGTGATGAAGAGCTCGAAGCGCTCGGTGATCTTGGGATTGGCATCCGACGCACGGGCCAGCGGCGAGACCTCGACGGGGTAGTCGATGATGAAGGTGGGCTCCCAGAGCTTCTCTTCGACGACGGCCTCGAACAGGCCGAACTGCAGCTCGGCCAGGCCCCAACGGGCGGGCGCTTCTTCGCCAGCGGCCTTGACCTTGGCGCGCAGCACGTCGGCATCATCGGCCTCGGCTTCGGTCAGGCCAGCGAACTGGATCAGCGAATCACGCACCGACACGCGCGCAAACGGCTTGTCCAGCGCCACCGGCTTGCCGGCATAGGTCAGCGCGGCGCTGCCGGTTGCGGCAATCGCCGCGTGGCGCAGCACGGCTTCCGTGAAGTCCATCTGGTCATGATGCGTCCAGTAGGCCGCATAGAACTCCATCATCGTGAACTCGGGGTTGTGCCGGACCGAGATGCCTTCATTGCGGAAGTTGCGGTTGATCTCGAACACGCGCTCGAAGCCGCCCACGACCAGGCGCTTCAGATAGAGCTCAGGCGCGATGCGCAGGAACATCTCCTGGTCCAGCGCGTTGTGGTGGGTCTTGAAGGGCTTGGCGTTGGCGCCGCCCGGGATCGGATGCAGCATGGGCGTCTCGACCTCCAGGAAGCCGTGGTCCACCATGAAGCTGCGGATGGCCGACACCGCCTTGGAGCGCGCCGTGAAGCGCTTGCGGGCGTCTTCGTCCGTGATCAGGTCGACATAGCGCTGGCGGTACTTTTGTTCCTGGTCAGTCATGCCGTGGAACTTGTCCGGCAGCGGGCGCAGGCTCTTGGTCAGCAAGCGCAGCGTCGTCACTGCGACGGACAGCTCGCCGGTCTTGGTCCTCATCAACGTGCCTTCGCCACCGATGATGTCGCCCAGGTCCCAGTGCTTGAAGGCGTCGTAGACCTCGGGGCCAACGTTGTCGATGGTCACGCGCAGCTGGATGCGGCCAGTGGCGTCCTGCAGCGTGCAAAAGCTCGCCTTGCCCATCATGCGCTTGAGCATCATTCGGCCGGCCACGCTGACCTTGACGGCTTGCGGTTCCAGCTCCTCGTTGGGCACCTCGCCGTACTGGGCCTGCAGGGGCTGGGCGCGGTGCTGGGGCTTGAAGTCGTTGGGGAAAGGCACCGCTGTGGTGGCCCGCAGTGCGGCCAGTTTGCTGCGGCGCTCGGCGATCAATTGGTTGTCGTCGGCCTGAGCGGTCGAAACAGGAGTCGGAGTCGTTGTGGTCATTGCGGGCCTTCAGTCGAACCAGCGATTCTAGAATCTCGCGCCTTGATGACCTCCCACAGCCTGACGCGCGCCACTCTCACCTTGCTTGCCGGCAGCGCGCTGGCCCAGGCCGTGCCGCTCTTGCTGGGCCCCTGGATCGCCCGGCTGTACACGCCGGCCGAGTACGGCCAGTTCTCTCTGGTGTGGACGGTAGCCAGCAATCTGGCCGTTGTCGGTTGTGCGCGCTACGAGTTCGCGCTGGCGCTCGAGACGGGCGAAGAGGGCGCCGCGGCGCTGTTGGCGTTGTGCCTGCGCGTGCTGCTGGCGATGACGGCCATGGCCATCGTCGTCGGCGGGGCCTGGATGATCTGGGCGGATCTTCCCGTTGCCGCCGCGTTGCCGCCGGCCGTGCTGGCGGCCGCGGCCAGCCAGGCGCTGGCGCAATGGGAGGCTCGAGCCGGTCGGTTTGGCGTGCTGGCCTGGGGCCGCGTCGTGCAGTGGGGCGGCGGCGCCATTGCACAGGTTGGCTTCGGCCTGTTGCAGGCGGGGCCCTGGGGGCTGATCGGCGGCGCCACATTGGCCACGGCTGCTGCCGCAGCCCTGCAGGCGCAGCCGGCCCCCCTGCGCGGTTGGCGTGGCCTGCTGGCACCGCAGCCGCTGCGCGCCATGGCCGAGAAGCATCGCGATTTCCCGCTGCTGAACACGCCGCACGCCTTTGCCGGCGCGCTGCAGGACACCCTGGCCATCGCGCTGCTGACCGCCTGGCTGGGTTCGCCCGAGGCTGGCGCCTGGGCGCTGGCACTGCGCTATCTGAAGGCGCCGGCCAGCCTCGTCGGCGGCTCGCTGTCGCAGGCCCTCTACCCCCGCCTCACGCAGACCGAAAGCCGCAGCGAAGCCCGCGCCCTGGTGCGCAAGAAGCTGCTGCTGCTGACGGCCATCGCGCTGCCGCTGATGCTCGCGCTGCTGGCCTTCGGGCCATGGCTGTTCGCCACCGTCTTCGGCCCCGAATGGCGCGGCGCCGGCGAACTGGCCCGCTCGCTGGCACCCTATGTCGCGCTGCACTTCATCGCGTCGCCGCTGTCCGTCGTCACCATGGCCTGGGGTGCACAGGCCTGGGCGCTGAAGCTGGCGCTGGTCGGGCAGGCGATGTTCATCGGCGGGCTGGCGGCCGGCATCTACCTGGGTGGCCTGGCCGGTGCCGGCTGGGGCGTGTCCGCGGCGATGCTGCTCTACTTCGGCTACTTCTTCTGGGCACTCTGGACCTGGGAATGATGCGCGTATTCATCAACCGCCTGCGCCGCCGCTTGCTGAGGCTGCTCGGCTTTCGCATGCTCTTCGGCGAGGCCGGCGCGCCGCATTCGCGCATCGCACCCAGCACCTGCATCGAAGGCGAGGGCGGCCTGCAGCTGGCGGACCACGTCTTCATCGGCCAGTTCAATTTCATCGACGCCGGCGCGGGGCTGGTCATCGAGGAAGGCGTGCAGATCACCAATTTCTGTTCCATCGTGACCCACAGCACCCACAATGCCCTGCGCGTGAACGGTCGTCGCAGCGCGGTGCTGGGCGGCGAGCTGCCGGGCTACCGCAAGGGGACGATCCGCCTGGGCGCCTACAGTTTTGTTGGCCCGCACAGCCTCATCGAACCCGGTAGCACGCTCGGCAAGGGTGCCATCCTGTGCGCTTATTCGCAGCTGCGCGGCGCCGCACCCGACTTCGCCATCATGGCCGGCCAGCCAGCTCGCCAGGTGGGCGACACGCGCGAGCGCGATGCGGCCTTGCTGGCACGCCATCCCGAGCTCCGGGAGGCCTACGCAGCCTGGGCCGGGCCATGCTGAGCGGCGGTCTCAAGCTCGTCCTCATCGGCGACGGCGAAAGCCCGCACCTGCTGAAGTGGGCCCGTGCGCTCAACCCACGCGTGCAATTGCATGCCATCTCGTCGCGCGGCTTCCTGCCCGAGTTCCATCATCTGCTTCCCGACGCACGCCGGCTGGCGCTGAACACGGCTCCCGACCATGGCGGCGGCAATGTCGCCCTGATCAAGATGCTGCCCAAGGTCGGCGCCTGGCTGGCCGACACCGATCCGGACTGGATTCACGCCCACTACCTGACCTCCCATGGCACGCTGGCCTGGGCGGCCCGCACGGGTTGGCGGCTGCGCGCCCAGATCGCCGGCTCGGCCTGGGGCAGCGACATCCTCGTGACGCCGCAGCGCGGTGGCGCCTGGCGCTGGATGACGAAGAAGGTGCTGCGCAATTGCACCCTGACCACGTCGGACTCGGTCTACATGGCCGAGCGCATGCGCGAGCTGGGTGCGGGGGAGGTCATGACCTTCCCATTCGGCCTTGAAGCCATGCCCAAGCAGAACGCGAAGAAGCAGCCTTGGCTGTGCTTCGCGAACCGCGGCCTGGAGCCGATCTACCGGCCGCAACTCGTCATTGACGCGTTCCTGCGCATCGCGCGTCAGAACCCTGAAGCGCGCTTGGTCATTGCGAACGATGGCTCGTTACGTCAGTCGCTTGAAGATGAAACGGCTGCTCATGGCTTGCATGAGCAGATCACCTTCGTTGGCCGGTTGGACGCCGCCGCCCAGGCCTCCTACTACGCCCGTTCGACCTGGTTCCTGAGCCTGCCCGAGAGCGATTCCGTGTCGGTTTCGGTGCTGGAAGCGATGGCGCATGGCTGTGTGCCGCTGCTGTCCGAACTGCCTGCCAATCGTGAGTTGATTGGCGACTCGGCGCGTGGCCTCATCGTCGGCTCGCTGGACGACCTGCCGGCGCGCATGGCAACGCTGGACACGACCAAGCTCGCCATCGCCAATCGCAACTGGGTCGCCGCCAACGGCCTCTTCGAGCCCCACGTGCAGCGCTTCCTGACCCGGCTCAAGGAGCTCACGCCGGCATGAGGATCCTTCTGGTCAACCATTACGCCGGTTCGCCTGCCCACGGCATGGAGTTCCGGCCCTACTACCTGGCCCGTGAATGGGTGAGGGCGGGTCACGAGGTCACCATCGTCGCGGCCAGCTACTCCCATGTGCGCGCCGTACAGCCCGAGGTGCCCGGCCAACCGGTCGAGGAGATCATCGACGGCATCCGCTACCGCTGGCTGCCGGTGCCCAGCTACCAGGGCAACGGCGTGGGCCGCTTGCGCAACATCCTGTCCTTCCTGCGCCAGCTGCGCGCCGACGCCTGGCGGCTGACGCGCGAGTTCCGGCCTGATGCCGTGATCGCGTCGAGCACTTATCCCATGGATGTCTGGGTCGCCAGGAAGCTGGCACGACTGGCCAAGGCCAAGCTGGTCTACGAGGTGCACGATCTCTGGCCGCTGTCGCTGATCGAGCTGTCCGGCATGTCGCCGCGTCACCCTTTCGCGCTGATGTGCGGCAAGGCGGAAGTGGATGCGTATCGAGATGCCAATGTCGTCGTCTCCATGCTGCCCTGCGTGCACGAGCACATGGCCTCAAAGGGCCTGGATCTGAACAAGCTGCGCATCGTGCCCAATGGCTTTGCGCCAGAGGAATGGCAGGGTGAATCGGCGCCACTCGGTGCGACGCTGGCGGCGCATCTCGACGCGGAGCGCGCGGCCGGTCGCGTCATCGTCGGCTATGCCGGCTCCATGGGCCTGCCCAATGCGCTCGACCTGCTTCTGGATGCAGCCGCCAAGCTGCGCGATCGGTCGATCAGCTTCGTGCTGGTGGGCAGCGGTCACGAGGCGACACGCCTGGCCGGGCGCGCCGACGCCGAGGGGCTGAAGCAAGTGCGCTTTTTCGCCCCCATTCCCAAAGCCCAGATCCCGACGCTGCTGAGCCACTTCGACATCGCCTACATCGGCTGGCAGCGCACGCCCATCTACCGCTTCGGCATCGCGCCCAACAAACTCATCGACTACCTGATGGCCGGTCGTGCCGTGCTGCATTCGGTCGAGGCGGGCAACGACCCGGTCGCCGAGGCCGGCGCCGGATTGACGGTCGCGCCTGAAGACGCCGACGCCGTGGCCCAGGGCCTGCTGAAGCTGGCGGCGCTGACGCCCGAGCAGCGCGCCGAGATGGGTGAGCGGGGTCGTGCCTTCGCGATGGCCCATCACGCCTATCCGGTTCTCGCCGCCCGCTTCATCGAGGCCCTGTCGTGAGCGAGCTCGACCAGATCGCGCAGCGCTACGCCCGCCGCAGGGCCCGCGCAGATGGCGCCGACCGCTACTGCCTGTTGCGGCCCGAGGTCTGGCGGACGTGGCAGGAGCGCCAGCGCGTGCTGCTGACCTTGCTTGCCCGACATCCCGGGCGCCCGGCCGACTGGCAAGCGACCGAAGTGGGCTGCGGTGCCGGTGGCAATCTGCTGGACCTGCTGCGCCTGGGGCTGCTGCCCGCGCACCTGACCGGCATCGAACTGCTGCCCGAGCGCCTGGCCGCCGCGCGCGCTGCCCTACCCGAAAGCGTGCGCCTGCTCCCAGGCGATGCTTCGGAAGCCGACGTCGCACCGGCCAGCCAGGACCTGGTGCTGCAATCCACGGTCTTCTCGTCCATCCTCGACGACGCCTTGCAGCAGCACGTGGCCGACGCGATGTGGCGCTGGCTCAAACCGGGTGGCGCCGTCGTCTGGTACGACTTCACCGTCAACAATCCGCGCAACCCCGACGTCCGCGGCGTGCCGCTGGCGCGCGTGCGACAGCTCTTCCCGCAAGGCGCTTTCACGGCCCGGCGCGTGACGCTGGCGCCACCGCTGGCCCGGGCGCTGCCTGCGGCCTATGGCCTGCTCAACCTCGTCCCCTGGCTGCGTACCCACCGGCTGGTGCTGATCGCCAAAACCTGATCGTCGAAAATCCCTTCATGAGTGCCCAGCCCTTCCTTCCCTTTGCCTTGCCCGACCTGGGCGACGACGAGATCGCCGAAGTCGTCGACACGCTGAAATCCGGCTGGATCACGACCGGCCCCAAGGCCAAGCGCTTCGAGCAGGCCTTTGCCGACTTCCTCGGTGACCCGCAGATCGAGTGCATCGCGGTGAACTCGGCCACCGCAGGCCTGCACCTGGCGCTGGAAGCCATTGGCCTGGGCCCCGGCGACGAGGTCATCACGACGACCCACACCTTCACGGCCACCGCCGAGGTCGTGCGCTACCTCGGTGCCGACGTGAAGCTGGTCGACATCGACCCGGCGACCTTGAACATCGACATCGCGGCCATCGAGGCAGCGATCACCCCGAAAACCAAAGCCATCCTGCCGGTGCACTACGCCGGCCTGGCCGTGGACATGCTGTCCATCCTCGACATCGCCCGCCGCCACGGCCTGCGCGTCATCGAGGATGCGGCCCATGCACTGCCGACCACGCTGGAGAAGGAGCTGATCGGCACGCTGGGCAGCGACGCCACCGTGTTCAGCTTCTATGCCAACAAGACGATGACGACCGGCGAGGGCGGCATGCTGGTCACGCGCAATGCCGAGCTGGCCAAGCGCGCCCGCGTCATGCGCCTGCACGGCATGAGCCGCGACGCCTTCGACCGCTTCACGGCTAAGGTGCCCAGCTGGTACTACGAGATCGTCGCGCCCGGCTTCAAGTACAACCTGACCGACATCGCCGCCGCATTGGGCCTGCACCAACTCAAGCGCCTGCCGGCCTTCCAGGCCCGCCGCGAGCAGATTGCGATGCGCTTCAACGAGGCCCTTGCCGACCTACCGCTGATCCTGCCGCCGCTGGCGCCGGCGGGCGACACGCACTCCTGGCATCTCTACGTCGTTCGCCTGGCCGACGAAGCCGGCATCACACGCGATGCCTTCATCGAGGGCATGTACGCTGCCGGCATCGGTTGCAGCGTGCATTACGTGCCCCTGCACCTGCATCCCTACTGGCGCGACCGCTACGGTCTGACGCCCGAGCAATTCCCGCAGTCGCAGAAGGCCTTCGAGCGCACGGTCAGCCTGCCGCTGTACACGGCCATGAGCGATGCGGATGTGGAGCGCGTCATCACGGCGGTGCGTGGGCTGCTGGCTTGATCAAGCGCCTGTTCGACGTGGTCTGCTCGGCGCTGGGGCTGTTGATCCTCGCGCCGGTGCTGCTGCTGGCCGCCGTCTGGATCAAGCTCGATTCGCCCGGCCCGGCGCTGTTCCGCCAGACACGCGTCGGACGCTTCGGTGTGCCTTTCACCATCCACAAGTTCCGCACCATGCGCGTCGAGCCGGGCGCAGCCATCACGGTGGGCGCCGACCCGCGCATTACCCGCTCGGGGCAGGTGCTGCGCCAGACCAAGCTGGACGAGCTGCCCCAGCTCTGGGACGTGTTGCGCGGCGCCATGAGCCTGGTCGGTCCCCGGCCGGAACTGCCGCGCTATGTCGAGTTCTATCCGGTCGAGCTGCGTGAGCGCGTGCTGGCGGTGCGGCCTGGGATCACCGACCCTGCCTCGCTCGCTTTCAGCCGCGAAGCCGAACTGCTCGCCGCCGCGGACGACCCAGAGCGCGAGTACCGCGAGGTCGTGATGCCGGCCAAGCTCAGGCTGTCGGCTGACTATGCGGCCAGCGCCAGCCTGGCGACCGACCTGCGGCTGATCTTCGCGACGCTTGCTCGCGTCGTTCGCGGCTGACAAGACCGGGCGCATGAGCACGATGGACAACAGACTGCAGGCCGCTCGCGAGGCCGGCCTGCGAGGACAGCATCAGCAGGCGGTCGATCTGTGTGTCGCTGTCCTGCAGGAGAAGCCGGGTGACCCGACCGCGGTGGCTTTTCTGGGGCTCTCGCTTTGGCGCGCGTCAGCCTTTGCGCAGGCCGTGGATGTGCTGCAGCAGGCCTTGCGGCACTTCACCGCCCAGGAAGAGTTGAACGTGGCTTTGCTGGACTCCTGGCGTGCCTTGGGGCAGCAGGAGCTGGCCTTGCAGTTCGCTGCCAAGCTGTCTGATGAACTTCTGGCGCGCCCGATGTTGAAGTCCTGGAAGGCCGCGCTGAAGCAGGGTGTTGACGCGCTTGGCCCTGGCGTTCTCGTCGAAGATCGGCTGAGCAGGCTGTTTGACCATGGCCTGTTCGAACAAGCCGAGCAGGAACTGGCGCCTCAGATTCAGGCGCATCCGCGGTGGGGCAGGGGGCAGGTCCTGCGGGCCTGGCTGATGTTCGGCCGCAGCGGCCGTGGCGTACCGGCAGAGATCCTGCTGTTCCCGAAAGCTACGACGGAGGCTACCGACGTCGAAGCCCGATGGAGAAGCGCGCTTGCGAATGCCATGTCGGACTACCGCGGCAAGATCGTGGCGCAACTTCAGACAGCCCTGAAGCTGTTGCCGGATGACTCGCAGGCCTTGTCGCTGCTGGCTCGCATGCGATTCGAAGAGGGGCAGGGCAAAGCCGAAGTCGCTGCGGTGGCGGCTCAACGTGGGAGCCAGCTGCTAGGACCCTTCCCGCTGCGCGCTGCAATCGATCCGAGACTGGCGGGTGTTGCCGCGGTCAAGCTGCTCGAACCGGCCACGACCATGGTGATTCTCGAGCCAAGGAGCGCCGGAGCCTACCTTGATGTGACGGGCGCTGCCGGCCCCGCGTTGACCTGCGCACGCTATGTGGGCGACGCGCTTGATGCCAAGGTGGCTGCAGGCAGTGACGTCGTGTTGTTCAAGGACGGCTCGGCTCTCTGCGACCCCCTGACCCACGCCCTGGGCGAGCTCACCGACTATTTTTCGGACAGTTGGATCGCACTGGGTTCGACCCGCGAGGTCATGTTGCGCGATCTGCCCGTAGTCGGAGTGTCTGGCACGGCCATCTCCCTGCTGGGAGCCTCGGCCAGGTTTTACGGCCATTGGTTGCTGGACCATCTGCTCAGGTTGCGAGCCATCGACCAGCACCCGGGTGCGACTCAGGCCAGCGTGCTGGTGGAGGACGGCATGCCCGCAAGCCACTACGAGGCGCTTCGGTTGCTACTGGGGCCTGACGCCGTCATCCGGCGTATTGCGCCCGGCCATTGCGTGCAGGTCGATCGGGTGCTGTTTGCCGGACCGGACGTTTTCTTCCCGCATCTCATGCGCCGCGATCTGCCACCGATGGCGTCCGTGGCTCCGTCGTCTATCGATGGTCTGGCCTATCTGCGGGAGCGCATGCTGGCTGCGCTGGGCAGGCCGGGCCGGCAGGGCCGGCGCATCCTGGTCAGGCGTCGCAGTTCGACACGCCGAGTGCTGAACGAAGACGAGGTGTGCCGCATGCTCGTCAGCAGGTGGGGCTTCGAGGAGGTCTATCCGGAGACCCTGGGTTTCGCTGACCAGGTGAGGCGTTTTCATGACGCTGATGTCGTGGTGGGCGCGCAGGGGTCGGCGCTGTCAAACTGCGTCTTCTGCGCGCCGGGAACACGGGTCATCGCGATGTGTTCGGGGTTCGCTGCCAACTTCCCCTCATGGGCGCACGCGCTCCAATCTTTGGGCATGCAGCACTGCTTCGTTGTGGGCGAGGCGCAGCAGAACTCCCATTTCCTGGCGATACAGTGCGACTTCCGCGTCGATCCCGAAGCCCTGGGCAACGCCCTCGCTGGCCTTGGCGTGGCTCCTCTGACCGCATGAACTGGCAGTTTCTCGATACCCTGCTGACGCGCCTTCGCCCCCGCCGCGAGGCGTTGGCCCTGGCGCTGGACATCCTTGTCGTCGCCATCGCCTGGCAGGCCACCTATCTCTTTCGCCTCGGCTTCGAGCGCTGGTTCGCCGCGCGGCCGGACTACGACGGCTGGGTGCTGCTGGGCTTGCTGGCCATCTATACCGCCGTGCTCTGGCTGCTGCGCGTGCCCAAGGGCATGTGGCGCTTCTCCGGTTTCGGCGAGGTCAAGCGCCTGGCTGCGGCCTGCGTGCTGGCCGGGTTGATCGGCGCTGCTGCCGTGCTGATGGCCCATCTGCATGCCGTGCCGCGGGCCGTACTGGCCCTGCATCCGCTGTTCACGCTGATGCTGCTGGCCATGATGCGCATGGGCTACCGCATGCTCTACGAGCACATGCGCAGCCGCATCAGCGGGACTGCGCTGGAACAGCGCCGGGCGCTGGTGATGGGCGCTGGCGACGCGGGCCGGCTGCTGGTGGCCGGCATCCAGCATAGCCAAGGCTGGGTGGTGGTGGGCTTCCTGGATGACGATGCTGCCAAGCTGGGCGGCCGCGTGGCTGGCCTGGCTGTGCTGGGCGACCTGAGCCAGGCGCGACGCTTCGCGGACGTGCATGGCGTCACCCATCTGATCGTGGCCATGCCGGCAGCCTCGGTGGCGCAGCGCCGCCGCGCGCTGGACCTGGCGGGTGCCACGGGGCTGCCGGTGCTGACGGTGCCCAGCAGCACCGAGCTGATGGCTGGTCGCCGCGTCAACGAGGTGCGCGACATCGAACCCGAGGACCTGCTGGGCCGCCCGCCTGTGCAGCTCGACGAGGCCGGCATCTCGGAGTGCATCAACTCGCGGGTCGTCATGGTGACCGGCGCCGGCGGCAGCATCGGCAGCGAGCTGTGCCGCCAGATCGCGCGCTATGGCCCGCGGGCCGTCGTGCTCTACGAGCTCAGCGAGTACGCCCTCTATGCCATCGAGCAGGCCATGGCGGAGGCCTTCCCGCATCTGCCGCTGGTGCGGGTCATTGGCGACGTCAAGGATCTCGACCATTTGCGCGGCTGCTTTGCTCGTCACCGGCCTCATCTGGTCTTCCACGCGGCGGCGTTCAAGCACGTGCCTTTGATGGAGGAGGCCGACAACTCGGCCGCCTGCATCCGCAACAACACGCTCGGGACCTACAACGCCGCTCTGGCCGCGGCCGAGATTGGCGCCGAGCGCTTCGTGCTGATCAGCACGGACAAGGCGGTCAATCCGACCAATGTGATGGGCGCCACCAAGCGGGCCGCGGAGATGGCGCTGGCGGCACTGGCCAAGCGGCATACCGCCACACGCTTCATGGCCGTGCGCTTCGGCAATGTGCTGGGCTCCAGCGGCAGCGTGATCCCGAAGTTCAAGGAACAGATCGCCCGCGGCGGCCCACTCACGGTGACGCACCCGGACATCATTCGCTACTTCATGACCATCCCCGAGGCTGCCCGTCTCGTCATCCAGGCCGCCGCCATCGGCGAGAGCGGCCAGGTGCTGGTGCTGGACATGGGCGAGCCGGTGCGTATCGCCGACCTGGCGCGGCAGATGATCCGCATGAGCGGCCATTCGACCGATGACGTCCGCATCGAGTTCACCGGCCTCAGGCCCGGCGAGAAGCTCTTCGAAGAGCTTCTCGCCGACCAAGAAACCAGCCTGCCGACCACCTGTGCCGGCGTGCGCGTGGCGCGGCTGGTGGACGAGGGTGCCGGCGAGCGCGTGCTGCGCGACCTTGCCGGTCTCGATACCTCCCAGCCGAGAGCCCTGCTGGGCGCCTGGCTGGGCTCTGAATTCCACGCCTCCCATTCGGAGCATTGATGATGTTGTTGATCTCTTCTCGCCGGTCCCGTTGGGCCGCTCGTTTGCTGGCGCCGCTGTCGGCCTTGCTGATGGCCGTTGCCACCGCTCCGGCGGGTGCCGCCATCACCCAAGCGGGCACCGAGGCGCCGCAGGCGAGCTTCGTCCTGCCGGCCAAGCCCAGTGAAATGCTGCGCGCGCCCGCTGCGACCTGGAAACCCCTGCTGGCGAAGGCCGGTGCCGCGCTGGACGAACGTGGCAAGGCGGTCCTCTTGCTGAGCAAGCCGGCGCTGATCGAGCTCAATGTGCAGCGCACCGTCTTTGCGCAAGCACAGCGGGAATGGCCGGCCGTGTTCGACGCAGTCAAGAAGACGCGGCAATTGCAGGACGGCGCGGCGGGTCGACAGACGGCGGGCCTGCTCAATGAAGTGCTGGCCCGTCAGGCCGCCGCTCGTGGCGACGCGGACTGGCTGCGGCGGCATCTGCGCGACCAGGTGCTGGCCATGCCCTGGGCAGACGTCGAGCCGACGATTCGCACGTTACGACAGCAATTGGCTTCGATGAAGGCCGAGGCCATCGAGGCCTTTGTGATCAACAAATTGGATCTTTCCGCCAGTGTGGGCGGGAACAAGGCCACCCTGGGCTTTGTCATGCAACTGATGGCTATGCGCTTCCAGTTGCTGGAGGTGATGCCGCGCCAGGACGCCTTGACCGCGGGCCTGGATGAGGCCATTGCGCAGCGCAGCGCCGCCGCGGCCAGCGCAGTCGGGAAGTGAGCTGATGGCAGCCGGGCTTCACGAACCGCGAGTGCTGTGGCTGACGGGGCTGTCGGGCGCAGGCAAATCCACGTTGGCGGCCGCCCTGCATCGGCGCCTGGTAGACGCCGGCGTCATGGCTGCCGTGCTGGACGGCGATGCCGTACGCGCCGGCCTGTGTCGCGGCCTGGGATTCAGCCCCGAGGACCGGCGCGAGAACATCCGCCGCGTGGCCGAGGTGGCCAAGCTCATGCGCGAGGCGGGGCTRGTCGTCATCTGCGCCTTGATCTCCCCGCTGCGCGAGGACCGCGCGATGGCGCGCGACATCATCGGGGCCGCGAACTTCCGCGAGGTGCATGTGGCCACGCCGCTGGAGGTCTGCGAGCGGCGCGATCCCAAGGGCCTGTATCGCAACGCGCGTGCCAATGCGCTGACGCAGTTCACCGGCGTGTCGGCACCCTATGAGGAGCCTCAGGCGCCCGATCTGCGCATCGACGCGAGCCGCGACGATGCGAGCGAGGCGGTGGCTGCGCTGGAGGCGCTGCTCAGGGGTTGACCAGCTGCGCGGCGAGCGCCGCGGCGTGCTCGCGCAGCTCGGGCACGGCAGTCGCTTCCCAGAGCTGGGCGCGCAGGTGTGGCCCGAGGTAGTAGAGCCCCGATTGGCCTGTGCTCGAGGCGCTGCGGATGCGGTAGCCCTCGTCCACCTGCAAGCCCAGGCCATGCGGGCAGGGTTGCAGGCGGCCGGCCTGTTGCAGCCGCCACAGCAGTGGCGATGAGCTGCCGTCGATGGTCGAGCTCGGACCCGAGCAATTGACGATGCGGGCCGCGTCGAACCGCTCCACGCCAGTGGTGCCGCGCGGGCACCAGCCCATGCGTAGCAGCCCGTCGTGGCCCTGGACCGACATGACGCGGCCCGCAGCCTGGTGCAACCGACCGCTGGCAAGGTCTTCTTCGAGTACCGAACGCGCCTGCGGCGCCGCGCGGTGGCGGTGCACGTCCCAGTAGGGCAGCAGATGACGCAGGAACTGGCGGCGGCCTGACGCGTCCAGCGCCTGCCAGGCCCTGGGCGTTTGCGCGCGGAAGGCGGCCCACACGTCGCGCCAGTCCACGCCAGCGGCCTGGGCGCGCGCGAGTTCGGCGCGGAAAAGGCGTAGCTGCCGGCGCAGGGGGCGGCTGTCGGCGATGGCCGGGTTCAGCGTCCAGGGCGTGGGCGGCCCCTCATTGCGGCGATGGCCTTGCGGCAGCAGGCCGCGGCGCGACAGGGCCAGCACCGGACCGTGGTGGCCGCGGGCGCGCAGTGTGATCAGCACATCCAGCATGGTCAGGCCGCTGCCGATCAATGCGACCGGCGTGTCGGGCGGCAGGTCATCGAGCGCCGTGCCGGCCCAGGGGTCGGCCACGTAGCCTGGCAGGCCGGCGAGATCAGGGTGCGGGTGGCGGGGCGGGAGGTGACCGATGGCAAGGATGACGACGTCGAAGGTCGTCTGCGAGCCGTCGACGAAGTTCAGCTGCCAGCCCCGGACCGCCGGCAGGCAGTCGTCAACCAAGGCGACAAGCTGCTGCAAGGAGACGCCAGTGCAAGTGGCAGCGCGCTGCTCCAGCGCCGACTGCAGATAGTCGCCATAGCGCTGGCGCGAAACGAACTCATGGCCGTCAAGCCCCGCATCGCCCTGTCGCAGCCAGTCGACGAAATGATCGGGCTGGCCCGGATCCAGGCTCATGCGTGCGGCGGGCACATTGAGCAGGTGGTCGGCCGAATGCGTGCCATAGGCCAGGCCGCGCGCGAAGCGGCCCGAGCCGTTGATCATCGTGACTGTGCTACCGGTCGGCAGGCGGCCCAGCAGCTGCCAGGCGATGGCGACACCGCTGAAGCCGGAGCCGACGACGGCGACGTGCATGCCGGGCTCAGGCCCCGGCTTCACAGACCAGGTAGATGGACGAGCAGAGGTCCGGGTACTGCTGGCCGAGCTGGAAGCAGCCCTCAAGATAGGCCGGCGTGATGATGTCGGTCTTCAGCAGGCGGTCCCACTGGAAGTTGGCCAGGGCCTTGAAGAAGATGCCCGAGCGGTGAATGACCTTGAGGCCGGCACGGGTGGCGTCGCGCTCCAGTGTGTCCAGCGCATACGTGCAGCGGTGGCCGTGCTCCGCTTCGGCTGGCGTGACGGCGGCGTTGTGGTCGATCAGGCCCATCTTGACGGCGATCTGGCGCGACGGCGCGTTGGCGTTGGGGCAGGCCAGGAAGAAGCGGCCACCCGGCGCCAGCCATTCGCGGTTGATGCGGCCGAGCACGGCGATCGGGTCGTCCAGGTGCTCCAGCACATGGGTCATGACGATGTTGTCGTAGCGGCGCGGCAGCTGCACGTCCTCGAACAGCGAGTTGAAGTACTGCACCTTGTCGCCCAGGCGTTGGCGGGCTTCGGCGATGGCCTGGTCGGAGGCCTCGACGCAGCTCAGGTCGCTGAAGTGCTCGGTCAGCCGCGCCGTGAAGTCACCCTTGAAGCTGCCCAGCTCCAGCATGCTGCCCGGGCGGAAGAAGGGCGCGAAGGAGCGCACCATCAGCGGGTGCATCACGTCAAAGTCGAAGCCGTAGGCGTACTGGCGCG
This sequence comes from Roseateles sp. P5_E4, assembly GCF_054049255.1. Classification (NCBI taxonomy): domain Bacteria; kingdom Pseudomonadati; phylum Pseudomonadota; class Betaproteobacteria; order Burkholderiales; family Sphaerotilaceae; genus Roseateles; species Roseateles sp. P5_E4. The sequence goes on along the minus strand of NZ_JBFUMS010000008.1, from coordinate 320,043 downwards.
CGTTGTCGACGTGCTCGGCGTTGTAGTCGCGGGAATTGCTCATCAAAGCTCTCGATGCAGAAAGAGGGTGGGGCTGGCGGCAGCCGAAGCCTCGGCGCTGAAGCCGTGCCGGCGGTACAGGGCCAGCGCGGCCGTATTGTCGGCGTAGACCTCCAGGCGCAGCCGCGGCAGGCGCAGCTCGGTGGCCAGGGCCAGTGCGCGGGTCAGCAGTTCACCGGCGATGCCTTGACCTTGCTGGTCGGGCAGCACGCTGACATTGGTGATGAAGCCGCCCTGGGCCGCATCGTTGGCATACATGGCGATGAGGCCGACGAGGACGTCGTCCTGCCAGGCCTCGACGCGGCGCGCGTGGGCGAACAGCTTGTCGGCATAGGCGGCGAGGTCGAGGCGGCTGCTCAGCGGCGGCGCGAAGCTGGCATCGGCGGCGCGCAAATGGGTCAGTAACGTGCTGACGTCCGCGCTGTCGAGCCGATAGTTCATGTCTCCAGCACCGCGGCGCCAAAGCCTTCGCGGCCGAAGGCGTTGCCGTTGTAGAGCAGCACGATGCGGCCATCGATCTCGGTCAGGTGCGGGTAGCAGACCATGTCGCCGTCCCAGGCGCCGGCCTCGCGGTCGAAACGGGGCAGGTCGTCGGCGCGCGTCCAGGTGATCAGGTCATCTGACCAGGCCTGGCCGAGGCGGTAGCCGCGTGACGGGTCGGTGCGAAAGCCGGAGGCCTCGCGGTAGCAGAACACCATCAGCCAGCGCTCGCCGACGCGGATGACGGCCGGCAGGGCCTGGCATTCGTCGGGGCCGAGGCGGTCGGGCACCAGGGCCTTGCCTTCGTCCTTGGTCCAGTGGATGCCGTCCGCCGAACTGGCGTGGCCGATCTTGTATATGCGATCGGGCGCGGCTTCGCCGGGGAAATGCTTCCAGCCGGTGCCGAACATGGTCCACATGTGAAAGCGCCCGTTGAAGCGGCGCACGAAGGCGTCGCCCACGAGGCAGGGCTCGTGCACGCTCGGGCCGAGCACCGGGCCTGGGCCGGCGCGCTCGAAGGTCGCGCCGCCATCGCGGCTGATGACCAGGCCCACGGCCGTCTCGACCGACACCGCGACGCGCCGGCTCCAACCGGTGGTGTAGGCCCAGATCTCGTTGCCGACCGGCGTGGGGCTGAAAGGGAAGATGCCGTGCTCGTCGAAGCAGCCCAGGCCGCCCAACCCCAGCACCGGCTCGGTGTTCACGCGCAGCACCTGCTGCAGATCCTTGCTGAAGTCGGCGAAGGCGACCTGGCTCAAAAACTTGCCATCGGCGCCCTTGGCGCGGGTGGAAAAGTAGATGCGGACGAAGTCATCGAAGACGACGGCCTGCGGCGACTGCGCAAAGCCAGCGCCGGCCCCTGGCAGGTCATGCTCGAAGGGGTTGAAGATGCGACCGAGCTTGCGCCAATGCATCAGAGGTGCCCTTCGAGGCGGGCCAGGCCGAAGCCTTCGCGGCCCACGCCGTTGCCGAGGTAGGCCATATAGGTCACGCCATCGACCCGGAAGATGTGGGGGTAGGCGACCATCTCGTGGTCCCAGCCTTCTTCGGACACGTCCAGGCCGGCCTTGGCGTCGTCGCGCGACCAGTGCTTCATGTCGGTGCTGGACGCATAGCCGATGCGGTAGCCCTTCTCCTTGCCGCGAAACCCCGCGCTGTAGCGGTAGCAGAAGAACATGTGGAAGCGCCCGCCCGACTCGAAGACGTCGGGGCTGGCCTGGGCCTCGTCGGCCTCGATGCGGCTGTCGATGAGGTCGCGGTCCTCGCGCTGCCAGTTCAGGCCGTCGTCAGACGTGGCCATGCGGATCTTGTAGACCGGCTCGGCGCGGCCGTCGACCATCTTCCAGCAGCGGCCGGCGATGTAGAAGAGCTGGTACCGGTTGCCGAAGCGGCGGATCTTGGGGCCGCTGATGACAAAGGGCTCGTTCAGGCTGGCGGCCAGCACCGGGCCGTCGCCCTCGCGCTCGAAATGCTTGCCGCCGTCGCGGCTGATGGCCGTGCCGATGGCGGTGTCGAAGGGCACGGACTCGCAGCGCGTCCAGCCCGCGTAGTAGGCGCGCAGCACGTCGCCCTGGGCGATCACGGAGACAGGGTAGGTGCCGAACTCGTCGAAGCAGCCCAGGCCGCCCAGCGGCAAGATGGGCTCGTCGGCCATGTCCAGCACGCGCATCGGGTCGCGCCGGTCCAGGTCCACCCAGGCCGAGTAGCTGACGAACTGGCCGCGCGCGTCGGCTTCTGGCCGGCAGGAGAAATAGACGCGGATGCGGTCGTCCAGCAGCAGGGTGTGAGGCGCCTGCGCGAAGCTGCGCAGCCAGGGGCGGCCCTCGATCTGCTGGGGCACGAAGGGGCGGCCCAGCTTGGTCCAGCGGTAGGAGGTCACAGCAGGTCGAACTGGTGGCGCACGGCGTCGTCGACGACCGCGGCGGGGTTGAACATCAGCACGTCGAGGATGGACAGCCAGGGCACGAAAGGCGCGCCGAACTGCGGGTACTCGAAGGATCTGGCCTTGTGGAAGCGCAACGCGATGCCCTCGGCCGCGAAGGCCTCGCGTTCGTAGAGCTCCATGCCGCCGATGGCGTTGACATAGGTCGTGGCACCCAAGGCCTTGCAAATCGCCAGCACCTTGTCCTGGGCCTTGAGACTTTCGTCATGAGGCACCTCGGACGACACGATGAGCCTGGTCGTCAGGCCGAGGTGGTCGCGTGTCTTGACGATGGACTGCCAGAGGAAGTCGAACAGGTTGTTGGCCGGATCGAGCACGACATCCTGCAGCCAGGGGCGCAGCGCCTCGAACTGCGGCGCCTTGCGGTAGGCGCCATCGAACTGCGCCAGCAGCTTGCGGCGGTCGAAGGTGGCTGCCAGCTCGCGTTCACAGACCATGAGCTGGTCGGCGCCCGCGGCCAGCGGCAGCGAGAAGGTGGCCGCATCGCCGTTCTGCAGCATGCGGTTGCGGTTGATCCAGCCCTTCTTGGTGTACTTGATGCGGTCGTAGACGACGAAGGCATCCACCGCCCCCATCAGCTGCCAATAGCCGATGTAGGGCAGGAAGTAGGGCTGCATGATGGCCAGCCGCATGGCCGCTTACTTTCGCTGCGAGCGGATCAGCTCGACGATCTGATCCTGCTGCTCCGCCGTCAGGCCGGGGTAGATGGGCAGGCACAGCACCTGCTCGGCCGCACGCGAGGCGACGGGCAGGTTGGCCGGCGCCGCCGAGGGCAGCGCGCGGTACATCGGGAAGCTGCTGATCAGCGGATAGAAGTAGCGGCGCGCATAGACATTCTTGGTGCGCATGGCCGAATACAGCTCATCGCGCGAGGCGCCGTACTCGGGCTTCACCAAGATGGGGAAGTAGGAGTAGTTGTGCTTGCTGCCGGGGCTGGGCGGCAGGCATTCGATGCCGGGGATGTCGGCCAGCATGGCGCGGTAGCGCACGTCCACCTCGCCGCGCTGGCGCAGGGCCTCATCGACATGGTTGAGCTGCAGCAGGCCGAGGGCCGCGTTGAACTCGCTCATCTTGCCGTTGATGCCAGGCGCGACGACGGTCGTCTCGTCGACGAAGCCGAAGTTCTTCAACTGGTCGATGCGCAGCTTGGTCTTGGCGTCCTTGCAGACGATGGCGCCGCCCTCGAAGGTGTTGAACACCTTGGTGGCATGGAAGCTCAGCACCGACAGGTCGCCGGCATTCAGCACGCTCTGCCCGTCGGACTCGACACCGAAGGAGTGGGCGGCGTCGTAGATGACCTTCAGGTTGTAGTTCTCTGCGATCTTCTCGATGGCCGCCACGTCACAGGGGTGGCCATAGCAATGCACCGGCATGATCGCCGTCGTCTGCGGCGTGATGGCGGCCTCGATCTTGGCCGGGTCCAGGTTCAGGTTGACCGGATCCACGTCGACGAAGACCGGCTTGATGCCATTCCACAGCAGCGAGTGCGCCGTCGCGACGAAGGAATAGGGCGTCGTGATGACTTCGCCCGTGATGCGCAGCGACTGCAGCGCCGTCAGCAGCGCCAGTGTGCCGTTGGAGAACAGCGCGATCTCCGGCACGCCCAGGTATTCGCACAGCGCGCGCTCGAACTTCTGGTGCATCGGGCCGCCGTTGGTGAGGAACTTGCTGTCCCACACCTCCTTCAGATAGGGCAGGAATTCCTCCAGCGGCGGCAGGTGGGGCTGGGTGACGTAGATGGGTTTCTGGCTCATGGTGATCAGGCGGGGATGGGCTCGCCGACCTTCAGAAGGTGCTGGGAACTGGCTTGCAGAGCTTCGTGGTTCTTGTACATCCAGTCGAAGGCGTCGACGAATTCGGTCGCGTCTTCGGGACGCGGTGGCTGGAAGAGCTTGGCCTTGACGTCCGTGGCCTTCAACTGATCAACGATGGCCTGCCGGGCCTCATCATCGTGGATCACCTTCATGGCGGACTGGAAGTAGTCCTCATCGTTGTCCGACACCAGCCAGGTTGGTAGCCCCACCATGCGCATCACGTCGCGGTCGCCGATGCTGAGCACCTCGTTGGCGTGGTAAGCCACCGTGGGCACGCCCAGCAGGCAGGTGTCGACGGTGCTGTTGGTGTTGCCGAAGGGGAAAGCGGCCAGAGCCAGGTCGCAGCGCTTGAGCTGGTGCAAGAACGACGCGTAGGGACGCGAGGGCTCCAGCGTGAAGTTCCTGAAACGGCGCTCGAACACCTGCCGGATGCGGTCATACATAACACCCGCAGCACTGGCGAAGAAATGGAAATGGATGGGCCGGGTGGATTCCTTTTCCAGGCGCTCGCACAAGGCCAGGAACCTTGGGGACAGCTTCATCAGGGAGCTGTTTACGGCGATATGGAGGGCGTCATCATCAAACGGCAGCTTTTCAATGCCGAAGTCGATGTCTTCGCTGTAGGGAGCAAAACTACCCCAGGCCTTGCGTTCCAGCACCTTGGAGCCGAATTCCCAGGACGCCTCGCCGTGGCCGGCCTGCACCAGGGTGTAATCCATCGTGTCCATCATCGCGGGCGCCGGATGGCCCAGGGTCATCACCTGAATCGGCGCGTATCGCAGGTTGGCGACCATCTGCGTCCACTCCGACATGCCCAGGCTCGGGTAGTAGATGATGTCCGGCGCGATCTTGACGATGTGCGCGCCGATGTCTTTCATGTTGGTTCCCTGCTCGAGCAGGATCACGTCATCGAACAGGTCAAACGCTGATTCCGAGACGAATCCTTTCACCGCCATGCAGACTGTGTTGTAGCGCGTCTTCAACTGGCGGATGCTGGCCGCATAGCTGCGATACATCGCATGGCCGGTGGACATTCGCTCTGCCGCGACCAAGATGGTGGGCCGGTCGACAATCCTGTGGGCGCTGCTGCGAGATTTGAGGCCGCCCGTCTTATCGATTCGCAACCAGACGGCGTTGAGGGACTTCTTGAGATTGTGCTTGTGCGGGTGGTCGGCATAGCTGCAATGCATCCAGGCCGAGGTCAACGCCTGGATGATGCCCTGGGTCGGAACAGCGTTCTCGATCAGGGCCGCATTTTCGATCAGCAGACCGCGGTTGGTTTCGCCCTGAGCGTTGTGCACGAAGGGCGCGGTAAACCAACCCAGCATCAGCGGCAGAAGTTGATCGGGTGGCAGTTTGAGCACCCCCGACATCAACTCCGCCGGCATGTCGTCCAGCGAATAAAACAGTGACAGTACGAAAACCTGATTCGGTTTCAGGGTCAGGCTGCCGTTTGCGTTGCGAATGCCGTGATAGCGCAGCAGATGGAAGGGACCCTCATAACCGCTGAGCTCGAAAATGGCTTCAAGTGCCGGCTTGCGGCCGGCCAGAAATTCAATTTGTCCGAGATCAATCTGGAAATCCGGGCTGCATAGCAGCGCCGAGATCATGGCAGCGATCCGCGTATATGCAGCGCGGCGCTGCTCTGGCGTGCAGGTGGGTGCGAGGATCCCGAACGGGTTGCGCGTCTGGCTGATGTAGGTCAGCAAGTTCAGCAGCAGCGCGACGCCTTCGCGTGTCTGGCGTTGAAATACGGCTCGTTCCAGCTTGTCGAGGGTCTCGTCGACCAGGACGGGGTTATCTGCAGTGGTCATATAGCGAGGAAGAGCGTGTGCTGTAGCGCGGGAAGCGCTGACGCGACGCTTCGGTGCGGGGTAGGCGACGCGGCGCGCTGGCCAGATCGCTCAAATGAACTTAGCATTCTAAAGGGCCGGTCGGGCGGGATGCGTCCGCGGTTCGAGCTGGTCAGGACCACCGACTCGGCATCGCTGAGCGGAACGGGCGAAGGGAAAGCGCCGTCGTGGGGTGCTGGGTGCTGATGTGAACAAGCAACGCATCTGGGGCAAACCCCGACCCGCTACCGACACCCGAGAGTGAAACGCCTGTAATCGTCTGCTATGCTGCCGGACAACCTGCTGAGCTGGAGGGTATTGAGCCGTGCCAGTCATAGTAGGGGAGGCGAAGCATGAGCGCTTTGTGTCGACGCAGTGGTCGCCGCGTTGGTGGCTGCGACGGTCCGGAAACGGGCCGAGGCAATCGACCCAATGCGGTGTCTGAGTGTTCAGCTTCGCTTGTGTTCGGTTAATTTGTTGCAACAACGATCCGGAAGGTTCATTTAATGAAGAACTTCACCTACAAGGCCCTGGCCGTCGCGACCGCTGCGGTTTGTGGTGCTGGTGCTCAGGCGGCAGGCTCGGTCTCCTCGACGGCCGGCACGTACGCCGTCGAAGCCATCACTTCGAGCAGCGCCATCACGCTGAATCCCGTCGTCTACACGATGGGCGTCTCCCGCGTGGTTTCGCAGCCGTTCACCATCATCGTGCGTGAGCCTGCTGGCGCCACCACGACCCTGAGCTGCGGCGCTGTGCCGACGGTCTCTGGTGGCGGTGCTGCCAACATCACCGTCAAGCGCACCTCGGCTACCGAGTGCGTCTGGGACGTGAACGTCACGACCGACATCAACGTCGGCGGCAACATCACTTTCCCCAACCTGGCCATCAACGGTCACGGCCTGGCGACGGTCGGTGCGGTTGAAAAGCTGAACGTTGCCCTGTACGACACGGGTGAAACCGCCCGTGTTGACAACTCCAACGACATCACCGCCACGGTTGCTACGTCTGCCCGTGCCATCTCGCTGACCGCTACGCAAGACACCGGCACCAAGGCTGACGTGAACTTCAACGGCGGTAACCAGCCGCTGTTCGGTTTCGTCGCTCAGAACGACGACACGACCACCAACGCCAGCGCCAACTTCACCATTGGTATCAATGGCTCGTTGCTGAATTCCAGCGGCGTCGCCGTGACGGCCAACAGCATCCTGACGAACATTGTCGTGACTATTGCTGGTGAATTCACCGGTCTGGTCACGAGCTTCAGCGGCGCTGGCAACAGCTCCGTGATCGTCAGCAACGGTGCTGTCGGCGCTCCCGCCGTGACTTATAACGCCACTGCAGGTACCGCCGTGTTCACGGTGACTGGCCCGCAACTGAACCAGTCCGGCACGTCCAACGTTCAGGTGAGCCTCAACTCCGCTCTGACGCAGTCGCTGGGTACCGCCCGTACCTTCGGCGTGTCCGCTGTGGTTAACCCGTCGCTGGCTGGCGTCGGTGCCCAAGCCCTGGCTGGCAACGCCAGCTGGTGGGTCTGGGGCGCGAACGGCATCGAATTGCGTTCGGCGTTCTTCAACAACTTCGCTGATGCCAACAACTTCACCCGTTTCTACTTCCAGAACACGGGTTCGCAGCAGGCTGACTACTCGGCAACCTGCCAGGCTGAAACCGGCCGCACGGTGACCTATGGCGCCGCCAAGTCGGGCAAGCTGGCTGTTGGCACGACCGCTCTGAATGCTTCTGAGATCTGCACTTTCAGCGTCGGCACGCGTGGTTCGATCACCTTCACGATCAACGCCAACATCGGCGTCGTCAAGGGCGTGTACCAGCAAGCCATCAACGGCGCTGCTGCTGGCTACATCCCCCTGGAGCGTCCGTACGGCGCCAACACGTACTAAGCAAAAGCGCTTTCGCGCCAAGCAAAAGGGCACCTTCGGGTGCCCTTTTTTATGGCCAAGGCCATCACTTACACTGCCGACCTCTTGCGAAATTGCACCCTCATGGTCCGCTCCAACTCTGTTTCTCAACCGCGCGTGCGCGGTTTCACTCTGCTCGAAATGCTGGTCGTGCTCGCCATCATTGGCCTGATTGCAGGTTTGGTCGGCCCGCGGCTTTTCAGGAAAGTCGATCAGTCACGCATCCAGGCTGCGACGATCCAGATCAAGCAATTGCGTGGGGCTGTGGAGAATCTGCGCCTGGACATCGGCCGCTACCCGACTGCTCAGGAAGGTTTGGCATTGCTCAACAAGCCGCCAACCGACCCCGCCCTTGCTTCGCGCTGGCGCGGTCCCTACCTCGAAGAATCGGTGCCGCTGGATCCGTGGTCCAAGGCTTATCAATATTCACTGCCTGGCCGCGACGGTCAGCCCTTTGCCCTGTATTCATTGGGTGCTGATGGCCAGCCCGGTGGCGAGGCCGATGCCCAGGATCTCGGCGTTCTGCCGGCCAACTGAGTCTTCCATCCATTGCCATTGGCCACCGATGACGGCGGATTCGCAATACCGCCTGGGCGTCAGTGACATGAGCCCCAGTCGCAGCCGTGGGTTCACGCTGTTGGAGATGTTGGTCGTTCTGGCGCTGATGGCGCTGGCGACTGGCATCGTGCTCCCGCGGGCGACGGGCTGGCTGGACAGTGTTCAGGAGCGCGGTTGGCGTGCCGACCTGCGCGCCTACATAGAAGCCATGCCCGTTCGCACCTTCCTGTCCGGCGAAGAGAAGCGGCTTGATGCGGCAGCCATCCTGGCTGCCGTACCGGGAGGCCCGCCGGGGCTTGAGTTGCAGTTGCCTGAACCCCTGACGTACGGCCCGACCGGCGTTGCGAGCGGTGGCCGCATGCAGTTCAAGCGTGGCGGCGTGCGCGAAGTGTGGGTGGTCGAGCCGTTCAGTGGCCGTGTCGTCGAAGGATCCTGACACGATGTCGAACGGGCTCCGCTTGCGTCGAAACTGCTGCGCCGCGACTGCGCCGCGGGGATTCACCTTGCTCGAGGTGATCGTTGCGCTGGTGATCCTGTCCACCGCCGGGTTGGTGCTGTTCGGCTGGATCAACCAGAACCTGGCGACGGCAACGCGGCTGCGTGAGTCGCAGGCCCGTTCCCAATTGCAGATCGAGGGTGTGTCCTGGCTGGCGACGATCAATCCTGTCGCTGAGCCCGAAGGGGACCGGGAAATGGGTGGTTTGCGCCTGACTTGGCGCGCGACCCTGCTGGAGCCGATGCGTCCTGAGTTCGACATGGGCGGCGTCATCGTGTCGCGTTGGATGATCGGCCTTTATCGCGTGAACGCCAGCATCACGCGCCTGGACAGCGGCATGCGCACGGACTGGGAGCAGGTCGCCACGGGGTGGAGGTCCGCCTTTGCCGCACCGGCCGCTAATCCGAAAACAGGCCCTCCATGAAGACGCTTGCCGGGTTCGAGCCCAACCGTGCGCGACGAGGCTTCACGCTGGTCGAGATGCTCGTGACGCTGGCGCTGATGGCCATGATTTCGTCGCTGCTCTGGCAGGCATTGCAGCAGGTGCTGAGAGTGGAGCAATTGCTGCAGCGCTCGGGCGTTGACGGGCAGTTGGACGTCGTGCGCCGTGAATGGCTGCGCAGCCTGATTCAGGCCAGCTTGGTGGAGCAGAGCGGGGCGCCGCAGCAATTGCAGGGTGACAGCCGGCAACTCACCGTCGCCAGCGCTGAAGCCCTGGGCCTGCCAGGCATGCAGGCCGCAAAGCTGCTGATCCGCTTCGAGTCTGATGCCAGTTCAGGTCGGCAGCGGCTGATGCTTGCCGAGGCACCGGCAACCGACGCTTTTGCCCAAGGTTTGCGAACCCCTGCCGCGCCGGTTGAAGTGCTGGCCTGGCAGGGCAAGCCAGGTGCTGTCCGCTTCCTCGATGCGAGCGGGCAATGGTTCGAGCAATGGCCCCCACCCCTGGCGATCCGCCTCGCTGCGGCGGGCGGCGAAGACGAGCAAATGCGGGCGGCGCGAGCCGCTATCCCGCGGCTGCCCAGGGCCGTCTGGCTGGAGATGGGTGGTGACGTCGGCGGGCCGCTGGTGACGGTCTTGAGCGTCACCGAGCCTGGCCGCATGCGCCGAGCGCAATGGGAGGCGCAATGAGAGCCGCGCGACCCCATGCGAAAGGGCAGCAGGGTTATGTGTTGTTGATGGTGCTGGCTGCGCTGGCGGTGATGACCTTCGTTGCGCAGCGCTTCGCCCTGCGCAACGACGAACTGCGCCGCAATGCGCTGGACTTCAGCGAGTACGCGCAGGCTCGGGCGGCAACGGCGGGCGCGCTGTCGGCCACGCTGTACTGGAATGCCACGCGCCCACTGATGCCGGCAGGTCGCGGCATGCCGGACGGCCAACTGCGGCACGACGGGCAGCGCTACACCACGACTGATGGCGCGTCGGTCGCCGTGCAGGATTTTCGCGGACTGCTTGCCCTCAACGGCGTGAGCCGCTCGGTACTGAGAAACCTGCTGGTCCAGGACGGCGTGTCGCTGACGCGTGCACAAGCCATGATCGACGTGCTGGACGACTACATCGACACCGACAACCTCAAACGGCTCAACGGCGCCGAGAGGGCGGAATATCGGGCGCTCGGCTTGGCGGGACCGCGCAACGACTGGCTGCTCAGTCCCCGCGAGCTGGAAGCCATGCCGCTGTGGCGCGATGACCCGGTCCGGCTGGCGCGATGGTTACGCTGGTTCAGTGGCGACATCGGACATCCAAACAATCCGTCCAGCGCGCCGCTGCCTGTTTTGAGGGCGTTGTTACCCACGGCCAACCAGGCCCAGCTCGAACTGCTCTTGACGTTGCGTCGCGCCGATCAATTGCGAGACGTCCGCACCACGCAACGTTTGGTGGGTCTGGAACTTGATGAGGATGCCTATCTGTTCGCACCCGGCAACGACAGCCGCATCGCCCTCTGGGCCCCCGGGCTGCCAAGGGCCCTTGAGTACAATGTCCGGTTGATGCCTGCAGGGGAGCTTGGCCCGTGGGTGATCACAGAACAGCACAGCATCTCGCGGCTTACATTCACTGATGAAGCTCCCCCAGCTCTCCCTTTCCCCCTTGCGCTCGGTACTCGGCCCCAGGCCGCAAGCAGTCCTGCGCCTTGAGGGTTTCGAGGCGCTGGCGCGCGCGAGCTGGTGGGCCCACACGACTGTCATCGTGTCCCGCAGCCGGTGCCGTCTGCGCTGGTTTCGCCTGGCAGGCCTTCCGCCGGCTGAAAAGCTCGCGGCGCTGCGGCTGCAGGTCGAAGCCTGGCGGCCTTTTGAGAACACGGCGGCTCGGCTGGTCCTGTCTGGAGAAGACGGTCTGGCCATCGCTTGGGATGCGGCGTCGGCCCATCGACAACTTGTCGCCGACGGTGTGGTGCCCGAGCGCTGCCAGTTCATACCCGAGACGCTGATGCAGCCCGTCGGCCCGGATGGGCTGCGCCTGCTGCGCGGTGCAGAAGGCTTGGAGGTGCAATGCTGGCGGGAGGGGTTCCTGCGCGCCAGCCGCTGGTGGTCCGAGTCCCTCACGGCCCAGGATTGGCAGGAGTTCGTCCACGCCAGCGGCGCGGGTCCGCAGGCCGGTGGGGCGCTGCCTGAAGCGCAGCAGCTTGCGCTGGACAGCGCATGGATCAAGCACTACCCCTTGCACGCTTCCGCGGAAGGGGCCGAAGGCGCGGAGCAACGCCTGGTGTTCATCGGCGCCTTGGCGCTCTCGCTGGCGGCCGGCGTTCTGGCGCAACAGCTCTGGGACGCGCACCAGCAAGGCCAGGCGCTTGCCCGGCAGATCGCCGACATCAAGACCGCGACGGCGCCGGTGCTCGCGGCGCGGGATGCCACCGTCGCCGCGGTCGATGAAGTCGAGAAGCTGGCCGCCTGGTTTGCGCTGCCTCTGCCCGTGGACGTGATCGGCCATCTGAATGACACGCTGGGTAGGTCAGGCGTGCAGGTCAAGGATCTTGACCTTGAGGGCAGCAAGCTGCGCCTGGGTTTGCAGCTCAAGCCCAACGCGACGCGCGCCGGCATCGTGAAGGACCTTCAATCCGGCGGCTGGTTTGTGGACGTCAACGAAGTGCGCGCCGACAACGCGCGGGGCCTTTTGACGATGGAGTTGCGCATCGTGGGTCTGCGTCCGCCGGCGACTGGCGCTGCAGACGCCACCGCCACCGCTACCGCCACGGCCACTGTGACCACCGCGACCGCGACGCCGCCGTCCGCAACTCAGGCGGCTGCACCGTCGCCGGTCACGCAGGCACCCATTGCCCCTGCGACTCAAGTCTCGCCCGCACCGGCACCGGCGCCGGCGCGTCCACCGCAAGCGCCGCAAGGCCCCGGTAAGCCCATCGTTGCCAAGCCGGATGCCAACGGCCTGCCGCCCCCGGACGTATTCAATGCCATACCGAACCGCTGATGAGTCGTGACGCTGTGCTGACGCCATGGGCGCAATTGCGCGAACAGTGGCAGGAATCCCGCCTGGTGCGCCTGGGCGCCTGGCTGGGCGCGGCATTGTTGAGCATCTACATACTGTTTGCTGGCTTTGACGAAGTCGATGCGCTGCTGGAGCGCAACCGCGGCCTGGTGGTCGAGCTGACCCGCCTGCAGGGCCTGGCCAAGGAAAAGGACTGGCCCGAGCGCCGACGTGAGGCCACGGCCCTCAAGGTGGCTTATGACACCGCCGTCTGGATGGAACCCGACATCGCGCTGTCAGAAGCCGGCCTGCAGGACTGGCTGCGCAATGTGACGCAACGTCTGGGGCTGAAGGTGCGCGAGATCACCCTCGTGCGTGCCGAGCCTTCCGCCAAGCCCGCAGGTAACGTCCCGGTGGGTTATGTCGAAGTGCACGCCCGCGTCAGCGTCGAACTGCAGCGCACGCCGCTGTTCGTGCTGCTGGCCGAAATAGCCAACCAGGAGCGCCGCATCGTCGTCGAGCGCCTGTCCATCCGCAGCCAGAGCCAGCCGGCGGTCGCTGACATGGACCTGCGCATCCTTGCCAGGCCGGGAAGCAAGTCATGAAGGCCATGCCCTGGGTCTTGTTGGCGGTAGCTCTCGGCCTCGGTTGGCTGATCGCGCCAGCGCCCGATGCAGATCCGGCGGTCATCCAGGCGCGCAAGGAAAGCTGGCGACTGCCTGACCTGCCTCAGCGCCCTGACCAAGCGAGCCGGGCGATGGCTTTGGCTGCTTCGCCGATTTTCGAACCAGAGGCGGCCGTTCTTGCAGCTGCAGCGGCTGACGCAGCGGCCAAGGCTGAAGACAAGCGTTGGCGTGTCGCCGGTGTGTTCGGGCGCGGGCAGGAGCGCAAGGTGCTGATCAGCTTTGTCGCTGCTGGCAAGGCACCGCTGCGACTGGCCGTGGGCGACAAGGTGCCCAGTGGCGAGCGCATCACCCAGATCCACGACGGCGAGGTGCTGATCCGCGTCGGCAACAAGCAGGTTCCGTTGGGAGCTGATTACCGTGAGTGAAAACAGAATGTCCCTGACGCTGCGACCGATTGCCCTCGCGGCCGGTGCCCTGCTCGCCCTGAGCGGCTGTGCACCCATCGTGCCCGTATTGCCCAAGCCGCTGCCGGTGGCCAGCCTGACTCCCAATGCCTCTGCGCAAGCCGAGACTGGCGGCCGTGACACGACGCGCATCGCGCCCGGTCCCAAGGCACCCGAGGTCGAGACGCCCAGCCTGGCGGTCACGGCCCCGGTGGCCCAGCCCCAGGACGAGGTCGTGGCTGCGGTCAACCTTCAGCAGGTGGCCCTGCCGACCTTCATCCAGGTCATCTATGCGGACGTGCTGAAGAAAAGTGTCAGCGTCGACCCCGCCGTGATTGCGCGGCCCGATCTCGTGACCTTCAAGGCCGGCGCCGGCCAGACGGCAGCCCAGGTCGAGACCGCGGTGCGCCTGCTGCTCAAGAGCTATGGCCTGTCGGTGATCGAGGTGGGGGGCCTGGTGCGCGTGGTGCCCGACAACGCCAACCAGGGTGGCGACCTGCCGGGCATCCGGTATGGCGCTGCGCTTCCGGCAGTTCCGCCGTCGCTGCGGCCTGTCTTTCAACTGATTCCGTTGGAATCGGTCCGCCAGGTTGACGTGACGGGCTGGCTACGCACGCTGTTCGGCGACCGCGTCAGGGTGCAGGAAGACTCGACCCGCAATGCGGTGCTGATCAGTGGCAACCCCGACAACGTCAAGGCGGCCATTGAGGCCCTCGCGGTGCTCGACCAGCCCGCGCTCAAGGGACGTACCAGCTTGACCTTGACGCCCGCCTTCTGGTCCGCCGAGGAGCTGGCGCGCCGGCTTGGCGAGGTGCTGTCGGCCGAGGGCTATGCGGTCCACCCGGTGGGCTCCGCGATGACCCAGGGGGGCTTGCGCAGCCCGATCATCCTGCTGCCGGTCTCAAGCCTGAACCAAGTTTTCGTCTTCGCCGCCGGTGACAAGGTGGCCGCCCACATTGCCGAATGGGCCAAGACCCTGGATCGCCCCAACGAGCGCGGCGTCGGCAAGAACCTGTTCACCTACCCCGTCAAGCACAAGGACGCCGAGCAGTTGGCGGTGACCCTGGAACGGGTGCTGGGCGGCGGAGGGTCGGCGGCCAGCACTACCCCGGCTGCGGGCGGTGCGTCCCCCACGACCGGCACCGCCAGCACGGCGACGACGGCCAGCCGCTTGTCCAACGTCGTGGTCGACAAGGCCAGCAACACGCTGATCTTCCAGGTCAACCCGGAAGAGTTCGGCCAGGTCTCGGCGCTGCTGCAGACCCTGGACAAACCGACGAAGTCGGCGCTGATCGAGGTGACGGTCGCCGAACTGAAGCTCGAGGATGGCGCCCAGTTGGGCGTGCAGTGGCTCACCAGCCATCTGGAAGGCAAGGGGGGCATCACGGCCAGTGCCAGCAGCGGCTCAGGCAGCACGGGCGGCTTCAACGTTTCGGTCCTCAATTCGTTGGGCGGCCAACGGCTGGCCATCGACGCGCTGGCGAGCAATTCGCGCGCGACCATCCTCTCCAGCCCGCGCCTGATGGCGCGCAACGGCGAGACGGCTTTGATCCAGGTCGGTGACGAAGTGCCGGTGCTGAGCCAGCAAATCGCCACGCCATCCACCACTGGCGGCTCTGCCGGCAACCTGCTGGCGACCTACCAGTACCGTTCGACGGGCGTCATCTTGAAGATCAGGCCCGTCATTCACTCGGGCGACCAGATCGACATCGACCTTTCCCAGGAAGTCAGTCAGCCCGTGCAGACGACTGCGGGAGTCACGACCACGCCCACCATTTCCACGCGTCGCGTCGAGACCAAGCTGACGCTGCGCAATGGCGCGACCATGCTGCTGGCCGGCCTGATCGACGGCACGTCCTCCGACGGCAACGGCGGCGTGCCCTTCCTCAAAGACATTCCGATTCTGGGCAGCCTGTTCCGCAACCAGACGGTCAAGAAGACACGGCGCGAGATGATCATCCTGATCACGCCCTATATCGCCAACGACTCCACCGAAGCCGAGGCGATCACGGAGAGCTTCCGCAAGAGCCTGGGCGACTGGGCGCGCGTGCCGACGCCAGAAGCTGGCAGCTCTGCGCCGAAACCATGACGGATTCCGCCGCCCCGCGCCTGATCGGCGAACTGCTGCTCGCCCGCGAGCAGATCCGCTCCGAGGATCTGAACGCGGCGCTGCGCTTTCAGGCAGAGCAGGGCGGTCGCATTGGTGCTGTGCTTTTGCGCATGGGCGCGATCACGGCCGAGCGCCTTTATGCGGCGTTGTCCGAGCAGCTCGGCATGGGCTGGCGGCGCTTCGACGACCTCGACGAAGCAGCCATGCGGCTGGGCCTGCAGGAGCTGGCAGGCATTGCCACCCAACTGCTCCGACTCGGCGTGCTGCCATGGCGCGATGAAGCCGGCTGGCAGCTCGCCTGCGCTGATCCCCTCGATGCCGAAGCGCGCGAATTCGCGCAGCAGCAGGCCGAGCTCAAATCGGCCCGCTGGTGGCTGATCGCACCCGACGATGCCCAGCGCTGGGTCCAGCGTCTGCAACAGGGTGACCTCGCCATGCAGACGCTCGACGAGCGGGCCCTGCGCGAAATGGCCGAGGACGCGCCCGTCATCGCCTGGGTCAACAACCTCATCGCCCAAGCCGTCGAATCGCGCGCCTCGGACATCCATCTGGAGCCCGGTGAGCGCGAGTTCGAGGTCAGGCTGCGCATCGACGGCCAGCTGCACACGCGCCTGGCCCTGGGCATGGACCGCTATCCGGCGGTCGCCTCGCGCATCAAGCTGATCGCCGGCGTCGACATCGCCGAGCGCCGCCTGCCGCAGGACGGCCGCATCTCCACACGCGCCGCTGGCGCCGAGATGGACGTGCGTGTGTCGTCCATCCCCGCGGTCTATGGCGAATCCATCGTCATGCGCCTGCTGCCCAAGAAACGCGCCGACCTGACGCTGGAGCGCCTGGGCCTGCGGCCGTCGCAGTTGCGCCAGTTCAAGCGCTGGTTGGGCCTGGCCAACGGTCTGGTGCTGGTGACCGGCCCGACCGGCGCCGGCAAGAGCACGACGCTGTACTCCGCGCTGGCCGCCACCAACGACCAGACGCGCAAGATCCTCACCGTCGAGGACCCGGTCGAATTCCGTCTGCCCCAGGTCATCCAGGTGCAGGCTCAACCCGAGATCGGCTACACCTTCGCTCGCGCGCTGCGCGCCTTCTTGCGCCACGACCCGGACATCATCATGGTCGGCGAAATCCGCGACCGCGAAACGGCCGAGATCGCCATCCAGTCCGCGCTGACAGGCCACCTGGTGCTGGCTACGCTGCACACCAATGATGCGCCTTCAGCCGTCACGCGGCTGGTGGATATGGGCGTGGAGCCCTTCCTCGTCGGTGCTTCGCTGCGCGCGGTGATGGCACAGCGCCTCGTGCGCCGCCTGTGTGAAGTCTGCGCGGTGGCTACCGACGAAACCCCGACGCTGGGGGACGCCGAACTTGCCGCGGCAATCGCTGATGCGCGCGCCGAAGACAGCGCCGCCGACCTGCCGCGCTGGCGCCACCATGTCGGCTGCCCAGCCTGCCAGAACACCGGCTTCAAGGGCCGGGTCGGCATCTACGAGATGCTGGACGTGGGCAGCGAAATGCAGCACGCCATCGCCCGCGAAGTCGGCCTGCCGGAGCTCGTCGCCCTGGCGCGCCAGGGCGGCTATCGATCGCTCGCCCAAGAAGGCGCGCTGAAGGTCGTCCAGGGCGTGACGACGCTGGATGAAGTGCTGCGTGCCACCGGCACAGCCGACGCCTGATGCGCTTCGACTACACCGCACGCGACACGGCCGGCCGGCCTCACAGCGGCCAGCTTGAGGCGAGCGATCAGGCGGACGCCATGGCGCGTCTGGCCGCGCAGGGCATGACACCGGTGAGCCTGCAGGCGCGCACCGCCGCACCTGTGCGTGCGAAAGCGCGCGGCACCATCAAGCTGGCCGACCAGGTCGTGCTGCTGCGCGAGCTGGCCACGCTGCTCACCGCTGGCGTCACGCTCGGCGATGCCCTGCCCAGCCTGGCGCAGGCCTACGAAGGCCAGCCGCTGGGCCTGCCACTGGCACAGATGGAGACCCTGGTGCGTGGTGGTGGCCGGTTGTCGGACGCCCTGCGTATCCAGGCGCTGCGCATGCCGGTCTACGTCATCGCGCTGGCCCAGGCCGGTGAGGCCAGCGGCGACATCGCCCGCGCGCTGCAGGAGTCGGCCGAGCAGATGGAGCTGGCCCGCAAGGCCAACGAGGACCTGCGCAGTGCTCTCATCTATCCGAGCGTGCTAGTGGGTGCGGGTTCGCTGGCGGTGTTCTTCATCTTCGTCGGCGTCGTGCCACGCTTCGCCAACCTGATCAAGGGCAGCCGCCAGGTGCCCGAGCTGTCGCGCTGGGTCATCGAATCGGGCGTCTACGTTCGCGGCCATCTTTTTGAGGCCTTGCTCATCCTCGCCGCGCTGGTGGGTATCCTCGTCACCAGCCTGTCGCGCGAGTCGACGCGCCAGGCGCTGCTGCAGACGTTGCAGCGGATGCCGGTGGTCGGCCCCTGGCTGGTGCAGGCCGAGATCGGCCGCTGGGCCACGGTGTTGGGCAGCCTGTTGTCCAACCGTGTGCCCGTTCTCACGGCCATGGAGCTGGCCCAGGGCGTCATCCGCCTCAATTTGCTGCGCTCGGGCCTGGAGCGGGCGACCAAGGGCCTGCAGCAGGGCCAGTCGCTGAGCGCCGGCCTGGAGACCCAAGCCTGGTTCCCGCGCACTCGGCTGAACCTCATCCGCGTCGGTGAGCGTTCGGGCGAGTTGCCCAGGATGTTGCTCGCCTTGGGCCACAGCCAGCGCGATGCCGCCGCCGTGCTTCAGCGCCGCATGCTCGGGCTGATCGAGCCCATCGCCATCATCCTCATCGGCGCCGTCATCGGCCTCGTCATGGTGGCGGTCATGATGGCCATCACCAGCTTCGACACCTTGGTTTAAGGCCTGCCCTCAACGATTGGCAGCAAGCGGCGCAGGCCAGCCCTGCGTCCGGACATAGGCCGCGATTTCCGCCGCTGCCAGCGCGTGCCCCTTCGCGGTCCAATGGCCATCGTTGGGGAAGTGGTAGTCCATCGGATGACCGCCCTTCTCGAAGGCGGGTGCCAGATCGACGACGGGCAGCCCCAAGGAACGCAGGTGCGCAACGAAGCCCGCATGCAGCTTGCCTTCCTGTTCGGTGTTGTTGCCGATCCACTTCAAGCGCGAGGGAATGATGACGGTGATCACCTGGTGCTTGGCGGCAATGGCGGCCACGCGCTCCGCGGACTGTTCGATCGCTGCGGTGGAATAGACATTGCGCAGTGCGCCATCGGCGGTCGGCGTGATGATGCCAAGACGAACGAACAGCGCCTGCAACGACTCCGACGCGTGCGCCTGATGGCCCAGCGCCCGGTAGGCGCTGGAGTTGCGTTGCAGCCAGAGTTTCGTGCGACGCAGACCCTCGGCGAAGGTGCGGCGTTCGCGAAGGCGCGTCACCGGGGTGATGCGGTCGCGATACTGGCCGATGTCGTTCTCCATGCACACGGCAAGAATGACCTTTTGCACCGGCGCGCCCTGGCGCTCGGCGTAACCGATCAACGTCTCGTATCCGGCGATGTCGGTGGGGATGGCGACGTTGAACACGCGCTGGCCCAGCAGCCCTTCGAGACGATTGGAGAAGCGCTCGGCTTCCTCGACGCCATGCCCGAGTGAAAACGAGTCACCGACTACGAAAAGATCGTCGGCGGTGGACTGGGACAGGTCCTTGGTGTCACGCAAGCCCAGCCGGTTGATCGACACCTTGACCTTGTAGTCGCCGGTGTTCTTCCATTGGATCGTCTCGGTATTGGCCGCTGCCAGGGGCACGCCGTCGACGACGGTGTACTCGATATCGCCGGCCGCAGAGTACTGGGGCAGCAGCCAGCGCACGCCGAATTCCAGGATCAGCAGGCTGACGAGTATCGACGTCAGCAGCAGTGCAAGCGAAAGGGCCACCGAGCGGCATCGAGCCATGAAGCGAACTTGACGGGTCACTGGATCAACATCCCATGAGAAAGAACAGGTGTTCGGGTTCGTGACGGGGCAGGGTCAATCCAATTCAAACGCCTGCTCATAGCGTCTGGCGAGCGTCTGGGCCTGCATCTCCTTGCGCATGAAGCAGTTGCCGATCGCAAGCACGTCAATGTCCGTCCCCATGAAGCATCGGAAGGCGTCTTCGGGCGTGCAGACGATGGGCTCGCCGCGCACATTGAAGCTGGTGTTGACGATGACAGGCACGCCCGTCAACGCCTTGAACCTGCTGATGAGGGCGTGATAGCGCGGATGGGTGTCGCGATGAACCGTCTGGATTCTTGCTGAATGGTCAACGTGGGTGACCGCAGGAATCGATGAACGCGGCAGGTTCAACCTGTCGATGCCGAACAAGGTCTGCTCAGCCGGCGCTTTCAGGCGATGCTTTTCCAGCACGTCGGCCACCAGCAACATGTAGGGGCTGTCCTCGTCAAGGTCGAACCACTCGGCCACGTCTTCCCGCAGGACCGATGGCGCAAACGGCCTGAAAGACTCCCGGTACTTGATCTTCAGGTTCAGCAGTTTCTGCATGCTTGGCGAGCGCGCATCGCCCAGGATGGATCGCGCGCCCAGCGCGCGCGGGCCGAATTCCATTCGCCCCTGATGCCACCCGAGCGCCTTGCCCTCGCTGATGGCCCGTGCACACTGGTCAATCAGGTTCTCGTCGTCCAGCGTTTCGAAACGCGCTCCAAGCGACGTCAGTCGCTGCTCGATCTCCGGCTGCGAATAAGACGGCCCGAGGTAGCTGCCCTGCATGCCGTCGACGCCAGCGTTGGCGCGCGGCTCGCCCTTGGACATGTGGGCGGCGACCAACGCAGCACCCAGCGCACCGCCCGCATCACCGGCCGCGGGCTGCACCCACAGGCGGTCGAAGTGGCCGCTGCGCAGCAGCTTGCCGTTGGCCACGCAGTTCAGCGCCACGCCGCCGGCCAGGCACAGATTGCGCTCACCCGTCTCCGTGGCGATCGAGCGGCCGAGCTTCAGGACCACTTCTTCCAGGACAGCCTGCACCGAAGCCGCCAGATCCATCTCCCGTTGACCGAGCCGGTCTTCGGGTCTTCTCGGCGGCGCGCCGAACAGGCTGTCGAAACGGCGGTTGGTCATGGTCAAGCCGGTGCAGTAGTCGAAGTAGTCGAGATTCAGCCTGAAGCTGCCATCCGCCTTGATGTCAATCAGGTTGTCCTTGATCGTGTCGACATACTTTGGCTCGCCGTAGGGAGCCAGGCCCATGACCTTGTATTCGCCCGAATTGACCTTGAAGCCCGTGTAATACGTGAACGCCGAATACAGCAACCCCAACGAATGGGGAAAATGAATCTCGCGAATGATGCTGAGGTTGGAGCCGCATCCCAACGCCAGCGAAGTGGTGGTCCATTCACCGACGCCATCCATCGTCAGCACGGCGGCGCTCTCGAAAGGCGACGGAAAGAACGCGCTCGCGGCGTGGCTGAGGTGATGCTCTGAAAACAGCAGCTTGGCGCGCCAGTCGACGCCCGGCGCCAGCGCCGCGAGTTCGTCGATGAGCAAGCTTTTCTGGAAGAGCTTCTCTTTCAACCAAAGCGGCAGGGCTTGCCGGAATGAGGTGAAACCGCGCGGCGCGAATGCCAGGTAGGTCTCGAGCAGCCGTTCGAATTTCAAGAACGGCTTGTCATAGAAGATGACATGGTCGACGTCCGCCGCGCCAATATTGGCGATGGAAAGACAGGCGCGAATCGCATGGACCGGAAATGCGGCATCGTGCTTGCGGCGCGTGAAACGCTCCTCCTGCGCGGCCGCCACGATGCGACCATCAATGACCAGCGCCGCCGCCGCATCGTGGTAATAGGCCGAAATGCCGAGGATCTTCACGTGCTAGAACAGCGTGTAGATGAAAGGCGCGATCACCGACCCCTTGGCCACAATCAGCAGGCCGCCGAGTATCAGCATGACCAGCACGAACGGGAACAACCAGAGCTTCTTACGCGATTTCAAAAATCGCCACAGCTCAACTAGCAACGACATTCAAGCCACTCCGGCGAAATAATCAGAATTGGTCGGCAAGTCCGCCGACATCGGGGCCAGGGGGCGAACGTTCTGCCCAATATGAGCCGGCAGACGGGTCAAAGCGGCGATTCAAGACGTCGCGTCCAAATACCCGCATGGCGTAACCTGTGGGCGTGAACAGGCCGAAATACAGCAATCCAAGGGCAATAGGGCTGAATAGTCGATGCAGGAGATCTGCGAGAGCCATCCAGGCACGGTTGAGCGGCGTCAACCATTTGGGCTTGAGCAGCGTCACAGCCAGCATCAAAATGGCGGCGCCTAGCCACAACCTGCCATTCATATTGCCGTGCAGCCATTGATAGCCGCCGACTGCGCCGAAAAACACGACGAACAAGGCGCCAAACGAAAGGTTTGACGGCAAATTAGATTCTGAACTCGTCATGGTGATGTGCCACTGTCGCAATGCTGCGTCCGGCGCCATCCCGCCAGCGTCTCATGATAACGCAGGGAAACCGGGCGACATTTCATACTTCACCCGCCCGATACTCAACGCCGGTGCTTTGCACGACGCGACCTTGGGCTTCACCCAGCGCCGCGACGCCTGCCGCTGCAGCGCCGGGCACAGGCTGCTCGTAACGCTCGATGCGGCCCTGGCGCGTGCGCGTCAAGGCCGCGTCCAACGCGGCTTCGGCCGCGGCGTCAAGATTGAGCTGGCGCATGACACCGGCCACCACCTGGCGCGGCGCCGCGGCCAAGCGGGTCTGCTCGACGACGATCCAACGCTCCGGCGGCAACGCCGCCGATAAATGCTCCAGCACCGAAGCACAGCCTTGCAGGGCTGCGCCGAGAAAAGCATCGAGCCCATCCGCTGCGCCGGTCGTCAGGCGATGCTCAGCAAACATCGCATGCCACATCTTGCGGTTCGAATGAAAGACGGTGGCCGCATCGCGCACCATCCATACCACCTTGGCCTCGGGAAAGCGCTTGAGCAGCGCAGGCAGCCGAAAGCTGTGATTGGGCGACTTGAGGATCAGCCGCTGGCCGGGCTGGCCGCTGGACGCCAGCACGCCGGCCATGAAGCGCTCGAAGCGCGGCAGCCAGTCGGCCTCGCGGCCACTCCAATAAGCGGGGTCCAGCGTGTGCAACAGCTCAGGCAGCCGCTCCGGCATCAGGAAGCCGCGGTAAGCCGAGTCCACGCCTAGCGTGAGCAGCGCGAACTCGTCTTCCTGCGGTGACAGCGCACTGATCTCCAGCCCATCCATCGGGCGCGCCACGCCGCTGCGTGCGGGCGGCGCCGGCAGCAGCTGGAAGGCGGTGGCATTCATGCACTGCCAGGTCAGCGGCGTGGGCCAGCCGGTGGCCGCCGTCAACAACTCGTGCATGACCGTCGTGCCGCTGCGCCACGGGCCGACGATGAACAGCGGCGGGGCCAGAGCAGGCGCGTCGGCGACGCGGGCTTCGCTGAGGCGGCGGTTCAGCGTGCCCCAGGCTGAACGCCAGCGCAGCTGCGCGCGCGTACCGAGGGGCAGGCTGGGCCAGGCGGGCCCGGCTCGCAGCCACTTCAGCAACTCGGCGTCGAAGCTGTGCAGCGGGCTGGTGCTCATGGCTCGCCGAACTGTGCCGCGCGGCGCTTCTCGGCGGCGGCGAGCTGCTGATCCAGCAAGGCGCGCAGCCTGGCGGCCGTCTCGGGGGCCGTCTTGCTCAGGTCGTGAAGTTCATGCGGATCGGCGGCCAGGTCGAACAGCTCGGCTTGCTGCTCGCCCAGGTCGAGCACCAGCTTGTTGGCGCCATCGATGACCGCGTAATGGCCTGCCTTGATCGGCTTGAAGCGGCTTTGCCGCTCGATCGCCATCGAGTACACGGGTTGGACGGGCAACTCCCCGCCCAGCAGGGCCGGCTTGAGGCTGCGGCCGTCCGCATGAGGCAGGGGCGCCAGCCCCAGCACGTCGACGATGGTCGGCGCCATGTCGTCCAGGCCGACCGGCGTGTGCACCACGCGCCCCGCACGTTGACCAGGCAGCTTGATCACGAGGGGCACGCGGATGACAGCCTCATGCAGCCACTGGCCGGCATGGCCGATATAGCCGCGCTCAAAGGATTCGCCATGGTCGGAGGTCACGATGACGAGCGCACCGTCCAGCTTGCCCCGGCGGTCCAGTTCGTCAAGGAAGCGCCCCAGCGCCTCGTCGGCCCCCATGATGGCCTCGCGGTAGCGCAGCCTGTGCTTGTCGATCAGTGCCTGCTGCGGCGGGTTGTAGCGTGTCATGCCCAGCATCTGCGACCAGTGGTCCAGTTCGCCCTCGGGCAGCAACTTGTGCTTGGTGCTGGGCGGTGGCAGATAGGGGTCGTGCGGGGGCAGCGTGTGCAGCCACATGAACTGCGGGCGCTGGTTCTGCGAGCCGCGGTCCAACAGCGGGCGGGCGGCGTCGTAAGTCTGCTCCGGCGCGAACGGGCTGCGCTCCGGGAAGAGGCGCACGTCCAGTGTGTCCAGCAGTGGAATGAGGCCTGACAGCCAGAACGGCAGCGTCGTGTCCGGGAAGGCGCTCAGCGCCACGCGCGGCTTCAGGCCCAGCGCCGGCGACGGCGCGATCGCCTGCGTCGTGTATTCGTCGTAGCTGCCGTGGTGGCGCGGGCTGGCCATCAGGTTGGCGCTGATCGAGTGCGCCTCGTAGCCGTGAGCGCGCAACTGGCTGGCCAGGGTCTGGCCGCGCATGGCTGGCGCCATCTTGGCGACGATCTGCACGCCCCAGTGTGACCAGGGCAGGGCGCCGGTCTCCATCGTGGCGGTGCTGGGCGTCGTGAAATTGCCTGAGGCGTAGTGGCGGTCGAAGCAGCTGGCGCGGCCCGCTAATTCGCGCAGGCGCGGCATCGTCGTCGGGCCGTCGCCACATACGGCCGCATCTTCTGCGGCCAGCGTGTCGATGGTGATGAGGTAGACGTCGGGCAGCCGAGCGCGCACTGGCGCGGAGGCGGGCTGCGCGGTCAGGCCCATCACGCGCGGCGGGTGCAGCAGCAGCCAGACCACCGAGACGAGCAGCAGCAGCAGCGCCGGGGCCTGTAGGCTGCGCAGCGGCGGCACGAGGCGGGCGAGTACATAGGACAGCCGCCGGCCGCGCAGCATCAATCCCGAGGCGAGCAGCAGCAGCGCGACGGCAACGAGCCGCGCATTGGCGGACAGCGCAAAGTCGCCTTCCGTCACCAGCTTCAGCCAGGCCCAACTGGCCGAGCCGAATTGCCACAGGCATACCCACGACACCGGCAGCAGCGTGCTAGCCCAGGCCACCACGCGGCCCGTCGCCACGGACGCTCCCAGGCGTACCACCAGCCAGCCCAATGCAAAGGCCAGGGCGGCCAGCGCGAGGGCCGGCAGCGTCAGCAGCAGCAGCGCCAGCGCGACGTCGCGCGCGAACTCGCCGGTAGTCTGGAAGGCGAGAAAGGCGTCGACCTGGCGCAGCAGCACCCAGGGCATCCACAGCAGGCCCAAGGCGGCGAAGGCCACCCCGAAGCAGGTGCCAAGGCGTGCCGGCGGCAGCTCAGGGTGGGAGCGTTCGGCGCTCGCGCCGACCTTCATTCAGCGTTGCGTCCGGTCAGCCGACGCCAGAGGCGGCGCGCCATCGCACTGATCCACTGGCGCAGGAACAACCAGATGCCCACGATGCCCGCAAACACCGGAGCCAGCAGCTGGAACAGCATGCCGCCCGCATTGKGGTCGATGTAGGCATTTGCCGGCAGGCTGACCAGTGCGAGGCACAGCGCCGTGCAAAGCAGAAGAGGGGACGGCTTCATGTCGGGTTCTTGAACGGCCCGGATCAGCCGGGCGCTAGGCCGCCCGACGCGCGCGGACGGCCAAAACCGGCATTTTATCGGGCAGCCCGGCGTGTCGATTTGTGAAGCGGGGCGGCGGGGTCTGCGCGCAGGGCTCGTCCTTACAATCCGCGCCCTTTCGTCTCCTTCCGGCCCACTCTCCTTGAAGCTCGCCAAGCACACGCTTCTCAATCTGTTCGGACTCGGCGCGCCGCTGCTGCTGGCCCTGTTCAGCATCCCGGCCCTGATGCATGGCCTCGGCGTGGAACGCTTCGGCCTGCTGACCCTGGTCTGGGCCGTGACCAGCTATTTCGGGCTCTTCGACCTGGGCCTGGGGCGGGCACTGACGCAGCAGCTCGCCATCCTGATCGACCGAGGCGACGAGGAGCGCATCGGGCCACTCAGCGCTTCTGCGTTGCTGCTGATGATCGCTCTGGGCGTTGTCGCGGGCCTCGCCATGATCGTGCTGGCGCCCTGGGGCGTGGACCTCATCAAGGCCTTGCCGGACCGCCGCGAGGCCGTCGCGGCCTGCATCGTGATGGGCTTGGCCGTCCCCTTCATCGTCGTCACCGCCGGCCTGCGCGGCATGCTCGAGGCCTGCCATGCCTTCGAGGTGCTGAACTATGTGCGCCTGCCCATGGGGCTGTGGACCTTTGCCGGGCCCTGGATCGTGCTGCACTGGTTCGGGCCCAACCTGCTGCTGATCACAGTGGCCCTCGCGCTGGGCAGGGTGGTTGGCTTTGCCGTGCATGGCTGGCTGGCCTGGCGAGCCCTGCCGCAGGTGCGCGGGCGGCTGCACTGGCAGGCGCAATGGCTGCGGCCCTTGCTGGTGTCGGGTGGGTGGCTCACCTTGAGCAATATCGTCAGCCCCTTCATGGGCTACGTCGACCGCTTCATGATTGGCGCCACCGTCTCCGCCGCGGCCGTCGCCTACTACGCAACGCCGCAGGAAATCGTCACCAAGCTGTGGATCATTCCGGGCGCGCTGACGGCGGTGCTGTTCCCGGCCTTCGCGGCCCAGGCAGCCCGCAAGGATGCCGCCGCCTGGGCGCTGTACGACCGTGCCGTGCGCATCCTGTTTGTCGTGCTGCTGCCGATCTGCGCCACGTTGGGCCTGTTCGCCGCGCCGATCCTGACGCTGTGGATCGGGCCCGAGCTGGCGGCGCACAGCGCGCCGATCCTGCGCGTGTTCTCGATCGGCATTCTGATCAACTGCCTGGCCCATGTGCCGCTGACCTGGCTGCACGGCGCCGGGCGTTTTCGCGCGCCGGCCCTGCTGCACTGCGCCGAGCTGCCACTGTTCCTGCTGGCGCTGTGGCTGCTGAGCGCCCGGTGGGGCCTGATGGGTGCGGCCACGGCCTGGTTGCTGCGCATGGTCGGCGACGCGGCGGCGATGTTCTGGCTGTGCCGGCTGGAACGGCGCAGCCCCTAAGGCGCCTCACCACGGCTGCCTACAATCGCCGCGCCGCTCAAGCCAGCCCATGTCCCAGTCCCTCGTCACGCTCGTCACCCCCGTCTACAACCAGGCCGAATACCTGGCGGCGACGATCGAAAGCGTGCTGGTCCAGGACTATCCGGGGCTTGAATACATCGTCATCGATGACGGTTCCAGCGACGACTCGCTGGCCCTGGCAAAGCGCTACGAAGCCGCGCATCCGGGGCGCCTGACGGTGCTGACCCAGGCGAACAGCGGCCAGGCCGCCACCTTGAACCGCGGCTGGGGCATGGCCAAGGGCGAGATCCTGGCTTATCTGAGTTCCGACGACTGCCTGGTACCGGGCGCCGTGCGGCACATGGTCGAGATGCTGCAGAACAAGCCGTCGGCCGCCGTGGCCTATTGCGATTTCTGGCTCATCGATGCGCAGGGCCAGCGTCTGCGCGAGTCCCGAACCGAGGAGTTCGATGCCGAGCGGCTCAGCGTGGACCTGGTCTGCCAGCCTGGCCCAGGCGCGTTTTTCCGCCGCAGCGTGTTCGAGGCGAGCGGTGGCTGGCGGCCTGACCTGCGCCAGGTGCCGGACTACGAGTTCTGGCTGCGCGCCGCGGGGCAGGGCGGCTTCGTGCGTGTACCTGAGCTGCTGGCTGAATACCGCATCCATGAGGGCTCGGCGTCGTTTCGCGTGATGCCAGACGCTCGCGCCGAGGAGATCGTGCGGGTCATGCAGGCCTACTGGGCTGCACGGCCGGGGCAGGCCGGTGCGCAGCGGTCGATTGCGCGCGCCTACAGCCTGGCCGCCAAGAACCACGGCCAGTCCGGCCGCATCGGCGCCGCGCTGCGCTGCTTTGCCCAGGCGCTCAAGCGCCGCCCGGGCTTGCTGTTCGATCTGGGCATCTGGCGCCAGTTGCTGGTGGGTTTCCTGCGTCGTGGCTGGTACCAGCTCCGGGCTTCTACGCGAGCGGCCAGACAATGAAGAGCAAGCTCTTCAGGTTCGGGCGGCTGCCGTCCATGGTTGTCCTGGCCGGTTCGGCCGACGCGACTGTCGACCTGATATACAGGAGAGTCAGATGATCGCCGACCGGCTTGACCCCAGGGAGGGTCGCTGGAGGCCTACCGTGCTTCATATCGTCTGGATCGGCTTGCTGGCCCCCGCGCTCACGGCCAGCATTTCCACCAGCGTCGGCCCGCAGGTCGCCCTGTTCGTGCTGCTGGCCGGGTGGCTTTCCGTCTTCGACGGGCGTGCGACCTGGCGGGGGCTGGTGCTAGGTGCCAGCATGGCAGCGCTGCTGCTATGCCACACCGTGATTGCCGGGAGCATGGATACCTGCCGCGACCTGATGCTCAAATCAGTCGCATCGCAAGTGCTGCTCATCCTGGTGATCGCCTCGCTCAGTGTGCTGGCGAGTGCGGGGCGCAGCATGCCTTCACAGCGTGGCATCGCGCGATTGGTCACCGTGCTGGTGGCGGCGGTGGTGGTCGAGAAGATTTATCTTGTAGCGACCGGTGCGCGCGAGACGCTCAGGCCGAGTGGGTTCTTCTCCGAGCCCAGCCATTTCGCGCTGACCATTGCGCCGCTGCTGATCTATCTCATCCTTGACGAGAACCGGCGTTGGCGGCGCCATGGCGTTGTGGGCGCGGTGCTCAGCCTCTGGTTGGCGGCCTCGGCCACGCTGTTCCTGCTGCTGGCCGTCGGGCTTGCAGTGATGTGGCTGGCGCTGCATGGCCGGCGCCTGGGGCTGTTCAAGATCCTGCAGGTCACTGTGCTGTCGGTGGTGTTTGCCGGCGTGGCCTTTGTGTCGCCCTTCTGGACCGACTTCATGGACCGGATCACCAGCCTGGGCAACCAGAGCACGGAGGCCAATGTCTCCAGCGTGGTGTACGTGATGGGCTGGGAACTCGCGCTGGAGAACCTGCACAGCTCCGGCGGTTGGGGGCTGGGCTTCAATCGCATGGGTTGCGAGCCCAGGCCGGTCACCGAGGGTGTGGAAGTGCTCGATCTGCTGGGCCTGGAGGATGGCAACTACAACGACGGCTCCTTCCTCGCTTCCAAGGCCCTGAGCGAAATGGGCTACTTCGCCGCACTGCTGTGGCTGTGGTGCGCCTGGCGGGCCTGGCGCTTCCGGCACCTGCTGCATGGGCAGCACGGCCTGCAGTCGGAACAAGCGCGTCTCATGCTGAGCCTGCTGCTCTGTGGCCTAGTGGGGCTGCTGCTGCGCGGGACGGGCTATTTCTCCGGGCCGGTGCTGCTGGCCGCCTACGGCTACTTCTGGCTGCGGGAGGCGGGCCGCCAGCCGGCCGGGCTAACCCCAATGCCTACAATGCCGGCGCCCAGCCGTGACCTCTCCCCGCGGGGATGAGTGCAGGCGGCTGGCGCCGTGTCCTCATTGATTTGCGCCCTTGCCGATGGCATCGGGGCGCCTCGTACCTGACCATGTCCTCATCCCTACCCTCGAAAGCCGAGCTGACCGACCTGATCTGTGCGCGGCTGGAGTCATCCCTGGCCCAGCTGACGGCGGATTTCGAGGCCTCGGCCCGCCAGGTGGGCGTGCGCCACGCCATCGTCGACGATCTGTTGCCCGCCGATGTGGCGGAACGCATCACCGCGGCCTTCCCGGCCACCGGGCAGATGCGGCTGATGGACAGCTTCCGTGAGTGCAAGTACACGTCCAAGGACTTCGACCGCTTCGACCCCGTGCTGGCCGACATCACGTTTGCGATCCAGGACCCGCGCGTCATCGAGATCGTCGGGCGCATCACCGGCATCCAGGAGCAAATCCCCGACGCCAGCCTTTACGCCGGTGGCCTGAGCGCCATGGTGAAGGGCCATCACCTGGGCCCGCACATCGACAATTCGCACGAGTCCACGCGCCGCTACTACCGCACGCTCAACCTGCTGTACTACGTGACGCCGGGCTGGGTGCTGGAAAACGGCGGCAACCTGGAGCTCTGGGACCAGCGCGTGCGCAACAACGTCACCATCGTCAGCCGCTTCAACCGGCTGGCCATCATGGAGACGACGCCGACGTCCTGGCATTCCGTCAGCCCCGTCGTCGCCGAAGGCACGCGCTGCTGCGTCTCCAACTACTACTTCTCGCCGCGCTCGCCGACGGGCCAGGACTACTTCAACGTCACCTCGTTCAGCGCCCGGCCCGAGCAGCCTCTGCTGCGCCTGTTGGCGCGCGTGGACAACGGGCTGCGCCAGGGCGTGCGTGCCCTGGTGCCGCAGGGCCTGGGCAAGAAGGACGTCTACCAAGGTCCCAAGCCGTGACGGTGCAGGCCGGGCGCCTGCTGCTGTACGCGCCCAATGTCCATACCGGTGGCGGCTTTGTGCTGCTGCAGGCCTTGCTGGTCGCCTGGCCCCAGGAGCGGCCCCTCGTCGCCTGGCTCGATGCGCGTGCGCGCGAACGGCTGAGCGTGCCCGAGGGCGCGTCTGTTCAGTGGGTGCAGGCGTCGGCGGGCTCCCGCCTGGGCGCCGAGTTGTCGCTGGCATCCGCCGGCACCGCCCAGGACCGTGTGTTGTGCTTCCACGGCCTGCCGCCCCTGATGCGCAATGCGGCGCCGGTGTGGCTGTTCCAGCAGAACCGCAACTACCTCGGCCAGGTGCCGCTCGCGGCCTTTGGCTGGAAGACGCGGCAGCGCCTGCGCTTCGAGCAGGCCGTCAGCCGCTGGCTGCGCCAGCGCGTGGCGCGCTACTGGGTGCAGACGCCGTCGATGGCGCGCGCCGTGCAGGACTGGTATGGCCTGGAGCGCGCCGACATCCGGGTGCTGCCGTTCGCTCCCCCAGCACCAGAGTCGCTGCCCGCCGCCGATGCCGCCTGGGACTTCATCTATGTGGCGGACGGCGAGGCGCACAAGAACCACCGCACCCTCATCGAGGCCTGGCGGCTGCTGGCTGAGCAAGGGCTGCGTCCGACGTTGGCGCTGACGCTGTCGGACCGCGATGCCGGCCTGGCGGCATGGGTGCAGGCGCAAGCGACCGATCATGATCTGAAGATCACCAGTCTCGGCATGCGCTCACATGCCGAGATCCTCGCGCGCTATCGCGGTGCCAAGGCCCTGGTCTTCCCGTCCAAGGGCGAGTCCTTTGGCCTGCCGCTGATCGAGGCCCGCCAAGCTGGCCTGCCCATCCTGGCTGGCGAGCTGGATTTCGTGCGCGATGTCTGCGTGCCCGCCCAGACCTTTGACCCGAACTCCGCGGTATCGATCGCGCGCGCCGTGAAGCGCTTCCTCGGCGAGGCGGAGGCGCCGCTCGAACCGGCTCGGGCGGCGGACTTCCTGCAAGCGCTGTTCCACGAGACCGCATGAAGGTGCTGTTGCTGAGCCAGCATTTCTGGCCCGAGTCCTTCCGCATCAACGAGATCGCCCAGTCCCTCGTCGAGCAGGGCTGCGAGGTCACGGTGCTGACCGGCAAACCCAACTATCCGGAAGGCCACCTGTTCCCGGGCTACCGCGTTGGCGGCATCCAGCGCGAGAGGCACGAGGGCTACGACATCGTGCGCGTGCCACTGCTGCCGCGTGGCGTGGGTGGCGCCAAGCGCCTGGTGCTGAACTATTTGTCCTTTTTGTTCTGTGCCTCCGTCATGGGCCCATGGGCCCTGCGCGGCCGGCGCTTCGACGCGATCTTTGTCTACGGCACCAGCCCCATCCTGCAGGCCATCGCGGCCGTCGTGCTGAAGTGGATCAAGGGCGCGGCGCTGGTCGTCTGGGTGCAGGATCTTTGGCCGGACAGCCTGCAGATCACCGGCTTCGTGAAGAACCCGCGACTGCTGTCGGCCGTTGCCACAGTGGTGCGCTGGATCTACCGACGCAGTGACCTGCTGCTGGTGCAGTCGCCGGCTTTCGTGGCGCCCGTGGAGGCCATGGCGGGTGGTACGCCTGTCCTGGTGCATGAGAACCCCGGCGACCGGGCCTCATCCAAGCCGCGTGTACCGACATTGCTCCAACTCGACGCGGCGCAATTCAACATCGTCTTTGCCGGCAACCTGGGCACTGTGCAGTCGCTGGACTGCGTCCTCGACGCTGCCGAGCGCCTGGGTGCCGACAGCGGCGTGCGCTGGGTGCTGGTCGGCAGCGGCGCGCGCGACGGTTGGTTGGCCGAGCAGGTGGCGCGACGTGGTCTCACGCAAGTGCAACTGGCTGGGCGCCTGCCACCCGAGCAGATGCCCGCAGTCTTCGAGCAGGCGGATGCGCTGCTGGTCAGCCTGACTGGCGGCCCGGCCTTGAGCCGAACGGTTCCGAGCAAAATACAGGCCTATCTGGCCGCTGGCCGGCCCATCCTCGCGTCGATGGATGGCGAAGGCGCCCGTGTCGTGCGGGCCGCCGGTGCCGGCTTGGCCAGTGCGGCGGAAGATGCCGGGGCGCTGGCCGCCACGGCGCTGGCCTTGCAGGCCATGCCGCCCGAACAGCGGCAAGGGATGGGCGAGGCCGGCCGGCGCTACTACGCCGAGCATTACGAGCCCGACCGGCTGGCCAAGGCCTTGGTCGGGCATTTCGAGCGCGCCGTGGCGGCGCGCCGT
The DNA here is from genome assembly GCF_054049255.1 of Roseateles sp. P5_E4. Taxonomy (NCBI): domain Bacteria; kingdom Pseudomonadati; phylum Pseudomonadota; class Betaproteobacteria; order Burkholderiales; family Sphaerotilaceae; genus Roseateles; species Roseateles sp. P5_E4. Next base: position 287,665 of record NZ_JBFUMS010000008.1, on the reverse strand, counting down.
TGATGAGAGTGATGGTGCGATGAGTCAGAACAAGCGGCGCCTGCTGGTGCTGGGTGCCAGCGGCATGCTGGGCAATGCGGCGTTGCGCGTGTTCGCGGCCGACCCCGCCTTCGAGGTGTTTGGCTCCGTGCGCAGCCACGGCGTCATCTCCACGCTGCAGGCCAAGGCGCCTGCGGCGCAGTTCGTCGCCGGTGTCGACGTCGAAAGCCTGGACAGCCTGACGCGCCTGTTCGCCCAGGTGCGCCCACAGGTGGTCGTCAACTGCATCGGCGTCGTCAAGCAACTGGCCGAAGCGGACGACCCGCTGACCGCCATCCCGATCAATGCGCTGCTGCCGCACCGCCTCGCGCGGCTTGCGCAGGTGGCCGGTGCCCGACTCATCCACGTCAGCACCGACTGCGTGTTCTCGGGCAAGCAGGGCGGCTACCTCGAGACCGACCCTTCGGACGCCTACGACCTCTACGGCCGCAGCAAGCTGATGGGTGAGGTCGACTACGAGAACGCAGTCACGCTGCGCACCTCCATCATCGGCCACGAGTTGTCCAGCGCGCACGGCCTGATCGGCTGGTTCCTGGCCCAGACCGGGCCGGTGCGCGGCTTCACGAAGGCGATCTTCTCGGGCCTGCCCACCGTGGAGCTCGCCCGCGTCATGAAGGACTTCGTCGTGCCGCATCCCGAACTGCGCGGCACCTGGCATGTGTCGGCCGCGCCCATCGACAAGTACGGCCTGCTCAAGCTGGCTGCTGCCGAATACGGCCGCGACAACGACATCGCGCCCGATGACAAGCTGGTCATCGACCGCTCGCTCGACTCGAGCGCTTTTCGCGCGGCCACCGGCTATGCGCCGCCCTCCTGGCCCGAGCTGGTGCGCGAGATGCGCGCCTTCGGCTGAACCTTTTAGAGATATTCCATGTTCAAAGACAAAGTCCTGCTGATCACCGGCGGCACCGGCAGCTTCGGCAACGCGGTGCTGAGCCGCTTCCTGAAATCCGACTTCGCCGAGATCCGCATCTTCAGTCGCGATGAGAAGAAGCAGGAGGACATGCGCATCGCCCTGAAGAGCGACAAGGTCAAGTTCTACATCGGCGACGTGCGCGACTACGACAGCGTGCATGACGCGCTCAACGGCGTGGACTACGTCTTCCACGCCGCCGCGCTCAAGCAGGTGCCGTCCTGCGAGTTCTATCCGATGGAAGCGGTCAAGACCAATGTCGTCGGCGCCGAGAACGTCATGCGCGCGGCCATCGCCCAGGGCGTCAGCCGCGTCGTCGTGTTGTCGACTGACAAGGCCGTCTACCCGATCAATGCGATGGGCATGTCCAAGGCCATGATGGAGAAGGTCATGGTCGCCAAGTCGCGGCTGTGCGACCCGGCCAAGACGGTGCTGTCGGCCACGCGCTACGGCAATGTGATGGCCTCGCGCGGCTCGGTGATCCCGCTGTTCCTGCAACAGCTGCAGGACGGCAAGCCGCTGACCATCACCGACCCGACGATGACGCGTTTCCTGATGTCGCTGGAGGAGTCGGTCGACCTCGTGCTCTACGCCTTCGAGCATGCCCGCCCCGGCGACATCTTCGTGCAGAAGGCGCCGGCCTCCACCGTCGGCGACCTGGCCGAAGCCATGCGCCAGCTGCTGAAGAAGAGCAACGACATCAACATCATCGGCACGCGCCACGGCGAGAAGCTGTACGAGTCGCTCGTCTCGCGCGAGGAGATGGCCCGCTCCGAGGACCTGGGCGGCTACTACCGCATCCCGGCTGATTCGCGCGACCTGAACTACGCCAAGTACTTCGTCGAGGGCGAGACGGCGATCTCCGAGATCGACGACTACACCTCCCACAACACCCAGCGGCTGAGCGTCGAAGAGGTCAAGCAGGTGCTGCTGCAACTGGACCTCATCAAGGAGGCCGTGAATGCTTAAGGTCATGACCGTCGTGGGCACGCGGCCGGAGATCATCCGGCTGTCCCGCGTCATCGCCCAGCTCGACCGTCACTGCGAGCATGTGCTGGTGCACACCGGCCAGAACTACGACTACGAGCTCAACGAGGTCTTCTTCAGCGATCTGGGCATCCGCAAGCCCGACCATTTCCTGGAGGCTGCTGGCAGCACGGCCGCCGAGACCATTGCCCAGGTGATCCAGAACGTCGACAAGGTGCTGGAGCTGACGAAGCCCGACGCGCTGCTCATCCTCGGCGACACCAACAGCTGCCTCGCGGCCATTGCGGCCAAGCGCCGCAAGGTGCCCATCTTCCACATGGAGGCCGGCAACCGCTGCTTCGACTTTCGTGTGCCCGAGGAGATCAACCGTCGCATCGTCGACCACACGTCGGACATCAACCTCAGCTACAGCCAGATCGCGCGCGACTACCTGCTGCGCGAGGGTTTCCCGCCGGACCAGGTCATCGTCACCGGCAGCCCGATGCGCGAGGTCATCGAGCATTACCGCCCGGGCATCGATGCGTCGGACGTGCTGCGGCGCCAGGGTCTCACGCCGGGCAAGTACTTCGTCGTCAGCTCGCACCGCGAGGAGAACGTCGACGCGCCGGAGAATCTGCAACGCCTGCTGGTGGTGCTGAACGCGCTGGCCGAGCGCTACGACGAGCCGGTCATCGTCTCGACGCACCCGCGCACGCGCAAGCGCCTGGAGACCCTGCTGGCCACGCAGGCGATGCACCCCCAGGTGCAGTTCATGAAGCCCTTCGGCTTCCTGGACTACATCAAGCTGCAATGCGGCGCGCGGGCCGTGCTGTCGGACAGCGGCACCATCACCGAGGAGTCCTCCATCCTGAACTTCCCGGCGCTGAACCTGCGCGAGGTGCATGAGCGCCCGGAAGGCTTCGAGGAAGCCGCCGTGATGATGGTGGGCTTTGACGTCGAGCGCGTGCTCGACGGGCTGCGCATCCTGGAAGCCCAGCCGCGCGGCGACGAGCGCCTGCTGCGCCTGGTCAACGACTACGCGCCGGCCAACGTCTCCGACAAGGTGCTGCGCATCATCGTCAGCTACACCGGTTTCGTGAACCGCAAGGTCTGGCGCAAGCCCGGGGCCTGACGGTCACGCGCCAATAAAAAAGGCCGCTCAATCGAGCGGCCTTTTTACTTGCCCAGCCGCTCAACCAAGGCGGCCTTTTCGCTTGTACTCGCGGCCCAGCACCAGCGCGCCGCAGACCATGAAGGCCAGCGCGAAGGCCACCATCATGTAGGCGCTGCGCTTGGGCTTGGTCTTGCGCTCCGGAATCTCGGCCTTGTCGACAACCTGCAGTTGCCCGCCGTCGCGGCTTTCGTCGATTCTGGCGATCTCGTACTGGCGCGCGATCTGGTCGAACAGCGCTTCCTGGTACTTGAATTCCCGGTAAGCGGTGATGTAGCCGTTCTGACTGGCCGGCGCCTCGTTCTGGCCCTGCTTGGTCATTTCGGCGCGCAGGGCGGACACCTGGGCCGACTGGGCGATGACCTCGGCTGCGCCGTCGGACATGGCCCCGCGCAGCACCTGCAGCTTCACCTCGGCGGTCGTCAGCTCGGCTTTGAGCTTGGCGAGGCCCTCGGCGGTGGCTTTGGGCTCCGCCTTCAGTGCGCCGATGTTGATGCCGGTGGCCGACAGCGCCTGCTGGGCAGTCGTCAGTTTTTCCTTCACCTGGCTCAGTTGCTTCTCGAAGAAGACGCGCCGCTGCTGGGCTTCCGTCAGAGCCAGCCTGGCGGTGAGGGCGCGCAGTTCCTCGATATAGGCCGTGGCCATCTCCGACGCGGTCTTGGGGTCGTGGTCGTCGACCTCCAGCGTGATCAGGCCGTCCTTGCGGCCCAGGGTCACGTGGGTGTTTTCAGCCAGCTCCTTGCGCGCATCGACCTTGAACTTGCGCTCGTACTTGTTGACCAGGTCGAAGCGCTCGACGATGCGGTCCGCCACGGAGGCGCTCTGCACCAGGGCGACGTACTGGTCGCCATTGTTCTTGATGCCCCCGGCCGCGATGCCCGCCAGTGCGCCCAGCGAGGCCAGGGCACCGGCCGCGCCGCTTTGCTGCTGCTGCGGCGGCAGGAAGCTGACGCGTGCCGCATAGGTGGGCGGCACGAGGTAGCTGCCGCCCAGGGCGATGGCGCTGGCCAGCAGCGGCACGCCCACCATCAACAGGCGACGGCGCCACAGTGCGGCGGCAATGGCGCCGATGGGAAATTCGTCGGGCGCCGTAGTGACGGACGGCGCTTCGGTGCTGGGACTGGTCATTGTTTAGTTCTTCAGGGATTTCAGGGCCGCAGCACCCAGGCCGAACTGATACAGGATCTGCGTCCACTCCTTCGCCTCCTGGCTGAAGGTCACCTTGGTCAGATCCTCTGGCACGTAGATCGTGTCGCCTGGCTGGGCGCTGACGGTCGACAGGCCCGTCCCCGTACTGAACCAGCCGCTGCTCTGCTGCCGCGAGCTGACCACATTGCCGTTGGCGCGGATGACGAAGGTGCTGGTCGCGTCGGATGCCCGCGTCGGGCCGCCGGCCAGACGCAGCATGTCGTCGACGCTGGCACCCTGGCTGTAGACATAGCTGCCGGTGTTGTAGACGCTGCCGAACACGCCCACGGTGGTGGGGCGTGCGGGAATAGTGAGGCGGTCGCCATCCTCGACGGCCAGCTCCGGCAGGCTGTTGGCCGTCGGGGCGATCTGCATCACGACGCGGCCGGTCAGCTTGACAGCGCGCAGACGGTCGATGAGGCGGCCGGAAGCCTGGCCGCGGTTGCTCTGCGTGGTGGGATCGTCGGGCGTGGTTGCCGCTCGCGGCTTGACCATGACGCGCGCGAATTCGCCTTCGAGGTCGCGCAGCGCCCGCTCGTACTGGGCCTGCTGCGTGACGCGCACGCTTTCCCGGCTGAGTTCGGAGCCGTAGATGAAGGCCGCCGGTGTCAAGCCGCCTGCGGCCTTGATGATGTCACCCAGCGTGCTGCTCGGCGGCAGGATGTATTCGCCCGGCCTTTGCACTTCGCCGTCCACGCGCACGCGCTTGTTCTGTTTGTATTGCGGCAGCACGGTGTCGAGGGCGTTGAAGGCGCGCACGACGTCGCCGCCCTGTAGCGGAGTGGCGCCCTGCTGCGGCAGCTTGACTTCGGCGACGCGGCCGTCGTTGCGCGTGGCCATGCTTTCGATGGCCACCCGCCCGCGTTCCGCCGCGGCGCTCAGGCCGCCGCCCATCAGCATCAGGTCGCTGACGGTTTCGCCCGGCTTGAGCTCGAAGATGGCCTGGCGGTTGACGCTGCCGATCAGCGCCACCTGCTGGCCGATGGGGCCGATGTGAACGACGTCATCGGCCTGCAGCACGCGGTCGCCGCTGCGGTCGCCCCGCAGCAGCAGGTCGTAGAGGTCGAAGCTGCCGACCAGCTTGCCGCCACGACGTAGTTCCAGGTTGCGGAAGCTCCCCGAGCCCGACGGACCACCGGCCTGGATCATCGCGTTGACGATGGTCGACAGGCTGCTGACGGTGTAGGCGCCGGGGCGCTGGGTGAAACCGGTCACGTAGACGCGGATGCTGCGCAGCTTGCCCAGCGCCGCGCTGAGCTTGTAGTTGCGGAACACCTGGCCGATGCGCTGCTCGAGCGTGGTGTTGAGGTCGGCATAGCGCACGCCGGCCACCAGCACCGGGCCCACGCGCGGGATGTTGATACGGCCAGCGCGGTCGACGGTCAGCCGCAGATCGGCCTCGACCGCCCCCCAGATCGTCACGAGCACCTCGTCGCCGACGCTGATCACATAATCCGACGGGATCTGGCTCGAGGTCTCGCCCATCGATGCCAGCCCGGACCGTTGCTGCTGTTGCTGTTGCTGCGGTTGCTGCAGCTCATAGGGCTGCGGCAGGACTGGCGTCATCAGCTCGGAGCCGAAGCGCTTGATCTCGACGTCGTCTCCCACGGCGCGTTGCACATAGCGCTCGAACTCGGTCTGCTGTGCCGCGCGGGCGGCCAGCTGTTCCCGGGTCAGGGGCTGGCCGGGAATGGGCTGCAGCAGCATCTGCAACTGCAGCAGCATCTGTTGCTGCTGCTGGAGCACGGTCTCGCGCTGCGAGGGTGACAGCGGCGCCGCGTTCTGCGAGTCGGCGCTGCTGTTGGTACCTTGCCGGTTCGGCACCAGCAAGCGCACCGGGCCTACTGCGTTGACGTCGTTGTTGTCGTCCGCCGCCATCGCTGCGCCGTGCAAGCCGAGGCTGGCCACCGTGGCGAGCACAGCCATCCCCTTGAGCAGTCCGATCAAAAGCGGTGTTCGGTCTCTGGGCGCGCTGATATTCATTGACGAGGCTCGTATGGATTGACTGTTCGCCCGGTCGCGTGATTGAGACGGGCAAAGGCGGCGCGGATTCTAGCCAGCGCTCCAGACACCGCTGCGGTGCACAAAGACCACTGGCTACACTTCGGTCCTCGAGTCGACAGGCGGACTGGCCGCCGGGCATACCCGCCCATGACCCGCGGAACTGCATGCTTCCCATCCTTGCCCTGAGTTTCGCCATTGCGGCGGCCGTCACGCTGATCATCATCCGGTCCTCGCATCTGCACGGCGCGCTGTCGGCCGACCATGACCTGTCGGGGCCCCAGAAATTCCACTCACGGCCGGTGCCGCGTATCGGCGGCCTGGCCATCTTCGGCGGCTTCACCGTCGGCACGGCCTTGCTGGCCTGGCGCTACCCGGCGATGCGCTCCATGGCGGCCCTGCTGCTGGCCTGCAGCGTGCCGGCCTTCGTCTCCGGCGTCATCGAGGACCTGACCAAGCGCGTCAGCCCTTTGCGCCGCATGCTCGCCACGTTGCTCGCTGCCGGCCTCGGCGCCTGGCTGCTGGGCGCGCAGATCAAGGAGACCGCGATCCCGGGCCTGGACCTGATCGCATCGACGGTGGTCGGGGGCTATGTGCTCGCTTTGATCGTCGTCAGCGGCGTGGCCAATTCGATCAACATCATCGACGGCATGAACGGCCTGGCCTCGATGTGCGCGGCCATCATGCTGGCGGGGCTGGCCTATGTGGCCCTGCAGGCCGGCGACCAGCTCGTCGCCGCGATGGCCATCGCCGTCATCGGCGCGGTGCTCGGCTTCTTCATGTGGAACTATCCCTTCGGGTTGATCTTCCTCGGCGACGGTGGTGCCTATTTCCTCGGGTTCATGCTGTCCGAGCTGGCCATCCTGCTGCTGGTGCGCAACCCCGAGGTCTCGCCGATGTTCCCGCTGCTGTTGTGCGCCTATCCAGTCTGGGAGACGGTGTTCTCCATGTACCGGCGCAAGGTGGTGCGTGGCCGGCCGGTCGGCATGCCCGATGGCATCCACCTGCACAGCCTCATCTACCGCCGCCTGATGCGCTGGGCCATCGGCAGCCGGGACGCCGCCGTGCTGACGCGCCGCAATGCCCTGACCGCGCCCTATCTCTGGGTGCTGTGCAGCCTGTCCGTCGTGCCAGCGACGATCTGGTGGGACGACACCGTCATGCTGCAGGTCATCCTCGGGCTGTTCGTTGTCTTCTACGTGCTGCTGTATTGGCGCATCGTTCGCTTCCGCACGCCCCGCTGGATGGTGCTGAATACGCGAGCCGAATTACGGCCGCCGGTGACCCGGCCGGAGTAGGGCTGGCAGGCCTTTTCCCCTATCCGGGATAATCACCGGATGCAAGAAACCCCTGAGTCCGCAGTCGCGGTGCCCGCCGAGGCGCCCGCGCCTGCCCGTTTCGACACCCTGCCGCTGGACCCCAAGCTGCTGCGCGCGGTGGCTGATTCCGGTTATCTGACGATGACGCCCATCCAGGCCAAGGCGATTCCCATCGTCCTGGAAGGCCGCGACGTCATGGGCGCCGCCCAGACCGGCACGGGCAAGACGGCGGCATTCTCCATCCCCTTGCTGCAGCGCATGCTCAAGCACGAGAACCCGAGCGTCTCGCCGGCTCGCCACCCGGTGCGCGCCCTGGTGCTGGCGCCCACGCGTGAGCTGGCTGACCAGGTGGCAGAGAACGTCAAGAAGTACGCCAAGCACACGCATCTGCGCTCCGTCGTCGTCTTCGGCGGCATCGACATGAAGCCGCAGACGGCCGCGCTCAAGGCCGGCGTCGAGGTGCTGATCGCCACGCCGGGCCGCCTGCTGGACCACATCGAAGCGAAGAACTGTGTGCTCAACCAGGTCGAGTACGTCGTGCTCGACGAAGCCGACCGCATGCTGGACATCGGCTTCCTGCCCGACCTGCAGCGCATCCTCAGCTACCTGCCCAAGGCGCGCCAGACGCTGCTGTTCTCGGCCACCTTCTCGCCCGAGATCAAGCGCCTGGCCCAGAGCTATCTGCAGGACCCCATCCTGGTCGAGACGGCCCGCCCCAATCAGGCGGCCTCGACCGTCGAGCAGCGCTTCATCAGCGTCACCGATGACGACAAGCGTGCCGCAGTGAAGCAGATCCTGAAGGAGCGCTCCATCCGCCAGGCCATCGTCTTCGGCAACTCCAAGCTGGGTGTGGCCCGTCTGGCCCGCTCCTTCGAGCGCGACGGCCTGCGCACGGCGGCCCTGCATGGCGACAAATCCCAGGATGAGCGCCTGAAGTCGCTCGATGCCTTCAAGCGCGGCGAAGTGGACCTGCTCGTGGCCACCGACGTGGCCGCGCGGGGCCTGGACATTGCCGACCTGCCGGCGGTCTTCAATTTCGACGTGCCCTTCAATGCCGAGGACTACGTCCACCGTATCGGCCGCACGGGCCGCGCGGGGGCTTCGGGCCTGGCAGTCACGCTGGTCACCAAGTCTGACGCGCGCCTGGTGGCCGACATCGAGAAGCTGCTCAAGCGCAAGATCGACCTCGACCCCTTCGAGCTGCAGGACAGCCGCCCGCCGCGTTTCGAGCGCCCGCGCGAGGAGCGAGAAGCTTCTTTCGAGGCCCGTCCCGCCGTGCGGCCCACCTATCGCCCGCCTTCCCCGCCCAAGGATCCCTTCTTCGACAAGCCCTACGAGGCCAGCGCTGCCGGTGAGGCACCAGCCTGGGAAAAAACCAAGGCTGCAGCGGCGCCGGCTGGCGCAGGCAAGGGCCTGTCCAGCTACATCAAGCCCAAGAAGCAAGTGGCCGCGTTGTTCGGTGCCAAGCCTGCGCCGGCGCCGGTCGAGTCCTAAGCCAGGATTGAAAACACGGCCGGGATGCGGTCGGGTACCTTGGTGCCGTTGGACCGCCAATCCGCCACGGTGGCGGTCTGCGTCCAGCCGCCTGGCAGCGTCAGGCCGACGCTGATCGACAGCCGCGTGCCGGGCTTCAGCGCCGCCAGCAGCGCCTGGCGCAGCGCCTCGTTGCGGTAGGGCGTCTCGATCAGCAACTGGGTCTGCTGGGCCTTGGCCGACAAGGCCTCCAGCTCGCGGATGCGTGCCGTACGAGGTGCGGCGTCCACCGGCAGATAGCCGACAAACGCGAAGCTCTGGCCGTTGAGCCCGCTGGCCGCCACGGCGAGCAGCAGCGAGCTCGGCCCGGACAGCGCCACCACCTCGATGCCGGCCTCATGGGCCAGCGCGACCAGGCGGGCGCCCGGATCGGCCACGGCCGGCAGGCCGGCTTCCGAGATCAATCCGAGGTCGTACCCGGCCTGCACCGGGTCCAGCAGCACCAGCCACGCGGCCACGTCATCGCCGCCGCCCCTGCCACCCTTGGGTGGGCGTGGCAATTCGACGATCTGCATGGCCTGCAGCGGCTGGACGAGCGGCGCAATGGCATCGACGCGCTTGAGCAGCGCTCGCGTGGTCTTGGCGCTCTCGGCAGCCCAGTGCGTCAGCCGCGCGGCCTGCTCAATGACCCGCTGGGGCAGCACCTCGCGCAGGTCGAGGGAATCGTCCACGCCGAAATCCAGCGTATTGGGCATCAGAATCAGACGGCCCTTGTTCATGCGAGAGGCTCCAGGCCGGCGCGCCGCAGCAGGGCGCAGGTGCGGATCAGCGGCAGACCGATCAGCGCGGTCGGGTCGTCGGACTCGACGGCCTCCAGCAGCGCAATGCCCAGGCTCTCCACCTTGGCGCTGCCGGCGCAGTCATAGGGTTGGTCGGCGCGCAGATAGGCTTCGATGGCTGAGTCGCTGAGCTCACGCAAGCGCACACGAACTTCGGCGCGCTCAATGGCCGCCAGACCCGGTGCGACGACGGCGACGGCGGTCTGGAACACGACCTCGCGGCCGCTCATTCGCCGCAACTGCGCGGTGGCGGCCTCGTGGGAGCCGGGTTTGCCGATGGCCTCCCCGGCCAGGTCGGCAACCTGGTCGGAGCCGATGACGATGGCACCAGGAAACCGCGCAGCGACCACGCGTGCCTTGGTCAAGGCCAGCCGCTCGGCCAGGGCCGCCGGGGCCTCGCCGGGCAGGGCGGTTTCATCGACGTCGGGCGCAACCGCTTCGAACGGCAGGCGCAGCCGGGCCAGCAATTCCTGTCGGTAGCGGGAGGTCGAGGCAAGGATCAACTGGGGCATCGGGACATTCTCCCCCGCCTAAACTCTCGACCATGAAATCGCGCGCCTTTGTTCCCGAGAAGCTCGATGTCGCGGCTCTCGCTCATGATGACGCCAGCCTGTCTGGCGAATGGCCGGCGACGTTGCTGGAGCGGCTGGCCGACTCGGCCGCTCCCGAAGCGCCGGCCAGTGACTGGCCAGCGCTGCAGTGGAGCCTGCACGGCGAGATCCGCCAGCCCAAGGGCAGCAAGGCCCAGACTTGGCTGCACCTGACCGCCTCCGGTCAGGTCGCGCTGACCTGCCAGCGCTGCCTGCAGCCGGTCCACGAAGACATTGATATCGACCGCTGGATCCGCTTCGTCGACACCGAGGTCGAGGCGGCCGCGCTCGACGCGGACAGTGACGATGATGTGCTGGCCCTGCCGCGCCACCTCGACGCGCGCGAATTGATCGAAGACGAACTGCTGCTGGCCCTGCCGCTGGTGCCGCGCCACGAGATCTGCCCCGAGCCCCTGGCCCATGTGGACGAAGTGATTGAGCCAGGAGAGGAGGAGCGTCCCAACCCTTTCGCCAAGCTCGCAACCCTGAAGCGGGGCGGCAGCGCCTGAAGCCATGGCTTCAGGCGCTTGGCTCTCGCTGTCGACAGTAGCAGCTTGGCGGGTTTCTCATCCGGTGCTACACTCGTGGGCTTTTCTGCGGTCTGGAGTTCGAGCTTTGATCTCACTCCCCGGGGTTGTGACCACAAGGCCCCACAGTCCGCCCCCAAATCCCGCAGAGTCTGGAGAATTTCATGGCTGTTCAGCAAAACAAGAAGTCGCCTTCCAAGCGCGGTATGCACCGTTCGCACAATGCCCTGGTCACCCCGGGTACCGGCATCGAGCCGACGACCGGCGAAGTGCATCTGCGTCACCACATCAGCCCCACCGGTTTCTACCGTGGTCGCAAGGTGCTGAAGAGCAAGGCCGACGCGGCCTGATGGTGCCCGGTGCCGCCAGGCGCGGCGCCAAACTATCGATGAATCTGCCGACCCGGCCTGCGTACCGCGCAGCGCCGGGTTTGGTCTTTGTGGCTCACGAAAACCACTGACATGACCGCAGTACCCCCGCCTGAACCGATCCGCCTGGCTGTTGACTGCATGGGCGGCGATCACGGCCCCTCGGTCACGCTGCCGGCCTGCCGCGCCTTTCTGGACAAGCATCCGGGCGCCGAGCTCATCCTTGTGGGCAAGCCCGAGGAACTGACGGCCGCTGCGGCCTGGCCGCGTTGCCGTGTCGTCGCGGCCAGCGAAGTCGTCACGATGGACGACCCCATCGAGGTCGCGCTGCGCCGCAAGCGCGACTCGTCCATGCGCGTCGCCATCCAGCAGCTCAAGGCCGACCGCGATGGCAACCCGGCTGTGGCCCATGCCTGCGTGTCCGCCGGCAACACCGGCGCGCTGATGGCCGTGGCCCGCTACCTGCTGAAGACGCTGGACGGCATCGACCGCCCGGCCATCGCCACCGTCATGCCCAACCAGCGCGGTCGCTTCACGACCGTGCTGGACCTGGGCGCCAACGTCGACTGCACGGCCGAACACCTGCTGCAGTTCGCCGTCATGGGCAGCGCGCTGGTGTCGGCCGTGGAGGGCAACGAGGAACCCAGCGTCGGCCTGCTCAACATCGGCGAGGAAGCCATCAAGGGCAGCGAGACCATCAAACATGCCGGCGAACTGCTGCGTGCCGCTGGTACGGCCGGCCAGTTGAATTTTTTCGGCAATGTCGAGGGCAATGACATCTACAAGGGCACGACAGACATCGTCGTCTGCGACGGCTTTGTCGGCAATGTCATGCTGAAGACGTCGGAAGGCCTGGCGACCATGATGGGCGGCTTCATCAAGGAAGAGTTCAATCGCAATTGGCTGACCAAGTTGGCCGGCTTGATCGCCATGCCGGTGCTGAATGCCTTCAAGCACCGTGTCGACCACCGCCGTTTCAACGGCGCGGCCCTGCTGGGCCTGCGCGGCCTGGTGTTCAAGAGCCATGGCTCGGCTGACGCCTTTGCCTTCGAGCAGGCCTTGGCCCGCGCTTATGATGCCGCCCGCAACCGGCTGCTTGACCGGGTCCACGACCGCATCGTCGCCACGCTTCAGGCCAAGGCGAATGATGCTGGAGACAACGCGGCGAACTCCGTCGCGCAGGCTGCATGAGCCCCATCGCCACCTCTACCTCCCGCTATTCCCGCATTCTCGGCACCGGCAGTTTCCTGCCCGCCGACCGCGTGACCAACCAGGCGCTGGCCGATCGCCTCGCGGCCGACGGCGTCGAGACCTCGGACGATTGGATCGTCGAGCGCACGGGCATCCGCGCGCGCCATTTCGCGGCGCCTGACCAGACTGCCAGCGACCTCGCCTTGCCGGCCGCGCAGGCGGCGCTTGAAGCCGCCGGCATCGCTGCCGAAGAGATCGACCTCATCATCGTCGCGACGTCCACGCCTGACATGGTCTTCCCGTCCACGGCCTGCCTGCTGCAGAAAAAGCTGGGCGTGCATGGCTGCGCGGCCTTCGATGTGCAGGCCGTCTGCTCGGGTTTCGTCTATGCGCTGAGCGTGGCCGACTCGATGATCAAGAGCGGCGCTGCCAACAAGGCTCTGATCGTCGGCGCCGAAGTGTTTTCGCGCATCCTCGATTTCAAGGACCGCACGACCTGCGTGCTGTTCGGCGACGGCGCGGGCGCCGTCGTGCTGGGTGCGAGCTCCGAGCCCGGCATCCTTGCGACAGAGTTGCACGCCGATTCGCGCCATGTCGACGTGCTATGCACGCCCGGCACAGTCGCCGGTGGCCAGGTGTTGGGCAGCCCCTTCCTCAAGATGGACGGCCAGGCCGTTTTCAAGCTCGCTGTCGGCGTGCTGGAGAAGGTGGCCCGCTCGGTGCTCGAGAAGGCCGGCCTGACCGAGGCCGACCTCGACTGGCTGATCCCGCACCAGGCCAATATCCGCATCATGCAGGGCACGGCCAAGAAGCTGAAGCTGGACCTGAACAAGCTCATCGCCACCGTCGACGAGCACGGCAATACGTCGGCCGCTTCCGTGCCGCTGGCGCTGGACGTCGCGGTGCGCAATGGTCGCATCCAGCGTGGCGACACCCTCATGCTGGAAGGGGTCGGCGGCGGTTTCACCTGGGGCGCCGCCCTGCTGAAGTACTAGCCGTCCAGATGCTGCCGCATCGGCACCTCTGACTGCTACTGATTTGGAATTGTTCTCATGACCGCACCTTTCGCCGTTGTCTTTCCCGGCCAGGGCTCGCAGGCCGTCGGCATGCTCGACGCCTGGGGCGACCACCTGGAAGTCCGCCGCACACTGGAAGAGGCCTCGTCCGCCCTCGGCGAGGACATCGGTGCGCTCATCCATGCCGGTCCCAAAGAGCAGCTGGACCTGACCACCAACACCCAACCCGTCATGCTGACGGCCGGCATCGCCTGCTGGCGCGCTTTCGTCGCCGAGACGGGTGCGGTGCCCGTCGCTGCGGCTGGTCATTCGCTGGGTGAGTACACGGCGCTGGTGGCTGCCGGCGCGCTGAGCCTGGCCGATGCGCTGCCGCTGGTGCGCTTTCGTGCCCAGGCGATGCAGGAGGCGGTGCCTGTCGGCGCCGGCGCGATGTACGCCATCCTGGGGCTGGACGGCGAGGCTGTCCGCGCGGGCTGCGCCCAGGCCGCAGCCGAGACTGGCGAGGCGGTCGAGGCGGTCAACTTCAATGATCCCAAGCAGACGGTCATCGCCGGCAGCAAAGTGGGCGCCGACAAGGCCGCCGAGATCCTGAAGGCCGCCGGTGCCAAGCGTGCGCTGCCGCTGTCGGTGTCCGCGCCGTTTCACTCCAGCCTGATGAAGCCGGCCGCCGAGCGGCTGAAGGAAAAGCTGGCGACCGTGCAGTTCCATGCCGCCGCCTTCCCGGTCATCAACAACATCGACGTGGCCATCACCGACAACGACGCGACACTGCGCGACGCCCTCTACCGCCAGGCCTTTGGCCCGGTGCGCTGGGTCGAGGTCGTGCAGGCGCTGAAAGCCCGCGGTGTCGGCCACATCATCGAGGCCGGCCCCGGCAAGGTGCTGACCGGCATGGCCAAGCGCATCGACGCCGAGCTGCAGGCCGCCTGCGTCTTCGACCCCGCTTCGCTGGCCGAAGCCCGTGCGCTGCTGGGAGGCGGCTGAAATGACTGAATCCGCACCCAAGGGCGTCGCCCTCGTCACCGGCGCCAGCCGCGGCATCGGCCGCGCGATCGCGCTGGCCCTGGCCAACGAAGGCTGGCGCGTCATCGGCACAGCCACCTCTGAATCGGGCGCCGCTGGCATCACCGAGGCCCTTGGCCCCCAAGGCGGTCGTGGCATTGTGCTGAACGTGACCGACGCGGCCGCCAGCCAGGCCGCCGTGGACGACATCGTCGCCAAGGAAGGCGGCCTGCATGTGCTGGTCAACAACGCCGGCATCACGCGCGACGGCCTGTCCATGCGCATGAAGGACGACGATTGGGACGCCGTCGTCGACACCAACCTGAAGGCGGTCTTCCGCCTCGCCCGCGCCGCCACCAAGCCGATGATGAAGCAGCGGTCGGGCCGCATCATCAACATCACTTCCGTCGTCGGCGCCTCCGGCAATGCCGGCCAGGCCAACTACGCTGCCGCCAAGGCAGGTGTGGCCGGCCTGACGCGCTCGCTCGCCCGTGAACTGGGCAGCCGCAACATCACGGTCAACTGCATCGCACCCGGCTTCATCGCCACCGACATGACCGAGGTCTTGCCCGAAGCCCAGAAAGCCGCACTGCTGTCGCAGATCCCGCTGGGCCGCCTGGGCGCCCCCGAGGAAATTGCCGCCGCGGTCGTCTTCCTGGCGTCACCGGGCGGTGCTTACATCACTGGTTCCGAGCTGCACGTCAACGGCGGCATGTACATGGCCTGATTTGGCCCGGGCGCCCTGATCTAGGGGCGTCCATCTAGAGCCCGTAGAATGCTGGGCTGTTTTCAGCAAATCCCTCCTGGAGGATTCATGAGCGATATCGAAGCACGAGTCAAGAAAATCATCGCCGAGCAACTTGGCGTGGCGGAAGCCGACGTTACGAACGAGAAGGCTTTCGTTGCCGACCTGGGCGCCGATTCTCTGGACACCGTGGAACTGGTGATGGCCCTCGAAGACGAGTTCGGCATCGAGATCCCGGACGAAGAAGCCGAGAAGATCACCACCGTGCAGCTGGCGATCGACTACGCCGTCAAGCACCAGAAGGCCTGAAGGCTTTCTTTCTCTCGCAACTCTGATCCGCACTGCATGAGCCGTCGCCGCGTCGTCGTCACCGGTCTTGGCCTGATCAGTCCCGTCGGCAATACCGTTGCCGAAGGCTGGGCCAATATCCTCGCCGGTCGTTCCGGCATCGCCACCGTCACCCGTTTTGACGCCAGCAATCTGGCGTGCCACTTCGCGGGTGAGGTCAAGGGCTTCAAGATCGAGGACTACATCCCCGCGAAAGAAGCCCGGCACATGGATATCTTTATCCATTACGGGCTGGCGGCGTCCATGCAGGCGGTGCGCGACGCCGGTCTTCCGACCGGCGATCAATTGACCGAAGAGCAGGCCGAGCGCATCGGCGTGCTCGTCGGGTCCGGCATTGGCGGCCTGCCGCTGATCGAGGACACCAAGACCGAGCTGATGAACCGCGGCCCTCGCCGTATCTCGCCGTTCTTCATCCCGGCTTCGATCATCAACATGATCTCGGGCCATGTCTCCATCCAGTTCGGTTTCCAGGGACCGAATTTGGCGATCGTGACGGCCTGCACCACGGGCCTGCATGCGATCGGCGAAGCTGGCCGCCTCATCGAGTACGGCGATGCCGACGTGATGGTCGCGGGCGGTGCCGAAGGCGCGGTGTCACCGCTGGGCATCGGCGGTTTTGCCGCTGCCCGCGCGCTTTCCACCCGCAACGACGACCCCGCGACCGCTTCCCGCCCGTGGGACAAGGACCGCGACGGCTTCGTGCTGGGCGAGGGCGCCGGCGTGCTGGTGCTCGAGGAGTACGAACACGCCAAGAAGCGCGGCGCCAAGATCTACTGCGAGCTGTCCGGTTTCGGCATGGGCGCGGACGCGTACCACATGACCGCTCCCAACGTTGATGGCCCCAAGCGCTCCATGCGCGCGGCGCTGCGCAATGCGGGCATGAACCCCGACCAGGTCCAGTACATGAACGCCCACGGCACCTCCACGCCGCTCGGCGACGTGAACGAGACCAACGCGATCAAGCTGGCTTTTGGCGACCACGCCAAGCAGATGGTCATCAGCTCGACCAAGTCCATGACCGGCCACCTGCTGGGCGGCGCGGGCGGCATCGAGTCGGTGTTCACCGCGCTGGCCATCCGCGACCAGGTCGCGCCGCCGACGATCAACATCTTCAACCAGGACCCCGAGTGCGACCTGGACTACTGCGCCAACGAGGCGCGGCCCATGAGGATCGACGTCGCAGCGAAGAACAACTTCGGTTTCGGCGGCACCAACGGCACGCTGATCTTCAAGCGCGTCTGATCGCGCTCGCCGGCGATGCGCCGCACGCCGCCGGTCGTCGTGCATCTGCAGCCCCAACCGGCGGTGCAGGCCTTCGTGTCATGCATCGCGGCCTTGGCCTCGGGTGGCCTGGTTGCCTGGGCACTCAGTTACCGGGCTCTGGCCTGGCCCATTCTGCTGGCCGTGCCTCTGGTCGCCTGGTGGGCCTGGCGCATGGCCGCCGTGCTGCCGCGACGGCTGCGCTGGGACGGCGAAGCCTGGTGGCTGGACGAGCCCGGTCGCGATGACGGGCCCCGAGTGCAACTGGCCGTGCTGATCGATCTGGATGCCTGGCTGTTGCTGCGCGCCAGCCCCGGCCCACGCTGGCTGCCTTTGTCGCGTACCCAGCAGCCCACGCAATGGACGGCACTGCGCGCGACGCTGTTCTCCGCACCGCGAGCGCCGCAATGAGTGACGCCGATGCCGATGCCCTGCTGGTGCGGGAAGCCCAGGGCGGCAGCCGCGCGGCCTTCGACATGCTCGTGTTGAAGTACCAGCGTCGCGTCGAGCGGCTGCTTTCGCGCAGCGTGCGCTCGCCCGAAGACGTGGCCGACCTCTGCCAGGAGACTTTCCTGGCCGTGTATCGCGCATTGCCGGCCTTTCGCGGTGAGAGCGCGTTCTACACCTGGGTCTACCGCATCGCGATCAACGCGGCCAAACGCCACAACGCCCAACGCGCCCGCCAGCGGCCCGTCGAATCCCTGGACGACGGCGAGGGAACTTTCGGCACCGACGCGACTCCAAGCGA
Source organism: Roseateles sp. P5_E4 (assembly GCF_054049255.1). Lineage (NCBI taxonomy): Bacteria > Pseudomonadati > Pseudomonadota > Betaproteobacteria > Burkholderiales > Sphaerotilaceae > Roseateles > Roseateles sp. P5_E4. The sequence goes on along the minus strand of NZ_JBFUMS010000008.1, from coordinate 269,961 downwards.
CGATGCGACCCCCGAGGCCCTGCTCGCCGGTCGCCAGCTGGCACGGGAACTGGACGACGCGGTCGCAGCCCTGGCCGAGGATCAGCGCCGGGCGCTGTTGCTGCGAGAGGTGGATGGCTTGAGCTACGACGAGATCGGCGACCTGATGAACTGCCCGCCGGGCACCGTGCGCTCGCGCATCTTCCGCGCCCGCGAGGCCGTCGCGGCGCGGCTGCGGCCGCTGCTGGGCAGCGGGGGCGGGCGGCGATGGTGAGCGCTGCCGACAACTCACTGAACGAAGCGCTGTCCGCCGTCATGGACGGCCGCGCCACGCCGGTCGATTGGGCTCGCGTGAGCGCGGCCTGGGCGAGCGACCCGGGCCTGCGCGAGCGCTGGGCGCTCTGGCATGCGGCCGGTGATGGCCTTCGCGCCACCGAACTGCCGGAACTGCACCGGCAACCTCAAGCGCTGCTCGCAGCCCTGCATGCGCAATTACCGACCGAGGTGGTCGACCACCCGCGCCGACGCGACTGGCTGGCGCCCGTCGCGGTGGCCGCCAGCTTCGTGGCCCTGGCCCTGGGCGTTGGCCTGCTGCGGCCTGCGCCTGCGCCGGACGCCCAGGTCGCCGCTGCACCGAACACAACACCGCGCGCGCAGGGACTTGGCGGCCTTAGCTTTGCGCAGACCGCTGCAGGCCGTACCCTGCCTGCCGTTGGCGCGGCGCGGGAGGCCGGATTGCCAGGAGAGGCGCCGGCAGAGATCATTGATTGGGGCTTGGCCCTGCCGGAATCCGCCGCCTCGCAGTCCCGTCCTTGAAGTGACGCTTCGATGCCCCATCTGCCTTGTCCTGCTGAATCCCTGGAACTCCCTTATGCACGCTGAGACCCGCCTTCACCCCGCGCGCGCGCGCTTTCTGTTTTCCGGCACGGCGCTGGCGCTTGCGCTGACGCTGGGGCAGGCACCCGCCACGGCGCAGTCGCGCGAGCTGCCGGACTTCGCCGAGATCGTGGAGCGCGTCGGCCCAGCGGTCGTCAACATCCGTACCGCCGAGAAGGTCAAGATGGCCGAAGGCCAGGCGGAGATGAACGAGCAGATGCAGGAGTTCTTCCGCCGCTTCGGCATCCCTGTGCCCAACCAGCGCCGCGGCGCGCCGCGCGGTGGCGGCACGCCCGACGACGACGGCCCCATGCGCCGTGGTGTCGGCTCCGGCTTCGTCCTCAGCGCCGATGGCTACGTGCTGACCAATGCCCATGTCGTGCAGGGCGCTGACGAAGTCATCGTCACGCTGACGGACAAGCGCGAACTCAAGGCCAAGCTCATCGGTGCCGACCAGCGCTCCGACGTGGCGGTCGTGAAGGTGGAGGCGACCGGCCTGCCGGTAGTGAAGGTCGGCGACAGCAACAAGTCACGCGTCGGCGAATGGGTCATGGCCATCGGCTCGCCTTTCGGCCTGGAGAACACTGTGACGGCCGGCATCATCAGCGCCAAGCAGCGCGACACCGGCGATCTGCTGCCGCTGATCCAGACCGACGTGGCCATCAACCCCGGCAACTCCGGCGGACCGCTCGTCAACATGCGCGGCGAGGTCATTGGCATCAATTCGCAGATCTACAGCCAGAACGGCGGCTACATGGGCATCTCGTTTGCGATCCCCATCGCCGACGCGATCCGCGTGGCCGATGAGCTGCGCGCTGGCGGGCGTGTCGTGCGCGGCTACCTGGGCGTGCTGCCGGACGACATCACCAAGGAAATCGCCGAGGCCATCGGTCTGGGCAAGCCGCAGGGCGCCGTGATCCGCTCCGTCATCGCCGGCAGCCCGGCCGAGAAGGCGGGAGTGGAAGGCGGCGACGTCGTCACCAAGGTCGACGGCAAGACCGTCGACAAGGCGGCCGACTTGCGCCGCCTCGTGGCCAATGTGAAGCCCGGCGCCAAGACGACGCTGACCGTCTTCCGCCGCGGTGCGACCAAGGATGTCGTCGTCACCATTGGCGAAGACGAGCGCAGCAAGAAGCCGGGTAGCGGCAGCGAAGGCGGCAACGAGCCGGCGCCGGCGGCGACGGCACCCAGCGCGGCCCTTGGCCTGAAGGTGTCGGAACTGACCGATGCGCAGCGCAAGGAAATGAAGCTCAAGTCCGGTGTCAAGGTCGACAGTGCCACGGGTGCAGCCGCTCGCGCCGGGCTGCGCGAGGGGGACCTCATCCTGTCGGTGGACAACGTCGAGGTGTCCTCGGTGAAGGTCTTCCAAGCCCAGATCGCCAAGGCGGACAAGAACAAGGCGATGAATCTGGTCGTGCGCCGGGAGGACGTCACCAGTTTCGTGCTGCTCAAACCGGTGCGGTGAGGCGGCAAAACCTGGGCTGTCTGCTCGGGCTTTCCGCGATGCGGTAAGCCCGCTGGGCGCCCCGACCCGGGTTGTCCACTGAATATGGAAGTTGGCGCTGGCTAACTCTTAGATAAAGGCGGGGATTGTTCGCGTCCGCCGCTAAAATGGCGGCTTGATGCGTCCTGGAACGGGTGTCTGACGGTGGAATCGACGCCCACCGGCAACGCCTTGATTTGATCCACAGGCGATCCACAGGAACTTGTGGATAACCTGTTGTTAAAATTCCTTGTTGGCAGCCTGCAACGACCGGAAAACCAATACTGGTGCGGCTTCCCGGCTGGGCCTTTTGGCTACAATGAAGGCCCAACAAGCAGTTGCCATACCTTTTGTTGGAAGGCACGTCGCCTCTTCGACGTGCCTTTTTTTTAGCTGTAGCACGCCGCTTCGCGGCTTCACATCGCAAGCGATGTGAGCTTGCGCTGCAACGGCCTTCGCCGTTGTGTCCTGCTCCGTTGGCGTGCCCCCGATCTCCATGAATCACATCCGCAACTTCTCCATCATTGCCCACATCGACCACGGCAAGAGCACGTTGGCCGACCGCATCATTCAGCGCTGCGGCGGCTTGAGCGATCGCGAGATGGAAGCGCAGGTGCTGGACTCGATGGATCTCGAGCGTGAGCGCGGCATCACGATCAAGGCGCAAACCGCGGCACTCCAGTACAAGGCCAAGGACGGCCAGATCTACAACCTCAATCTGATCGACACGCCGGGGCATGTGGACTTCTCTTATGAAGTCAGCCGTTCGCTGTCGGCCTGCGAAGGCGCGCTGCTCGTCGTCGATGCCTCGCAAGGTGTCGAGGCGCAGACGGTGGCCAACTGCTACACGGCGCTGGACCTGGGCGTCCAGGTCGTGCCGGTGCTGAACAAGATGGACCTGGCATCCGCCGACCCAGAGAACGCCAAGGCGGAGATCGAGGACGTCATCGGCATTGACGCCGATGACGCGATTCCTTGCTCGGCCAAGACCGGCATGGGCATCGACGAGATCATCGAGGCCGTCATTGCCCGCATGCCGGCGCCGCGCGGCAACCCGGACGGCCCGCCGCGCGCGATGATCATCGACGCCTGGTTCGACAACTACGTCGGCGTCGTCATGCTGGTGCGCGTGGTGGATGGTGAGCTCAAGAAGGGCGAGCGCATCCGCATGATGAACACCAACACGGTGTACCCGATCGAGCACATGGGGGTGTTCACGCCCAAGAGCGAGAACCGCGATGGCTTGAAGGCCGGCGAGGTGGGCTTCATCATCTGCGGCATCAAGGAGCTGGCGGCGGCCAAGGTCGGCGACACCGTCACGCTGGAAAAGAAGCTGCCCAACAATGCCGGCCCGGCCACCGAGGCCTTACCCGGCTTCAAGGAAATCCAGCCTCAGGTCTTCGCGGGCCTGTATCCGACCGAGGCCAGTGAGTACGACCAGCTGCGCGATGCGCTGGAAAAACTCAGCCTCAACGACTCGTCGCTGCGCTACGAGCCCGAGGTCAGCCAGGCGCTGGGCTTTGGCTTTCGCTGCGGCTTCCTGGGCCTGCTGCACATGGAGATCGTGCAGGAGCGGCTGGAGCGCGAGTTCGACCAGGATCTCGTCACCACCGCGCCCAGCGTCATCTACGAAGTCGAGATGAACGACGGCGAGGTCATCCAGGTCGAGAACCCGTCCAAGATGCCCGAGATCGGCCGCATGAAGGAGATCCGTGAGCCCATCGTCACGGTGCACCTCTACATGCCGCAGGATTACGTCGGCGTCGTCATGACGCTGGCCAATCAGAAGCGCGGCGTGCAGCTCAACATGGCCTATCACGGCAAGCAGGTCATGCTGACCTACGAGATCCCGCTGGCCGAGATCGTGCTGGACTTCTTCGACAAGCTCAAGAGCGCCTCGCGCGGCTACGCGTCCATGGACTACGAGTTCAAGGAATACCGCGCGGCCGACGTCGTCAAGGTCGACATCATGATCAACGGCGAGAAGGTCGACCCGCTGTCCATGATCGTGCATCGCAGCCAGAGCCAGTACCGCGGCCGCGGCGTGGCCGCCAAGATGCGCGAGCAGATCCCGCGCCAGATGTACGACGTGGCCATCCAGGCCGCCATCGGCGCCAACATCATCGCCCGCGAGAACATCAAGGCGCTGCGCAAGAACGTGCTGGCAAAATGCTACGGTGGTGACATCACCCGCAAGCGCAAGCTGCTGGAAAAGCAAAAGGCCGGCAAGAAGCGCATGAAGCAGATCGGCTCCGTGGAAGTGCCGCAAGAAGCCTTCCTCGCCATCCTGCAAGTCGACGATTAACTCCCCATGCCCCTTCAATCGATGAGCGTTCTCACCGGCGTTTTGTATGCGGCCCTGGTGGCCTACTTGGGCGGCTGGTACGCCGGCCGATGGAACGGCAACTTCGCGCTGCTGCTCTTTGTCCTGACGGCGGTGACGCTGTTCTACTGGCTGGCCGAGCGCTTTCATTTCGCGCCGGCACGCCGCGCTGCAGCCGACGCGCTGGTGTCCAACGACGCCAAGCGCCGCGAGAACCTGGCTGCTCAGGGCATCGCCCGGGTGGATGGCGACGTGGAGCCCGCCCGCCAGCAAATCCTGCAGCAGCCCTGGTGGCTGGACTGGACCGCCGGCCTGTTCCCGGTCATCCTCGTCGTCTTCCTGCTGCGCAGCTTCCTGTTCGAGCCGTTCAAGATCCCATCGGGCTCGATGGTGCCGACGCTGCTGGTCGGTGACCTCATCCTGGTCAACAAGTTCCACTACGGCATCCGCCTGCCGGTGATCAACAAGAAGATCATCCCGAACAATGACGTCAAGCGTGGCGATGTGATGGTCTTCCGCTACCCCGAAGACCCGAGCACCGACTTCATCAAGCGTGTGGCCGGCATCCCGGGCGACGAGATCAGCTACGTCAACCAGAAGCTCTACATCAACGGCCAGGCCGCGCCGGTGCAGCCCCAGGGCAATTTCTATGACGATAGCGGCTCGCCGCGCGTCTACCGACCCCGCTTCCTGGAGAAGCTCGGCGACAAGGAGCACGAGATCCTCGTGCAGCCGCAGGCCCAGACCTTCTTCCGTGCCGACCGTGCCGACGGCCCCTTCCCTTTCCAGGAGAATTGCCGCTACACCATCGAGGGCGTAACCTGCAAGGTGCCTGCCGGACACTACTTCATGCTGGGCGACAACCGCGACAACTCGCGCGATTCGCGCTTCTGGGGATTCGTGCCGGATGAAAACATCGTCGGCAAGGCCTTCTTGGTGTGGATGAATTTCGGTAACCTCAAGCGCATCGGTACCTTCTTCAATTGACACACAGATGAGCAGCAGCCGCCTTTCGTCGCCGACCTCCTCTCGCCGCCAGCGTGGCGTCACGCTGTTCGGCCTGTTGTTCTGGGGGGTCATCGTCGCCGTCACGGTCGTTGTCGGCATGAAGGTCTTTCCCACCGTGCTGGAGTACTTCACCGTGCAGCGCGTGGTTGACCGCATCGCGGCCGGCAACCCCGCCACCGTGCCGCAGGTGCGCCAGGAGTTCGACAAGGCCACCCAGGTCGAATACTCCATCCAGAGCGTCAAGAGCAGCGACCTCGTCGTCACCAAGGACGCCAATGACCGTGTCGTCATCGAGTTCGCCTGGGACAAGGAGATCGACCTCTTTGGGCCGGTCTACCTGCTGATCAAGTACCACGGCAAGTCGCGTTGACCTTGCTTCCGCTTCGATGAGCGCCGTGCTTGAGGCCCTGCAACAGCGCCTGGGCCATCGTTTCCAGCGACCCGAACTACTGGCACGCGCCCTGACTCATCGCAGCTACGGTGCCGATCACAACGAGCGCCTGGAGTTTCTCGGCGACGCCGTGCTCAGCCTGGCTGTATCCAGCCTGCTGTACGAGCGCTATGCCGGCTCCGACGAAGGCGACCTGACCCGCGTGCGCGCCCATCTCGTGCGCGAGGAAAGCCTGCACAAGTTGGCGCTGGCCATGGGCTTGCCGGCGGTGCTGAAGATGTCCGACGGCGAAGCCCGTGGCGGCGGCGCGCAGCGCCCGTCCATCCTGGCCGACGCTGTCGAGGCCGTGCTGGGCGCGGCCTACATCGACGCTGGCTACGACGCTGCTTTGGCCATCGTGCGCCGCCTGCTCGGCGAGACCATCACGACCGCCACCAGCGCCGGCGACTTCGCCAAGGACGCCAAGACCGCGTTGCAGGAATGGCTGCAGGCCCGCCGCATCGCCGTACCCAGCTACCGTATCGTCGCGACGCGCGGCCAGGCCCATGCCCAGACCTTTGAGGTCGAATGTGCGGTGCCGGCCCTGGACGTGGCCGAACTCGGCGAAGGCCGCTCCCGCCGCACCGCCGAGCAGGAGGCTGCCAGCCGCCTGCTGGATAGACTCACCGCCGAACGAGGCAAATCATGACCACCGACGCTGTACCCCCTGCCGCTGCCACCGCTGACGGTCCTCCCCAGCGTTGTGGCCTCATCGCCATCGTCGGTCGCCCCAATGTCGGCAAATCCACGTTGCTGAACGCCCTGGTCGGGCAGAAGGTCAGCATCACGTCCGACAAGGCCCAGACGACGCGCCACCGCATCACCGGCGTGCGCACTGTCGAGGAGGCGCAGTTCGTCTTCGTTGACACGCCCGGCTTTCAGACCAAGCACAACGCCGCGCTCAACCGCACGCTCAACCGCACCGTACACGGCGTGCTGGCCGACGTTGACCTCGTGCTCTTCGTCGTCGAGGCCGGCCGCTTTGGCCTGGATGACGCCAAGGTACTGGGCCTGCTGCCCGAAGACAAGCCGGTCGTGCTGATCGCCAACAAACTGGATGCCGTGCACCGCCGCGCGGAGCTGGCCCCCTGGCTCAAGGGCATGCAGGAGCGCCGCAACTTCAGCGAGTTCGTGCCGCTGTCGGCCAAGAAGGAATCCGACGTCACCCGCCTCTTCAAGATCCTCAAGCCTTATCTGCCCGAGCAGGGCTGGTTCTACGAAGAGGATGCGTTGACCGACCGCAGCGAGAAGTTCCTTGCCAGCGAAATCATCCGCGAGAAGCTGTTTCGCCTGACCGGTGACGAACTGCCCTATACATCCACCGTCATCATCGACAAGTGGGAAGAGGAGGGCGAGCTGCGCCGCATCAGCGCCAGCATCGTCGTCGAGCGCGACGCCCACAAAGGCATGATCATCGGCCAGGGCGGCGAGCGCCTGAAGCGCATCGGTTCGGAGTCGCGCCAGGAGCTGGAGCATCTGATGGATGGCCGAGTCTTCCTGGAGCTGTGGGTCAAGGTGCGCTCGGGCTGGGCGGATACCGAAGAGCATTTGCGCAGCTACGGCTACGAGTGATCGTCAAAGACAACACGGCCACAGAGGCACGGAGACACAGAGGAAAACCTTGAATTTCTCTGTGCCTCTGTGTCTCTGTGGCTTTGTTCATCGGCCGAGCCGATGCGGCTGACGCGCCCGCCTGCGGTCCAGCAGGCCTACGTGCTGCACCAGCACGACTGGAGCGAGTCCAGCCTCATCCTCGACCTGTTCACGCGCGAGTCCGGCCGGCTCGCCGTCGCGGCCAAGGGCGCCAAACGGCCCTACTCGCAGCTGCGCGCCGTACTGCTGCCGTTGCAGCGCATCTCTGTCAGTCTCTCCAAGCCCGCCAAGGCGGAGGGTGGTGAGGTGCAGACCCTGCGCAGCGCGGAGTGGGGCGGCGGTGCGACCCTGCCGGCGGGTGCGGCGCTGTTCTCGGGCTACTACCTGAATGAGCTGCTGATGAAGCTGCTGGCCCGCCACGACCCGCATCCCCAGCTCTTCGACGCGTACGCCGACACGCTGGCCCATCTGGCCGAGGGCGACGCGGCGCTGCGTGCCTTCGAGATCAGGCTGCTGGCCGAGCTGGGCCTGCTGCCCGACCTCAGCGTCGTCACGACCACGCAGACTGCCATCGACCCCGCGCGCCGCTACCAGCTCTCGCCCGAGTCCGGCCTCATCCCGCCCACCAGCGACGCCAGCTTGCCCGGCACGCTGCTCATCCAGCTCCAGGCCGCGCTGCTGCACGGCAGCCCCGCCGCGCTGCGTCAGGCCTGCGCGGTGGAGCTGCAAGGCCTGAAGACCACGCTGCGCGGCTTGCTCCACTACCACCTTGGCCACCAGCAGCTGCGTACCCGCTCGCTGATGGTCGACGTGCAGCAATTGCTGGACGGGGCTAGGGTCAGCCGCAGCTAGGGTTGCGCCGCGGCTAGGGCCAGACGCAGCTTTCGGCGCGGCCAGGTACTGCCAAGAATGCGCGGCATGAGCTGGTGCTGCATGACTGCCCGGCGCCTTGCAATCCGACCGAGAGCCCACCATGCCGCCCAACACCGTCGACAACGCCGTCAAGGACATCCGCCACCACATGGAGACGGGCTGGTTCAACCCCGTCACCAACGGCGACATCAAGAGCGTCAAGTCCATCCTGTCCAACCTCGACGCGGCGGACAGCCGGGCGGTCATGGCGAAGCTCGGCGCGGACGAGTTGCGCCAGATCGCCGACGAGATGAACGACGACTCCTGGTTCGGCAATGGCGGGCTGAGCCAGGGCGAGCGGCGCGACTTCTTCAACGAGATGGCCCGCGACCTCAGCGGCGCTGATCTGGCCAAGCTGTCACAGGCATTCGACCGCACCACCGGCCGCCAGACCTCGCGCGACCGCCTGCTGTCCGACGACAACATCACCGACCTGGCCGCCGCCGTCGGTCAGCATGGCAGCAGCCAGACCAAGCTCGACTTCGTCAAACAGCTGGCCGGCGCCTCGACAGACCAAACTGCCATCGACACGATGAACGAGTCGCGCCTGCACGATCCGCAGGCTCGCGCGATCGCCGAGGTGATCGGCAGCATGGATTCCGCCACCGCCCAGCAGGCCCTGCAGGGCCTGCTGCCCGAGCAGCGCCAGGCGGTACTGAAGGCGGCCACCAACGAGACCCTCCTCGTCGCGGGTGGCATGGGTGGCGGCGTCGGCGCGGTGCGCACCGACACCAAGTCGCTGGAGCAGTTGCTCAAGGTCGCCAGCGGCATCGGTGATGCCGACACCAAGGCCCGCGTCTTCGCCGACGCCGCTTCGGTGATGACCGATCTGGCGGGCCGCGGCCGGCCCGACGCCGCCGAGAACGTGCGGCGCAGCATGGGCCAGCTGATCCTGAGCGACACCAATGGCGTCATGCGCGAACTGGCCGCCAACCGCGAAACGGCCAACGGCTCGGCGCTGGCGGCCTATGCCAAGGCTTCGCTGAACGCCAAGGACTTCAACACCCTGGGCGAGATCCAGGCGCAGATCTCGCTGGGCAACGGCAAGAACGAGAACCCGGCCGCGCGCTTCGAGGCCCAGACTGCTGCTCCCGGTGGCGGCCAGCGCTTCGTCAACGCGGAGACGGCCGGCTACTACGCCGGCGCCGTGAGCGCAGCGGTCAAGGACATCACCAAGGACGCGAAGGAGCAGGGCGACCTGATCAATGCGACGCTGAAGAGCGTGCTGACGGTTGTCGACAAGACCGCGGGCCGTGCCAATCCGGCCGTGGGCATCGCCGCCTCGGTGCTGAAGGAATGGACCCAGTTCGGCGTCAAGGCCGCCATGGACGCCAAGATCAGCGACCAGGTCAGTGCCGACGACAAGCTATTCTGGGCGCTGGTGCCCAGCGTCGCCACGCGCACCCTGCCCAACGGCCGTCCCGATCTGGAGCAGGCCGCCAGCAGCGGCGCCGGTGCGGCCTTCAACGGCACCTGGATCGTCACCCGCGAACATGCCAAGCCATGAGTCCCAACTTCCCACCGACCCGGCCCGCCGCGCCTGCCTGCTCGCCGGCCTGGGCTTGCTGATGATGAGCACCGCCGCCACCGCAACGCCGGTCGTGGCGCTGCCCACTCCGCCGGCCGGCGCCGTGGCGGTGGACTGGGATCATTTCGGTGAGCCTTCGCTGTCCGCCGCTCGCCGTGCCAACGTGGTTGTCAGCAAGGCGATGCAGGCGCGGGTCGTGGACACCCAGCTCTACCGGCTGCCCGGCGATACCGCCTGGGAGGTCGTGCTGGGCCATTACCAGCAGGCTGCCACGCCGGCCTGGAAGCTCGCCGCCAGTGCCGGCCGCGTGGAGACCGGCAACCCGGCCTGGCAGCAGCGCTTCACGGCCGCCGGGGACGCGAAGCGCGGTTTCTCGGTCGTCTGGCTGCCGGCCGGTGGTGACGTGCGCGACGGACTGCTGATGGTGCTCAGCACCTCCCCCTGACGCGCCAGGGGTTGTGACGCTCCACTACGATGGGGGCATGAACCCGCTTGCCCACGCCGGCGCCCGCTGCGCGCTGTCCGTTAACGTCAACAAGGTCGCGCTGCTGCGCAACACCCGCCACCTGGGCATTCCCAGTGTGCTGCGTGCTTCGGAGCAATGCCTGCTGGCAGGCGCCCAGGGCATCACTGTCCACCCCCGCCCCGATGCGCGGCACATCCGTGCCGGCGACGTCGACGACCTCGCTGCCTTCCTGAAGGACTGGCCCCAGGCCGAGTTCAACATCGAGGGCAACCCGACGCAGAACCTGATGGACTTCGTGCGCAAGCACCGGCCCCATCAGGTCACCTTCGTGCCGGACTCGGAAGAGCAGTTCACGTCCGACCATGGCTGGACGCTGCCGCAGGACGCCGGGCGACTGAAGCCGTTGATCCGTGAAGCGCAAAGCCTGGGTGTGCGCGTCAGCCTCTTCATGGACCCGCATCCGGCCGCGATGGCGGCCGTGGCCGAGCTGGGCGCGGATCGCATCGAGCTCTATACCGAGACCTTTGCCAGCGCCTTCGGTACCGAACGCCAGGACGCCGTGCTGGCCGGTTTCACGGCCACGGCCGAGGCGGCGCTCAGGGTCGGCCTGGGCATCAATGCCGGCCACGACCTGAATCGCGACAACCTCAGCCTGTTCCTGCGCCATGTCCCGGGTGTACAGGAAGTGTCCATCGGCCATGCCCTGATAGCCGATGCATTGGAGCTGGGCTACGCCGATACGGTGCGCGGCTATCAACAGGTCATTGCCACGGCGTACCAGTGATTTACGGCATCGGCACCGACGTCTGCGACATCCGCCGCATCCGAGCCACGCTCGCGCGGCGCGGTGAGCGCTTTGCCGAGAAGGTGCTGGGCCCGCACGAGCTGACCGTCTTCAGGGAGCGCCGTGCCAAGGTCGACGCGCGCGGCGAGGCCTATCTGGCAACGCGCTTCGCCGCCAAGGAGGCCTTCTCCAAGGCCATTGGCATGGGAATGCGCATGCCCATGACCTGGCGGGCCATGGAGGTCGTCAAGGCACCCAGCGGCAAGCCCGAGATCGCATTGCATGGGGCGCTGGCTGATTGGTTCGCCGCCCGGGGCCTGCGCGCCCATGTGACGGTCAGCGACGAGCAGGACTATGCCGTCGCCTTTGTCGTCGTGGAGAGGGCGGCGCCTTAGAGTCGAGTCCTGGCGCCCCCGCTCAGGGCGCCTTCTTGACCGCTGGCTTGGCGGCAGCGGGCTTGGCGAGGGACTCGCCCTTGGACTGCACGACCATGTCCATGTCCATGAACATCCGGCCGTTGTCGGGCCCGTTCATCGTCATTTTCATGTCCATGGCGAGCTGGCTGGCCAGCGGCAGGCGGTCGGCCAGGCGCAGCGAGCTCGTGCCTTTGCCACCACCCGTGATCTGCATGTGCAGCATCGGCGGTGCAGCGTCCGCGGCCGCGCCGCTGGCCGCGGATGCAGCAGCCGCGGGCCTTGGCAGCGGGGTGTCGATGTTCATGTTGAGATCCATGCTCAGGTCGAAATGCGCCACACCCTTGTCCACGCGGGCCAGCGTGTAGCGCACCAGGCCTTGCATGCCGCCGGCGCCGCCTGGCAGCGGCATGGGCAGGGCCATGTTCAGCGGCACCTCGACGCTGTCGCCGACCTTCAGTGGGCGCTGGCTCAGGGCCTTGAGCAGTTGCAGGGACTCGCTGATCGCGGCCTTGCCCTGATTGCTCATGGCCTCGCTCAGCTCGGGTGAACCGCCCTCGACCTTCTGCACCTCGAAGCCGAAGTCCTTGGGGTTGAAGCGCGCTGCAATGCGCATGTCGGTCTTGCCGAGGTTGGGCAGCGGTGTGGGCTTGCCACCGATTTCCACGCTGCCGCCCTTGGCGCCGACCGCCAAGCTCAGCGGCAGCCAGCCCGCGGTGTCCGCAGCGCCGACCTGCATGGTCTGCTCCATGTGCATGCTCATCTTCATCGGCCCCATCAGCGCCATGCCCTCGGCGGCTTGGGCCGCCTTGGCGCGCTGCTCGTCCGTCGCGTCGGGGCCGGCCTCGACGCGCATCTTCATGACGGCTTGCAGGTCGATCCGCTGTCGTTGATGCTGGCCGGCACGCGGCGTGGTGTCGAAGCTGACGGCGGCGGGCGCGCTCGGTGCCGCCTGGGCGGCGAGGTTGAGGCCGAGCAGGGCGCCAAGCAAAGGCAGGCGCAGCGGGGAGGCGATGGTCACGAAAGCAACTCCATGAAAAGCGGTGCCGAATTGGCAACCGAGCGGTATCGTAGAAAGGGCGAAGGGACGACCGGCATCAGCTGGCCTGGGTAATTTCACCCAAGCGAACTTATGCGGTCCTGATCAGCGCGATGGCTGGAAGAGCAGCCGCTCCGCCAGGTCCCGGCGGGCCGGGGGCTGGCCCTGCAGGCGGTCCAGCATGGCGATGGCGGGGTCGCAGCTGGCAGCGACGCTGGGTTTGGCCGCCTCGGGCGCGTCGACCCACAGGCGCGATAGCATGCCCATGGCCGTCGGCCCCACGGTGCGCTCAAGGACCTCGATCTCAAGGGCGCTGACCGGCTTGGGCTGCCGGTGTGGCAGCGTGCCATTGGCCACGTCCTGCAGCCATTGGGCTTCGCGCACCTGTAAGGCCTGCGGGAGCTGCGGGCGCACGCCCATGCGCCCGTCGAGCAGGTCGCGGCAGGCCCCGGCACTGACGCCCGCGGGTGGTGTGCGCAGGGCCTTCAGCTGGTCGGACACCAGTTGCACATAGCGGTGGCGCAACACGGCGTCGGTGCCGCCGAGCAGATCCGGCATCTGGCGGGCCAGGGGCGACAGCACGGTGGCTTGCACCTCCTCCTCGCTGGCGCCGGCCTGGTGGGCGGCCAGCATGCGCTTGGCGATGTCGTCCACGGTGCCTGGGGTGCGCTTGTCCAGCGCCTCCCACACGGGGTGCATGTGCAATGCATCGTCGAAATCGGCCAGCGTGGCATTGGCGGCCGGCAGTGGCACCGCCAGTGTGGGTGGCGCTGGCGCGATCAAGGCGTAGGAGACCAGCTCGTCGCGCGGCACGAACCACATGCTGCGCGACGGCGTACGCAGCGTCTTGTCGATCATGGGCTGTGGCAGGCCCAGCTCGGTGTAGGTCTTGGCCAATTGCTGGTTGGCCAGTTCCTCGAAGACCGGGTTGTAGGTGCCGGTGGATGCGCGATGGAAGCCCAGCTCGCCCGTGGCCGTCATATGGCGGGGCTGCCCGGCCAGGAAGACAAGGGTGCAGGCGCTGGCGCAGGTGCCCACCGCGCGGCTGGCCTGGCCGCGCGCCTTCAAGGCCGCGGCCATGCGCTCAGCCTCGCGCACGCGGCCGCCAGGTGACGCCAGTTCCACGCGCTTGAGGTCCCGTGCTGCCTCGCTGTTCAGCAGTTGGCGCAGTCGCTCGCCGTCGCCCATGCCGATGACACCATCCAGCCGCAGGCTGCGGCCATCGGCGGAGAAGCTGAACTTGGCCTGCCCCAGCGGGTCGACGCCGCGGGCCATGGACCAGTACTCGCCCACGCTGGGCAGGAAGCCGAACACCACCGAGGCCAACAACTGCAGGGTGCTGAGCGCCAGCGTGATGCGCGCCAGCCACCCCCAGAGTGCCGAGCCGCTTTCGCGCAGATAGTTGGCCGCGGCACGCCAGGCGCCGACGATGCACCACAGGTTCAGCGCCAGCAGCAGCGGCATGGTCACCAGCAGCGAGATGGCGCTGACCTGTAGCGAGTCGCCCTTGACGCTGATCCAGGTCATCAGGCCCGTCAGCAGGAAAGCCAGTGGCGTGGCGACGAGGAAGTTGTTGACCCAGTAGCTGCGCACCAGGCTCATCTCGCCATGCCAGTGGCGGGCGAAGTAGCCGCGCTTGGATTCGCGGATCACGCGGGTGCGCGGCGACCGGGCGCCCGCCGGACGCGGGCGGTTCGAGGACTGCTGCCAGGCCGCAGCTTCGGGCGCCGGCTCAGGCGCGGCGCGTGGTGCATGGTGATCGACCAGCGTGGGATCGACGTAGGGGCGGCGATTTTGAGCGTCTGTCATGTGCCGCGCAGCTTACTGAGCCAGGCGCTGAAACCAAGGTGGCTATTCACCGCCGCACTTCAGCTGCGGTAATTGTTCAGCATCGGATAGCGCCTTGCCACGAGCGCAAACAGGGTCGCGGCCACGAGCGCGAAGCCGGCGAAGAAGAACATCAGGCAGGCGGTCTCGCTGTAGCCGGTCGACTTGATCGCCTGCAGCGCCGCCGGGCTCTTGATGCTGACGTTGGACAGCAGCACCCACAGGTTGCCGATGGTCACCGACAGGCTCCAGAAGCTCATGATCGTGCCCTTCATGGACAGCGGTGCCTGGCTGTAGGCGAACTCCAGCCCGGTGGCCGAGACCAGCACCTCGCCCAGCGTCAGCAGCGCATAGGGCAGCATCTGCCAGACGATGCTGACCGTCGTGCCTTCGTCCAGCCACAGCTGCAACACGCCGGCGACGATCCAGGCCGCACCCGCCAGCGCGATGCCTGCGCCCATGCGGCGCAGTGCCGTCACCTGCAGGCCCATGCGTTGCAGCGTGGGATAGAGCACCAGGTTGTTGAAGGGGATCAGGATCATCACCAGCGCCGGGTTCAGCGCCTGCATCATGGACGACTGGAACCAGGCGGGCTTGGCCATCTGATCGGCTTGCAGCACCCAGGTCGAGGCCTTCTGGTCGAACAGCGACCAGAACGGCGTGACCAGCGCGAACAGCACCAGCACGCGCAGCACGCTACGCACACCGTCGACAGCCTCGTCCGGATGCACGCCGCGCGCGCGCTCCAGCTGCATCGCCGCGCCCACGCCGCCAAAGCCCATCACCAGCACGAGGGCCAGGCAGACCGCCGGCACGAGGCCCAGGCCATCGATGCGGCTCAGCGAGTAGGCCGCACCAACGAGACCAAGCGATGCCACGGCGGCGCCAGCGCCGCCGGCCTTCAAGGCCGTCCAAACCACCTTCAAAAAGCTGTGCGGGTTGGCGCCGCGCGCCGGCTGGTGCACATACTTCTTGCGGCCGCTCCACAGGATGACGGTGGCGGCCAGCATCAGCAGACCCGGCAGCGCGAAGGCGACGCTGGCGCCATAGTTCTTCAGGATGAGGGGCATCAGCAGCGACGCGAAGAAGCTGCCGAAGTTGATGATCCAGTAGAAGGCGTCATAGACCTTCTGCGCCAGCGTCCGGTTGCTCTTGTCAAACTGGTCGCCAACGAATGAACTCACCAAGGGCTTGATGCCACCCGAGCCGAGCGAGATCAGGAACAGGCCGAAGTAGAAGCCCCGGATGTTGTCGTCGAACAGGGCCAGGCAGGCATGCCCCGCGCAGTACAGGATGCTGAACCAGAAGATGGTCGGGTACTTGCCGAAGAAGCGGTCGGCCAGCCAACCGCCCAGCAGCGGGAAGAAATAGACACCGATGACGAAAGTGTGGAACACCTCCTTGGCCTCGGCCTTGCGCAGGTCCTCGGGAATGGCCAGCAGCAGGCTGGTCATCATGAAGACCGTCAGGATGTTGCGCATGCCGTAGAAGCTGAAGCGCTCGCATCCTTCGTTGCCGATGATGTAGGGGATCTGCGGCGGCATCTTGGCCGCGGGGCTTGCCGCGGTGGCGGCGTCTGCGGTGACAGTGGTCGTCATGGGGGCCTCGGAGTTGGGGCTCTGAAAAAGAGAAACGCCGCCCGGCTTGTGGCCGAGCGGCGTTGGAGGGTGGGATCAGCCGACCCGAATCATGCCTCGAAAGGCAGCTTCACCTGGCTGAGATCCTTGCGGGTTTCCACGAGCACCAGCGGGCCCTCGTCGACAACGGCGACCGCTGCCGGCTCGCGGCCCAGCGGGGCCGGTGCGGGCTCGGCCGCGATGGCGGCCTGCACAGCGGCGATCTTGTCGGCGTCGGAGTTGACCCATTGCAGGCCGGCACCTTCGGCGATGGATTGAAGCTCGCCCATCGGCAGCTTGAAGGCTTGGACAACCGGCGCCGGGGCCGGCGCAGGTGCAGCGACCGGAGCCGGCGCGGCGGCCACGGCTGCGGGCGCCTGGACCGGCGCAGCAGCATTGGCCATCGCGTCTTCGATCAGCGAACTCTGCATCGGCGCGGCGGCCGAAGCGGCCTCCTCGCCAGCAGTGGCTTCCTGGCCTTCGACGGCACCTTCCTCACGGCGGCCTCGGTTGCGATTGCGACCGCCGCGACGGCGGCTTTCGCGGCCATGGCCCTCGGCGTCATCACCTTCGACGGGCGGCGTGGTTTCGGCGCCTGCGTCAGCAACAACTTCAGCCGGTGCTTCGACGCCGGCTTCTGCCGTGCCTTCGGTGCCCGTCTGATCGTCGCGCTCGCGGCCACCACGGCGACGGCGGCGGCCACGGCCCTGGCGCTCTTCACCGGCCGGCGTGTCGCCAGTCGGAGGCAGGGCGGCTTCGGCCTGGCTGTCGACAAAGGCCGGCGGCGCGTCGTGGACGGCGGCCAAGTCTTCGCTCAACGGCGCGGCAACCGGCAAGGCGGCCACGGTCTCGACCGGCGGGCGCTCCTGGCGCTCGCCCCGCGGGCGGCGCTCACCACGCTCCGGGCGGTCACCACCGCGTTCGGTGCGCTCACCACGTTCAGCACGCTCACCACGTTCGGTGCGCTCGCCGCGCTCCGGGCGTTGCTGCTGTTCAGGCTTGTCAGCGCCTTCGGCGCGCGGCTTGCGGTCACCGCGTTCGCCGCGCTCACCGCGGGCTTCCTGCGGCTTGCCATCGCGGCGGCCACCTTGGCCACGCGGCTCGTTGCGCTCACCGCGTTCGCCACGCTCGCCGCGCTCACCACGGCGGCCACCGTCGCGGCGACCATCACGGCCGCCTTCGCGCTTGGGCTTGTCCGTTGCGGCAGGCGCCGCTGCGGGCGCCTGGACAGCAGGTGCCGGGGCCGGCGCGGCATCGCCACCGCCGAAGAAGCTGAACAGGCGGCTGAAGAAGCCCTTGGCCTGCGGTGCTGGCGGCGGGGGCGCAACGACGGGCGCCGGTGCGGGCGCGGCCGCGACGGGCTCGGGCTTCGGTGCGGCGACCGGCGCGGGCTGCTCGGGCAGGATGCCCTTGATGACCGGCTCCTGCTTGTTCTTCTTCTCGACGTCGCCGCGACGCGTGATGCCGACCTCGTCGGTCGGCTCCTCGATCATCGTGTAGCTGGCCTGCAGGTTCTCCAGGCGCGGGTCGTCGTGGCGCAGGCGCTCGAGCTTGTAGTTCGGCGTCTCGAGGTGCTTGTTGGGCACCAGCAGCACGGTGACGCGCTGCTTGAGTTCGATCTTGGTGATCTCGGTGCGCTTCTCGTTCAGCAGGAAGGAGGTCACTTCCACCGGCACCTGCACGTGCACGGCGGCGGTGTTGTCCTTCATGGCCTCTTCCTGGACCATGCGCAGGATTTGCAGTGCCGAGGACTCGGTGTCGCGGATGTGGCCCGTGCCGTTGCAGCGCGGGCAGGTGATGTGGTTGCCTTCGCTGAGTGCCGGGCGCAGGCGCTGGCGGCTCATTTCGAGCAGGCCGAACTTGCTGATGGAGGCGAACTGCACGCGGGCGCGGTCCTGGCGCAGCGCGTCGCGCAGGCGCTGTTCCACGTCACGGCGGTTCTTGCTCTCCTCCATGTCGATGAAGTCGACGACGATCAGGCCGCCCAGGTCGCGCAGGCGCATCTGGCGGGCGATTTCGTCGGCCGCTTCGAGGTTGGTGCGGGTGGCCGTCTCTTCGATGTCGGTGCCGCGGGTCGAGCGGGCCGAGTTGACGTCGACCGACACGAGGGCTTCGGTGTGGTCGATGACGATGGCGCCGCCGGACGGCAGGTTCACCGTGCGGCTGAAGGCCGTCTCGATCTGGTGCTCGATCTGGAAGCGGCTGAACAGCGGTGCGTCGTCGCGGTAGCGCTTCACGCGATGGCCCTGGTCGGGCATCACGTGGTTCATGAACTGGCTGGCCTGCTCGTACAGGTCGTCCGTGTCGATCAGGATCTCGCCGATGTCCGACGTGAAGTAGTCGCGGATCGCGCGGATGACCAGGCTGCTTTCCTGGTAGATCAGGTAGGCGCCCTTGCCGCCCTTGGCCGCGTCATCGATCGCGGTCCAGAGCTTGAGCATGTAGTTCAAGTCCCACTGCAGCTCGGGCGCCGTGCGGCCGATACCGGCGGTGCGTGCGATCAGGGACATGCCCTTGGGGTACTCGAGCTGGTCGAGGTTTTCCTTCAGCTCCTCGCGGTCCTCGCCCTCGATGCGGCGCGAAACGCCACCGCCGCGCGGGTTGTTGGGCATCAGCACCAGGTAGCGCCCGGCCAGCGACACGAAGGTGGTCAGCGCCGCGCCCTTGTTGCCGCGCTCTTCCTTCTCGACCTGGACCAGCAGTTCCTGGCCTTCCTTGATCGCGTCCTTGATGGTCGCGTTCTTGACGTCGGTGCCTTCGCGGAAGAACTGGCGCGAGATTTCCTTGAACGGCAGGAAACCGTGGCGGTCCTCGCCGTAGTCGACGAAGCAGGCTTCGAGCGAGGGCTCGACCCGCGTCACGACGGCCTTGTAGATATTGCCCTTGCGCTGCTCGCGGCCTTCGATTTCGGTCTCGAAGTCCAGCAGTTTCTGGCCATCGACGATTGCGAGGCGCCGCTCTTCCGGCTGCGTCGCATTGATCAGCATGCGTTTCATGTCATCACTCCTCACGCGCCGGGCGGGCATTGAGCCGCCGCAAAACGCGCACGTTCATCGCGCCGCCCGAAAGCGGCTCAAGATGCACGGGCAATGACTCGAGAACCGAGGAAGGAATCGCCCTGGACCGAAAGCGCGGCCGACCGTGGGGGTCAGCGTGCAGTCGGCGTTGGCGCGTGCGCCGCAGCAGCTGTCATGCGAGCCGAGCTGCCGGCTCCCGCGCGCACCCGCCCGGCCAATGGCCGAAACAGGGCGGCCACACCGGGATCTAGCCGGGGCCGCAGGGGTGCGTGTGGGGGGAGGGGCATGCTCATCTGCGTGGGCTGCTGGACGCTGGTGACAGCTCGCGTCGGCCTAGGCCTGGGCGTTCTGTCGCCATGGAAACCTTGTTGTCTGCGGGCGCCGGGTGTCTTGAAACAATCAAGGGCAGCGGGGCTCGCGGGGTTCTTGTGTCATCGCTCTGCCGCGTCGGGCAGCGGGCCGTTCACTCACTCGGGGAGGAAACCTGCCGGCCGTCTTTCGCGTTGCATCGCCTGTGGCCGCCAGGGCTGTGCCCCGTCGGCCACACGTTACCGCCGCTAAAATCAAACAAATCAAATACTTACGGCAGCAACGTGGTGAAAAGGATTATAGGGGTAGCCCAAGTGCCACCCGACACCACGCAAACCCCTGCCACGGCACCAGCCGTGCGCCGGGTCACGGTGGACGAAGGTTCCGCCGGGCAGCGTCTGGACAATTTCCTGCTGCGCGAACTCAAGGGTGTGCCCAAGACCCACGTCTACCGCGTCATCCGGGCCGGCGAAGTGAGGGTCAACAAGGGCCGGGCCCAGGCCGACACCCGGCTGGAAATTGGTGACGAGGTGCGCATCCCGCCGGTGCGCCTGCCCGAGCGCCCGGCTCAGCCCGAGGCGCCGGCGCGTGAGTTTCCGGTGGTGTTCGAGGATGAGCACCTGCTCGTCATCGACAAGCCGGCCGGCGTGGCGGTGCACGGCGGCTCGGGCGTCAGCTACGGCGTCATCGAAGCCCTGCGCCGCTCGCGGCCGACGGCCAAGTTCCTGGAGCTGGTGCACCGCCTCGACAAGGAAACCTCCGGCCTGCTGATGATTGCCAAGAAGCGCAGCGCGCTGGTGGCACTGCAGGATCAGCTGCGCGAGCGCGAGACGGGCAAGACCTATGCCGCCCTGGTCTGGGGTGACTGGCCGGCCAAGCTCAAGGTCATCGACGTGCCGCTGGTCAAGTTCGTCGGCGGCGACGGCGAGCGCTGGGTGAGGCCGGGCAAGGCGGATGAGGAAGGCGCCAAGCGGTCGATCAGCCTGGTGAAGGTCGTCCAGCGCACGCCGCATTTCAGCCTGCTGGACGTGACCATCAAGACCGGCCGCACCCACCAGATCCGCGTCCACCTGCAGCAGGCCGGTCACGCCATCGTCGGCGACCCCAAGTACGGCGACTTCGAGCGAAATCGCGAGCTGGCGCGCGGGCGTGCCAAGTTCGACCGCATGTTCTTGCATGCGCGAAAGCTGCAGTTCCAGCATCCGGCGACGGGGGAGACGGTGACCTGCGAGGCGCCATTGCCTGCCGATTGCCGAAGCCTGGTGGACGGTGCCGCATGAAGTTGTGGCGGGCGCTTGAGCGGTTGGGCCGGGCGGCCTTCATCGTCGCGGCCTCTCTGGGCGGCTCGTGGGTGGCCGCCATGACGATCATGCCGCCTGCGCCCATTCCCCTGCAATTCGAAGCGCGCACCGATCGACTGACACGCGACGGCCTTGTCGCCCTGAACGAGTTGGCGGTGCGTGCCGCGCAGTGCCCGGCGAACGAGCTGGCCCTGCACTTGTCGCCGGCCAAGAGAGCGCAGACGGCGCTGGCCAAGCGCCGCGTGGCAACAGTCCAGAAGCGGATGGAGCAGTTGGGGCTGAAGCTGGCGGTCGAGATGAAGCCGTTGCGCAATGGGCAGGCCCGCCCCCGGCACCGCCACACGCTGTTGGCGGATGTGGGCGCCGCCGACGACGTTTGGTGCGACCTGCGAGCGGGATCGCAGGCATTCGCCTGGGCCGAGGCAATGGGGCAATACGTCGAGGGCGCCGAGCCGAGGATGCCGGCCTTCTGGCAGCGCTTGTCCAAGCAGGGCAGGTCGGGCCTCGCAATGCCTCTGGCGGTCGCGGCCGTTTGCGCAGGGCCCGGTTGTACGCGGCATCCGGAGCTCTACCATTGGTTGGCCGAGCAGTCCCTGCGGGATGCGTCGATGCAAACTCGGCGTTGGTGGTTGCTTCAGCTCTGGGCGCGTGCCGAGGACGCCGAGGTGGAGCGATTTCGGCAGCGCTGGGGCCTGGCGCCTTTGACGCTCCAAGAGCGAGCCGGCCATGCGCACGAATTGGCAGCTGGCGGCCTGCCGTGGGCGGTGATCGAGCAGCGATTGCGCGAACCCGAGGTGATGTCCTACTTCGGTGAGCAGCCAATGATCCTGGGCGGGCCTGGGCCGCATTGGCTGTTGGGCGTGGCGACCCAGCAAGGCCAGCTCGATGCTTTTGACCGGCTCATCGAAGCCGCCGGGCCGGCCAAGGGCTGCTTCGTCATGGCAGCCTTCTGGGAAGCAGGCGGGGATCAGGAGCAATTCGAGGCGTGGAGGCCGCATTTCGCAAGCTGGGCGCGCGGCGCCACCATGCCATATCAGCCGAAGGGTTCTCCCGTCAGCTGCAATCCCGTCGCCGCAGTGCTGAGAGAAGCCTTCTGCACTGGCAATGCGGCCGATGTGGCAGCGCGCTACGAAGCCATCTGGGACATCCTGCTTGAGGCCGGCGTGACACTCGAATCGCCCGCAGTCCGGCTGTTCACCGAACCGGCCGCCGAAGGCGCCCGTCAGCCTTGCCGGCTGGAGCCGATCCCCGGTTATGCATCTCGCTTGCGCCAAGTCGAGCGCCCCTGAGTCTCAAGGCGAAAGCCCGAACATCGACAATCCCTTCATGATTTCCCGCCCCCAACGCTTCGACCTGATCGCCTTCGACTGGGACGGCACCCTGTTCGACTCCACGGCGCTGATCGCCCGTTGCATCCAGCGTGCCGCCGTGGACATCGGTCTGCCCGAGCCCGGGTTCGAGCGCGCCAAATATGTCATCGGCCTGGGCCTGCGCGATGCGCTGGAGCATGCCGTGCCCGGCCTGGCCGAGGAGCGCTACCCCGAACTGGGCCTGCGCTATCGCCACCACTATCTCGCCTCGGAGCACGAGCTGTCGCTGTTCGAGGGCACGCTCGAGATGCTGGAGGCCTTGAAGGCGAGGCATCACTGGCTGGCCGTGGCGACCGGCAAGAACCGCGCGGGCCTGGACCGCGTGCTGGCGTCCAGCGAACTGGGTCATCTGTTCGACGGCACGCGCACAGCCGACCAGACGCGTTCCAAGCCGCACCCGCAGATGCTGCTGGAGCTGATGAAGGAGTTCGGCACGGAGCCCGAGCGCACGCTGATGATCGGCGACACAACGCACGACCTGCAATTGGCCATGAATGCCGGTGTGCCCTGCGTCGCGGTCAGCTTTGGCGCGCATGACCACGAGACCTTTGCCGAGTTCAAGCCGCTCTTCGTTGCGCACTCGACGCGCGAGCTGCACGACTGGCTGATCGCACATGCCTGAGCCCGAAGTCGCGCCGCTGCAGCGCCTGTGCGCGTCGGCCGAGCTGCCGGAACGCGGCAAGGCCGTCAGCTTCGACGTCATCCAGTGGCGCGAGCCGGTGCGAGCCTTCGCGCTGCGTTTCGACGGCAAGGCGGTCGCCTACCTGAACCGCTGCGCCCATGTGCCCACCGAGATGGACTGGCAGGAAGGCGAGTTCCTGGACAGCGACAAGCGCTTCATCATGTGCAGCATCCATGGCGCCGTCTACGAACCATCGACCGGCCAATGCGTCATGGGCCCCTGCAACCGCGGCCGCTTGACGAAGATCGACCTGACCGAGCGCGATGGCGAGGTCTACTGGCACCCGACCCGCGACACCAAGCCCGCTTTTGAAGATTGATATGAGCAGCACCTCTGACGACTCCCTGCCTCCCCCGATGCCCGAGCCCGTCGGCGTGCCGGTACAGCTCACGCCGCAAAACGAGACGCTGCTGGCCCAGCTGGCCCGCGACTTCCTGCGTGAGCGCCGGCTGGAGCGGCGCTGGCGCACGGTGTTCCGGCTGTTCTGGTTGCTGCTCGCGGCCCTGCTGGTCTACAGCTTGTGGCTGCAGGGCAAGCACGTGACGCCGTCGACGACGCCGCACACCGCCCTGGTCGAGGTGCGTGGCGAGATCGCCGCCGACACCGAGGCCAGCGCCGAGCAGTTGCTGGCCGCGCTGAAAGACGCCTTCAAGGACGACGCGGCCCAGGCCGTCGTGCTGCGCATCAACTCGCCCGGTGGCAGCCCGGTGCAGGCCGGCATCGTCTACGACGAGATCAAGCGGCTGAAGAAGCAGTACGACAAGCCGGTCTATGCCGTCGTCGAGGAGATGTGTGCATCCGGCGCGTACTACATCGCCGCAGCGGCCGACGAGATCTATGTCGACAAGGCCTCGGTCGTCGGCTCCATCGGCGTGCTGATGGATGGCTTTGGCTTCACCGGGCTGATGGACAAGGTCGGCGTCGAGCGCCGCTTGCTGACCGCCGGCGAGAACAAGGGCATGCTGGACCCGTTCAGTCCGGAGAACCCCAAGCAGCGCGCCTACGCGCAAGCCATGCTGGACCAGATCCATCAGCAGTTCATCGCCGTCGTGCGCGAAGGCCGCGGCAAGCGGCTCAAGGAGACGCAGGAGACCTTCTCGGGCCTGTTCTGGAACGGTGAGCAGGCCGTCAAGCTGGGCCTGGCCGACCACTTCGGCAACCTCGACTATGTGGCCCGCGAGGTCGTCAAGGCCGAGGACGTCATCGACTACACGCCGCGCGAGAACGTCGCTGAGCGCCTGGCCAAGCGTTTTGGCGCGGCCATGGGCGCCGGTGCGGTGAAGGCACTGAAAGAGATGGCGCCGATCCGCTGATCGGGCAACAAAAAGGCCGCAGCCATTGCGGGCTGCGGCCTTGCGCGGAGCGCTGATGCGCTTACTGCGTCTTGGTTTCGGTCTTGGCAGGCATGTCGCCGGTCTTGGCGGCAGCGTGCTTCTTCGCATGGTGCTTGGGCGCGTGCTTGGCAGCGCTGGCTGCATCGGCCGGCGTGGCGGCGACTGCAGGCGTGGCGGCGGTGGCCGGTGCGGCCTTGGTAGCCGGTGTTGCCGCCGTGGCGGGTGTCGCAGCGGTGGCCGGCGTGGCAGCCGGAGTCTGGGCCAGGGCCACGCCCGAAGCGAGCGTGATGAGGGCAGTGGCGATCGTGGTCTTCAGCGTGTTCATCTTGAGGGCTCCAAGGTGGTTCGGGGATTTCGGTTCGGCTTGCGCAAGCTTGGGGTGACAACGACGCCTCGCCCGGCATCGTTGACCCTGTTTGCAAAGCCTTACACCGGCAGAATCGGGCGCATGAACACCGCATCCCACTTCGACTGGAGCGCTGGCTACCCAAGCCGGCGCAGCCCGCTGTTCGCGCGCAACATCGTCTCGACCTCGCATCCGCTGGCGGCCCAGGCCGGGCTGCGCATGCTGCAGGCGGGCGGCAACGCGGTCGATGCGGCGATCGCGACGGCGGCCTGCATGACGCTGGTCGAGCCCTGCAGCAATGGCATGGGCTCGGATGCTTTCTGCATCCTGTGGGACGGCAAGCGGCTGCATGGCCTGAACGCATCCGGCCCAGCGCCGGCGGCGTGGACCCCGGAGTTCTTTGGGGGGCAGGTCATGCCAAGGAGAGGCTGGGGCTCGGTGACCGTGCCTGGCGCCGTGGGCGGCTGGATCGCACTGAGCGAGCGCTTCGGCAAGCTGCCGTTCGCCGATCTGATGCAACCCGCCATCGAGATCGCCGAGCGCGGCTATGCGGTGCCGCCGATCGTGCAGGGCAAGTGGGCGATGGCGGCGGCGTTGAGCGAGCTCACATCGCGGCCCGGCTTTGCTCGGGCCTTCCTGCCGCACGGCCGCGCGCCCGAGGTCGGCGAGCTGTTCCGCTTCAATGATGCGGCGCGCAGCTTGAAGCTCATTGCCGAATCCAAGGGCGAGGCGTTCTACCGCGGCGAGATTGCGCAGGCACTCGTTCGATTTGCGGGCGAGACCGGCGGCGCGCTGACCGAGGCCGACCTGGCGGGCTATCAGCCTGAGTGGGTTACACCACTGGCGAAGGACTTTGCGGGCCATACGTTGCACGAGATCCCGCCCAACGGCCAGGGCATCGCCGCACAGATGGCGCTGGGCCTGCTGGCGCATTGCAATGTGACTGCGCACGAGGTGGACAGCCCCGAGGCCCAGCATCTGATGATCGAGGCGATGAAGCTGGCCTTTGCCGATGTCTACCGCTACGTGGCCGAGCCCGGCGCGATGACGGTCAGCGCGGCCCAGTTGCTCGATCCCGACTACCTTGCTTCGCGCGCCAAGCTCATCGACCCGCAGCGCGCCCAGGCCTTCGGTGCCGGCAACCCCATCAAGGGCGGCACCATCTATCTGACCGCGGCCGACGAGTCCGGAATGATGGTCAGCTTCATCCAGAGCAACTACATGGGCTTCGGCTCTGGCCTGGTGCTGCCGGGCTATGGCATCAGCCTGCAGAACCGTGGCCATTGCTTCACGCTGGAGGCCGGCCACCCCAACCAGGTCGCACCGGGCAAGCGGCCCTTCCACACCATCATCCCGGCCTTCCTGACGAAGGACGGCGCGCCCGTGATGAGCTTCGGCGTCATGGGCGGCAACATGCAGCCGCAGGGGCATCTGCAGACGCTGGTGCGCATGCTCTGCTACGGCCAGAACCCGCAGGCTGCCTGCGATGCGCCGCGCTGGCGCTTCAACGAAGGTTTGTCGATCAACGTCGAGCTGCACATGCCGGCGGCGACCATCGAGGCGCTGCGCGCGCGCGGCCATGAGATCGGTGACATCCACGACAGCTACCAGGACTTCGGCGCCGGCCAGTTCATCTGGCGGCTGGGTGATCCGGGCGTCGAGGGCTATGTGGCGGCCAGCGATCCGCGGCGCGATGGCGTGGCCGTGGGCTACTGAAGTGGAGGTCTTGCGCCTGAACCCCGGGGACGACCTGCGCGGCGCGCTGGAAGGACGCACCGGCTTTGTCGTCGCCGGCATCGGCAGCCTCGTTCATGCGCAATTGCGCTTCGCTGGCGAACCGGAGCCGACCACCATCGCCGGGCCGCTCGAAATCCTGACGCTCAGCGGCAGCCTGACGCCCGATGGCGCGCATCTGCATGCCAGCGTGTCCGATGCGGCGGGTCGCGTGTTCGGCGGCCATGTGTGTGCCGGCTGCGAGGTGCGCACGACGGCCGAGTTGCTGATTGAGTCGCTGCCCACCGGCTCGCTGTCGCGCGAATTCGATTCGGCCACGGGCTACACCGAGCTTGTCGTCCGCAAGCCGTGACCACCGGCACGCGACACCGTCCGGCCGCGCTGCTAGCATGCAGCGCATGACCAAGTTGCTCGACCTCGACTGACGCCCCTGCGCGTCGTTTCATCCCGGCGGGGCTGACCCGCCCGTCGAGTCCTGTCGGAGCCTCAAGCGTCATGTTCTCCAAGTTTTTCACCCTCGCGCCCGGCGACCTGCTGCGCGATGCGATCTACCGGCGGCTGTGGTCGTCCATCCTCATCTCCTCCCTTGGTGGCCAGGTCACCATGCTGGCCCTGCCGCTGACGGCTGCGGTGCTGCTCAACGCCAGCCCCACGCAGATGGGCCTGCTGCAGGCGATGGAGATCCTGCCCTTCGTGCTGTTCTCGCTGCCCTCGGGCGTGCTGCTGGATCGCATGCGCAAGCTGCCGGTCTATGTGGCGGGTGAGACCCTGCTCGCCTTCGCGGTGGCCACGGTGCCGCTGGCCGCGTGGATGGGTTGGCTGGGCATGGGCTGGCTGTATGTCGTTGGTTTCGTATTGGGCACCGTGCACACGACGGCTGGCAGCGCCGCGCAGATCGTGCTGACCCAGGTGGTGCCACGCGAGCGGCTTGTCGAGGCGCATGCCAAGAACGCCTTGGCCGGTTCTGGCGCCGAGGTCGTCGGGCCGGGCCTGGCCGGCGTGCTGATCAGGCTGCTGGGCGCTCCGCTGGCCCTGGCCGTGGATGCCGTGGCCCTGCTCGCGTCGGCAGTCATCCTGCGTGGCATCCGCGTGCAGGAGCAGTTGTCTGCCACGCGCGGCGCTTTCTGGCCCTCGTTGAAGGAAGGCCT
The DNA here is from genome assembly GCF_054049255.1 of Roseateles sp. P5_E4. Lineage (NCBI taxonomy): Bacteria > Pseudomonadati > Pseudomonadota > Betaproteobacteria > Burkholderiales > Sphaerotilaceae > Roseateles > Roseateles sp. P5_E4. The sequence goes on along the minus strand of NZ_JBFUMS010000008.1, from coordinate 242,443 downwards.
GGCTTTCGTGCGCTCGCACAAGCTGCTCATCAGCCTGGCCACCGCCACCGGTGGCTGGCAGCTCTTCCACAACGCCGCCCTGGTCGTGCAGATCCTGTTTGCAACGCGCGAGCTGCAGCTCGCGCCGCAGACGGTCGGCCTGTCCTACGTCGCGCTGGGCGCCGGTACCGTGCTGGCCAGCATCTTCGGCCACCGTATCAGCCGCCGCATCGGCCCGGGGCCATGCCTGGTGCTGGGTTATGCGGCCTGCGGTGTCGGCTGGCTGCAGCTGGCGCTGGCGCCGGCGGGTCATCTGGGCGTGGTCAGCTTTGGCGTGATGCTGTTCGCCTTCGGCTTCGGTGCCGTGCTGATCTTCATCAACTTCCTGTCGCTGCGCCAGGCCGTCACGCCGGCGCCCATGCTGGGCCGCATGACGAGCACGATGCGCTGGCTCATCCTGCTGCCTGCCGGGCCGGGCGCACTGATCGGTGGCTGGCTGGGCGAGCACATGGGCCTGCGCTCGGCGCTGGCCTTCTCGGGCGTAGGCGCGTGCCTGCTGGCGGCCCTGGCCTGGCGTCACCCAGTCATCCGCGGCGTGCGCGAACTGCCCAAGCCGGTTGAAGTGGTGACAGCATGAGCCCCGTTCGGCCGCCCGAAGGGGCTCAGCTCCCGCCCGGCGGGACAGCGCGCAGCGCGAAGGGTGCCCATGAGTCTTGATCCGCTGTTGATCGACATCCCCGAGCGCCTGGACGGCGAGCGCACCGTGCTGCTGATGCCGCGTGCCGGCGTCGGCGCGGAGCTGGCCGTCGTCATCACGCAGGCGATCTCGCATCTGCGCCCCTGGATGCCGTGGGCCCAGGAGGCGCCGACAGCGGAGAGCTCGGAGATGGTGGTGCGCCGCATGCAGGCCGACTTCATCGCCCGACGCGACCTGTGCTTCCACATCTACGCCCGCCGCGCCGATGGCAGCCCTGGTCGGCTGCTGGGCGGCACCGGCCTGCACCGCATGGACTGGACGGTGCGGCGCTTCGAGATCGGCTACTGGATCCGCCCCGAGGCGGCGGGCCAGGGGCATGTCAGCGAGGCCGTGCGATTGCTGACAGGCCTGGCCTTCGATGTGCTGTCCGCGCGCCGTGTCGAGATCCGCTGCGACCCGCGCAACGTCAGGAGCCGCGCGGTTGCCGAACGTTGCGGCTTCGAGCTGGAAGGCATCCTGCGCAATGAGACGCTTGGTGTCGACGGGCATCCCCGCGACACATGCGTCTACGCGCGCGTGTCCTGAACTTGCCAGACCTTCCCTAGCAGCGTCGACCTCCAGAGCACGACCTTGGGGGGGCGCGGCGGTCTGAGCGGCGCGCAAGATGCCGATGGCGCGGGGGACAAGGTCAGGCAGAGGCATTCGTCGCCGCCGAAGCAGCCGACTCGTGTCACCGTGCCGGCATAGGGATTGGACACGACGGGGTGCGGGCGCATGCTGCACAGGCGCTCTCATCCGCCTCACCCGAAGGTCCCACCATGTCAATCATTTGTGCTGTGCGCCCTCTTGCCCGGCCACGTCTGGCCACCCTGGCTTTGGTGGCTGCCGCCTTGACGTGCAGCCCGTCTGCCCGCGCGGTCGCTGACTTCGATGAGGTCATGCTCTACATGACCTCTGGCAGCTTTGTTGCCGGAGGCACGGCCACCACCACTTTCTTCTTCGGCTCGAAGCCAGCGGTCGATTTGAGCGCGGTCACCTTCCAACTCAGCTGGGACAACGCCTTGGCGACGCCCGTGGCGAGCGGGCCAGGGTCGGTGGCAGCGTGGGCCGCATTGCTGGATGCCAAGGGCGACGTCACTCTTGACTTCGGCGTGCCCCAGGTCATCACGCTGCAGTGGACGGCGGATCCGGGGGGCGGCTCTGCGAGCTGGATCAACACCGATTACAGCCATCCAGTGACGGCGACGTTCGGCTTTGAGACCAGCGCTTCGCTGTCAACGCCGTTCGCGGTGCGTTTCGAGCTGACGGACATCAAGAATTTCGCGGGAGAGACCATGAGCACCGGGTCCGGATTCTTCAACGGCGCGACGCTGTCGCCTGTGCCGGAGCCCAGCGGTTGGCTGGCCTTCACCGGCGGGCTCGTAGGTCTTTGGTCGCTGCGCCGCCGGTGGTGCGAGACGACCGCCCGCGGACTCCCTCTATGACTGAAACAGCAGCCGCCCTCCCGGTTTACAGACCAAGTGGTGGGCAACACGTACTTGCCTGCTTTTTCCGAATCCAATGCAACGTTGTGGAATGGCGGTGTCAAAACCCTTCTCGGCACTTTGGGTGGCAGTGAAACTTTCGCTTTGGGCATTAATAATTCCGGCCAAATAGTGGGCGCGGGATATCACGAAAAATGCGGCGAGGCATGCCATCTTGTGGCACGGCACTATCGCTGCGGATTTACGTACGCTGGGCGGTACTGACAGCTTTGCTCGAGCGATAAACGATCGAGGCCAGGTGGTGGGTGACAGCGATATCGCTGGCGATGCTGGCTCACACGCCGCCCTGTGGGACGGCGCCACCGTCACCGATCTCGGTGCCTTCAACGCCTCTGACATCAACAGCGCGGGTGATGTTGTAGGGCGTAGCGCAGACCGTCGCGCTGTCCTGTGGAGTAAGGACACTCTGATCGACCTGAACAACTTGCTAGACGCATCCACAGTGGATGCGGGTTGGCGTTTAGAAGCCGGGGTCATTCACCTTGGCTGCCTTTGCTCTAGTTTGCGCGTGGCATGGTTCAAGGCGACGGTATGGGGCAGCGGGAACAACGAACTTCGTCTCTCGCAGCCGGGAAAAGGCGGCTGTCAGCTAGTTCGGCGGCGAGGGCATCATTGTTGTTGATTTACTGGTCACACGACCGACGTGCCGTTGCGCTCAATGATGGCGGTCAGCCTCTGCGCCGTTTCAGAATCATGCCCACCAACGCAAGTCCGGCCATCAGCAGGGAAATGCTTGCCGGTTCTGGGACCGGATTCAGCACCTGGGTCGAGCTGATATAGGCGGAAACACTCACATTTCTGCTTTCGTTCGAGTCGTTCGAAACGGTCACCGACAACGTCTTCTCGCCGGTGAATGAGAATCCATTATTGCCACTTATCAATTTCTGAAATGAATCATCGTCATATTGGCCAACCGTTGACGCGCTGAGGAGACTATTGACCATCGCCGTATTGACAAGGCTCGGGTCGACCGGAATGGTGGACGCCGCCGCGAGCTTGGCGTCTGCAACGATGGTCAGCTGAGTTCTGGCTGAGAGCATGAAGCTGGGATACCACCCCGTGTACGCGTAGGTGCCGGTACCCGAATGCGGTGGCGCCATCGAATCCAGCGATGAATTGACGAAAGTCGTCAGGCCAAGGCTGTTCAGGCTCGTGTTCACCAGCTCGATCTCACCTGTCTGATCCCCGCGGGTCAACGAGCGAGAGAAGCCTGTAAAGGGCACTGCGGTTTGCACGGACAGTTGATCCGTTATTCCCTCGGGTGTGGTTGTCCAGATCGTTGCGTCTGATGTACTCGTCTTTAACGTGAGGGAAGGTGAAATTCCGTCACCCAAATCGAGGTCGATCAGCTCGAAGTGAAAGCCGCTCAACGAGGCGGTGGCTTGAATATCGGCTTGACACGACAGGCTCGCTGCCAAAAAGCCGCACACGGCAAGCATCCTTTTCATACAGGTCTCCTTTGAGCCTTTTCTGAAACTTGGAAGACGTTCTCGCATTTCGCCCGTAAAGCCCATCCCTAGTCATGCTTGCTTAAGGCGTTAGGGACTGGCGGGCTCACCGCACGGAAGGACGCGACGGACGAGTTGCTGTGGGCATCCGCGCAACGTGGCCTTTTACTCGCGCATCGCGCAGTTGATCAGCGCACCGCCGCTGCCGGCGGCGAAACGCTGATCTCGCCGAGGCTGACGCGGGTGTCGATGCGGGCATCGGGCAGATCCCAGGGGGCGGCGAGCACCGGGTTCGGGCCGCAGCTGGTTCGGCAGGTCCAGGACGAACCGGCGCCGCTGCTCAAGCCGATGACATGGACGGCCGTGCGGGTCGCGAGCACGTCGCCCAGGGACGGCGAGCCGATGATGTCCTGGTGAATCTTGGACCCGATGACGGTGTGGAAGCTGCCGGCCAGCACGACGGCGCTGTGCGCGGGATGCCGGGCGAGGGCCGCGGTGACGGTGTCGGCCATGCCGCGGTCCTCCCGGGCCTGCACGAGCTTGGGATCGCTGGCGGGCGCGGAGGCAGCGGCATCGGAACTCCAGGGCTGCACCATGGCGATCAGCTCGACAGGTTGCCCCGCCTGGCGCCAGCGCCGCACCTGCTCCAGCAGCTTGAGCATCGCCACGCTGCTGCGTCCATCCTGCGTGGGCGCTGCCCAGTCCTCCTCGCGGAGCAGTGCGCGGACGTCATCGGCGCTCCCGGCCGATGCCAGGTAGCGGTCCAGCGCCGGCTGTTCAAGGCTGATTCGTTCCACCGCCAAGATGATGGGGCGATCAAGTGCCAGCAGGCCGCAGACCAGCCGGGCCACGAAGGCCGGCGATTGCTCGTTGCCATGGGTCTCGCCGATGAGGATGACCCGTTCGGTGATGCGGTCGAGCTGCAGCTGCGGATCGGTTTCGCAGTTGGGTGCGGCGGCACGGGCCATCGCAGCGAGCAACCCAAGGGCCACGGTGAAAAGGGCCTTGAGCAGGGGCGAGTTCATTGAGGTCCGAGTTCGTGAACGGCGTCCGTGATGATCCCGTCGATGCCGTCGGCAATGAGTCGCTCGGCAGTCGCCGCGTCGTTGACCGTGTAGACCAGCGCCCGCCAGCCCCTGGCATGCAGGCGCTCGATCAGCGCGCGGTCCATCAGTCGGTAGTTCGTGATGACTGCGACGACGCCCAGCGCCTCGGCGGCCTCGGGCCAGCCGTCCCACAGCTTGTCCAGCAGCAACGCGCGTGGCAAGGCGGGCTCGACGTCGCGGGCTGCAGCGATGGCTTCAGGCTTGAAGCTACTCAACAGCGGTGGCAGCGCGCCAGCCCACAGCCGAGCGGCCTCGCGGGCGACGGCCGCGCCGGTGCGGGCCTCCTCGCCGGGGCAGGGCTTGATCTCGATGTTCAGCGCGCAGCCGTTGGCCTGGCAGAAGGCGGCGATCTGGGCGAAGCGCGGCAGCGGTTCGGCGGCGAAGGGTGGGCTGTGCCAGCTGCCGGCGTCGAGCCCGGCCAGCTGCGCCCAGTCTGCTGAAGCCGGCGAGCCCTGGCCGCTGGTCGTGCGGTCCAGCGTGTCGTCGTGCAGCAGGAAGGCCTGGCCGTCCTGGCTGAGCTTGACGTCGCACTCAAACGCACGAAAGCCAAAGCCTGCGCCCATGCGGAAGGCCGCCAGCGTGTTCTCCGGCGCCAGCTTGCCGGCGCCTCGATGGGCCAGCCACAGCGGATAGGGCCAATGCGTCTTCACAGCCTTTGTCCCGTCTTGGCGTCGAAGCGGTGCAGGTGCACGGGGCTGAAGGCCAGGTGCAGCCAGTCGCCCGGCTGCGGTGGGGGCAGGGTGGCGTCCAGGCGCAGCGTGAAGGGCGTGCAGGCGCCCAGCTTGCCATAGACCAGGCGCTCGGCGCCCAGCATCTCGATCATCTCCACGCGCAGGGGCCAGCCCCGGTCGGCCAGGTGCGCATGCTCGGGGCGCAGGCCCAGCGTGAGTTCGCCTTCCACGCCCGGCGGCACGTCGAGCTCGGCGCCGTCGATGTAGAACTGCCCGCCGTGCTGTCGGCCCGGCAGCAGGTTCATGGCCGGCGAGCCGATGAAGCTGGCGACGAAGGTCGAGGCCGGCTGGCCGTAGACCTCCTCGGGCGTGCCCATCTGCTCGATGCGGCCGCCGTTCATGACGATGATGCGCTGCGCCAGCGTCATGGCCTCGACCTGGTCGTGGGTGACGAACAGCGAGGTGACGCCCAGCTCGCGGTGCAGTTTCTGAATCTCCAGCCGTGTCTGCACGCGCAGCTTGGCGTCGAGGTTGGACAGCGGCTCGTCGAACAAGAAGACCTGCGGGTCGCGCACGATGGCGCGGCCCATGGCCACGCGCTGGCGCTGGCCGCCGGACAGTTCGCGCGGCTTGCGTTCCAGCAGATGGCTCAGCTCCAGGATCTTGGCGGCACGCTGCACGCGCTCGTCGATCTCGGCTTTGGGCATCTTGCGCAGCTTGAGGCCGTAGGCCATGTTCTGGCCGACGCTCATGTGCGGGTAGAGGGCGTAGTTCTGGAACACCATGGCGATGTCACGGTCCGCCGGCTCGACGTTGTTGACGACCCGAGAGCCGATGGCGATCTCGCCCTCGCTGACCTCCTCCAACCCCGCCACCATGCGCAGCAGCGTGGACTTGCCGCAGCCCGAGGGGCCGACGATGACGACGAACTCGCCGTCGTGGACCTCGGCGTCCACGCCGTGGATGACCTGCACCGCCTTGGCGCCGTGGCCATAGCGTTTGAAGAGTTTGCGGATGGAGATGGCAGCCATAAATTCCCTGGGTCAGTCGAGGACAGAGCTGCCCGGGAGTACCCGACCAGGTCTGTCCCCGAAGTCCTATTTCTCTGTATCTACCAAACCTTTGACGAACCAGCGCTGCATCAGGATCACGACGAGGGCCGGCGGGATCATGGCGAGCAGGGCCGTGGCCATGACGAGGTTCCAGTCGTTGGCCGCCTCGCCGCCGCTGATCATGCGTTTGATGCCGATGACCACGGGGTACATGGACTCGTCGGTGGTCACCAGCAGCGGCCAGAGGTACTGGTTCCAGCCGTAGATGAACTGGATGACGAAGAGGGCGGCGATGCTGGTGGTGGACAGCGGCAGCAGCACGTCCTTGAAGAAGCGCAGCGGCGAGGCGCCGTCGATGCGCGAGGCTTCCACCAACTCGTCGGGCACCGTCAAGAAAAACTGGCGGAACAAAAAGGTGGCCGTGGCCGACGCAATCAGCGGCACGGTCAGGCCGGCATAGCTGTTGAGCATGTGCAGGTCGGCCACCACCTGGTAGGTGGGCCCGATGCGCACTTCCACCGGCAGCATCAGCGTCACGAAGATGGCCCAGAAGAACAGCTGCCGCAGCGGGAAGCGGAAGTAGACGATGGCAAAGGCCGACAGCAGCGAGATGGCGATCTTGCCGACGGCAATCACCATGGCCGTCACGAAGCTCACCCACATCATGCGGGCCACCGGCGCGCTGGAGCCCGAACCGGTGCCGCCGCCCAGGGCCGTGGCCATGTTGTCGATCAGATGCCCGCCCGGCACCAGCGGCATGGGCGCATGCAAGATGGCCTCAGACGTCTGCGAAGCGGCGATGAAGGTCACGTAGAGCGGAAAGGCCACCACCGCCACGCCCAGCAGCAGGATGGCGTGGGCCAGCCAGTCCAGCCAGGGTTTTCTTTCGACCATCAGTAGTTCACTTTCTTCTCGACGAAGCGGAACTGCAGGATGGTCAGGCTGACGACGATGACCATCAGCACCACGCTCTGCGCCGCCGAGCCGCCCAGGTCCAGGGCCTTGAAGCCGTCGTGATAGACCTTGTAGACCAGGATGGCCGTCTCCTTGCCGGGGCCGCCTTGCGTGGCGGCGTCGACGATGCCGAAGGTGTCGAAGAAGGCGTAGACGATGTTGATCACCAACAGGAAGAAGCTGGTGGGCGAGAGCAGCGGGAAGGTCACGTCCCAGAAGCGCCGCCAGGGGCTGGCGCCGTCGATGGCCGCCGCCTCGATCAGCGAGCGCGGAATGGACTGCAGGCCGGCCAGGAAGAACAGGAAGTTGTAGGAGATCTGCTTCCAGACTGCTGCCATCACGATGAGGGTCATGGCGTGATCGGAGTTGAGCAGGTGGTTCCAGTCGTAGCCCAGGGCGCGCAACCAGTACGCCACGATGCCGATGGACGGCGCGAACATGAAGAGCCACAGGATGCCTGCGATGGCCGGCGCCACGGCGTAGGGCCAGATCAGCAGCGTCTTGTAGATACCGGCGCCGCGCACCACGCGGTTGGCCATGACGGCCAGCAGCAGCGAGATCGACAGGCCCAGCACCGCCACCAGCAAGGAGAAAACCGCCGTGGTCTTGAACGAGTCGAGATAGCTCGCGTCGGCCCACAGCGCCTTGAAGTTGTCCAGGCCAACCCATTCGGTTGACAGGCCGAAGGCATCCTGCTGCTGCAGCGACTGCAGCAGCGCCTGGGCCGCCGGCCAGAAGAAGAACACGCCGATGACCGCCGCCTGCGGCGCCAGCAGCAGCCACGGCAGCCAGCGGGAGCGGAAGACGACGCGTTTTTCTTGCGCCATGTCAGTGCCCGCTCGGCCGTCCGGAGGGCACTGGCGCCCCCTCGGGGGGCAGCGAGCATGGCGAGCGTGGGGGCCTCATCTCAGTTCAGAGCTTGGCCGTTCTAGCGAATTTTTCGAGCTGCTCGTTGCCGCGCTGAATGGCGGCATCGATACCTTCCTTCGCGGTCTTCTTGCCGGCCCAGATCAGCTCGAATTCCTCATCGACGATGGTGCGGATCTGCGGGTGGTTGCCCAGGCGCACGCCACGCGACTTGTCGGTGGTCTTACGGATCATCTGGTTGACGGCCACGTCGCTGCCCGGGTTGGCCTTGTAGAAGCCGCTGGCCTCGGTAGCAACAAAGGCCGCCTTGGTGGCCGGCAGGTAGCCGGTGCGCTTGTGGCTTTCGGAGGCGACATCGGCCCGCGCCAGGTACTCGAAGAACTTGGCCACGCCCTTGTACTCGGCCGGCTTCTTGCCTGCCATCACCCAGAGGCTGGCGCCGCCGATGACGGTGTTCTGCGGTGCGCCGGGCACGTCCGGGTAGTAGGGCAGGGCGGTGATGCCGAAGGCGAACTTGGCGTTCTTCTTGATGTCGCCGTAGATGCTGGACGAGGCCGTGGTCATGGCGCACTCGCCCGACACGAAGGTGGCGTCGGACGTATTGCCGCGGCCTTTGTAGACGAAGAGCCCTTGCTTGGACATGTTGGCCAGGTTCTCGATGTGGCGCAGGTGCAGCGGCGTGTTGAAGGCCAGGCGTGCGTCCAGGCCGCCGAAGCCGTTGTTCTTGGTGGCGAACTCGACGTTGTGCCAGGCCGAGAAGCTCTCCAGCTGCGTCCAGCTCATCCACGATGTGGTGAGGGGGCACTTGCTGCCGTTGGCCTTGAGCTTGGCGGCCGCCGAAGCCACCTCGGGCCAGCTCGTGGGCGGCTTGTCGACGCCGGCGGCCTTCAGCGCATCCTTGTTGTAGAAGAAAACGGTCGTCGAGCTGTTGAAGGGGAAGCTCAGCATCTGGCCGTTGGGGGCCGTGTAGTAGCTGGCGACCGCGGGCACATAGGCGCTGGGGTCGAAAGGGATGCCCGCTTCCTTCATGAGATCGGCTGCAGGCTTGATGGCGGCCTTGCTGGCCATCATGGTGGCCGTGCCGACCTCGAAGACCTGCAGGATGTGGGGTGCATTGCCGGCCCGGAAGGCGGCGATGGCCGCGGGCATGGACTCGTCGTAGGTGCCCTTGAAGGTGGGGATGACCTTGTAGTCCTTCTGGCTGGCGTTGAAGTCTTTGGCCAGGTCGTTGACCCATTCACCGCGCGCGCCGCCCATGGCGTGCCACCACTGGATCTCGGTCTGGGCCTGGGCCGGGCTGGCCAGGCCCAGGGCAGCGCCCAGCGCCATGACATAGGCGAACGACTTCATTGCAGTGTCTCCATGCGGTGTTTTGCGGGCCAGCATAGCGCCGCTTGATGAGCGACGAATGGCGGGCAAACACGGTGGCGCCCTGGGGGCAACCCCCCTCGGTTAGGATTCCAACCCTTGCCGCGAGGGGCCGTGGCCACAAGCCGGGTAGTCCTTGCCCGCCCTGCTGCCGACCCGAGCCGCTGCCCGCCCGAACCAGCCTGCGAAGGCTACTTTTCCGGTCACGCCGGTTGCCATGAACGCTCCGCATCCCCTGATGCCCACCGCTGAAGCGGCTGAGAGCGCAGCCCCCCGGTTGCGCGAGATTCCCTACAACTACACGTCGTTCTCCGACCGCGAGATCGTCATCCGCCTGCTGGGCTCCCGGGCCTGGGAGCTGCTGGACCAGTTGCGGTTAGAGCGTCGCACGGGCCGCTCCGCGCGCATGTTGTACGAGGTGCTGGGCGACATCTGGGTGGTGCAGCGCAACCCGTATCTGCAGGACGACCTGCTGGACAACCCTCGCCGCCGTGGCCAGCTGATCGAGGCCCTGCACCATCGCCTGGGCGAGGTGGAGAAGCGCCGTGACGCCGCTGCCGATGCGCAACGCGACGCGTCGGTCGGTGAGCTGCTGAAGGCGGCGCGTGGTGCAGTGGCCGAGTTCGCACTGATGTTTGAGCGCGTTGCTGAACTGCGCAAGCGCTCGGCCAAGAAGCTCGCCAAGCACACCGCCAAGGACAACATCAAGTTCGACGGCCTGTCGCGCGTGTCCCACGTGACGGACGCGACCGACTGGCGCGTCGAGTACCCCTTCGTCGTGCTGACGCCCGACACCGAGGCCGAGATGGCCGGCCTCGTGGGCGCCTGCTTCGAGCTGGGGCTGACCGTGATTCCGCGAGGCGGTGGCACGGGCTACACGGGCGGCGCGATTCCGCTGGTGTGGAACAGCGCCGTCATCAACACCGAAAAGCTGGAAGCGCTGCGCGGCGTCGAGATGCTGCGTTTGCCCGGCCTGGACCGCGAGGTGCCGACCATCTTCAGCGAGGCCGGTGTCGTCACGCAGCGTGTGGCGGACATGGCCGAGGCGAACGGCTTCGTCTTTGCGGTGGACCCGACCAGCGCCGAGGCCAGCTGCATCGGCGGCAACGTGGCCATGAACGCCGGCGGCAAGAAGGCCGTGCTGTGGGGCACGGCGCTGGACAACCTGGCCAGCTGGAAGATGGTGACGCCCGAGGCCAAGTGGCTGGAGGTCATCCGCCTCAACCACAACCTCGGCAAGATCCATGACGTGGAACTAGCCAGCTTCGAGCTGCGTTACTTCGACGCGTCGGGCACCAAGCTGGAAAAGACCGAGCGCCTGGACATCCCCGGCCGCGTCTTCCGCAAGGAGGGCCTGGGCAAGGACGTGACGGACAAGTTCCTCGCCGGCCTGCCGGGTATCCAGAAGGAAGGCTGCGACGGCCTCATCACCAGCGCGCGCTGGATCGTGCACCGCATGCCGGCGCACGTGCGCACCGTCTGCCTGGAGTTCTTCGGCAACCCCAAGGACTGCGTGCCCAGCATCGTCGACATCAAGGACTACATGTTCTCGATTGCCGACACGGGTGTGCTGCTGGCGGGCCTGGAGCATTTGGACGACCGCTATCTGAAGGCAGTGGGCTACGCCACCAAGAGCAAGCGCGGCGGCTTGCCCAAGATGGTGCTGGTGGGCGACATCGTTGGCGACGATGCAGACGCGGTGGCGCGTGCGACGAGCGAGGTCGTGCGCCTGGCCAATGGCCGCTCGGGCGAGGGCTTCGTTGCCGTCAGCGCCGACGCGCGCAAGAAGTTCTGGCTGGACCGCAAGCGAACGGCGGCCATCAGCAAGCACACCAACGCGTTCAAGGTGAACGAGGACGTCGTCATCCCGCTGCACCGCATGGGCGAGTACACGCTGGGCATCGAGCGCATCAACATCGAGCTGAGCCTGCGCAACAAGCTGGCGCTGGTAACGGCGCTGCAAGCCTTGTTCCTGACGGGCAAGCTGCCGCTGGGCAAGAGCGACGACGCGGGTGACATCCCGAGCGCGGAGCTGCTGGAAGACCGGGTGCAGCAGGCGCTGGCCTTGCTGCGCGAAGTGGGCGACCTGTGGCAGCAATGGCTGGATGGCCTGGACAGCGGCTTCTTCGAGGGCCTGCAGACGCACGAGCTGCGCGCATCGTGGAAGACGCAGATCCTCAAGCCCCTGCAGGCCCTCTTCAACGGCGCGGCCTTCGAGCCGCTGATTGCCGAGCTCAAGCGCATCCACAAGGAGGTGCTGCGCGGCCGCGTCTGGGTGGCCCTGCACATGCATGCCGGCGACGGCAATGTGCACACCAACATCCCCGTCAACAGCGACAACTACGAGATGCTGCAGACGGCCCACGCGGCCGTGGCACGCATCATGACGCTGGCGCGCTCGCTGGACGGCGTCATCTCCGGCGAGCATGGCATTGGCATCACGAAGATCGAGTTCCTGACCGACGACGAGATCGCCAACTTCACGGCCTACAAGAAGCGCGTCGACCCCGAAGGCCGCTTCAACAAGGGGAAGCTGCTGAAGGATGCTTCCCTGCCGGCCGACCTGCGCAATGCCTACACGCCGTCCTTCGGCCTGATGGGGCACGAGTCGCTGATCATGCAGCAGAGCGACATCGGCGAGATCGCCAACTCGATCAAGGACTGTCTGCGCTGCGGCAAGTGCAAGCCGGTCTGCGCCACGCACGTGCCGCGCGCCAACCTGCTCTATAGCCCGCGCAACAAGATCCTCGCCACCTCGCTGCTGGTCGAGGCCTTCCTGTACGAGGAGCAGACGCGCCGCGGCGTGTCGATCAAGCACTGGCAGGAGTTCGAGGACGTGGCCGACCACTGCACGGTCTGCCACAAGTGCCTGTCGCCCTGCCCGGTCAAGATCGACTTCGGCGACGTGACGATGAACATGCGCAACCTGCTGCGCAAGATGGGCCAGAAGACCTGGCGGCCGGGCAATGCGGCGGCCATGTTCATGCTGAACGCGACCAACCCCGAGACCATCAAGTTCATGCGCACGGCCATGGTGGGCATCGGCTTCAAGGCGCAGCGCTTTGCGGTCGACCTGTTCAAGCTCGCGGGGCGCAAGCAGACCAGCGCGCCGCCGGCCACGCTGGGTGCCGCGCCGATCAAGGAACAGGTCATCCACTTCATCAACAAGAAGCTGCCCGGTGGCCTGCCCAAGAAGACGGCGCGGGCGCTGCTGGACATCGAGGACAAGGACTACGTGCCCATCATTCGCCCGCCGTCGATGGCGAGCGAGACCGAGGCGGTGTTCTATTTCCCTGGCTGCGGCTCGGAGCGGCTGTTCAGCCAGGTGGGCCTGGCCACGCAGGCCATGCTCTGGCATGCCGGCGTGCAGACGGTGCTGCCGCCCGGCTATCTGTGCTGCGGCTACCCGCAGCGCGGCTCGGGCCAGTTCGACAAGGCCGAGAAGATGATCACCGACAACCGGGTGCTCTTCCACCGCGTCGCCAACACGCTGAACTACTTGGACATCAAGACGGTGGTGGTGTCGTGCGGGACCTGCTTCGACCAACTGCAGGGCTACAAGTTCGAGGACATCTTCCCGGGCTGCCGCATCATCGACATCCACGAGTACCTGCTGGAGAAGGGCATCACGCTCGGGTCCAAGACCAGCTACCTGTACCACGACCCCTGCCATTCGCCGATGAAGCTGCAGGAGCCGATGAAGACGGTGAAGGCGCTGGTGGGTGACAACGTCGTGAAGAGCGAGCGCTGCTGCGGCGAGAGCGGCACGCTGGGCGTGACGCGGCCAGACATCTCGACGCAGGTGCGCTTCCGCAAGGAAGAGGAACTGCGCAAGACCGAGACGCAGCTGCGCGACAGCGGCAAGGTCGGCGCGAACGACAACCTGAAGATCCTGACGTCCTGCCCGAGTTGCCTGCAGGGTCTGTCCCGCTACGGTGATGACTTGCAGAACGGCCTGCTGGAGGCCGACTACATCGTCGTCGAGATGGCCAACCAGATCCTCGGCCCCAACTGGATGCCGGAGTACGTGGCCAAGGCCAACAACGGCGGCATCGAGCGGGTGCTGGTGTGAGCGGCGTGCTGTGTCCGCTGTGTGATGGCGACGGCGGCCTCGTCGTCGCTCGCACGCCGCAGTTCCGCGTCGTGCGCGTCGTCGATGGCGACGAAGCGCAACGTTTCCCGGCCTTTTACCGACTCATCTGGAGCGCCCATGTCGCCGAGTTCAGTGACCTGTCGGTCACGGATAGACACGCCTGCATGGACGCTGTCACCGAGATCGAGCGGACCTTAAGGTCTTTGCTCGCGCCGACCAAGGTCAACATCGCCAGTCTCGGCAATGTCGTGCCTCATCTGCACTGGCATATCGTCGCGCGTTTCGACTGGGACAGCCATTTCCCAGCGCCAATCTGGGCCATGCCCCAGCGCGAACTGGGCGGCCCGGCGGTAGAGCGCCTGCCGCTGGCGCTTGCTCGCGTCGACGCCGCCGTGCTTCACTCGTTGACCATCGCGATCCGATAGCCACGCCCGGCGCCGGCGACCTGCTGGTTGTTGCGGTCGTCGGGATCGATGAAGTCGACGCGGAAACGATAGATCTGCGCGCCGGCCGTCTTCTGCGGGCCGCACTCCAACATGTTGGCCGCGTTGCGCACGGTGCGCTCGATGCGGTTGGAGATGCCGTCGGTCCTGACAGCAGTGACTTCACCGCCGTCGATGACGATCTGCACCTTCACTTGGCCGACACGGCGCTCGTTCTCCCAGGTGGTCTGCAGCGCGTCCTGCAGTTGGCGGTCGAGGCTGGCGCAGGCGTCGTGAATGTCGTAGCGCACGGGCGCCTCGACGACACGGCCGCTGACTTCGACGCGCTCCAGATCCCCTGGGGCGGCCAGCGCGGGGCCTGCAGTCAGGGTCAGCGCGACTGCACAGGCGACGCCGGCAAACAGGCTGTTGAGCAAAGGGGTGCGCTGGGCAATCGAATAGCGGTTGGACATGACGAGCTCCTGTGGGTTCTTGGTGGGGGGGCGGGCGCCGCAAAACGCGTCGACCTGTGTTCAGGCTAGGCGCGTGAATGAGCGGCCCCAAGCCGCAAGCGATGAGTTGCCAGTGCCATGCGACGACCCGCTGAAAACCGCGACCGAATTGCAGCCGGCTTGTTTCGCTCGCTCGAGCGTGCGCATGCCATTGGTCACGGGCGCTGTCATCCGTGATTGCCCGCTAGGGTTACTTCCGTCACTGCGGCTGGTGACAAGGCTGCCTTCGCGCCACGGACACACTGCGGCCCGCTTCGGATGCGCCATGTCGGCCAGGACGGTTTTGTTGTTGGGTTGAGTCCTGCCGGCGAGCTGAACACAGTGGTGCTCCTCGTGGAGATCCCGCGGGCCGAGCCGGTGCGCCGTCCGCCACGGTGACTTTTCCGGAACCACCACAAATGAGTTTTGCTTTTGCCAACAAGAGAACCCTGCTCGCACTGGCCTGTGGCCTGCTGACGGCGGGTGCCAGCCAGGCTGGCGTATCCAACACCCAGGTCGACGTGGGCGTTGCCAGCCTGGTGCGTGCGAGCAGTACTGACCGCCTCATCGTCAGCTACCGCGACGCCTCCCAGGTTGATGCCCAGGACGCCACCGTACTGCGCGCCGTCGGCATCGCTACCAACGCACTGGAAGCTCGCCTGAATGTCGTGAACTCGGCACTGGCCCTGCGCGGCGCCAAGGCCCGCGTGCTGCGCCAGATGGGCACTGGCGCCCACATCTACAAGCTCGACAAGGCGCTCTCGCACGGCGAAATGCTGAGCCTGGCCAACCAGCTCAAGGCCGCCGACCCCAACATCGCCTACGCGGAACCCGACCGCAAGATGTACCCGATGTTCACGCCCAACGACACGAGCTACAGCTCGCAGTGGGACCTGTACGAGACGACCGGCGGCATCCGCGCCCCGGCGGCCTGGGACCTGTCCACCGGCTCGGGCGTCGTCGTGGCCGTCATCGACACCGGCTACCGCCCGCATGCCGACCTGTCGGGCCAGATCGTCGCCGGCTACGACATGATCAACGACACGGCCGTCTCCAACGACGGCAGTGGCCGTGACAGCGACCCGAGCGACCCGGGCGACTGGACCGCCGCGGGCGAGTGCGGCACCGGCGAGCCGGCCAGCAACTCCAGTTGGCACGGCACTCACGTGGCCGGCACCATTGCGGCCAAGACCAACAACGCCACCGGCGTCGCGGGCATCGCCTTCAACGCCAAGGTGCAACCCGTGCGCGTGCTGGGCAAGTGCGGCGGCTACACCTCCGACATCGCCGACGGCATGGTCTGGGCCTCGGGCGGCAGCGTCTCGGGGCTGCCCGCCAACGCGACGCCGGCCAAGGTCATCAACATGTCCTTGGGCGGCGGCGGCGCCTGCGACACGACCTCGCAGAATGCCATCAACAGCGCCCGTTCGCGCGGCACGAGCGTCATCGTCGCAGCCGGCAACGAGAACCAGAACGCCAGCAACTCCAACCCGGCGAACTGCTCCGGCGTGGTTGCCGTGGCAGCCACGGATCGCAATGGTGCTCGCGCCTACTACTCGAACTACGGCTCCATCGTGACGCTGGCGGCGCCCGGTGGTGATGTGCGCTCCAGCAGCAGCAACGGCATCCTCAGCACGCTGAACGCCGGCACCAAGGCGCCGGGTTCGGACAGCTATGCCTACTACCAGGGCACGTCGATGGCCACGCCCCATGTGGCCGGTGTCGTCGCGCTGATGATGAGCGCCAAGCCGACCGCCACGCCCGACCAGATCAAGGCCGCGCTGATCAGCAGCGCGCGAGCCTTCCCGGGCAGCTGCTCGCAATGCGGCGCCGGCATCCTGGATGCGGCGGCTGCGGTGGCGGCCATCACGGGCACGGGCGGCCTGCCGACGGTCAACGAGACCGAGTCCAACGGCTCGATCTCGGCGGCCAACACCGTCTCGGCACCGGCCAACGTGGCCGGCACCATCGGCTCGACCAGCGACACCGACTACTTCAAGGTGACGCTGCCGGCCGGCAAGACGCTGGCCGCGACGCTGACCATGGGCAGCAGCAGTAACGACTTCGACCTCTACGTCAAGAACAGCTCCGGCACGACGCTGGCCAGCAGCGAGAAGGCGGCGGGGCAGGTCGACAGCGCGAGCTACGCCAATGGCGGCTCGGGCTCGGTGACGCTGTATGTGCAGGTGCTGCGCTACAGCGGCACGGGCTCGTACACGCTGAAGCTGCAGTGGTAAGCGGTTTGGTTGGTTGAATGGGAACGGGGCTTCGGCCCCGTTTTTCTTTGTGGCATTTGCGGTTGTTCTCTTTGTTCGGTGCATTGCCGGGAGTCCGTCCCGGCGGCCGGGTAACTTTCTTCTGCGGCGCGAGAAGAAAGTCACCAAAGAAGAGGCGCTGAACCGCACACCATCGCGGCGCCGCCATGAGCGGCGCGCGAAAACATCCACTGGCGCTGCGACAAGAAGCGAGCCGCTGCGCTCTCGCGTCTGACTTGTCACGAGCGCCATCCATCGGATCCGTGGGCCGTCCGACGCGCGGCTGCACGCCGTGCTCATCAGAAAACCAAATGCAGCGTCGCCCGAGCGACGCGGCTGTTTGGTATTTGTCGGGCGCCGGCGTGCAGCCGCGACTTAAGCGGCTTGAAGGTCCGATAGCTGGTGCTCTGCACAAGTGGTGGGCGAGAGCGCAGCGGCTCGCTTCGGGGCGCGGCCCGATTCGAGCAACGCGAGCGCCTGATCCCGCTGGAGTGCGGATTGCATTGAGCGCTCCTCTTTTGGTGACTTTTCTCTGGCGCGTTCAGAGAAAAGTTACCCGCCCTCGCGGGGCGGATTCCCGCGGCACTGCACACGGGTCATGAGGACCGCGGCAAGAGCGACCAAAAAAGAAAACGGGGCCGAAGCCCCGTCTCAGTTCAATCAACAACCCGACTCACCACACCGTCAGCGGATCACTCGCCACCATCGCACTCCCCGCCTTGCACGAGAACGCCTGCGCGAAGTAAGCCGAATTGCTCATCGGCGTCAGCACGCGGAACTTGGCCGGCGAGTGCGGGTCGGTTCGCACCTGGTTGATGAGGAACTCGGTGCGCACCTTGGATCGCCAGACCAGCGCGTTGCTGATGAAGAAGCGTTGTGCCGGCGTGTAGCCTTCGATCTTCCGGTCCGCGCCACCGCTGCGCTTGAGCGCGCGCTGCAGGCCTTCGTAGGCGATGGGCAGGCCCGACATGTCGGAAATGTTCTCGCCCAGCGTGAGCCGGCCGTTGATGTTGTAGCCGGGCAGCGGCGAGATTGCGGCGTAGCGGTCGGCCACCTTGTCGGCACGGGCCTTGTAGCCGGCGGCATCGGCCGGCGTCCACCAGTCGGTCAATGAGCCGATGGCATCGAAGTTGCGGCCGCTGTCGTCGAAATGGTGGGTGATCTCGTGGCCGATGACCGTGCCGATGGCGCCGTAATTGGTCGCATCGTCAGCCTTGGCGTCGAAAAACGGCGGCTGCAGGATGCCGGCCGGAAGGGTGATCTCGTTGAGGCCGCCCGCCTGCGCATTGACGATGTGCGGCGCCATGCGCCAGCGGCCGCGCTCCACCGGCGAATCCAGGTCCTTGACCTGCTGGCCACTGTGCCACAGCGAGACCCTGAGCCAGTTGCCGGCATAGTCGTTGGCGCCGAGCTGCAGGCCTTCGTATTGCGGCCACTTCTCGGGCGCGCCGATCTTGGCTTGCATGCTGGCCAGTTTTTCCAAGGCCTTGGCCTTGGTGCCAGGCGTCATCCATTCCAGCTTCTCGATGCGCTCCTTCATGCTGGCGCGCACGTCTTCCACGAGCAGCCCCGCGCGCTTTTGCGCCTCGGGCGAGAAGGCGCGTGTGACGAACACTTCGCCCAGCGCCAGGCCCATCGGCTCGCCGCCGGTGCGCCCGCCGATCTGCAAGATGACGTCCTCGCTGCGCGGCGGGGGGGCTTGCAAGCCGGTGATGGTCTTGCCGCGGTACTCGAACGAGGCCGTGGCGTAGGCCTTGGGCAGGCGGGGCGACAAAGTGTCCAGCACGCGTACCGCCAGGTAGCGGCGCCACAGGTCCAGCGGCGCATCGGCGGTCAGCTTGGCCACGCGTGTGGCGAATTCCGGCTGGCCCACGAGGAAGCGCTGCGGCGGCTTGGCGCCCGCGGTCAGCACGGCCAGGTAGGCGCTCCAGTCCAGCCCCGGTGCGGCGGCGGCCAGTTCCGCCGGGCTCATCGGGTTGTAGCTGGCGTTCGGATCGCGCAGCCTGGCGCGCTCGCGGGTGGCCTCGGCCAGTTGGGCCTCGAAGCCGATCAGCGCGTCCAGCTCGGCGTCGCTGGCCGGACGGCCGGCGGCGGCGAGCAGGGTCTGGGCGAAGCTGCGGTAGGCGGCGCTGACGGTGCGGGTGCGTTCGTCGCTGCGGAAGTAGTCGTCACGGTCCGGCAGGCCCAGGCCCGACTGCGAAAGCGCCAGCACGTTGCGGCGCGTGTCCTTGCGGTCGGCCTGCACGCTGAAGTTCAGGGGCGCGTGGATGCCGCTGCGGTTCAGCAGCGCCAGCAGGGTCGGCAGGTCTTCGCGGCGCTGCAGGCCGTCAATCCGGTTCAGCAGCGGCGTGATCGAACTGATGCCGCGCGCCTCGACGGCGGCCTCGTCCATGCCGCTTGAGAAATAGGCCGCAATGAGCTTCAGGCCCGGTGTGTTCTGCAGCGCCGGCTTGTCGGCCAATTCCTTCAGTGCCTTGTCCAGCACCGCGTCGTTGTTCTGGCGCAGCTGATCGAAGTTGCCAATGCGGCCACGGCTGGCGGGCACCTCGGTGGCGGCCTCCCAGTTGCCATTGACGAAGGCGTAGAAGTCGTCGCAGGGGCTGACGTCCTTGGACAGGCCGCTCAGGTCGAGGGCTTGGGCGGTGGCGGCCAGTCCGAGCAGGGCGGTGGCAGCGGCCAGGCAATGGCGGGCGAATCGGGGCATGGAGGTGACGAGCTGGAAGCCGTGAAACCGGGAGATTAGAGCGGCCACCGCCATCGCGGGCCGGAAGACACAAGGCATGATTACGGGTTTTCACCAAGTCACTTGCTCCTGGTCATGCCCGTTTTCCTGCGCCCGATGCTGGCCCTCGCTGCCTCACTTCTGCTGTCCTCAGCGGCCCTTGCCCAACCCGTGCAAGGGCAGGGCGCCACCTTTCCATCCAAGGTCTACGAGACCTGGGCGCGCGCCTTCGAGAAGGCCGGCGGCGGCGCCGTTGCTTACAAGGGCACGGGCTCGGGCGACGGCATCAAGCAGATCGGTGCCCGCAAGGTGGATTTCGGCGGCACCGACGCGCCGCTGCCGCCGTCCGAGCTGGCCAAGCAGAAGCTGGTGCAGATCCCGATGCTGATCGGTGGCGTCGTGCCGGTCGTCCATCTGCCGCTGGCCGCGCCGCTACAGCTCGACGGCGAGGTGCTGGCCGACATCTTCCAGGGCCGCATCAAGGTCTGGAACGATGCCCGCATCGCGGCGCTGAACCCGGGTGTCGGCCTGCCGGGCCTGGCGATCAAGCGCGTCGTGCGTGCCGAGAAATCGGGCACCACCGAGGGCTTCAGCCGCTATCTCGCGGGCGCTTCGGCCGCGTTCAAGACCGACGTCGGCATCGGCCAGTTGCCCGCCTGGCCGAGCGACCCGCTGAAGGCCGAGGGCAATGACGGCATGGTGCAGACGCTGCGCGCCACGCCGGGTGCCATCGCCTATGTCTCCTACGACCGTGTGCTGCGCGACAAGCTGGCCGCCGTGAAGCTGCGCAACGCGGCCGGCCGCTTCGTGCTGCCGACCGAGCAGGGCTTTCGTGCCGCCGTCCTGGAGAGCGACATGCACCGCCAGGGCGACGACCTCGCCACGCTGCTGGACCGCCCGGGCAACGACGCCTGGCCGATCACCTTGACCAGCTTCGTGCTGGTGGATGCCGAACCCGCCACGGCCACCAGGACGCAGGGCGCGCTGAAGTTCCTCTACTGGTGCTTCATGCATGGCGACGACCTGACCCGCGGCACCGGCTTCGCGCCGCTGCCCATCGGCGTGCAATCTCGTCTGGCAGCGCGCTTCACGCAGGTGCGGCCCAAAGACGGCCAGTTGCCGGCCTACCAGTCGTTCTGAGCGAAACTCTGCGGATGGCCGCTCCCACGGAACTCACCGTCCACCAGCACTCTCGCGTCCTGGAGATCGCCTTCGACGACGGCGCGCGTTTTCACATCCCCTTCGAGCTGATGCGCGTCTACAGCCCCTCGGCCGAGGTCATGGGCCATGGCCCGGGCCAGGAAGTGCTGCAGACGGGCAAGCGCGACGTGGGCATCACCGGCCTGGAGCCGGTCGGCCACTACGCCGTGCGGCCCGAGTTCTCGGACGGCCACGCCAGCGGCCTGTTCACCTGGGACTATCTCTACAAGCTGGGCAGCCAGCAGGACGCTCTCTGGCGCGACTACGAGGCCCGCCTTGCCGTCGCTGGCAAGAGCCGCGACGACGCCATGCCCGTCAAAGGTGGCGGCAGCTGCCATTCGCATTGAATCCCGGCACTGAATCCATGACTCAAACGCATTTCGGTTTCCAGCAGGTCGACGAGAACGAGAAGGCCACCAAGGTCCGTGGCGTCTTCGACTCGGTCGCTTCCAAGTACGACCTGATGAATGACCTCATGTCGGCCGGCATGCACCGGGCCTGGAAGGCCTACACCGTGCAGGTCGCCAACCTGAAGCCGGGCGAGCGAGCCCTGGACATTGCCGGCGGCACCGGTGACCTGTCGCGCGCCTTCGCCCGCAAGGTCGGCGAGACCGGCCTCGTCGTGCACACCGACATCAACGAGGCCATGCTGCGCCAGGGCCGCAACCGCTTGTTGGACGAGGGTCTGATCCTGCCCACCAGCCTGGCCGACGCCGAGAAGCTGCCCTTCAAGAGCGAGAGCTTCGACCTCGTCAGCGTTGCCTTCGGCTTGCGCAACATGACGCACAAGGAGCAGGCCCTGGCCGAGATGTGCCGCGTGCTCAAGCCGAGCGGGCGGCTGCTGGTGCTGGAGTTCTCGCGCATCGCCGAGCCGCTGAAGAAGCCGTACGACTGGTACTCCTTCAACATCCTGCCCAAGCTGGGTTCGCTGTTCGCTGGCGACGCCGAGAGCTACAAATACCTGGCCGAGTCCATTCGCATGCATCCCGACCAGGCCACGCTCAAGGCCATGATGAAGACGGCGGGCTTCGGCCATGTGGACGTCCACAACCTCAGCGCCGGCATCGTCGCCCTGCACGCCGGGATCAAGTGCTAGCCCCTCGTCCAGTCTTGCTCCGCTGAACGCGGCAAGCACATCGCCAAGGCGGGCCGGCCAGGACGGTCCGTCGCTCGGCCCGAATACGGAATACCGGATACCGAGTGCCTGATACATGACGCCGGGAGGCGTCATCCTCAATCGCAAGCGACCACCCCCCAAGAACGTGGGGTCCTGGGAACTTCCCGCTTGTATTTGCTCTAACTGCCGACCGCCGACGAACCCAGTTATGGCTTCGTGGGCCCCGCAGAAGCGACATATCGCGCCGCTACACTCGTTCGCTCTTTGGGGCGGGTGCCCTTTCTCTGCATAACAAGGACCTTCATCAGATGGCAAACCGACAGAACAAGCACCGTGCCCACCTGCTCTTGGCAGTCGTCGCCGTTGCGGCGCTGCTGACGGCCTGCGGTGGTGACAAGGGCGACAAGGCGTCCCAGACGGCGGCCAAGGTCAACAAGGAAGAGATCACCGTCCACCAGATCAATTTCGTGCTGCAGCGCCAGCAGGGCCTCAAGCCGGAGCAGGCCGAGGCCGCCAGCCGCCAGGTGCTGGAGCGCCTGATCGACCAGGAACTGGCGGTCCAGAAGGCGCAGGAGCAAAAGCTCGACCGCGACCCGCGCGTCGTGCAGCAGATCGAAGCCGCCAAGCGCGAGATCATCGCCCGGGCTTACGCCGAGCGCGTTGGCGAAAGCGTTGCCAAGCCCAACAACGAGGAGATCGCCAAGTACTACAACGACAAGCCGGCCCTGTTCAAGGACCGCCGTATCTACAGCCTGCAGGAACTGCAGATCGAGGCCAAACCGGAGCAGTTCGAGACCATTCGCGCCAAGCTCGCGGCGGCCAAGAACCTCAACGAGTTCGCTGAATACCTGAAGTCGGCCGACATCCGCTTCAACGGCAACCAGGCCGTGCGCGCCGCTGAGCAACTGCCCCTGGCCGGCCTGGACGCCATTGCCAAGATGAWGGATGGCGACTCCATGGTCAGCCCCAGCCCCAACGGGATGACGGTGCTCTTCCTCGTCGGCTCGCGCAGCCAGCCCGTGGATGAAGTCCGCGCCCGCCCTGCCATCGAAGCTTTCCTGATGAACCAGCGCAAGGCCGAAGTCGTGCAGAGGGACATCAAGGCGCTGCGTGACAGTTCCAAGATCGAATACGTCGGCAAGTTCGCGCAGGCGGCTTCGGCGGCTGGCGGTGTAACGCCTGTTGCGCCTGCGCCCGTGGCGCCGGTCACCTCTGAGGCGCCTGCTCCTGCTCCCGCTGCTGCCCCGGCGGCCAGCGGTCTTGATTCGGCTTCGATCTCCAAGGGTATGGGTCTGAAATGATGAAGATTCGTTTTCACCAACTGCTTCTTGCCGCCACTTTCGGTTTGGCGGCCGCGTGCGTGCAGGCTCAGGCTCCTGCCCCTGCCAAGGCGGCTGCTCCCGCCATGGCTGAATATCATCTGGGCGCTGGCGACGTCGTCCGTGTGGTCGTGTATCAGAACCCGGACCTGACACTCGAAACTCGGGTGTCAGAAACAGGCGTCATCAGCTACCCGTTGCTCGGCAACATCCGCATTGGCGGCTTGGGCGTCAGCGCCGCCGAAAAGCTCATCGCCGAAGGCTTGAAGAGCGGCAACTTCGTCAAGTCGCCACAGGTCACGCTTGTCCTGATGCAGATCAAGGGCAACCAGGCCAGCGTGCTGGGCCAGGTCAACCGCCCCGGCCGCTTCCCGATCGAAACCGCTGACATGCGCATGACCGACCTGCTGGCCAATGCGGGTGGCGTTGCGACGACGGGCGGTGACCAACTCGTGCTGACCGGCATGCGCAACGGTAAGCCCTTCCGCACGGAAATCGACCTGCCCACCGTCTTCGGTCCCGCCGCGGAGCAGGGCCGAGTCAACGATGTGCTGATCCAGAACGGCGACGTGCTCTGGGTGGACCGTGCTCCGCTGGTCTATATCTATGGCGAGGTGCAGCGCCCCGGGCCGATGCGCCTGGAGCGCGGCATGACCCTGATGCAGGTGCTCGCGGTTGGGGGTGGCCTGACCCAGCGCGGTACCGAGCGGGGCGTCCGTGTGCACCGAAAGTCTGCCGATGGGCGCGTCCAGGTCGTCACGCCCGCGATGGACGAGAAGGTCCAGGACGGGGACGTCGTTTACGTGCGTGAAAGCCTCTTCTAAGAGCTCTGAGCCAGGACGGGAACAATGACTTTTGCTCAATTCATCGCTGTCTTGCGCGCCAGAAAGTGGGCGGCGCTTGGTGTTTTCGCGTTTGTTGTCACGGCGATCGTCGTGATCAGCCTGGTGCTGCCCAAGAAGTACAAGGGCGAAGCCAGCGTGGTGATCGACGTCAAGCCCGACCCGATCACCGCTTTCGTCAATCCTTCGGCGATCATGCCCAGCTTCATGGCGACGCAGCTGGATATCCTGATGAGCGATCGCGTTGCGCTGCGCGTCATTCGCGATCTCAAATTGACGGAAGTTCCGGGTATTCGGGAGCAGTGGCAGGACGATGGTGAAGGGAAGGGAACCATCGAGCAGTACGTGATTCTCTTTCTGCAAAACTATCTTGACGTCAAGCCGAGTCGGGAAAGCAACGTCATCAATATTTCGTTCAAGAGCCAGGATCCCACCTTCGCCGCCGCGCTGGCGAATGCATACGCAAAGGCTTATATCGCCACCACGTTGGAACTGCGCGCGGACCCTGCGCAAAATTTCAGGAAGTTCTTCGATACGCAAACCCATGACGCCCGCGAAGCGCTTGAAAGAGCCCAGGCCAAGCTGTCGGCCTTTCAGCGTGAAAAGGGAATCATCGCCACGGACGAACGGCTCGACGTCGAGAACGCGAGATTGAACGAACTCAGCAGTCAGCTGACGCAGCTGCAGGCCATCTCCGCGGAAAGCTCGAGCCGCCAGACCCAGGCCCAGGGCACCCAGACTGATCGGCTCCAAGAGGTGATCAACAACCCGGTGATTGGGGGCCTGAAGCTCGACTTGAGCCGCGCGGAAGCACGGCTGCAGGAACTGTCGCAGCGCCTGGGAGACGCGAATCCGCAGGTGGGCGAAACGAAGGCCAATATTGCCGAACTGAAGCGCAAGATCGACAGCGAAACGACGCGGATTTCGGGCGGCGTCTCGGTCAGCAACACGATCAACAAATCTCGTGAGGGGCAGGTCCGGGCCTCGCTGGATGCTCAGCGCATGAAGGTTCTTGAACTGAAGTCTTCGCGGGACGAGGTCACCGTCCTGCAGCGGGAGGTCGAGAATGCGCAGCGCATCTACGATGGTTTGGCCGCCCGCCTGAGCCAGACCGGACTCGAGGCGCAGAACACGCAGAGCTATGCCAGCATGCTGACCGTCGCGCTGCCGCCCGCGGAACACAGCAGCCCGAAACTCTTGCTGAATACGGCAGTCGGTATCTTGCTGGGCGGTTTGCTGGCGGTGGGCGTCGCGCTCATCCTCGAATTGAACGACCGCCGCATTCGCGCGCTGGAGGATGTGGTGACGGCATTGGGTCTTCCGGTGCTGGGCACGCTTCCCAAGCCAACGGCAAAACGGTTCAACCCCGCACGTCCGATGCTCCATTCGCCTGGCGCACCGGCGCTCAGCGCCCCTGACTCCGGCCGGAGCATTTGATGACGTCTTACGAAAACGTGGCTGACCGCTCCATAGGGAGCATCCTCAAGGACCTGCGGCTGCTGTCTGCCGATCAAGTCGAAAAAATCGTCCAACAGCAACGAAGTGAGGGCCTGCGCTTTGGCGAGGCAGCGGTCGCACTCGGGTTCGCGAGCAATGACGACGTCATGTTCGCCCTGGCCCAACAGTTCCACTATCCGCTGGCAGCGGACGATGAGCGGCGCAAAGCCAATCCCGAGCTCGTCGCCCTGAACCAGCCGTTCGGTGTGCAGGCCGAAAGCTTCCGCGCGGTGCGCAGCCAGATCATGATGCGGCTCTACAACGAGGGCCAGCAGCGCAGGGCGATTGCCGTGGTGAGCCCCGACAGTGGTGACGGAAAGACCTACTTTGCGGCGAACCTCGCCGTGGTTCTGGCCCAGCTTGGCGGGCGTACCTTGTTGGTCGATGCCGACATGAGGCATCCGCGTCAGCACGAAGTGTTTGGCGTGAGTAACGATGCCGGCCTTTCCGGCATCTTGAGCGGCCGCGCGGAGGCCAAGGTCATCCAGCAGGTGCCTAACGTGCAAAGCCTGTTCGTCCTGCCCGTGGGCACCACGCCCCCGAACCCGCTGGAACTGGTTGAACGGCCCGCATTTGGCCTGCTCATGCGCGAGCTGGCCACGAAGTTCGATCATGTCGTGGTGGACAGCCCGGCCGCTTGCTATGGCAGCGACAGCGTGGTGATCGCTGCGCGATGTGGCGCGGCGCTGGTTCTTGCCCGCAAGGATCACGGGCGTATCTCGGCGCTACAGGATCTCGTCGGCAACTTGGCGGAAACGCCGGCCGTCGTGGCAGGTGTGGTGGTCAACGAATTTTGAGCAACTCCGGCCAGCGTGCTGGGCAATCCGTCTAACGTTTGAGAATTGGTTCCACGGGACATGTTGAAGGTTTCGGTATCTAGTCCGACGGCTCGAAGCGTCCCGTGGAGCAACTATTGGACGGTGTGGTTGCCCCTGCTCGTTGCCTTTGCGCTCATGTACGTGCCGACCTATGTCGGCCTCTCGCAGACCGTTTGGGCATCGGCGGAACAAGGCCACGGCCCGATCATCCTGGCCATATCGTTCTGGTTGGCTTGGCGGCGGCGTGAGCAGGTTGCTGCGCTGCCCGACAACAAGGGCAGCTTCCTCGTCGCCGGCCTGCTGTTCGCCATCGGCATGCCGCTCTACCTGCTCGGCCGCACGCAGCAGCTCGATAGCTTCGAAGTGTTGTCTCAGATCTTCGTGCTCGCCGCGGTCTGTCACTTGATGAAAGGGTCGGCAGGCCTGCGAGTATTGGCGTTTCCGCTGTTGTTCATGCTGTTCATGGTGCCCTTGCCCAGCGTGCTCGTGCAGGTGGTCACCACGCCTCTCAAGGCGGCAGTTTCCTATGTCGCGGAATCCATCATGCACATGGCCGGCTACCCGATCGCGCGCAGTGGCGTGATCTTGTCGGTCGGCCCTTATCAACTGCTGGTGGCCGATGCCTGTGCCGGTTTGAATTCCATGTTCACGCTCGAAGCGCTGGGGCTGCTGTACATGAATCTGATGGGCTACACGTCACCGCTTCGGAACGTCTTGCTCGCGTCGGTCCTCATTCCGGTGTCGTTCTGCGCGAATATCGTTCGGGTCATCATCCTGGTGTTGATCACTTACCATTTCGGGGACGAAGCGGGCCAGGGGTTTGTCCACGGTTTCGCGGGGATGGTCCTCTTCATGGTGGCACTCTTCCTGATGCTGGTCGTCGACAAGCTGATCGGGAAATTCGTGCCGGCCACCCGGGCGCACACTGAATTGGGTTGAGCTCATGAACCAGCGATCCCCTCTCCCTTTGCGCCGCCGGGCAGTGCTGGCGGCGGGGCTCATGACCGGCGCCGCCGTGGCGGGCGAGCTGCTCCAGCCCAAGCCGACGATCACGCGGCCCGATCAGATGCCGGATCTTGACCGGATCATCCCGCAAGCTTTTGAGGGCTGGACGCTGGATCGAAGCATCGTGCCGCTGGAGGTGGCGGCGGACGTCGCCAACACGCTCAATGCGATCTACGACAAGATCCTCTCGCGCACCTACGTCAACCGTGCTGGCGAACGGATCATGTTGTCGCTGGCCTATGGAGCCAACCAGTCGCGCGCATTGCAGCTCCACAAGCCAGAGGTTTGTTATGCGGCCCAGGGATTCAGGGTCAGCCAATTGCATCCCGACGTCATGCATGTGGGGGATTCGTCGCTGCCCGTGATGCGACTGATTGGCCAGCTCGGCAGCCGCGTCGAACCGATCACCTACTGGATGCGCATCGGGGATGACGTGGTCAGGGGCTGGTTCGAGCAGAACCGGGCCCGCCTGGCCTACGGGTTGAACGGGAAGATCCCCGACGGTCTGCTGTTCAGGGTGTCCATGATTTCAGGCGACACGAGCGCGGCGTACCAGCTGCAGGACATTTTCGTCAACGCCCTCTTGAGAGGCATTCCGAAACAGCACCGATCGGTGTTGCTCGGCAGTGTCGCGTTCAACGCGTAGCGGCGTCGAACGGCAATCACAGGTCTGAATCTTGCTCGCCGGCTTCGGGCGGTGTTGATGTAGCCCTGCGCCAAACTTTTGATCACCACTCATGTCGAGCGACACCAAAACCAGCCTCCAACGTGCCGCCAGCAAGATGCTGGGCGGCAGCCTGGCTGTGGTCGTGCTGCAGGCGATCAACTTCGCGCTGCTGGCGCGCAGCCTGGGTGCTGCTGAGTACGGCACATTGGCCACCATCAATTCCGCCGCCTCGCTGTTGTTGCCGCTGGCGGGGTTGGGTTATGGCTCCGTGATGCTGATGCGCGTCGCGCGGGAAGCGCAACACGCACCGGTTGCGCTCGGCAATGCGTTGAGCGTCCAACTGGTCACCGGGTCTGCAGGCGCGGCCATTGGGGCTGCTGCGGTGGTGATGATCTCGTCCACGCCGGTCGCCTTCGGCGTTGCCCTGATCGTCCTGCTGGGCGAACTGGTTTTCATGCGAACCGCTGTCACAGCGGCTCAATTGTTCAGTGCCCTGGAGCAGCAGGGGCGCGCCTCCGTGATCAACGTGGCGACATCCTGTGCGCGCGTGGCCAGCGTTCTCGTCGCGATCATCGTTTCCGACCGCGTCACGGCACTGGTGTGGGCCTCGTTGTTCCTGGCGTTCTCGATCATGTTCGCCGCGGCGCTGATCTGGTTCATGGCCCGCGCGGCGGGCGGCCTATCCGTCGACTGGAAGGCGATCGGCAAAGACCTCGGGCATGGCACCGATTTCTCGCTCGGCACGCTGGCCAAGGCCATCTACACCGATGCGGACAAACTCGTTCTGGCGCGTTTCGGCACCGCCGCCGACGTGGGAACCTATGCGGCGGCCTACCGGGTCGCGGCGATGTCGTTCATGCCGGTGCGCGCCATGCTCGACGCGGCGGCGGGCAGGTTCTTCCGGCAAGGGCAAGGCGGAATTGCACAGGCGCTGGCCTTGTCGCGGCGGGTGCTCACGTTCGCTTTGCCTTACTCGTTGGGAGTCGCCGCCGTGTTGGTCCTGGGCGCTGATTATTTGCCTCTTGTTTTTGGCGCGGGCTATGCGAAGGCCATCCCCTTGATCAAATGGCTGGCGGTGCTGCCTGTGATCCAGGCTGTTCACTACACCTTGTCTGACGCCTTGTCCGGCGCGGGGTACCAGCGCTACCGGATGGTGGCCCAGTTTGTCGTCGTCGTTTTCTATCTTGCGACGGCATTGGTCGTGATACCGCAATTCAGGGCGCCGGGTGCCGCCCTCACATGCCTGGCGAGCGAACTGTTGCTCGCGGTCATCATCGCCGCCCTCGTTATCACCCTTTACCGTCGCCAGAAGGAGTCGCGTTGAATATCCTGATCGCCACGCATGAATATCCGCCGTACCCCGGAGGTATTGGTCGGTATTGTGCCGAGGTGCGAAGCGCCGCATTGGCCCGCGGGCACCGCGTCGATGTACTGGCGCCTGATTTTGCGAGAAGTGCTACAGCGCCGTCGCAGGACGACGCTGGGGTGTTCAGATTTCCTGGCGACGTGTATTCGAACCGGACGCTGCTCACCGTCATTCGTGCATTGCGGCGGCAACTGAGGCAGCGGACTTATGACGTCGTCCACGTCGCCGACTGGCCCCTGCTGCTGGCGTTGCCGTGGAGCGGCGTGCCCCGTGCGGTGAAGACCGTCATGACCTTCCACGGCACGGACGCCATCGTCCTCGGGCGGTCTCGTTCGGCGAGATGGTTGAGGGCTCGTCAGGCCGTCCATCGCCTGGACCGCGTGTGCGCCAACAGTGCGTTCACGCTCTCGCTCGTCGAGCGGGAACTCGCGCCGCCCGCATCCGTCGAGCGCCGGGTTACGCCCCTCGGCGTGGCGGAGTACTGGGCTGAGCCGGCCAGCGCCGAAGAGCGCGCGCAAGTCAGGCGGCTGTGCGGGGCGACCGAGGGAGACCGCATCGTCCTGACCGTGGCGCGGCTCGACCCGCGCAAGGGCCATCTCCGGGCGCTGCAGGCTATCGCCCAACTGCCGCCAGGCCAGCGCCAGACAATCTGCTACCTGGCCATCGGACGGCCCGTCGACCCCGTTTACGCGACGCATCTCCAGTCCGAGGCCAAGCGCCTGGGCGTTCGCGCGACCTTCGCGGGCGCGCAGCCCGACGCCATCGTGCGGGCCGCGTATGCCGAGAGCCGCGCCTTCCTGTTGGCCGCAGAGCCGGATCAAGAGCGCGTCGAAGGCTTCGGCCTCGTGTTTCTGGAGGCGGCGTTCCAGGGCCTGCCCACCGTCAGCACCGCCGCCCATGCGGTGCCCGAAGTCGTTCAGGACCGCGTCACCGGTTTCCTCGCGAAACCCGGCGACACCGCCGACATCGCAGCACAGCTGCTCGCCATGCTCGACGCCAACGCCGCCGGCCAGCTTGCCGGCGCGTGCGTGGCGCGCGCCCGCGAGTTCAGCTGGCAACGGTGCGCTGACCTCACTTATGCCGATTTGTAGGAGGGGCTGACGTGCGTGTGTTGATGGTGAATTCCTTTTACTTCCCTGACCAGGTCGGCGGCGCCGAGCGGTCGCTGAAGATCCTGGCGGATGCCTTGACCGCCGACGGGCATGAAGTGGCCGTGCTGGCCACGGGCGAACCGGCGGCCGAGACCGAACGCGTGGGGCAGGTGCGCGTTTTCCGCCGCCCCTCGGCCAACATTGCGCGGCGGCTGCCCGCCAGCCTGCCATCGGGCTTGCGCAAAGCCGCCTTCCACCTCCACAACACCTACACCGCGGGCAGCTTGCGCCATGCCGACGAGGCACTTGACGCATTCCGCCCCGACGTCGTCCACACCAACAACCTCGCCTGGCTGTCGGTATCGGTCTGGGGCGCCGCGTCGCGCAGGCGCATTCCCATCGTGCACACGCTGAGGGACTACGCCCTCCTTTGCGCCAACTACGGCTTCTTTCGCGGCGGCCAACCCTGCGGCACCGATCGCTGCTTCCAGTGCAAGCTGCTTTCGGCCAACAAGATTGCCGCGACCCGGCAGGTGACGGCCGTCGTGGGCAACAGCCGCTACACGCTGGACCGTCACCTTGAGGAAGGCGCGTTCCCGCAGGCGCGGCACTCCGTCATCTACAACGGCTACCGCACCGATCAGCCCATCGATGCGCGGCGCCATCCCAGGCGCGACGGGCGCCCCTTCGTGGTGGGCTTCATTGGCACCTTGACGGCGCACAAAGGCGTCGAGATGCTGCTCAAGACCTTTGCCGGCCTCGTTCGCGGCCCTTGGCAGGGCCATGCCGTCGAACTGGTGATTGCCGGAGAAGGAGAACCGAGCTACACCGCTCATCTAAGGGCCTTGGCTGAGGGCTTGCCGGTCAAGTTCCTGGGTGTCGTGCCGCAGCCCGAGTTCTTCAAGCAGGTCGATGTTTGTGTGGTGCCATCGTTGTGGGCCGAGCCCTTGTCGCGGGTTCTGTTCGAGGCTTTCGCCCACGGCGTACCCGTCATCGCCTCCGCAACCGGCGGCAGCGGTGAGCTCGTCAAGCCCGGAGAAACGGGCTGGTTGTTCGACATCCATGCAGCGGATGGCCTGGCTGTTCAGCTCCAGGCCGCCTACGACGACGCTGACCGCTACGAGGCGATCAGCAGGACGGCTCTGGCGCTGGCGGCCACCTTCAGGCCAGAGCGCGTGGTCAGCGAGTACATCGACCTGTACGAAACCGTGCAGCACCGGGGGTAAGGACCTATGGGTTTCATTGCAGCTTCGCTGAAAACGCCGGGCGCTTCCACGCGTCAGCCAGCGTCCACCGGCAACCTCTTCCTGAGCGTCGGAGGGATCCTCTTCGTTGGCATCTGGACCGTGACACTGATGGGCGGCGCCTGGGACTATCTCTTCAAGCGGCTGCATGCACCGACGCCCTCCGTCACGCTGCTCACGCTGCTGGTGCTGGCGATGTTCTCGCTGCGCCTGCTGAATCGCGGTCGCGAGATGGCGATCGGCGCGCCAGACATTATTGCGGCCACGTGGCTGTTCGCCGCTTTTCTATTGCTGGCAGCAATGGTGAACGCAAACACGCAGTCATTGCCCGTGGTGGGGATACTCCTGTCCTTTCACGTGTATTTCTTCTATCTGATGTTTTTTGCGGTCTCGCCAATAGTTTCGGGCTCGGTGAAATCGGGGCCACTGACGATGTATTTGGTCGCTTTTGGTGTCGTTATGGCAGCAATTGGGGTGGTGCAGGCAGTTACTAAAAATCTTTTCTCGTTCGGCTATTACATCACTGCTTCCGTCAATTCCATTAATGCGACGACGGGAGGGCGCGTCAGGGGCTCCGCATTTTTCTCGCATGCAGACGACCTGGGTATATTTTTGTGTATTCCCCTGGTGATCTGTCTTTACAGATCACTTCTCGCGCCGGCATTCTCCAAACGGCTTGCTTGGCGACTTGTCGGGCTCGTTCTTCTCGCTGGCTGCATTGCCACGCTAACCAGAGCGGTCTATCTGACCGCGGTAGCGGTTTCGCTTCTCACAATATGGGGATACTTGCGGTCAAAGGTCAACCGTGCATCGTTGTTTCCGGTGTGGCTGCCCATTGTTTTAATGGTGGCTGGAGTTGGCGTGTTCTTCCTGCGGTATGTGATCGAAGCGTTCATCATGAACGTCGATGCACTCAGGGATTTTAGGTATTTGGTGTCGGCCAAGTCGCTCGACGCTCGACTCTATGGTGTCAACTATTACCTCCACTACTTGAATGTCGAGGGCCCATTGGCATGGCTCTTCGGTTTGGGTTGGGTGTTCAACTCGAACATCAAAGCGGGCGTGCCAATTGACAATGGGTTTCTTGGAATAGTGGTCAGTTGTGGTCTGGCGGGAATGTCCTTTTGGTTGTACCTTTCGTGGCRTATTTGGGTGGTAATTAATCGAATGGCCGGCGCGGGTGGAGGCGCTTTGGCTGTGCCGCTGGCATCGTTCTATTGCGCGTGGCTGATGATGAGCGTGTTTGGGCTTTATTATGAGCCCTTTATGGTCGCTGTATTGCTCGTCGCTACATTACCTGCTCGAGAAACCGGCAAATTCCTTTTGCCCAGATATGCCCGCTGAACGTCTTGATTGGATTGACAGGCTGAGAGGGATCGGTATCGTCCTGGTTGTTCTTGGGCACAATCCATGGTTGAAGCACCATCAGCTTCATGCTGTGATTTATTTGTTTCACATGCCGTTGTTCTTTTATGCGGCTGGCCTAGTGCACAAAGAGGTTCCGCTCACAAGGTATCTTCGCAGTCGTCTTCGGGCATTGTTGGTCCCATATTTTGTTTGTGGCATATTATTTTCTTTAATAGCTGCGAAATTGGATTGGCGCGCGCTTGTTGCGAACTTGATCGGTGTGATTGCAGGCGTAGGCGACCTCATGCCGCAGCCACACATTTGGTTTCTTCCATGTCTCTTCCTGGTCGGCATCGCTCAACTTGTGACGCTTCGCAACACAAGTGAAATGCGCACGCCGCGTTTACTTGTTATTTTGCTTGTTCTGCTAATTTTCGCACAGACGTCCCGTTATGCCATGCCGGGTATTGAAATCGACCGTGATACCGTCACCTATCGGGCACTCCCTTGGTCCTTAGATCTTGTGCCCGTAGGTTTAGCGTTTTTTGCGTTCGGAATTACAGTTAGGCGACGTTATTTACATCTCGTAGGAAGTTCAGCTCATCACCCCGTATGGATCTTAGTGTTGGCCGCCTTGGTGGCTGCCATCGGTTGGTACGCTTCAGGTCTAGGCTTAATGGTTCTCGATTTGAATCATCGCCTCATTGAGGGCGTTGGCACATTGCCCTTCGCTGTTGTTTGCGTCTTGGTCGTGTCAGGACTATGCGTTCTGATCCGCGGTAAGGCGGGTTCGGCATTGGAGTACATAGGGCAACGATCGCTGGTGATTTTCCTGTTTCACTATTATGTGCAAAGCAGGATTAGCACTCGCATAGATGGGTTCGGTGGTGCGATGGTTGGATTTTCATGTGGGTTGATAGTGCCGCTTGCTCTTGATTTCGCAATTCGAAAATATGCTGTTTTGGAATGGATTTTTTACCCCAAGAAGACCACATAAATAGGGGCAATTAAACCCTGAAAGGGGAATATATGTTTAGCATCAAGTTTGTGCGTCGCTTGGGTATCTTCGCCAGCGGAGTTGCCTTTTCCGTCATCGTGTCCGCGGCGACCGCGGATCCGACGCCCGTGAATGGCAGTTTCATCGTCGACACGCTGCCAAGCCAATGGCTCATCGTGCGGGGGACGAAAGCCACCGCATCGATCACCGTCCGCGATGTCGACGGCCAATTTGCCTACCGTGCCGACAATTTCGTGCTCAATGCGTCGAGCAACCTGCTGACGCTGCCTGCACTCACGCCGGGCTTCTACAGGCTTACCGTCCAGGTGCCCGAAGAGGTGGCGGTCAAGCCGGTCTCCTTTGTGGTCATCCCGGCCACTCGCCCAAAACTGGACAAGCGTTTCGGCATGGACGCGGGTCTGAGCTGGTACGGCGGCGATGATCAGTCGATAGGCAAGGCCATCGATGCCTTGTCGGCGGCCGGTGTCGGCTCCGTGCGTGACCGACTGCGCTGGTCCCAGGTGCAGCTCACCGCTGCGGTGAACCCGCCGTTGTGGGGGCGATTCCTCAACGTGGCCCGCAGGCTGTCCCTTGCAGGTTTCTCGCAAGTGACGTCGTTCCACGATTCACCGGCCTTTACTCGCTACAGCAGCGACACGGTGACGTCGGGCGACCGCAAGCCGCCACGCGACCTTGCGGCGCTGCAGGCTTTCGGCGCGGCGTTTGCGCGCGACATGGGTCCGTACTTTGACGGGGTCGAATATTGGAATGAGCAGAACACCGATTTCTACCTCGGTACGCCCTGGCAATATGCCTCGCAGTTGAAGGCGTTCTATGCAGGTGTGAAGTCGGCTCGGCCGCAATTGAAGGTGCTGGGTGGAGCGCCGTCCCGCGGGCTCGACGAGTTTTTCAAGGCGACCTACGAGAACAGCGGCGTGGCGTCGCTGGATCTGCGCAACCAGCATTACTACGCCAATCCCGACCAGACGCTGGAGTTCGTTGCGGCCAGCGTCGCTCCAATCGACGCCGCCGGCGGCGCCACGGGTCAGCCGGGCTGGATCACCGAGACCGGCCTGGGCGTGCAGGGTCCGACGGGCACCGCGGGTCCCATCACGGCCGCGACCGAACGGGCGCAAGCGGCTTTCCTCGTGAAGACCTATGCATCCGGGTTCGCTGCGGGCTACGAGCGCGTCTTCTTCTTCTTTTTCCGGGAACTCGTCGAGCAGGGCCGCGCCAACTGGGGCGTGTTGAATGCCGACTTTTCACCGCGCCCGTCCTATGCGGCTCTGGCGGCATTGGTGCGGCACGTGAACGGCAAGCCGTTGGCGGGCTATCGCCACGTGGCGAATTCCGCTTCGTCCGCCGTGTTCTTCGGTGACGGTACTTCCGGTGTCGTCGCGGTGGCCTGGGGTGACGAGGCGGCCTCGGCCAAGTGGCCCGCCGATGCGAAGTTCTGGGACATGTTCGGCCGCCCGCTGAACCGCAGCGAGTTGGGCGGCAGTGAGCCCGTGCTCGTCGCCACGACTTCAACCAGCCTGGTCGGCATCACCAAGCTGCCCGCGGCGGCCGCGTCAGTCGCGGCGCGTGCGACGCTGCGTATCGTCGGCGACATCGAGGCGCCGGGGACCGTTGGCAAGGAGGTCGTGGGTGCTCATGCGCTCGAAGCGGCCACGGTGGCAGGTAGCACCGTTCGCGTCAGCGGTGCCGTGCTGGCGAACTCTTCCATAGTGGCACAGACGCTGAACGTGGATTGCTCGGGCAGCAGCGACATGGTGCCGGTGCAGAGGCAGGTGGCGGTTGGCGTACGGCCCAATACGTCGACGCCGTTTGCCTGTGAATTCAAGGCCGGCTCGACGGCAGGCGTGCGCGGCTTCATGCGCGCCTCGGTGTCCAGCGGCGGCGTCACGGACGCGCTGGTCGTGCGCACGGTGTCGGTGCCCGACACCAGCGCAGCGGCCTTGGGCGCGAAGTTATCGGCGCCGGTTTGCCTGACCTGGCGTACCCGGTCCGCGCCCATTGTCTCGATGACGCTGGAGGCGAAGTCCTCGACCGGCAACTCCTGCATGGATGGTTTCATCTCGCGTTCGACGTTGAACATCGCGGGTGACGGCTGGGTGTTCCCGATTGCCGATGTGCCGGCGACCGTCGCATCCACCTTGAACGGGGTTTCGTTCAAGGCAGCCCCGCTTGCCGGCGTGGCCTATCCGCTCAAGCCGCTGATGATGCAGGCCGTGGACAAGGACGGTGCAATCTGGTTGCTGCCACTGGCAACCGAGAAACTGGCGAGCGGCGTAGTCCAGCACACGGCGCTGTTCGCGACGGCGCGGTTGGCGGACTGGTCGACAGTCAAGAAGAGCGCGTTGGCCGCTGGTTCGGTGGCGCAGATGTCGATCGGCTTTGCTGGCGGAGGCGGGACGGCGACCGACAAGACGGCGTTCGTGATTTCGGAGATGCGAGCCCTATAAAGGATGGAGTAGATGCTGGTTGTGAATCTGTCGATGCTGGGCGCGCGCCCGACGGGGCTCGGTGTCTATGCCGAACGCTGTGCGAAGGCGCTGTCGGAGCGGTTTGAGATCTCGGTGGTGGCGGGGCATGGTTTTGTCCCGGATGCGCCGCGGCTGGTTTCGGCTCCCGCCAGCGTGGCGATCGGCGCAAGCCGCGGGGCGGCCATCAAGCGCGCACTGTGGGCGCGCTCGGTGGAGTTGCCCGGCGCCCGGCTGTTGTACTCGCCGACGCACCACGCACTGCCTCGGGCGGCGCGCCAAGTGATCACGATTCACGACCTCATCTGCCTGCGCTTTCCCCAGCAGCATCGGATGCAGTATTGGTACTTCCGGCACCTGCTGCCGCGGGTCTTGAAGCAGTGCGCGGCGGTGTTCACGGTGTCCGAGACCACCCGCCGCGACATTGCCGAGCACTACAAGTTCCCACTGGAACGCATCCATGTGGTGCCCAACGGAGTCGATGCGGCGCGGTTCGCGCCAGCATCGTCTGACGTCTTGCCAGCTGCTGCCCCGCCGTATTTGCTGATGGTTGGTGCACGGTATCCGCACAAGAACGTGCAGGAGGTGCTCTCCGAGTGCGCCGCGTGGTCCGACGAGTACAGGCTGGTGGTGGCGTCCTGCGGTGGCGACTACCGCAAGGCGCTCGAATCTCAGGCCGAAAGCCTCGGCCTGCGGGACCGCATCGAGTTCCTGGACTACGTGGATGACGCCCGGCTGCGCCAGCTGTATCAAGGTGCTGCCGCTTTGCTCTATCCGTCCTTTTGGGAGGGATTTGGCATCCCGCCCCTGGAGGCCCTTGCCAGCGGCACCCACGTCATCGCGGCTGACATCCCGGTGCTTCGCGAGGTGCTGGGCGATGCGGCCCAGTTCGTGCAGCTGGGATCTTCGGCATCGTGGCAGGCGGCCTTTGCGGGTCTAAAAGATGCATGTGCTGGTGCAGCACGCAAGCGCGCGGCAGCAGCCATCCTCGAGACGTTCACGTGGGAACGCTCGGCCGAGGCGTTGCAGTCGGCCTTGCTGTACGTCGATGCCACGCTGCAGCTCAAGCAGCGTCGTTGAGTTCAGAACCTGAGTTGGAGAAGATGCCTTGTCGAAGTTGTCTGCCTTGATCGTCAATTACGCGACGCCCCGCCTGGTGCTGAAGTGCGTCGCCTCGATGCAGCAATACGGTGTCATCGAGCGGGATGCCGACGTGATCGTGGTGGACAACGCGTCCCCGGACGATTCCGTGTCGGTGCTCCGCGCCCAGCTGCCGCCTGGTGTCCGCTTCATCGCTTCCGACCGCAATGGCGGGTTCTCGGCGGGCATCAACACCGGATTGGCCGAGGTTGATTCTGAATACCTGCTGGTGCTGAACCCCGACACCTATTTCGTCGACCAGTCGATCCAGAAGGCGCTGGAGCTCCTGGACACGCAGCCCAAGGTCGGGCTGATCGGCTTGGACCTGGTGAACCCCGATCGGTCGAGGCAGTTTTCCGCGCGGCGCTTCTACAGCCTGATGGACATCATCGGCCGGCGATCCCGTCTGGGGAACCTGCCCTTCATTCGCAAGTCGGTCGCCTCGCACATGATGATGGACGCCTGGGCCAGCGGCGCGCCCTTTCACGCCGACTGGGTGATGGGTACGGGCTTCGTCATTCGTACAGATCTTTTCCGTTCCATCGGTGGCATGGACGAAAGCTACTTCCTGTACATGGAGGACGTGGATCTGTGTGCCCGCGTCTGGAAGTCGGGTCATCAGGTGGTTTGCTGCGCCGGCGCGGTGCTGGTGCACGATCATCAGCGAGCCAGCGTAGACGTCTTCAGCCGCTCGGCGCGTATGCACCTGAAGAGCCTGAAGACATTCATGAGCAACTATCGCGTGCCGCTGCTCACCAAGCCGGGAGTCGCCGGTCTGTTCCGGCGCCACTGAACCGGGAGCGTCCCTCTTCGGTCGCGCGGGCGCTCGCTGGCAAGGCCCGGGCCAACTCGAGCGACCTTGTCTCGGGGGTGGGGCGATGATCGTGCCCTGCTGTGCGCTGCACGACAATCGGCGTTGGCTTTTTTGGAGGATTGGTCTTGAAAGTTCTCGTCACCGGCGCTGCCGGCTTCATCGGCATGCATGTCTGCCAGATCCTTCTGGCACGTGGTGACCAGGTCGTGGGCTTGGACAACCTCAACGACTACTACAGCCCGCAGCTCAAGCACGATCGCCTGGCCCGCCTGACGCCCAACCCGGGCTTCAGCTTCGTGCAAATGGATGTGGCCGACCGCGCCGGCATGGCCAAGCTGTTTGCCGATGAGCGCTTCGAACGCGTGGTGCACCTGGCGGCGCAGGCCGGCGTGCGCTACTCAATCGAAAACCCCCACGCCTACATCGACAGCAACATCGTTGGCTTCACCAACATCCTGGAAGGCTGTCGCCGCGGCGGTGTGCAGCACCTGGCCTATGCGTCCAGCTCCAGCGTCTACGGTGGCAACACGCTGATGCCGTTCTCGGAGCACCACAGCGTCGACCACCCCATCAGCCTCTATGCCGCGACGAAAAAGGCCAATGAGCTGATGGCCCACACCTATTCACACCTCTTTGGGCTGCCAACGACGGGCCTGCGCTTCTTTACGGTGTATGGCCCGTGGGGCCGGCCGGACATGGCGCTCTTCCTGTTCACCAAGGCCATCATCGAAGGGCGGCCCATCAACGTGTTCAATCACGGCAAGATGGTCCGCGACTTCACCTACATCGACGACATCGCCGAGGGCGTCGTGCGCGTCCTGGACCGCACGGCTACCGCCGACCCCAACTACAACCCCAACAAGGCCGATCCGGCGCGCTCCAGCGCCCCCTACCGCGTCTTCAACATCGGCAACCACGCACCCATCCAGCTGATGAGCTTCATCGAGGCCATCGAGCAGGCCGCGGGCCGCGAGGCTGTCAAGAACTTCATGCCCATGCAGGATGGTGATGTGCCGGCTACGCATGCTGATGTCGAGGAGCTGGCCGAGTGGACGGGTTTCCGTCCGGCGATGCCTGTACCTGAAGGAATCCAGCGGTTTGTCGCCTGGTATCGGGACTACTACAAGGTCTGAATGGCACTGGACCGTCACGTGACTGCGTTACAAACGGGTTAACCGTTTTTTGCACGAGGATTGAGAATGAAAGTCACCGCCATCGGCACCGGCTACGTGGGCCTGGTCACCGGAGCCTGCTTGGCCGAAATGGGCAACCACGTGGTTTGTCTGGACGTGAATCCCGAAAAGATCCGCGTCCTCAACGACGGCGAGATCCCTATTCACGAACCCGGCCTGCTCGAAGTGGTGCGCCGCAATGTGGCGGCCGGCCGCCTGCAGTTCACCACCGATGTGGACATGGCCGTACAGCACGGCACGCTGCTCTTCATCGGCGTGGGCACGCCGCCTGACGAAGACGGCTCGGCCGACCTTCAGTACGTGGTGGCCGCGGCCCGCTCCATCGGCCAGCGCATGACGGACTACAAGGTCATCGTCGACAAGAGCACGGTGCCGGTCGGCACAGCCGACAAGGTCCGCGCTGCGGTCAAGGAAGAACTCGAAAAGCGTGGCCTCGGAGACATGGCATATGCCGTCGTCTCCAATCCTGAGTTCCTGAAGGAAGGTGCGGCGGTCGACGACTTCATGAAGCCTGATCGCGTCGTCATTGGCTCCGACGACGAGCAGGCCACGCTGTTGATGCGCGCCCTGTATGCGCCGTTCAACCGCACGCAGGACCGCATGCTGGTCATGGACGTGAAGAGCGCCGAGTTCACCAAGTACGCCGCCAATGCGATGCTGGCCACACGCATCAGTTTCATGAACGAGCTGGCGCTGCTGGCGGAGCGCGTGGGCGCCGACATCGAGCTGGTTCGGCGCGGCATCGGCTCTGATCCGCGCATCGGCTATCAGTTCCTTTACGCTGGCGCCGGTTATGGCGGTTCCTGCTTCCCGAAGGATGTCAAGGCGCTGGTGAAGACCGCCGCCGACAACGGTATTCCGCTGAAGGTGTTGACCGCCGTGGAAGAAGCCAATGAACGCCAGAAGCGCGTGCTGGTCGACAAGGTCGTGGCGCGTTTCGGCGACGACCTCAAGGGCCGCCGCTTCGCCATCTGGGGCTTGGCATTCAAGCCGAACACCGACGACATGCGCGAGGCACCATCGTTGGTCATCATCGATGAGCTGACCCGGCGCGGTGCAACCGTCGCAGCCTACGACCCGGTGTCGATGCCGGAAACGGCTCGCGTGATTGGCCCGCGTGACGACGTGACGCTGGTCGAGCGCGCCGAGGCGGCGCTGCAGGGCGCGGACGCACTGCTGATCGTGACGGAGTGGAAGGAATTCCGCACGCCGGATTTCGACGCCATCAAGTCGAAGCTCAAGGCACCTGTTGTCTTCGACGGCCGCAACCTCTACGACCCCAAGCTGATGAAGGCGCTGGGCATCGACTATCGAGGTATCGGCCGCGGCTGACCCCCTAACTGTGTGCGGCAGGCCCGCCGCTTGCTTGCTTTGGTGCAACCGTCACTACGTTAGGAGGCCGGCATGGCCAAAGCAATGATCCTGGCCGCGGGCCAGGGAACGCGGGTGCGCCCGTTGACGAAGCACACGCCCAAGCCGATGGTGCCCATCCTGGGCAAGCCGGTCATGGAGTATCTGGTCGAGCATCTGGCGCGCCATGGCGTCAAGCAGGTCATGGTCAACGTGGCCTTCATGCACTGGAAGATCGAGAACTACTTCGGCTCGGGTCACCGGTGGGGCGTTGAGCTAGGTTACTCCTACGAAGGCGTTCGCGAGCAAGGCGAGGTGATCTGCAAGCCGGTCGGATCGGCAGGAGGCATGCGCAAGATCCAGGACTTCGGCGGTTTCTTCGATGAAACCTTCCTCGTGCTGTGCGGCGACGCCGTCATCGATCTGGACATCGCCGCGGCGCTTGCCGAGCACAAGGCCAAGGGAGCCATCGCGAGCGTCGTTACTCTCGAAGTGCCTCGTGACCAGACCAAAAACTACGGCATTGTTGTCGCTGACGCCGAGGGCCGGGTGACTTCCTTCCAGGAAAAGCCCAAGCCCGAGGAGGCGAGGAGCACCCTGGCGTCGACCGGCATCTACATCTTCGAGCCCGAAGTGCTCGACCTGATCCCGTCGGGCGTCGAATTCGACATCGGCAGCCAGCTGTTTCCGCTGCTGGTGGAGAAGGGCCTGCCCTTCTTTGCGCAGAAGCGGCCGTTCAACTGGATCGACATCGGCCGCGTGACCGACTATTGGGCCGTCACCCAGCAGGTCATGGCCGGCGGCGTCGCGCAAATGGACATCCCTGGGCGCGAGGTGCGGCCGCAGGTGTGGGTGGGGCTGAACACGTCGGTGGACTGGGACAAGGTCCACATCGAGGGCCCGGTGTATATCGGCTCCAACGTGCGTATCGAGTCAGGTGCTCGGGTGATCGGACCTACCTGGATCGGTCACGGATCTCACCTGCGCGCCGGTTCGGTCGTTGAGCGGGCCGTGCTCATTGAGCACACGCGCATCGGTGAAGGCATGACGGTGCGCGAGATGATCATCTCGCCGCAGTACTGCGTGGATCGCACCGGGCACACCAGCTATGTCGGCGACGAGGTGACGCCGCTGCGTTGGGGTGACGCGCGCGCCTGAGCTGCGGGCCGATCGACTCAGGTGAAGGTCTTGGCCTCAACCAGCAGTGGTGCGCTGACGTCCTTTGCCGACAGTTGCGGGATGAGTCCGTCCAGCGGCCATTCGATGCCAATGGTCGGGTCATCCCAGCGCACTGCGCCCTCGCACTCGGGTGCGTAGCGGCCACTGGTCTTGTAGAGGAAGTCCGCGGTTTCGCTGACGACGACGAAGCCATGGGCGAAGCCAGGCGGGATCCAGACTTGCCGCTGGTTCTCGGCCGACAGTTCGAAGCCGACCCAGCGCCCGAAATTGGGGCTGGACCGGCGCATGTCGACGGCCACGTCGAACACGGCACCGGAGACACAGCGCACGAGCTTGCCCTGAGCATGTGGGTCGAGCTGGTAGTGCAGGCCGCGCAGCACGCCGCGCGCGGAGCGCGAGTGGTTGTCCTGCACGAAGTGCACGTCGTAGCCCAGGGCCTGGTTGAAGCGCTCCTCGTTCCAGCTCTCCATGAAAAAGCCGCGGGCGTCGCCGAAGACCTTGGGCTGGATGAGCAGGACTTCGGGAAGGGCGGTTGGCGTGACTTGCATCGTGTTCAGAAGGCCTTGTCGGTCAGCAGCTTGAGCAGGTATTGGCCGTAGCCATTCTTCGCAAGGGGCTTGGCGAGGGTTTCAAGCTGTGCAGCATCGATCCAGCCTGCACGGTAGGCGATCTCTTCCGGGCAGGCCACCTTCAGCCCCTGGCGCTTTTCCAGCGTGGCAATGAACTGGCCCGCTTCGAGCAGGCTGTCGTGGGTGCCGGTGTCCAGCCATGCATAGCCACGGCCCATGATCTCGACATTGAGCTGGCCCTGGCGCAGGTATTGGGCATTGACGTCGGTGATCTCGAGTTCACCGCGGGCGCTGGGCTTGATGGCCGCCGCGATGTCGCAGACCTGCTCGTCGTAGAAATACAGGCCCGTCACCGCGTAATTGCTCTTCGGGCTCTTCGGCTTCTCTTCGATGGACAGCGCACGTTGCTGGGCATCAAAGTCGACCACGCCGTAGCGTTCGGGGTCGGTCACGTGATAGGCGAAGACGCTGGCGCCGCCGTCGCGATCCGTGGCGCTGCCCAGCAGGCCGGCGAAGTCATGGCCATAGAAGATGTTGTCCCCCAGCACGAGGGCGCTCGGCGAGCCATTGACGAATTCGCGGCCGAGGATGAAGGCCTGTGCCAGGCCGTCAGGGCTAGGCTGCACGCAGTAGCTGATGTTCAGGCCCCAGCGCGAACCGTCACCAAGCAGGGCTTCGAAGCGAGGCGTGTCCTGTGGCGTGCTGATGAGCAGGATGTCGCGGATGCCCGCGAGCATCAGCGTGCTCAGCGGGTAATAGACCATGGGCTTGTCGTACACCGGCAGCAGTTGCTTGCTCATGGCCAGCGTGGCCGGGTGCAGGCGCGTGCCGGAGCCGCCAGCGAGGATGATGCCCTTGCGGTTATTCATCGGAGCCCTTAAAGAATTTCGTTCAGCATGCGTTCCACGCCTTGCTGCCAAGGCGGCAGGACGAGGCCGAAGCACTGCTGCAGCTTGGCCGTGGCCAGGCGCGAGTTCAGCGGGCGCTTCGCGGGTGTGGGGTAGTCGCTTGTCGGGATGGCGAGGATCTGGTCCGGCGCGACCTTGATGACCTTGCCCTGTGCACGTGCGAACTCGATGACAAAGCGGGCGTACTCGTGCCAGCTCGTCTCGCCGCCAGCGACCGCGTGATAGGTGCCGGTCAGCGCAGGGTTCACGCGCGCGGCGCGCAGCATGTGGACGGTCAGGTCGGCCAGCAGGTCGGCGCCTGTTGGCGCGCCGATCTGGTCGGCGATGACCTTGAGCTGCTCGCGTTCGGCGGCGAGGCGCAGCATGGTCTTTGCGAAGTTGCCGCCGCGGGCGCCATAAACCCAGCTGGTGCGCAGGATCAGATGCTGGCAGCCGCTGGCGCGGATGGCGTCCTCGCCTTCGGCCTTGGTTGCTCCGTAGACGCTGAGCGCCCCGACGGGGGCTTCCTCATCGCGAGCATGGCTGCCGCTGCCGTCGAAGACATAGTCCGTCGAGTAGTGCACCAGCAAAGCGCCGGTACGCTTGGCCTCGATGGCCAGCAGGGCAGGGGCGGTGGCGTTGATCTTGCGTGCGAGCTCGGGCTCGCTCTCGG
This sequence comes from Roseateles sp. P5_E4, assembly GCF_054049255.1. Taxonomy (NCBI): domain Bacteria; kingdom Pseudomonadati; phylum Pseudomonadota; class Betaproteobacteria; order Burkholderiales; family Sphaerotilaceae; genus Roseateles; species Roseateles sp. P5_E4. Next base: position 197,976 of record NZ_JBFUMS010000008.1, on the reverse strand, counting down.
CCTTGTCGACGGCGGTATGCGCAGCGGCATTGACGATGACGTGGGGGGCAATGTCTCTGACGCGGGCAAGCAGCGCTTCGGGCTGGGTGAAGTCCGCGCCGTCGTCATGGTCCATTGCGATGACTTCGCCTGCCACAGCCAGTGAGCGTTGCAGTTCCCAGCCGACCTGGCCACCCTTGCCGAGAAGAAGAATCTTCATGGCTTCAGCTGTATTGCTTGGCAACCCAGTCCCGGTAGGCGCCGCTTTGCACGCGGGCGGCCCAGTCTGGATGGTCCAGATACCACTGCACCGTCTTGCGGATGCCGGTCTCGAAGGTTTCTGCCGGGCGCCAGCCCAGCTCGCGCTCGATCTTGCGTGCGTCGATGGCGTAGCGGCGGTCGTGGCCGGGGCGGTCCTTCACATAGGTGATGAGGCGCTCGTAGGGGCCGTCCGCCGAGGGTTTGAGTTCGTCGAGCAAGGCGCACACCGTCTTGACGATGTCGATGTTGGCCTTCTCGTTCCAGCCGCCGATGTTGTAGGTTTCGCCCAGTTGGCCGCCTGCCAGCACGGCACGGATGCCGCTGCAGTGATCGGTGACGTAAAGCCAGTCGCGGATCTGTTGGCCGTCGCCATAGACGGGCAGGGGTTTGCCTGCCAGCGCATTGACGATCAGCAGCGGAATCAGCTTCTCCGGGAAGTGATAGGGCCCGTAGTTGTTCGAGCAGTTGGTGGTGACGACCGGCAGGCCATAGGTGTGGTGCCAGGCGCGCACGAGGTGGTCGCTGGCCGCCTTGCTGGCCGAATACGGGCTGTTGGGCTCGTAGGCGTTGGTTTCGGCGAAGGGCGGATCCGAGGCTTTCAGCGAGCCATAGACTTCGTCGGTCGACACGTGGTGGAAGCGAAAGCCTTGTTTGGCTTCGCCTTCAAGGCCGCCCCAATAAGTGCGTGCCGCTTCCAGCAGCGTGAACGTGCCCTCGACATTTGTCTTCATGAAAGCGCCGGGGCCGTGGATGGAGCGGTCTACATGGCTCTCAGCCGCGAAGTGGACGATGGCTCGGGGGCGGTGCTTGGCCAGCAAGCTGTCGATCAGGCCGCGGTCGCAGATGTCGCCCTTGACGAAGACGTGACGCGCGTCACCGTCCAGCGAGGCCAGGTTCTCGAGGTTGCCAGCGTAGGTCAACGCATCGAGATTGACGACGGGCTCGTCGCTCTCACGCAGCCAGTCCAGCACGAAGTTGCTGCCGATGAAGCCGGCGCCGCCGGTGACGAGGATGGTCATGTTCTGCCGTAGGTGTCTTCGAAGCGGACGATGTCGTCCTCGCCGAGATAGGAGCCAGACTGCACTTCGATGATCTCCAGCGGCACCTTGCCCGGGTTGGCCAGGCGATGCGTCTGACCCAGCGGGATGTAGGTGGACTGGTTCTCGGTCAGCAGGATGGTCTTGTCGCCGTTGACGATCTCGGCCGTGCCGCTCACGACGATCCAGTGCTCCGCGCGATGGTGGTGCATCTGCAGGCTCAGGGAGGCACCCGGCTTGACCATGATGCGCTTGACTTGGAAACGCTCGCCCGAGTCGATGCTGTCATACCAGCCCCAGGGGCGGTGCACCTTGCGGTGCAGGGCATGCTCGCCGCGTTGCTCGGCGCCCAGGCGGTTGACGATCTGCTTGACCTCCTGGCTGCGCGACCGGTCGCTGACCAGCACGGCATCGGCCGTCTCGACGACGATGATGTCCGTCAGGCCGACGACGCCGACCAAGCGGCTGGTGGCGTGCACCAAGGTGTTCTTGCTGTCGGCGATCAAGGCGTCGCCGACGAAGGCGTTGCCGTCGGCATCCTTCTCGGAGACCTGCCAGACCGCTTCCCAGGCGCCGAGGTCGTTCCAGCCGGCATCCAGCGCGACCATGCGCAAGGGGATGTCCGTCCCGGGGCAGCGCTCCATGACGGCGTAGTCGACCGATTCGCTGGGCACAGCGGCAAACTCGGCCTTGCCGGGGCGCACAAACTTGGCGTCGGTCTTGCGCGCATCCCAGGCAGCGCGCGTGGCAGCGGCGATGTCGGGGCGGAATCGTTCCAGCGCCTTCATCCAGACGCTGGCACGCAGCACGAACATGCCGCTGTTCCAGTAGTAGTCGCCTTCGGCCAGATAGCGCTGGGCGGTCTCCAGGTTGGGCTTCTCGACGAACTGTGCGACCACCAGGCCCGCGGCGTCGCCCGAGGTGCGGATATAGCCGTAGCCTGTTTCGGGCCGGTCTGGCGTGATGCCCAGGATGGCGATGGCACCTTCGGCCGCGATGCGGACCGCGTCCTGCAATGCCGCGGTGAAGGCTGCCGGGTTGGTAACGGTCTGGTCGGCCGGCGTGACGACGAGAACGGGGTCCTTGCCGCCCTCGAGTGCGGCCAGTGCGGCCAGCGTCAACGCCGGGGCAGTGTTGCGGCCCAGCGGTTCCAGCAGCACGCTGCTGGGCTCCTGCCGGGTCTCGCGCAATTGATCCAGTACGAGGAAGCGGTGCTCCTCATTGCCGACGATGCAGGGACCGGCGAGCTCGAACTCGGGCGAGGCCAGCGCGGCCAGGCGGCGCGCGGCGAGCTGGAACAGGCTCTCGTTGCCGGACAGCACGAGGAATTGCTTGGGGTAGCCGCTGCGCGACAGAGGCCAGAGCCGGGTGCCGGAGCCGCCGGCCATGATGACGGGTTGAACGTGGGTCATGCGGGATTGAAACCGTGAGGGTTGAGTCGTTGCCAGCGCCAACTGTCTTGGCACATGCGGGCGAGATCGAGCTTGGCCTCCCAGCCAAGCAACTCGCGCGCCAGGGCCGGGTCGGCCCAGCAGGCTGCGATGTCGCCAGGGCGGCGCGGGACGATTTCGTAGGGCACGCTGCGGCCGCTGGCGGCTTCGTAGGCGCGCACCAGGTCGAGCACGCTGTAGCCCTGGCCGGTGCCGAGATTGACGGTCAACGAGCCGGTATTGGCCAGCAGCCAGCGCAGTGCAGCGACGTGCCCTTCGGCCAGGTCGCTGACATGGATGTAGTCGCGCACGCCAGTGCCGTCGGGCGTCGCGTAGTCATTGCCGAAGACGGCCAGCTTGGTGCGCCGGCCCACCGCCACCTGGGCGACATAGGGCATCAGGTTGTTGGGCGTGCCGCGCGGGTCTTCACCGATGCGGCCGCTCTCGTGGGCGCCGACTGGGTTGAAGTAGCGCAGGCAGGCGGCCTGCCAGGCTGGATCGGCGATGCCGAGGTCGTGCAGGATCTGCTCGCCCATCAGCTTGGTCGCGCCGTAGGGGTTGGTCGACGAGGTCGGTGCGTCCTCGCGCAGGGGTAGTTTGTCCGGAGCGCCGTAGACGGTGGCGCTGGAACTGAACACCATGCGCGTGCAACCGTGGCGCTTCATGGCCTCGCAGGTGTTGACCAGCCCACCGACGTTGTTGCGGTAGTAGGCCAGAGGCTGGCCGACCGATTCACCCACGGCCTTGTAGGCGGCGAAGTGAACGACGGCGGCCGGCTTGTAGCTGCCGAAGACTTCGTCCATTGCCGCGGCGTCGCAGACGTCGGCACGTTCGAACTCGATGGGGGTGCTGGCCAGTTCCGCCAGCCTTTCCAGCACGACGGGCGAGCTGTTGGAAAAGTTGTCCACGCCGACGACGCGATAGCCCGCCTGCTGGAGAGCCAGCCAAGTGTGCGACGCGATGTAGCCTGTCGCACCCGTGAGCAGGATGGTGGTCATCAGAAGAAGATGGCTTGACCCGTGCAGCCGTAGCTGCTGGCGGTGTACACGTACTGGGCAATGCTGCTGCTGCGGCTGGCACGGTCGTACTGGCAGCCCAGGCTGAGGCCGCGTGTGAACGCCCAGCGCATGCTCAGGTTGTACGTCTTGAAGTCGTCCAGCGCATCGGCAACGGCGGCACCTGCCGTGCTGGTGCGTGTGGCGCGGTTCCGGCTCGCCTTGGCGCTGAGACTGACCTTGCCTGTCACGGCGTAGGTGCCGCCCAGCTGATAGGTGGTGTAGACCCGGTTCAGGTCAGCCGTCTGGACGACACTTTCCTGCCCGGTGTCCCGCGCATATTGCAGGTTCAATTGCAACTTGGCTGTGGGCTGCCAGTTCCAGCCGATGGCACCGGTGGTGCCGCTGAAATCGCGTAACCGGTCATCGAGGCTGTTTTTTGACTTGCTGCGGCTGATGCGCGTGTTTAGCGTGCTGCGGCCGCCGGTGCTCCACTTGGTGGTGAAGTCGAAGTCGTCCCGGGTGTAGTCATTAGGTACCGAGACGACGACAACCTGCGCCGTCTGCGGGTCAACGGCAAGGCCAATGGGATAGTGCGGGTTTTTGCCCTTGGTGCGTCGCCCCACCAGGCCCAGCCTGACATTGCCGCCGGGCGTGGCATAGATGCCGAGGGAACCCGTGTTCTGCTCGAAGTCGAAACGGTCGTACTCCGAGGCGCTGAAGTCCCGGCGGCGGTGCGTCCAACTACTTTCCAGCGTATACCGCGTCAGTACGCCAAGGCGGACCAAGGCCTGGTATTCGTCCTCGCGTTCGATGTTCTTCTTGAGGATGGGATCGACGCCGCTACCGATGTTGAAGTCAGCGAGGGATCGGTCCGATTTGGCGCTCAGCACTCCCGACAGATTACCCACCGTCTGCCAATTGAGCGCACTGCGCAAGGTGTAGGAGCGATTGTTGAGCTCGCTAATCGTTGAATAGCGGTTGCTCTGCAGCGAGCCGTCCACCGTCAGATGCTGACGACCGAGCTTCGTGTCGATGCCGCCCAGAACCCCGGCGCTGGTCACTGTGTCATCGTTGGCGGCGCTTGACTGTCGGTACACATTTGAGACATGAGCAACACCTAACGATGCACCGACATAAAAGGGCGTCGTGTCATCGGTCTGAGCGTGCGCGGACTGGACCGCTGAAAGCGCGGCGATCAGCAGCGCAAGCCGGGTCCAACGGTGGCAATGGCGAGCAGGCTTAATAGGCATGGCGATCAAACACCACCAACCTCACGGTCCGCAAGATGATCTGCAGATCCAGGGCCAGTGACCAGTTGCGCAGGTATTCCAAATCGTATTCGACGCGTGCCACCATCTTGTCGATGGTGTCGGTCTCGCCACGCAAGCCATTCACCTGGGCCCAGCCGGTGATGCCCGGCTTGACCTTGTGGCGCACCATGTAGGCCTTGATGATCTTGCGGTATTCCTCGTTGTGGGCCACGGCGTGCGGGCGCGGCCCGACGATGCTCATGCGGCCCTGCAACACATTGATGAATTGCGGCAGTTCGTCCAGCGAGGTGCGGCGGATGAAGGCGCCAAAGGGCGTGATGCGCGCGTCGCCCTTGGTGGCCTGTTTGACCACGGGACCGTTGTCCTGTGTCCGCATGGAGCGGAACTTGTAGACGATGATCTCCTCGCCATCCAGGCCGTTGCGCTTCTGCCTGAAGATGACAGGGCCTGGTGAGCTGAGCTTCACGCCAATGGCCAGGGCAAGCAGGATGGGCGAGATGAGGATCAGGATCAACGTGGCCAGAACGACGTCGCTGACGCGCTTGATCAGCTGGTTGGTGCCGGTGAAGGGCGTCTCGCAGATGCCGACCACCGGCACGCCCGAGATGTCCTGCAGGCGGCCCTGGATGATGCTGATGCCGAACACGTCGGGCACGAAGAACAGCGAGGCCGTCGTGCCCTGCACCTGTTCCAGCAACTCGACGATGCGAGGCTGCGACCCCAGGGGCAGGGTGATGTAGACCTCGCGCACGCCCTTGTCGCGCACGAACTCGCTGAGCTGGGGCAGGGTGCCCAGGATGGAGGCGCCGGCTTCCGGGTGCAGGCGCTCAGGCGCACGGTCGTCGAAATAGCCCAGGCAGACGACGCCCTGAGAGTCGCGCAGCGCTCGCGCCACCTTGTGGCCAAGCACGCCCGCGCCGACGACGACCGCCGTACGGCGCGCGCCCGGGTCGCGTGCCCGCCATTGCTGGATGCGCCGGCCCGTCTCGATGGCGGCGATCTGGACGGCAGGTGTGATGACGGCCCACCACAGCAGCACCTCGTCCTCGAAATAGTGCAGGCTGTTGGTGGCGTAGCCGCACAGCAGCAGGATGCCCAGCAGCACCAGCCAGGAGGACAGCACGTCCACAAGGGCGCTGGCCGGGTGGTCGCTGAAGCGGTTGCGGCCCGGGAAGGTGAGGGCGAAGACGAGCAGGCACAGCGTCAGGGTGGGGCGCAGCACCGGCTCGTCGAAGTGACCGTTCACGACAAGAAAGGTCAGAACGATGATGCCGGGTTCCAGGAAAGCGGCGATCAGGGATTCGACCGACTGCGGTGCGCTGTAGAACGTCCTCTTGTAGCTGCGGTCCTCAAACATCTTGGTGGGTTTGGTAGTCCTCGGGTCAGGGTGTACCCGAGGCTGAAAAAGGATCAGGGATTCTCTACCAACAAATTTGACGGCCGAACCGTCGGCGTCCCCTGTTCATGGTCCGCTGCCTACAATCTTGTATATGTCTGCTTCCTGGCCCCTGCCGCCCCTGCCTCCGCTGCCGTCCATCACGCCCTTGCTGATGCCGGCCCTGCAGGATCGCCTTGTTTTGCTGATCAACCATGTCGTGTCGCGGGAGCCCATCGCGGCGCAACGCCTGCGGCCGCTGGCTGGGCGTGGGCTCGTCGTCCACCTGGCAGGCTGGCCTAGCCTGCTGCCGGCGGCGCCTGATTTGATACTCGGTGTCACACCAGCGGGTCTTTTTGAACGCCTGGACGCCGCCCCGGCGGGCGCCGGCGGCCTGCGCATCGAGATCGATGCATCCAACCCCGCCAAGCTGGCTCTGGGTGCATTCACGGGAGAGGCGCCCACCGTCAGCGTGCAGGGCGATGCCGCTTTCGCTGGCGAGATGCACTGGTTGATGGACAACCTGCGCTGGGACATCGAGGACGATCTGGCCGGCATCGTCGGGCCGCTGCCCGCCCGCCAGCTCGCCCAGTTCGGCCGCACCTTGCGGCGCACGTTGTCGGGCATGGCCGCGCGTTTTGCGACGACGACGTCCGGTAGCGGCGCATGAGGTTTGTCTCGCGGCTGCTGGTCATTCTGTGGACGGTCTGGCGCTTCGGTCTCGATGATCTGGCCTTGTCGGGCCTGCGTCGCAAGCGCTTCAGGCTGCTGCGTCGCCTGACCCGGCTGGGCCGGCGCTGGCAGCAGCCGCGCGGCGTGCGCCTGCGGCTGGCGCTGGAGCACCTCGGCCCCATCTTCGTCAAGTTCGGCCAGGTGCTGTCGACGCGGCGCGACCTGCTGCCGCTCGATGTCGCGCTGGAGCTGGCCAAGCTGCAGGACCGCGTGCCGCCCTTCCCGGCGGCGCTGTCGCGTGAAATCGTCGAGCGCGCCTTCGGCCGGCCGCTGGAGGAACTGTTCGCCACCTTCGACGCCGAGCCAGTGGCCAGCGCCAGCATCGCCCAAGTGCATTTCGCGACGCTGAAGGACGGCCGCGAGGTCGCCGTCAAGGTGCTGCGCCCCGGCATGCTGGACATCATCGACGACGACCTGTCGTTGATGCGCCAGCTGGCTGTCTGGATCGAGCGCTTCTCCGCCGATGGCCGGCGCCTGAAACCGCGCGAGGTGGTTGCCGAGTTCGACACCTATCTGCACGACGAGCTGGACTTGGTGCGCGAGGCTGCCAATGCCGCCCAGCTGCGCCGCAACATGGCCGAGCTGGATCTGATCATGGTGCCCGAGATGCACTGGGATCTGTGCAGCTCCGAGGTCATCGTCATGGAGCGCATGAAGGGCGTGCCGATCTCGCACCGCCCGGCGCTGGAGGCGGCCGGCATCGATATCCCCAAGCTGGCCCGCGACGGCGTGACCATCTTCTTCACCCAGGTGTTCCGCGACGGCTTCTTCCACGCCGACATGCACCCGGGCAACATCCAGGTGAGCCTGGCGCCCGAGACCTTCGGCCGCTACGTCGCGCTGGACTTCGGCATCATGGGCACGCTGACCGAGGTGGACAAGGACTACCTCGCCCAGAACTTCATCGCCTTCTTCCAGCGCGACTACAAGCGCGTCGCCGAGCTGCACATCGCTTCCGGCTGGGTGCCGCCCGAAACCCGGGTCGATGCGCTGGAAAGCGCCGTCCGCGCCGTCTGCGAGCCTCATTTCGACCGGCCGCTGAAGGACATTTCGCTGGGCCAGGTGCTGATGCGGCTGTTCCAGACCTCGCGTCGATTCAACGTCGAGATCCAGCCCCAGCTCGTGCTGCTGCAGAAGACGCTGTTGAACGTCGAAGGCCTTGGCCGCCAGCTCGATCCCGAACTCGACCTCTGGGCCACGGCCAAGCCCTTCCTGGAGCGCTGGATGAACGAGCAGGTCGGCTGGCCGGCGTTCAACAAGCAGCTGATGAAGGAGGCGCCGCGCTTCGCCCAGCTCATTCCCGAGCTGCCGCGCCTGCTGCACGACGCCCTCAAGAGCCAGGCCCGGCGTGCCGACGACGCCGAGACCCGCGCTCTCGTGCGCGAGCTTCGGCGCACCAACCGGCTGCTTTCCGGTTTGCTCTGGGGCGCCGCGGGCTTTGCCATCGGCGTCGCCGTGGCCTGGCTGACCGTGCGCTTTCTGGACATCAGCCCCTAGCGAGGCTCGCCAGCCGCGCCCTCATAATCCGCGCCAAATTTTTCGGCCCTTATTGCGCTCATGAACACCACGCTCATCGTTTTCGTCGTGCTCTATCTGCTCGGCACGCTGGGCATCGGTGTCTGGGCCGGCACGCGGATCAAGAACACCAGCGACTTCGCCGTCGCCGGGCGCAGCCTGCCGCTGATCATGGTCGTCACGACGACCTTCGCAACCTGGTTCGGTGCCGAAACCGTCATGGGCCTGCCCGCCAAGTTCGTGCAGGGTGGCCTGGGTGCCGTCGTCGAAGACCCGTTCGGTGCCGGTTTCTGCCTGGTGCTGGTGGGTGCCTTCTTTGCCGCCCGGCTGTACCGGATGAACCTGCTGACCATCGGCGACTTCTACCGCCAGCGCTTCGGCAAGGGCGTCGAGGTGTTCTGCTCGCTGGCCATCATCCTCAGCTACCTCGGCTGGGTGGCGGCCCAGGTCACGGCCCTGGGGCTGGTGTTCAACATCCTGACCGACGGCGCCATGAGCCCGCAGACCGGCATGGTCGTCGGTCTGCTGGCGGTGCTGGTCTACGTCGTCATCGGCGGCTTCCTGGCCGTGGCCTGGACGGACTTCATCCAGATGATCGTGCTGGTCATCGGCCTGAGCGTCATTGCCGTGTTTGCCTCGGACTTGGCCGGCGGCGCCGGCAAGGTGCTGGACCTGGCCAAATCGCGCGACCTCGGCCGCTTCCTCCCCGAGCCCAGCTTCACCCAGATGGCCATGTTCCTCGGCTCGGGCCTGACCATGATGCTGGGCTCCATCCCGCAGCAGGACGTGTTCCAGCGCGTCATGTCCGCCAAGGACGCCAAGACGGCCCAGCGCGGCGCCATGATCGGCGGCTTCAGCTACATCGCCTTTGCCTTCGTGCCGATGTTCATCGTGCTGGCCGCCGTGGCCGTCATGGGCGACAAGGCGCTGGAGCTGGCCCAGAACGACTACCAGCGCGTGCTGCCCAGCTTCGTCATGGGCCACATGCCGCTGTTCATGCAGATCCTGTTCTTCGGTGCGCTGTTATCGGCCATCAAGAGCACCTCGTCGGCCACGCTGCTGGCGCCGACGACCAGCTTCGTCGAGAACATCCTCAAGCAGATCCGCCCCGGCATGAGCGACAAGCAGTCTCTCGTGGCGATGCGCGTCACGCTCGTCATCTTCGCCTTCGCCGTGCTGGCCTACGCCATCGCGCTGCAGGGCACGTCCATCTACGACCTCGTCAGCGCCGCTTACCAGGTCACCCTGGTCGCCGCCTTCGTGCCGCTGGTCTTTGGTCTGTACTGGAGCCGCTCGACCACCCAGGGCGCGGTGTTCTCGATCTTTGCCGGCATCGCCGTCTGGGTGGCCTTTTTCCCGCAGGTGACGACCTGGGGCGAGCTCTTCCCGGGGCAACTGGCCGGCCTGCTGGCGGCGCTGGCGGGCATGGTGGTCGGCTCGCTGATGCCCCAGGTGCTGACCGACCGTCGCGAGCACGTCAGCCACCATCTCCAGCCTCATCCCTGAGCGTGTCCCTTAAAATGTCGGGCTTTGCGTCTCTTCGAGCCCGACCATGCCAATCTACGCCTATCGCTGCAGCGCCTGTGGCCACGCCAAGGATGTGCTGCAAAAGCTGTCCGACGCGCCGCTGACCACCTGCCCCGCCTGCGCGGCGCAGAGCTTTTCCAAGCAGGTCACCGCAGCTGGTTTCCAGCTGAAGGGCTCGGGTTGGTATGCAACCGACTTCAAGGGTGGCTCGACCGCCGCCCCCGCGGCCCCGGCCGCCAGCGATGCTGCCAAGCCCGAAGCCGCCAAGGCTGAAGCATCCGCATCGCCGTCTTCCTCCACCTCCTGCGGCGGCTCCTGCGCCTGCCACTGACCGAAAAGCTTCGTGGGCGCTTCCTTACGCAAATACCTCGTTGCCGGCCTGCTGGTCTGGCTGCCGCTGGCCATCACGATCTGGGTGCTGGCCCAGGTGCTGGACGTCGTCAACGGCGTCTTCGGGTCCATGCTGGCCGCGCTGGCCCTGATCATGCCGGCCTCGCTGCGCGAGGCCATCCTTGAGCTGCGCCATGTGCCCGGCCTGGGGCTGGTGATCCTGGTCGGTGGCCTGTTGGCCACCGGCGTCCTCGTTGCCAACATCTTCGGCCAATGGCTGCTGACGCAATGGGACCGGCTGATGTCCCACATCCCCATCGTCAAGAGCATCTACAGCTCGGTCAAGCAGGTGTCGGACACGCTGTTCTCCAGCAGCGGCAACGCCTTTCGCGAAGCCGTCCTCGTGCAGTACCCGCGTGCCGGTAGCTGGACCATCGCCTTCGTGACCGGCACGCCCAGCGGCGAGGTGGCCTGCCATCTGGAGGACGAGCACGTCAGCATCTACGTGCCCACCACGCCCAACCCGACCTCGGGCTTCTTCCTCATCGTGCCCAGGTCGGACGTGAAGCCCCTGCACATGACGGTGGACGAGGCGCTGAAATACATCATCTCCATGGGCACCGTGGCGCCGCTGCCCCATCCCGTGGACCTCGGCGCCATCGCCGACGAGGCGGCGCGAAACCAGCCGGGTTGAACGCCCCGGCAGGCGTTCAATCCTGAGAGCCGAGCGAGCTCGCCAGCGCCCCAAGAACACCCCCTGAAAAGAATTCGGAGAAATCCCATGCGTACCTGCTATGCCGGCCAAGTCAGCGAAAAGCTGCTCGACCAGACCGTGACCCTGATGGGCTGGGCCCATCGCCGCCGTGACCATGGCGGCGTCATCTTCATCGACCTGCGCGACCGCGAAGGGCTGGTCCAGATCGTCTGCGACCCCGACCGCGCCGACAGCTTCAAGATTGCCGAGGACGTCCGCAGCGAGTTCTGCCTCAAGATCGTCGGCAAGGTGCGCGCCCGCCCGGCCGGCACCGAGAACGCCAACCTCGTCAGCGGCAAGATCGAAGTGCTCTGCCACGAGATCGAGGTGCTGAACCCGTCGGTGCCCATCCCCTTCCAGATCGACGAGGACAACCTCAGCGAGACGACCCGCCTCACGCACCGCGTGCTGGACCTGCGCCGCCCCTACATGCAGAACAACCTGATGCTGCGCTACCGCGTTGCGATGGAAGTCCGCAAGTTCCTGGACGAGCACGGCTTCGTCGACATCGAGACGCCGATGCTGACCAAGAGCACCCCGGAAGGCGCGCGCGACTACCTCGTGCCCAGCCGCGTGCATGACGGCCACTTCTTCGCGCTGCCGCAGTCGCCCCAGCTGTTCAAGCAGCTGCTGATGGTGTCGGGGTTCGACCGCTACTACCAGATCACCAAGTGCTTCCGTGACGAGGACCTGCGCGCCGACCGCCAGCCCGAGTTCACGCAGATCGATATCGAGACCTCCTTCCTGACCGAGGAAGAGATCCGCTCGATGTTCGAGGGCATGATCCGCCACGTCTTCCGCAAGAACCTCAACGTCGAGCTGGGCGACTACCCGGTCATGAAGTACGCGGAAGCCATGCACCGCTTCGGCTCCGACAAGCCGGACCTGCGCGTCAAGCTCGAGTTCACCGAGCTGACCGACGCCATGACGACGGTGGACTTCAAGGTGTTCAGCGGCCCGGCCACCACGCCGGGTGGTCGCGTCGTCGCGCTGCGCGTGCCCAAGGGCGCGTCCATGAGCCGCGGCGAGATCGACGCCTACACCGAGTTCGTCAAGATCTACGGCGCCAAGGGCCTGGCCTGGGTCAAGGTCAACGAAGTGGCCAAGGGCCGCGAAGGCCTGCAGTCGCCCATCGTCAAGAACCTGCACGACGACGCCGTCGCCGAGATCCTGAAGCGCACCGGCGCCCAGGACGGCGACCTGTTGTTCTTCGGCGCCGACAAGGCCAAGATCGTCAACGACGCCATCGGTGCGCTGCGCCTGAAGGTCGGCCACAGCGAGTTCGGCAAGGCCAACGGCCTGTTCAACGACGTCTGGGCGCCGCTGTGGGTCGTCGACTTCCCGATGTTCGAGCACGACGAGGAGAACAACCGCTGGGCGGCCGTTCACCACCCGTTCACGGCACCCAAGGACGGCCACGAGGACCTGATGACGTCGGACCCGGGCAAGTGCATCGCCAAGGCTTACGACATGGTGCTCAACGGCTGGGAGCTGGGCGGCGGCTCGGTGCGTATCCACCGTGCCGAGGTGCAGGCCAAGGTCTTCGAGGCGCTCAACATCAGCGCGGAAGACCAGCGCATCAAGTTCGGTTTCCTGCTGGACGCGCTGCAGTACGGTGCGCCCCCGCACGGCGGCCTGGCTTTCGGCCTGGACCGCATCGTCACGATGATGACCAAGGCCGAGTCCATCCGCGACGTCATCGCCTTCCCCAAGACCCAGCGCGCGCAGTGCCTGCTGACCGGCGCGCCGTCGCTGGTGGACGAAAAGCAGCTGCGCGAGCTGCACATCCGCCTGCGCAATTCGGCGGCTGCGGCGCAGTAAGCCCGCACGGCTCCGGCACCAAAAGCCTCGCGGTCGCGAGGCTTTTTTCTTGATGGCGCCCCCGCAGGCCCGGGGGAGAGGGCGTCCGGCCGTCCCGCTTTCCTGGGACGGGTCGGCGTGAGGGGCAAGGCAGACTCCCGCCGATGAACATCCGTCCCTTGCTCGCTCTTCCCGTTGTCGCGCTGCTGCTCGTCGGCTGCGGCAAATCGTCTACCACGCTGGGCGACGGCGGCTCGGTCATCAGCGGCTCGGCCGGCCCGGCCGGCGCCCACAAGGCCAGCCGCGAGCTCGTCAAATGTGATGCACCCGTTGCGACGCTGGCCCTGGTCGAGAACCCCAACGGCTATGCCTACTCCAGCAGCTACCAGCTGCCGTCCAGCCCCGTGCCCCTGGTGCGCCTGCTGGCCCAGCAGAGCGGCTGCTTCCGGGTTGTCGACCGCGCCGCCGGCCTCAAGGCGACCGTGCGCGAGCAGGAACTCAAGGAAGCCGGCATCCTGCGCCAGCAGGGCAACACGGTGAGCAAGGGCAAGGGCTATGAGGCCCAGTACAGCCTGACACCCAGCCTCACCTTCAGCGAGCAGGACGCGGGCCGCCAGATCGGCGGCATCCTGCAGGCCATTCCCTATCTGAACAAGCTCGTCGGCGCGGCCGAGCAGGTCAAGCTCAAGCAGGCCCAGGCAGCCCTGCTGCTGACCGATAACGAGACCACCGAGCAGGTCGCTGCGTCCACCGGTTCGGTCGAGGTGGCCGACCTGGGCGTCGGCGGCGCCGTGCTGGGCAAGCTCGGTGGCGCGGCCGGCGCGGGCTGGAGCAATTCCAACGAAGGCAAGGTCATCGCTGCGGCCTTCCTGGACGCCCACAACCAGCTCGTCGCCCAGGTGCGCGAGCTGCAGGCCAAGGAGCTGCCGCCCGAGGTGGCGCGGCGCAAGAAGACCTGATTCTTCATGGGCTTGCCGGCGCTATGCTGGCCGCATGCCCCCGGCCAAGCCCTTCAAGATCCCCGAGTCCGTCCTCGTCGTCATCCACACGCCGGACCTGCAGGTCCTGCTCATCGAGCGCGCTGACCATCCCGGCTACTGGCAGAGCGTCACGGGCTCCAAGGACACTCCCGACGAGGCGCCCGCGGAGACCGCACGCCGAGAGGTGCTGGAGGAAACGGGCTTCGACATCGCCGCATTGGGCGGTGAGCTGCGCGACTGGCATCTCGCCAATGTTTACGAGATTTACCCTCACTGGCGCCATCGCTACGCCCCGGGCGTCACACGCAATACCGAACACGTCTTCGGCCTACAACTGCCTGAGGCGTTGACGCCGGTACTGGCTCCGCGCGAGCATCTATCGTGGCTCTGGCTGCCCTGGCATGAGGCGGCCGACCGCTGCTTCTCACCATCCAACGCCGAAGCCGTGCTGCAACTGCCCCGCTTCAGCGCCGCAATCTTATGAAGCCCCCACGCTCACTCCGTTCGCTGCCCCCCGAGGGGGCGCTCAGCGGCATCGGGCGGCCGTACGCCGCTGAGATGCCATGAGATCCGTCGCCCGCCCCACCCCTCACCCGCCCGGCGAAGTGCTGCGCGTGGCCACCTACAACATCCACAAGGGCGTGCGCGGCCTCGGGCCGGCCAAGCGCCTGGAGATCCATAACCTGCAGATGGGTGTGGAGGCCATGGACGCCGACCTCGTCTGCCTGCAGGAGGTGCGTCTCTTCCATCACCGCGAAGCCGCTTACTTCGACCGCACCTGGTTCGGTTGGCCCGAGAAGGGCCAGGCCGAGTTCCTCGCCCCCGAAGGCTATGAGGTGGCCTACCGTACCAATGCAACGACCAAGTTCGGCGAGCATGGCAACGCGCTGCTGTCGCGCTGGCCCATGGGCGACATCGGCCACCACGACGTGTCGGACCACTCCCTGGAGCAACGGGGCCTGCTGCATGTGCCGGTGCATTGGCATGGCACGGTCGTGCACGTCGTCGTCGCGCATTTCGGGTTGATTCATTCCAGCCGCATGCGCCAGGTCGACCGCCTCGCCAGCTTTGTGCGCGACAACGTACCCGAGGGCGCGCCGTTCCTTGTTGCCGGCGACTACAACGACTGGGGTGAGCGTTTGGACACGCCCATGCGTGCCCACGGCCTGCGTCGCGCGACGGCGCCGCACGGGCGGACTCGGGCCCCCACCTTTCCATCGCGCCTGCCCGTGTTCGCGCTGGACCGCGTCTACATGCGTGGCCTGCGCTGCACCGGCGTTCAGGTGCCGCGCGGCCCGAGCTGGTCGCGCATGTCAGACCACCTGCCGCTGATTGTGGAGCTGGCCCTCGAATGAGGCGCCTGGGGTCTAGGCGGCGCCGACGCCACCAGGCCGCCGACCCCGGCTTCGTCGGTGGCAACGAGGTCGAACTGCTGCGCGGCGGCGAGCAGCTTTTCCCGCGCATGCATGCAGCCATCCACGGCGCGAGCCGCGAGGTCTGGCTGGCGACCTATATCTTTCATCACGACGCCACCTCGCTGGCCCTGGCCGATGCCTTGATTGCGGCGGATCAGCGTGGCGTGCGCGTGCGCCTCGTCGTCGATGGCTTCGGCAGCAACGCCAGCATCAGGACGCTGCGCGAGCGCTTTGCCGGCAGCGGCGTGGCCCTGGCGGTGTTCCGGCCCATGGATCGCTGGTGGCGCTGGTTCCAGCCGGGCCAGTTGCGCCGCCTGCACCAGAAGCTTTGCGTTGTCGATGGCGAGCAGGCCTTCGTCGGCGGCATCAACGTCATCGATGATCGCCTGGACATGCACCATGGCGTCACCGAGCTGCCGCGGCTGGACTTCGCCGTGCAGGTGAGTGGCGGCCTCGTTGACCTGGTCGCGCAGAGCGTGCGTTCGATCTGGTCACGCGCCTGGCTGGGCCGGGAGTTCGACGATGCGCTTATCGACTACGTGCCGTTGCGGCGCCGTTTCGGCCTCTGGGTGACTCAGCTCTGGCGTGGGCCGCAGCGGCTGGGCGAGCCGGTGTCGCATCTGCAACCGGTCCTCGCCGCCTTCGTGCTGCGCGACAACCTGCGCCGGCGCCGCACCATCGAGCATGCCTATGCCGATGCCATCACCGACGCCCGCGAGAGCGTCGACGTGGTCTGCCCTTATTTCTATCCCGGTCAACGCATTCGCCATGCCCTGCGCCGCGCCGCTGACCGCGGCGTGCGCGTGCGCCTGCTCCTGCAAGGCAAGCTGGATTACCGGATCGCGGGCTGGGCTGCCGAAGCGCTGTATGCGGACCTGCTCGGCCATGGCGTCGAGATCTACGAGTACACGCCAGCCTTCCTGCATGCCAAGGTCGCCGTCGTCGACGGCCAGTGGGCCACGGTCGGCAGCTCCAACATCGACCCGCTGTCACTGCTGGTCAACCTGGAGGCCAACGTCGTCGTGCAGGACGCCGGCTTCGCGGTTCAACTCGCCAGCGAGATCGAGGCCGCCATCGCGGTCTCGCAGCGCGTCGGCGAGCGTGCCGGTACCGGCCTGCGCGCCTTGCTGCACAAGGCCGTCGTCGTGTGGTTTGCCTACGTGTTCTTGCGCGTCGCAGGCGCGGCGGGGCGCTACTGAGCGAAACCCGGCGCGTGCTCGGCCTTGAGCGCTCCGGCCTGCACCAATGCGGCCGCGCGCTCGATGTCCGGCGCCAGGTAGTGATCGGCCGGGCTGCTGGCGCAGTCGGCGCGCAGCCGCGTGTGCAGGGCCTCCACCGGCGCCGAACTCTGCAGCGGACGCAGGAAGTCGATGCCCTGGGCCGCCGCCAGCAGCTCAATGGCAACGATGTGGGCCGTGTTGTCGATCATGGCGTGCAGGCGGCGCGCGGCAAAGGTGGCCATCGACACGTGATCCTCCTGGTTGGCGCTGGTCGGCAGGCTGTCCACGCTGGCCGGGTGGGCCAGGCTCTTGTTCTCGCTGGCCAGGGCCGCGGCCGTCACGTGGGCGATCATGAAGCCGCTGTGCAGGCCGGCGTCGGCCGTCAGGAAGGGCGGCAGGCGCGAGATGGCCGGGTCGATCAGCATGGCAATGCGGCGCTCGGCGATGGCGCCCACCTCGGCGATGGCCAGGGCCAGGTTGTCGGCCGCGAAGGCCACCGGCTCGGCGTGGAAGTTGCCGCCCGAGATCATCACGTCGTCGAACACCAGCGGGTTGTCGGTGACGGCATTGGCCTCGCGCACCAGCACGCCGGCGGTGTGGCGGGCCTGGTCCAGGCAGGCGCCCATGACCTGAGGCTGGCAGCGCAGGCAGTACGGGTCCTGCACGCGCTCGTCGCCCTCGCGGTGCGACTGGCGGATGGCGCTGCCGGCGAGCAGCTCGCGGTAGACGCCGGCGACCTCGATCTGGCCCGGCTGGCCGCGCACCTCGTGGATGCGGGCGTCGAAGGGGCCGTCACTGCCGCGTGCCGCGTCCAGCGTCATCGCGCCGCTGGCCAGGGCCGTGGCGAACAGGCCCTCGAAGCGCAGCAGCGCGTGCAGGGCCAGGGCCGTGCTGGCCTGCGTGCCGTTGATGAGGGCCAGGCCCTCCTTGGCGGCCAACGTCAGTGGTCGCAGCTCCAGGCGGGCCAGTTCGTCGCGCGCCGGAATGCGTTTGCCGGCCACCAGCGCCTCGCCTTCTCCCATCAGCGCGAGTGTGAGGTGAGCCAGTGGCGCCAGGTCTCCACTGGCGCCCACCGATCCCTGGCAGGGCACATAGGGGACGAAGCCGGCGCTGAGCGCATCCAGTAGGGATTGCACGACCTCGCGGCGTACGCCGGAGAAGCCCCGCGCCAGGCTGCCCGCCTTGGTGGCCAGCATCAGGCGCACGACCTCGGGCGACATCGGCGCGCCGACGCCCACCGCGTGGCTGCGGATCAGGTTGAGCTGCAGTGCCGCGAGCTGGTCCTTGGCAATGCGCGTGCTCGCCAGCTTGCCGAATCCTGTGTTGACGCCATAGACGGGCGCATCGCCCGCGGCGGCGGCAGCGACCAGGGCGGCGCTCTTGTCGACGGCACGCCAGTCGTCGAGCTGCAGCGCAGCGCGGCCGGCGGCGATGTCGGCGAGTTGATCGAGCGTCAGTTGTCCGGGGATGAGTTTCATAGAAGACTTCACAGGGAAGGCAGGTTCAGTTCGTTCTTCTTCGCGCAGTCGACGGCGGTGTCGTAGCCCGCGTCGGCGTGGCGCATGACGCCGGTGGCCGGGTCGTTCCACAGCACGCGCGAAATGCGCTTCGCGGCCGCGTCGGTGCCATCGCAGACGATGACGACGCCGGAATGCTGCGAGTAGCCCATGCCCACGCCGCCACCGTGGTGCAGCGACACCCAGGTGGCGCCGCCAGCCGTGTTCAGCAGTGCGTTCAGCAACGGCCAGTCGGATACGGCGTCCGAGCCGTCCTTCATGCCTTCGGTCTCGCGGTTGGGGCTGGCGACGGAGCCGCTGTCCAGGTGGTCGCGGCCGATGACGATGGGCGCCTTCAGCTCGCCGCTCTTGACCATCTCGTTGAAGGCCAGGCCCGCGAGGTGGCGCTCGCCCAGCCCCAACCAGCAGATGCGCGCGGGCAGACCCTGGAAGGCGATGCGCTCGGCGGCCATGTCCAGCCAGCGGTGCAGGGCTTCATGCTGGGGAAACAACTCCTTCAGCTTGGCGTCGGTCTTGCGAATGTCCTCGGGGTCGCCCGACAGCGCCACCCAGCGGAACGGGCCTTTGCCCTCGCAGAACAGCGGCCGCACATAGGCGGGCACGAAGCCGGGGAAGTCGAAGGCGTTGGCCACGCCCTGGTCCAGCGCGACCTGGCGGATGTTGTTGCCGTAGTCCACCGTCGGGATGCCCAGTTGCTGGAAGGCCAGCATGCCCTTCACATGGTCGGCGCAGCTCTTGGCGGCAGCCGCCTTCAGCTCGGCGTGCTGGGCCGGGTCGGCTGCTGCGGCCTTCCACTGCTCCACGCTCCAGCCGGCCGGCAGATAGCCGTGGATGAGGTCGTGCGCCGAGGTCTGGTCGGTGACCAGATCGGGCCTGATGGCCGTGCCCTGCTTGCAGCGCTCGGCAAGCTGCGGGATCAGCCGCGCCGCGTTGCCCAGCAGCGCGATGGACTTGGCCTCGCCGGAGGCCGTGTACTTGGCGATGCGGTCCAGCGCGTCGTCCAGATCAAACGCCTGCTCGTCGACATAACGGGTCTTCAGGCGGAAGTCGATGCGCGACTGCTGGCATTCGATGTTCAGCGAGCAGAAGCCCGCGAAGGTGGCGGCCAGCGGTTGGGCGCCGCCCATGCCGCCCAGGCCCGCCGTCAGCACCCAGCGGCCCTTGGCCACGCCGCCGTAATGCTGGCGCGCGGCCTCGGCAAAGGTCTCGTAGGTGCCCTGCACGATGCCCTGGCTGCCGATGTAGATCCAGCTGCCAGCCGTCATCTGGCCGTACATCATCAGGCCCTTGCGATCCAGCTCGTGGAAGTGCTCCCACGTGGCCCAGGCCGGTACGAGGTTGGAGTTGGCCAGCAGCACCCGCGGCGCGTCCGGGTGGGTGCGGAACACGCCGACCGGCTTGCCGGACTGGATCAGCAGCGTCTCGTCGTCGTTGAGTTCGCGCAGCGACTTGCAGATCGCGTCGAACGCCTCCCAGTTGCGCGCCGCCTTGCCGATGCCGCCGTAGACCACCAGCGCGTCCGGGTTCTCGGCCACGGCGGGGTCGAGGTTGTTTTGCAGCATGCGGTAGGCAGCCTCGGTCAGCCAGCTCTTGCAGCTGAGCTGGGTGCCGGTGGGCGCTTTGACAGGGCGGGGCAGGGCTGGCATCGGGTACTCCTGAAAGTGCCGCGAACTCTAGTTGTCTATACAAGTCAAGTCAACTAGGATGGCGCCCATGCCCAGAAGCCCGGCCAGCCCCGAACCCCAGTACCTCAAGGTCAAGAACCATCTGCGCGAAGGCATCGCCAGCAGCCACTGGGTGGCCGGCGATCTGCTGCCCAGCGAAGGCGCTCTTGTCGCCCAGTTCGAAGTCAGCCGCATGACGGTGAACCGGGCGTTGCGCGAGCTGGTGCAGGAAGGGCTGATCGAGCGCGTCCAGGGCGTGGGCAGCTTCGTCGCCCAGCTGCATCGCATCTCGTCGACGCTGAATGTGCGTGACGTGCATGAGGAGATCCTCGAGCGCGGCGGCATGCACGAAGCGCGCGTGCATGCGCTGTTGAAGGGCAAGGCGACGCCGCAGCAGGCGGCCGAGCTCGGCCTCAAGCGTGGTGCGCCCATCTTCCTCAGCCTCATCGTGCACCTGGAGAACGGCATGGCCATCCAGTGCGAGGAGCGTGCCGTCAACCCGGCCAGTGCGCCCGACTATCTTTCACAGGATTTCACGCGCATCACGCCGACGCATTACCTGCTGGAGGTGGCGCCGCTGTCCGAAGCGCGCTACATGATCGAGGCGGCCCTGCCCGGCGAGGTTGAAGCCAAGCTGCTCGGCATCAACCGCCGCGCCCCCTGCCTGGTCGTCAAACGCATCACTTACAGCCGCGGTGTTGCCGTAACCAGCGTGAAACTGACCCACCCCGGAGCACGTTACCAATTGCAAGGGAGCTTCGCGGCATGAGCTGCGCCGCACAGAGCTGCGGAAAATGCTCCACTCCCGTGAGGCGGGCTTGAGCGCAAGGAAAAGAACATGAGTTGGAGCAGGGTCAGCGCGGCCGACGTGCAGCCGCAGGCCTGGAAAAACACGGGCGGCACCACGCGCGAGCTGCTCGCCTGGCCGCACGCCCATGACTGGGCAGTCCGCGTCAGCGTCGCGCGCGTCGAGCGTGACGGGCCGTTCTCGGCCTTCCCCGGCGTGCACCGCTGGCTGGCCGTCATCGGCGGCGCGGGCCTGCGCCTGTTCGACTGGCCGCAGAGCATCGGCGACGAGCCGCTGCGTTTCGACGGTGGCCTCGCCCCCGAGGCCGAGCTCATCAAGGGTGAGACCGATGTCTTCAACGTGATGGAGAGGCGCGGCAACCTGGAGGTCGAGTCGGCCCACCATGTGCTGTTGCCCAAGACGCCTTGGGTGGGCCTGTTCACCGTCAACGGCGGCCTGCTCGAGCATGGCCACCGCGCGATGCCGATGGCGCCGTTGACACTGGCCTGGTGTGAGGACCCGGTGGCGCAGAGCTGCGTTTTCACGGGCGAGGGCAATGCCTGGTGGTTGACCTGGGGCCCCGATACATGAAGCTATGGCGCGGCGGGGTTCTTGCGACGCTGGCCGGCGAGCATGGCTGGGGCCTGATCGACGACGGCGCTCTGTTGGTCGAGGACGGCCTGCTGCGCTGGGTCGGCCCGAGCGCCGAGGCTCCTGCGGCCGAGCAGACCATCGAACTGCATGGTGCCCTTGTCACGCCGGGGCTGGTGGACTGCCACACCCATCTCGTCTACGGCGGCAGCCGCGCCAACGAGTTCGAGCAGCGGCTGCATGGCGCGAGCTATGCCGACATCGCCAAGGCTGGTGGCGGCATCCGCTCCACGGTCGCGGCGACACGTGCGGCGAGCGAGGCCGAGCTGTTGGCCGCCGCCCGCAAGCGCGCCCAGGCCCTCATCCGCGAGGGCGTCACAACGCTGGAGGTCAAGTCCGGCTATGGGCTGGACGCCGCCACCGAGGCGCGCATGCTGCGCGTCGCGCGCCAGCTCCAAGGCCTGGGCATTGACGTGCGCACGACCTATCTCGCCGCCCATGCCCTGCCGCCCGAGTTCGCAGATGCCGACGACTACATCGCCGCTGCCTGCCTGTGGCTGCCCGACCTGTATGAGGCCGGCCTCGTCGATGCGGTCGACGCCTTCTGCGAGCACATCGCCTTCAGCCCGGCCCAGGTCGCGCGCGTGTTCGACGCAGCGCAGCGGCTGAACCTGCCGGTCAAGCTGCACGCCGAGCAGCTCAGTGACCAGGGCGGCACCCAGCTCGCGGCCCGTTACCGAGCACTGAGCTGCGACCACCTTGAGTTCCTCAGCCCGGCCGGTGTTCGGGCCATGGCCGAGGCGGGCACCGTCGCGGTGCTGCTGCCCGGCGCCTTCTATGCGTTGCGCGAAACCCAGCTGCCGCCGATTGCCGCGCTGCGCGAGGCCGGCGTGCCCATTGCCATCGCCACCGACCACAACCCTGGCAGCTCGCCGACGCTGTCGCCGCTGCTGATGTTGAACATGGCCTGCGTGCTGTTCCGCCTGACACCCGAGGAGGCGCTGCGCGGCCTGACCGTCAACGGCGCCCGTGCCTTGGGCCTGACCGACCGCGGTCAGCTCGTGGCTGGCCAGCGCGCCGACTTCTGTGTCTGGGATAGCGCGCACCCCCGCGAGCTGGCAGCATGCTTTGGGCATAACCCGCTGAAAGAACGGGTCTTCCAAGGAAATCAGGGAGGGTCATGAGCGTCTATCGCCTGCAGCAGGGCCGCGCGCCGCTGTTGATCAGCCTGCCGCATGTCGGCACGGAGATTCCGCCCGAGCTGGCCAAGCGCCTGGTGCCGCGCGCCCTGGCCAGCGAGGACAGCGACTGGCACCTGGAGCGCCTTTACGGCCCGCTGGCATCAGCGCTGGGCGCCAGCCTCATCGTGCCGCGCTACAGCCGCTACGTCATCGACCTGAACCGGCCACCCGACGATCAGCCTCTCTATCCCGGCGCTTCGGGAGGCACCGGCCTGGTGCCGACCCGTTTCTTCACCGATGACCCTCTTTACGTCGACGGCACCGAGCCGGACGCCATCGAGATCGCCGCGCGCCGCGAGGCTTATTGGCAGCCGTATCACGAGGCGCTGGCGGCGGAGCTGACACGCCTGCGCGCCGAACACGGCCATGCATTGCTCTTTGACGGCCACAGCATCCGCTCCGAGCTGCCCTGGCTGTTCGAGGGCCGGTTGCCGGCCCTCAACCTCGGTACGGCCGATGGCGCTTCCTGCGCGCCGGCCATCACCGACCGCCTGGCCGCGCTGCTGGCCAGCCAGCGGCAATTCAGCCAGGTCGTCAACGGCCGCTTCAAGGGCGGCTACATCACTCGCCACTATGGCCGCCCGGGCGACGGGGTGCACGCGGTTCAGCTGGAGATGTGCCAGCGTTGCTACATGAACGAGGCAGCGCAGCCCTCGGGTGCCTACGACAACGCCCTGGCGACTGACGTGGCGCCGTTGATCGAAAAGATGTTGAAAGAGATGCTCGCATGGCAGCCTTGAAGCGACTGCACGCCAGCCTGGCCTGGGTGGATGGCCGTTGGCAGCGCGACGTGCTGCTCAGCGTCGACGCGAATGGCCATTGGTCGGAGATTACGGTCAACCTGTCGGCACCGCCAGACGCGGAGAAGCTCGGCGGCCCGGTCATCCCCAGCCTCGTCAATGCCCACAGCCACGCCTTCCAGCGTGCTTTCGTCGGGCTGGCCGAGCGCCGCGACGCCGGGCAGGACGACTTCTGGAGTTGGCGCGACCGCATGTATGCCCTGGCCCTGCGCATCTCGCCCGAGCAGCTGCGCGCGGTCGCCAGCCAGCTCTATGCCGAAATGCTTCGCGGTGGCTACACCCAGGTCTGCGAGTTCCATTACCTGCACCACCCCGCGCAAGGCCAGCACTTCGAAGACGAATTGGCGATGGCCTGGGCCTTGGCCGAGGCGGCCGAGGACGTCGGCATCGGCCTGACGCTGCTGCCGGTCGTCTACACGCGCAGCGGTTTCGGTGTGAATGCGTCGAACACGGACCTGAGACCCGACCAGCACCGCTTTGCCGCCGATGCCGACTGGGTCTGGCGCGCCAGCCAGCGCGTCTTGGCCGCCGGCCTGCCGCGCGTGAATGCCGGCGTGGCCTTGCATTCGCTGCGCGGCGCCTCGCCGCGCGACATCGCCCGCCTGCGGGATCTGGCCGGCGCGGCCGACCTGCCCATCCACATCCACGTGGCCGAGCAGACGGCCGAGGTGGCCGACTGCCTCGCTGCGACCGGCCGCCGCCCCATCCAGTGGTTGGCGGACGAGGGTCATCTGGATCCGCGCTGGCAGCTGGTCCATGCCACCCATGCTGAACCGGCCGAGATCGAGTCCGTCGCCCGCAGCGGCGCCGGCATCGTCATCTGCCCCGGCACCGAAGCCAACCTGGGTGACGGCCTGGCCGACCTGCCGCGCTGGCTGGCGGGTGGGGTGCCGCTGACGGTGGGCTCGGACAGCCAGGTCACGCGCGGCTGGGTGGAGGAGCTGCGCTGGCTGGAGTACGGCCAGCGCCTGTCGCTGCGCCAGCGCAATGTCGCGTCCGCGCCCGGCAGCCAGCCGTCCAGCGCGGCCCGGCTCTTCGATGCTGCCGTCCAAGGTGGCGCCCGCGCTGCCGGTTTCGCGGCCTGGGGCCTGACGCCCGGCGCCCGCGCCGACGCCCTGGTGCTGAATCGCGACGCCGATGCGCTGCGTGGCCTGCCCGACGAAGCCTTGCTGGATGCTGTCGTCTTTGGCAGCAACGGCTCGCCCTGGCAGTCGGTCTGGGTGGCCGGCCGGGCCCGGCCGTGGCGGGCCCCCACCCGGGTGGGGGATGCCTTCGAGGCAGCCATGCGTGAGCTGTGGTCGCCTGACGCCACCCCGGGGGCTTGAGCCCCTTGGCGGCCGCCTGACAAAGGACTAGGCTCGCGCCACGACCTCTAATAAATCACGCCGCTGTGATCATTCCTGGGTCGACAGGCTGCGGCTGCGAGGGACGACGGTGCCGCCCGTTGCGGCTTGCGTTCGTGGTGAGGAGTGGCGATGAAGCTCAGCAATTTCACGATCAAGGCGCGGCTCTATGCACTGGCGGGCCTCGCCATCGCGGCGATGCTGGTGATCGGCCTGCACGGGCTGTGGAGCCTGTCGCTGGCCAAGGCGAAGTTCGTTCACTACCTCGACAACGACGTCGAGTCTCTGACTCAACTGGCCCACATACGCGCCGGCGTCGGCAACCTGCGGCGCTACGAGAAGGACTTGCTCATCAACCTTGCGGACGCCAAGGCCGTCGAGCGCTACCGCAAGGAATGGGGCGAAACCTATGAGAAGGTTTCTACCAGTCTGAACAAGGTCGCCAAGCTGGACATCGCGCCCGACGTCAAGCAGATGCCGGCCGAGCTCATCAAGCTGTTGCAGGACTACCGCAGCGGCTTCAACGGCATTGCCGAGCGCGTGGCCAAGGGCGAATTCAGCGACACCGCGGCGGCCAATCAGGCGATGGAGCCGATCAAGGGCACGGTGCGGTCGATGGACAAGTCGCTCGCCGAGATGACCGAGAAGGTCGACAAGCATTCGGCCGAGGAGGTTGCGGTGCTCGACCAGCAGGAGAAGGCCATCCGCATGGACCTGACGCTGGTCATCATTGGCGGTGTGCTGGTCATCGGCACCTACACCTTCTTCAACATCCGCTCCATCCTGGAGCCCCTGGCCCGCGCCATCCTCAGCGCCCAGCGCATTGCCGGTCGTGACCTGAGCCAGCCCGTGCGGGCCGAGGGCCGCGATGAGACCGCCGCGCTGATGCGCGGCGTGCAAGGCATGCAGGACTCGCTGGCCGAGGTTGTCACCGGCGTGCGCAGCAGCACCGACAGCATCGCCACCGCCTCACGCGAGGTGGCCATCGGCAGCCAGGATCTCAGCAACCGCACGGAGCAGGCCGCGTCCAACCTGCAGGAGACGGCCTCGGCAATGGAGGAGTTGACGGCCAGCGTCACGCACAACGCCGAATCCGCGCGCCAGGCCAACAAGCTGGCCACGGACGCCGCCGAGGTGGCGCGCCGCGGCGGCGCGGTGGTGGACGAGGTCGTGCAGACCATGGGCCGCATCAGTGCGTCGTCAACCAAGATCGGCGACATCATTTCCGTCATTGATGGCATCGCCTTCCAGACCAATATCCTGGCGCTGAACGCGGCCGTGGAAGCCGCGCGGGCGGGCGAGCAGGGCCGTGGCTTTGCCGTTGTTGCTGGCGAGGTGCGCACGCTGGCCCAGCGCTCGGCCGAGGCCGCCAAGGAGATCAAGGGCCTGATCCTCAGCAGCGGCGAGAGCGTGGACAGCGGCACCGCACTGGTGGCCCGCGCGGGCCAGACCATGCACGAGATCATTGACGCCATCGCGCGGGTCAGCTCCATCGTGTCAGAGATCAGCCTCGCCACCGGCGAGCAGAGCACCGGCATCGGCCAGATCGGCCAGGCCATCGCCAGCCTCGACCAGATGACGCAGCAAAACGCCGCGCTTGTCGAAGAATCCGCCGCGGCGGCCGCCAGCCTGCAGCAGCAGGCCGACGACTTATCTCAATCAGTGGCCGTGTTCAAGCTGAGCTGACGGCGCCTTCTTTTCCTTCCGGCTGCGCCTTTTTCTTTCGGCTGACGCGCTGAATGAAGTCGTCCACCACCTCGTAGAGCACCGGAATCACCAGCAGGCTCAGGAAGGTGCTGGTGATCAGTCCGCCGATGACGACGATGGCCATCGGCGCGCGGAAGCTC
Source organism: Roseateles sp. P5_E4 (assembly GCF_054049255.1). Lineage (NCBI taxonomy): Bacteria > Pseudomonadati > Pseudomonadota > Betaproteobacteria > Burkholderiales > Sphaerotilaceae > Roseateles > Roseateles sp. P5_E4. Next base: position 171,562 of record NZ_JBFUMS010000008.1, on the reverse strand, counting down.
GGGTCGGTGCCGAAGCCCAGCGCGATGGGCATCATGCCTGCGCCCATGGCCAGCGTCGTCATGACGATGGGCCGGGCGCGCTTGTGGCAGGCATCCAGCAGCGCCTCCAGGCGCGTCAGCCCCTGCTCGCGCTGGGCGACGATGGCGTATTCCACCAGCAGGATGGAGTTCTTGGTCGCGATGCCCATCAGCATGATCATGCCGATCATGGCCGGCATCGACAGGTCGGTGCCGGTCACGAACAGCGCCAGGATGGCGCCCGGGATGGACAGCACCAGGGCGCCCAGGATGGTCACCGGCTGCACCCAGGCATGGAAGAGCAGCACCAGCACGATGTAGATGCAGGCCACGCCCGTGCCCATCGCCAGCGCAAAGCCCTGGCCCAGTTCGGCAAAGGCCTCGGCGTCACCGATCTCGGCCTTGCTCACGCCCGGTGGCAGGTTGGCGATGCTGGGCAGGGCCGCGGCGGCCGCCTGCACTTCGCTGAGCGGCATGCCGTTCAATTCGATCTCGAAGTTGACGTTGCGCAGGCGGTCGAAGCGGTCGATCTGGGCCGGCCCACTGGTCAGCGTCAGTTCGGCCACCTGCTGCAGCGGCACCGGGCCGTGTGTGCCGGGCACCGTCAGCTGGCCGAGCAGGGCCAGGTCGGCGCGCGCCGCGTCGGGCAGGCGCACGACGATGGGCACCTGGCGCTGGCTGAGGTTGAGCTTGGGCAGGAACTGGTCGTAGTCGCCGGCCGTGGCGATGCGCAGCGTGTCGGCAATCGCCGCGGTGGACACGCCCAGGTCGGCCGCGCGCGCCGCGTCGGGGCGCACGATGAGCTCGGGGCGTTGCAGGCTGGAGCTGCTCGTCACCTGGCCGATGCCGGGCAGGGCGCGCAGCTCCTTCTCGACCTTGGCCGCATGGGCCGCCAGCGCTTCGCCGTCCTCGCCGGCCAGCACGAGCTGGTATTTGTCGTTGGAGCCGCCGAAGGTCACCTTGATGCGGGCGCCGGCGATGTTCTCCAGCTTCTCGCGCAGTTCGCGCTCGATCTGCTGCTTGCTGATGCCGCGGCGCTCGTGGCGTGCCGTCAGGTTCAGCGTCAGCGTGGCCTTGCGGACCTCGGCCGCACCGCTCATCGCGAACGGGTCGCCCCCTGCGCTACCGCCGCCCACGGCCGTGTAGACCAGCCTGACCTGCTTGTGCGCGGCCGCGGCGGCGCGCGCCTGCTCGGCGATTGCCGCAGTCTGCTCATACGTGCTGCCCGGCGGCAGCTCGATGCTGATCTGCGTCTGGCTCAGGTCGTCCGGCGGGATGAAGGCGCCGGGGATGGCGCCCATGAACAGCGGCGTGCAGGCGGCCACGCCGAAGACCGCGGCGATGGCCAGGGTCTTGCCCTTGTGCGTGAAGGCCCAGCGCGCCCAGCCCAGGTAGGTCGCCATCCAGAACGGTTCCTTGTGAGCCTTCTTGGGCGCCTTCAGGATGTAGGCGGCCATCATCGGCGTCAGCATGCGGGCGACGACCAGCGAGAAGAACACGGCGATAGAGGCCGTCCAGCCGAACTGCACGAAGAATTTGCCGACCACGCCGCTCATGAAGGCGGTGGGCAGGAAGACGGCGATCAGCGTGAAGGTGGTGGCGATGACGGCGAGGCCGATCTCGTCCGCCGCCTCGCGAGCGGCTTCCAGCGGCGTCTTGCCCATCGTCAGATGGCGCATGATGTTCTCGATCTCGACGATGGCATCGTCCACCAGCACGCCGATGACGAGGGACAGCGACAGCAGCGTCACGACGTTCAGCGTGAAGCCCATCCAGTACATGATGAGGAAGGCCGGAATGGCCGACAGCGGCAGCGCCACGGCGCTCACAAACGTGGCGCGCCAGTCGCGCAGGAACAGGAAGACCACCAGCACGGCCAGCGCCGCGCCTTCCAGCAGCAGCTTCATGCTGCCGTCGTAGTTCTCGATGACGGGGTCGACGAAGTTGAAGGCCTCGGTGACGGTGATGTCGGGGTGGGCGGCCTTGAGTTCTTCCAGCGCGGCGCGGATGCGCTCGGCCACGTCGACCTCACCGGCCCCCTTGGCGCGCACGATCTCGAAGCCGACGACGGACTTGCCGTTCAGGAAGGCGCCGGCGCGTTTCTCGCCCAGGGTGTCGGTCACGGCAGCGACCTGGTCCAGCCGCACGTGGCGGCCGTCCGGCAGCGGGATGCTCAGCGCGGCCAGCTCGGCGGCCGTCTGCACGGTGGCGATGGTGCGCAGCGACTGCTCGGAGCCGCCCAGCGTCGCACGGCCGCCGGGAGCCTCCTGCTGCACCTGCTTCAACTGGCGCGACACATCGGCGGCGCTGACGCGCAGGGCCAGCAGGCGGCTGGGGTCGATCTCCACGCGCAGCTCGCGGCTGACGCCGCCGACGCGGGCCACCGAGCCCACGCCGCGCACCGACAGCATGCGCTTCGTGACCTGGTTGTCGACGAACCAGGACAGGGCCTCGTCGTCCATGCGATTGCTCGAGACCGTGTAGGTCAGGATGGGCATGCCCGACAGATTCATCTTGGTGATGACCGGGTCACGCAAATCGGCCGGCAGGTCGGCGCGCACCTTGGCGACGGCGTCGCGGGTGTCGTCCAGGGCTTCCTGCAGCGGCTTCTCGAGGCGGTACTCGACGGTGACGGTGGCGATGCCGTCCTGCACCTTGGTGTAGATGTGCTTGACGCCCTGGGCCGTGGCGACCGAGTTCTCGATCTTGCGGGCGACCTCGGTTTCCATCTGCGCGGGTGCTGCGCCTGGCAGCGAGGCGCTGACGACGATGGTGGGCAGTTCGATGTCGGGGAACTGCTGGATCTTCATCTGCTTGAAGCCGTAGAGCCCGGCCGCCGTCAGCATGATGAAGAACATGATGGCCGGCACCGGGTTGGCGATGGACCAGCGGGAGACGTTGAACATGGTGGCGTCTCCTTACTGCGCCACGCGAACCGTGTCACCGTCTGCGAGGAAGCCCACGCCAGACTCGACGACGGCCGCTCCTGCGGCGAGACCTGACTTGACCTCGACGCGGTTGCCCTCGCGGCGGCCGAGCTGCACCTTCTGCTCGCGCACCTTGCTGCCGTCGAGGCGGAAGACATAGCTGAAGCCATCGCGCAGCAGCACCGCCGTCTGCGGCAGCGTCAGTCCCTGGCTCTCGCCGAGCACGAAGTCGCCGCGGGCGAACAGGCCAGCACGCAAAGCCTCGCCGGCCTTCAGGTCCACATAGACCAGGCCGTTGCGGGTCTGCGGGTCGATCTGCGGCGCGACGCGGCGGACGCGGCCTTCCACGGCCTGAGCGCCGCTGGGCTGCACACGCACCGTCTGGCCGACCTTGAGCTGGGCCAGCTCGGCGCCGGGCACCTCTGCGCGCCATTCCAGGCGGCCCTGGCGTTGCAGGCGGAACAGTTCCTGGCCCGGCTGCACCAGGGCGCCGGGCGTGGCGATGCGGGCGTTGATGACGCCGTCATCGGGCGCCGTGATCTGCGTGTACGACAGGCGCAGCTGGTCGGCCTGCACGCGCGCCCTGGCCGCAGCCACGCGGGCCTGCGCGGCCGCGTCGGCTGCCAGGGCCTGGTCGATGGCCTGGGGCGACAGCGCCTCGCTGCCCTGCAGCGTTTTCACGCGCTCGGCGGTCTGATGCGCCTCACGCGCCGAGGCCTCGGCCTCCAGCAGCGCGGCCTTGCTGGCGGCGAGATCCGTCTCCAGCGTGCCGGGGCTCAAGCGGGCCAGCAACTGGCCCTTCTTGACGCGGTCGCCCACGTCGACCAGCAGCGCAGCCAGGCGCTGGCCGCCGATCTCGGCGCCGATGACGACCTCCTGCCAGGCGGCGATGGAGCCGGTGCCGGCGAGGGTCTGAGGCCAGGTGCCGGCCTGGGCGACGACGCGCTTGACGGTCAGCGCCGCCTTGGGCGCCGCGCTGGCGGCGTCGGCGGCGAAGGCGGGGCTGGACAGGGCAGCGACAAAGGCCGCCGCAAGGGCGACGGTGAGTGCGGTGGTCAGGAAAGGAATGCGGATCTTCATGGCGTTCAGCGCGCGGAGGCGGTGTTCGTGTTCGTCGTGGGGGCGTCGGCGGTCCAGCCGCCACCCAGGCTGCGGTAAAGGCGGATCCAGGCCAGCGCGTGCTCGGCGCGCACGCTGAGCACGGCGTCGTAGGCGACCAGCGCGTTGCGGAAAGTGGTGTTGCGCTGCACGCCGCTCTGCAGGCCGGCCTGGGCCTGGGAGAAGGAACGCAGGGCGATGCCCTCCCATTCACGCTTGACGGCATCGATCTCGCGCTCTCGCTCGGCGCCGGCGGCCACGCGTTGCAGGGCCTCCTCCACCTCGGCGACGGCCGTCTGCCAACGGGCTTGCAGGGCCGCGGCGGCTTCGTCGGCGGCGGCCTGCGCGCCCTCGGCGCGGGCCTTGCGCTGGCCCCCGTCGAACAAGGGCAGGCTCAACGATGGGCCGACGGCCCACATCGAAGCGCTGCTGCTGGCACCGCCGACGCGCAGCCGCGACTCGCCGGCCAGGGCGCCGAGGCTGAGCTGCGGCCAGCGCTGGGCCTCGACGCTGCGCTGCTGCTGGGTGGCGGCCAGCCAGCGCTGGTGGGCGGCGGCGACGTCGGGGCGCTGGGCCAGCAACTGGGCGGGCAGGGCGCTGACGTCAAAGCCCGGCGCCTTGGGCTGGCTGCGGCGCAGCTCGAACTTTTCGTCGGCGATGGCCGGCGGCGCCAGCTCCTTGGCCAGGGCCTGGGCCTGCTCGCCGCACAGCAGGGCCAGGCTCTGCAGCGCGATCTGGGCCTCGGCCCGCCACTGGCTGCGAGCGGCGGAGGCCGCGGCGCGTTCGGTGTTCAGGATGGCCGCGTCGCTGGCGCTCATCAGGCCGGCCTTCTGCTGCTCGCGCGCCCAGCCGGCAATCTGTTCGGCAAACCGGGTGTCCAGCGCCGTGGATTCCTCGTGGCCCTGGGCCAGGCGCAGTTGCACATAGGCCTGGGCCACGTCCGCAGCGAGGCTGACGCGTGCGGCATGCCAGTCCGACGTCGCGGCCTGGGCCTGCAGGTTCTCCGCGGCAGCGGCGGCGCGCTGGCCGCCGAAGAGGTCGATCTCCCAGCTCGCGTTGAACTGGGCGCTGCCCTGGCTGCTGATGCCGGGGACGGCGTTGAGGTTGCGACCGCGCTGGACCTGGGCATTGGCCGTCAGCTGGGGCAGCAGGGCGGCACGGGCCTGGGTGGCGCTGGCCTCGGCCTGGCGGCGGCGGGCGGCGGCCTGGGCCAGCGTCGGGCTGCCGCTCTCGGCGCGCTCGATGAGGCGGGCCAGCTGCGGGTCCTCGAAGGCCGCCCACCATTGGGTCAGTGCCGCCGTACTGCCGCCGTGGGGCAGCGGCGAGCGCCAGGCGGCGGGGATGGCCGTGGCGGCCGGCGGCGTCGCGGTGGGCGCCGTCATGCAGGCGCTCAGCAGGGCCAGCAGAGGGGCGGCGAGGATTTTTCTTGGGGGGATCATTTCAGTTGTCCATTGCGTGTTCGCGGTACCTGAAGAGGGGGTATTCCGGGCCGAGCGCTGGGCCGCTCCCGAGCCGGCCCGCGCTGGCGATGTGCTCGCGGCTCAACGCCGCGGGCATCGCCGTCCCCAGGGGGGACCGGTCAGACGCACCGCGTTCAGCGGTGTGCGGCTGGACGAGGGGCTTCATGTTTGGCGCGTTCGTAGGCGACGAGGGCGCAGCCCCAGTCGGCGAGGCGGGCGCAGGTGTGCTCGAGCAGGGGGTCGTCGGCCAGCAGTTCGGGGTGGAAGGCGTCCAGCATGGGTCGGGTCATGGAGTAGTCGTGAGCCATGGCCTGCAGGCCCATGGCGAGCTGGTGGATGGCGGCCGTCGGCTCGTCCAGGCCGGCGTGGCGGGCCAGCAGGCGGGCGAAGCGGTCGAAGATGGGCCCGACTTCCTGCGCCACCGTCTGCATGAAGATCGGGCTGGGCGCCTGCATCTCGCGGAAGAACATCTGGGCGCTGCAGGCGCCATCGTCGAACAGGAAGGGCTGCAGGAAGCGGCGGATGGACTCGTGCAGGTCCAGCCCCGGGTCATCGAAACCGGTGAGCTGTTGCTGCAACTCTTGCACCGGCAGGCGCAGCACCTCGCGGTAGAGGCCGTCCTTGTCAACGAAGTGATAGTGGATGGCACCCGGGTTGACGCCCGCGGCGGCGCAGATCTCCCGCGTCGGCACGGCGTCGAAGCCGCGTTCGCCGAACAGGCGCATGGCCTCCCGCAGCAGGCGCTCGCGCGGCGGCAAGGGTGCGGACGAGGGGGGATTCACAGCACGCATGGGGCTGGACTGTAAAGCCAACCAAGCGCTTGCTTGGTCGCGTTTTGTATCGTTTCTTATCGACTGGCGACTGACGGCGCGCCAAGCAAGGCATCAGATGGGCTCCGCCGGCAGGGGGTGCTTCCGGCACGGGAACGGTCTTTGCCGGCCTGCACAGGCGGCGTCGGCCGCGCCGCGCTGCCAGGTGATGGCAGCGTGAACCGCTTCATCAACCTTGGAGAGTTCATCATGAGCAGGAAATTCAACCCCTTGTCGACGACCGTTGCGCTGGCGACGGCCGCCCTGGTGATTGGTGTCGCCGGCTGCGCGTCCACGCGCTCCAGCGATGAAACCGCCGGCCTGTCGCGCGACGCCGATACGGCCCCGACCCTGGCCGAGGCCACGCCCACCAATCCGCTGGACACGACGAGCCAGCCCAATCCGGTGGACACGACAACGACAGTAGCGATGCCCGCCGAGACCCCGGCTCCTGCGGCGCCTGTGGCCAGCATCGAGCCGCAGCCTGCCACGACAACGACCAGCGAGGCCTCGCCACCGATCTCGCCGGCGACGGATGTCAGCGCCGCACCGCCCATGCCGGCTCAGACGCAGCCCAGCACGCCTGCCTACCCAAGCAGCACCGACACCACGACGTCGAGCACGACCACGACGACCACGACCGATACGCCGAGCAGCAACAACAACGCCGATCAGGCACTGCCGCCGCGCCGCGACCGCCACTGAGGCGGTCAGCGGTCAGTGCTAGGGCTAAGGTGCGAGCGCTTGGGTGAGCGCTTGCGCCGGCCGTAGCGCGCCGACGTCGATGCCGCGCCAGTTGCTCAATTGCAAGTGGCTGTAGCTGCGTAACAGCTTGTCTTCGGTCTTCAGCAGGCCTTGTGCGACCGCGGCAAAAGCCGCTTCGACCGCACGGGCGGCGCCGTCGTCGATCTTCAGCGCGACGCCGAGGCCCAGCTCCGGCAAGGCCGCGCAATAGACGCCCTCGGCGCCGATCTTGCAAAAGACGCGCTCGCCGAAGGCTTGCATGACGCGGGTGTCGAAACGGTCCGTACCGCCCACCATGAAGGGTGCCACGGCGGCCGCTTGGCGCAGCCTGCGCGCGGCGCGGGCGTTCTCGTCGGACAACCCCTGGCCGGTGCCGCAGCGCGCAAATGCCAGTGCCAGTGAACGCAGCGGCAAGGCAAAGGTCGGGATGGAGCAGCCGTCGATGCCACGCGGGGCCTGCTCGACGTCCACGCCCGTTGCGGCTGACAAGGCGGAAGACACCTCGCGCATCACGGGATGTTCAGCCGCGACATAGCCGCGCGCGAATTCGGCCGGCTCGGCGCCAGCATTGCGCGCCATCAGGCAAGCCACGCAGACAAAGCCGCTGTGCTTGCCCGAGCAGTTGTTGTGCAGCGGCGTCGCGACCTCGCCGCGCGTCGCCATGCCGCGCAGCACCGGCTCGCGGCTGGGCCATTGCGTGCCGCATTCCAGCGCGTCGGCCGTCAGCCCCAACTTGGCCAGCACGCCGGCGGCCGTCGCCACATGCTCGGGCTCGCCGCTGTGCGAAGCGCAGGCCAGGGCCAATTCTTCATTTGTCAGGCCGAAGGTCTCGGCCGCGCCGCTGGCCACCAGCGGCAGGGCCTGCAGCAGCTTGACCGCCGAGCGCGGGAAGATGGGCCGGTCGATATCGCCCAGGGCCGTGTGCACGGCGCCCGAGGCGTCGACGATGGCCAGGGCGCCGGCATGGCGGGAGTCGACGGTGCTGCCGCGCAGGACTTCGATGAGGACGGGGTTCATGGGCCGCTCGGACGGTAGGCAAAGGCGCAAGCCTAAACCGCCTGCGCAGCCTCCGGCAGCTTGGCTACCACCTTGATCTCGAACTTGAAGCCGTACAGCCAGGTTACGCCGATGCCGGTCAGTGTGGGGTAGGGCGCTTCGCCCCAATACTCGGGCACGATGGCCCAGATCTTCTCGAAGTTGGCCTCGGGGTCGACGATGTAGACGGTCACGTCTTGCACGTCGTCGAAGCTGCAGCCGGCGGCGGCGAGCACGGCGTTGAGGTTGTCAAAAGCCAGCCGCACCTGAGTCTCGAGGTCGGGTTCGGGTGAACCATCTGGCCGGCTGCCCACCTGGCCCGACACGAACAGCAGGCCGTTGGCGCGCACCGCCGGTGAATAGCGGTTGTGCTCGTACAGGGCCTGGCGGCCGGCGGGGAAGACGACGTCGCGTCGGGTCATGGCAATCTCCAGAAAAAAACGATGGCTCCACTCTAGGCAACGGCTCTCTTTCGAGCTAGACGCTGCGGCGGACACCACTGTTTTGCCGCATTGGACAATCGCGACCCAAGGAGGGCGCGATGGACCGCTTCGATGCCATGCAGGCGTTCGTGCGAGTGGTGGAGGCGGGCAGCTTCACCAAGGCGGCCGATGCGCTGCAGCTCAGCCGCACGCGGGTGACCCAGCTGGTGCAGGAGCTGGAGGCGCGGCTGCGCGTGCGCTTGCTGAACCGCAGCACGCGGCGCGTGCAAGCCACCGCCGACGGTGCCGCCTACTACGCACAGGCGGTGCGCCTGTTGGCCGAGCTGGACGAGGTGGAGAGCAGCCTCGCCGGCGCGTCGGGCGTGCCGCGCGGGCGCCTGCGTGTCGACGTGCCCAGCCCGCTGGCGCGGCTGGTGCTGGTGCCGGCCTTGCCGGGCTTTCACGCGCGCTATCCGGAGCTGGAATTGGAGCTTGGCGTCAGCGACCGCTTCGTGGATTTGATCGGCGACAACGTGGACTGCGTCGTGCGTGGCGGCGAGCTGGCCGACCCTTCGCTCGTGGCGCGCCGTGTCGGCGAGCTGCAGCTCGGCGTGTTTGCGGCACCGGCGTACCTGGCGCGCGCCGGCGTGCCGTCCCACCCGCGCGAGCTGGAGGGCACGCACCACCGCGTCGTGGGCTATCGCGGCGCCCGCGCCGGCCGCCCGCTGATGTACGCGATGACGCACGGCGACGAGATCGTGGAAGTCGCCGGCCGAGCCACGCTGACGGTGGACGACGGCAATGCCTACCTCGCCGCCGGGCTGGCCGGCATCGGCCTGCTCTGGTTGCCGCGCTACATGGCCGATGCGCACGTCGCCGCCGGTGAGCTGCGGCCCGTCTTCGAGGACTGGCGCCTCGCGCCAATGCCGCTGTACCTGGCCTACCGGCCCAACCCCCATGTCAGCGCACGGCTGCGGGTCTTCATCGATTGGGTCGCCGCGCTGCTGGCGCGGCAACTGCCGCGCTGACGGCCTCAGAGCGGCGCGGCGACGGTGAAGCGCGCGCGCAGATGGCGCGGCTGCTCGATCTCGTCGGCGATGGCCACGGCCAGGTCGGCCACCGTGATGCCGGCGGGGGCGTCACCCGCCATCAGCAGCTGCTCGCCGCCGACGCGGTAGTTGCCGCTGCGCTCGCCCGGGGCCAGCAGGGCCGGCGGGCTCAGCAAGGTCCAGTCCAGCTGGGTGTTGCCGCGCAGGGCGGTCAGGTGGTCGCGCGCCGCACGGGCGCCGGGGACGATGTTGGCCGGCACATGGCTGGCGAAGTCCGGCGTGTCCACCAGCTGCACGCCGGGCGCGACGAACAGGCTGCCTGCGCCGCCGATGACGAGCAAGCGCTTGACGCCGCTGGCTTCCACGCCCTGCGTGATGGCGGTCGCGCCGCGCAGGAACTTGTCGTAGAGCTCGGCCTCGTTCCAGCCTGGGTTGAAGGCCGACACGACGGCGTCATGGTCGCGCACGGTGGCCGCCACGGCCTTGGCGTCGTAGGCGTCGCCAACGACGGCGGTCAGCCCCGGGCGCGCTTCCAGCTTGGCGGGGTCGCGCACGAGGGCGGTGACCTGGTGGCCGCGTTGCAGCAGCTCGGCGAGGACGGCAGTGCCAACGAATCCGGTGGCGCCGATGAGAGCGATGTTCATGAGGTTCTCCAAAGGATTGAAAGCGATGGATGAACGATATGGGCTTCACGATCCGGCGATAAGACGGTAAAAATCGCCAAGACCTTGAAGTGGTGCTTAAGGATGGACGAGCTCAAGCCCTTTGCCGTATTTGCCGAAACGGTCGCCGCCGGCTCCATGAGCGCGGCCGGGCGGCGTCTGGGCATGAGCGCTTCGGCTGTCAGCCAGACGCTGCGCACGCTGGAGCGCCAGATGGGCGTCACGTTGCTGCACCGCTCGACACGCAAGCTCGCGCTGACCGAGGCCGGCGAGCGCTGCTACCCGCATTGCCTGCGCCTCGTCGAGGCGGCTCGCGCGGCGGCCGAATCGCTGGCCCAGGCGCGCGATGCGCCCAGCGGTGAGTTGCGCGTCGCCGCACCGGTGGGCTTTGCGGCCCATATCGCCCAGGCCCTGGCGCCGGTGCTGGCCCAGTCGCCGCAGCTGCGGCTGCGCCTGCTGGTGGACGACGCCATGATCGACCTCATCGACGCCCGCATCGACATCGCGGTGCGCGTCGGCCAGCTCGCCGATTCCAACTGGCTGGCGCGGCCACTGTGCGAGGTCGAGATGGTGCTGTGCGCCGCGCCCGCCTATGTCGAGCGCCATGGACAACCTGCGACGCCCGCCGATCTGCCCGGTTTCGACTGGCTGGCCTGGGCCGCCGAGACGCAGGACGCCGGCGACGCCGCGCCGAGTATTGCCCTTCTGCTGCACGGCGCCAGTGGCGAGAGCCAACGCCTGCAGGTGCCTGTGCGCATCGCCAGCAACAACCATGTGGCGCTGCAGCAGATGTGCGAGCAGGGTCTGGGTATCGCCCGCCTTGGCTATGCGGACGTGCTGGCTCAGCTGTCCCGCGGCACCTTGGTGCGCCTGCTGCCGCAATGGCGCTTCATGCCGATGCCGGTGGTGGCCGTCACGCCTAAGCGCGAGGGCGAGCCGGCCAAGGTGAGGGTGGCGATCGAGGCGTTGAAGCGGTATTTCGCGACGCTGCTTACCTGTCCCTAAATGAATTTCAAGTATGAAATTGCCATCAAGATGATGGAACAAAGCAAGGCGCCACCAAGAAAGATGGATACCGATTGCCAGAGGTTGTATTTCTCAAGCAGAAATCCTGGAATCAGATGAGGGCTCTCTTTGGCGGCGGCCAAAATGGCGTCACGACTCTTTGGAAGCGGCTTACCAATCGCACTCATGTGGTCATGCAGTGCCTTGGCACTTTTCTCCATTGGCAAGCTGCATAGATATTGAACGATCGCCCCGCAGATGAACCAATGTTTGGCGAAGGCCGCTAAAGGGGTTTGAACGGCCGCATAGAACGCAAATGCCAATAGGAAAAAAGTAGCGAATCCAGCCAGGGTCACGTTCGTAGAGCCTATCTTCACTGGATATCTCGCGCTGTAGAGGGCTGATTGAGATGGGGAGACGCGGACGAATGGAGATGCTTGCGCGCAACCCGAAATTGCGTGATGAGCATGGCGGCTCTGCCGGAATCTAGTGCCGCCAGATCCTCAATCCACGTGCACCCGATTGCGCCCACCCCGCTTGGCCGCATACAGCGCCTGGTCCGCCCGCAGCAGCAGGCTGTCGCCCTGATGCTGCTGCGGCGCGCCGCCCGAGATGCCGACGCTGATGCGCACCAGCAGGCCCGGCGTGACGGCGGCCCAGTCGTGTTCGACGACGGCCAGGCGCAGTCGCTCGCAGATCTCGGCGGCCTGTTGGGGGGCGATACCCACCAGCACGGCTAAAAACTCTTCACCGCCGATGCGGGCCAGCAGGTCGGCGCTGCGCAGGCGATGGCGCAGCAGCTGGGCGAGCTGCTGCAGCACGGCGTCGCCGACGGCGTGGCCATGGGTGTCGTTGATGCGCTTGAAATGGTCGACGTCCAGCGCAGCGACGCTGATGACCTGGTTGGCCATGCGCGCACCCTCCACCAGCAGAGGCAGGGCGAACTCGGCGTGGCGGCGGTTGTGCAGGCCGGTCAGCACGTCCTCGTGGGCGGCGCGGTCCAGGGCCATGGCGTGCTCGCGCAGGCGCGCCTGCTCGGTCTCGAGATGCACGGCGCGGGCGCGTTCGCGGCGGGCGTCGGCGGTGGCACTGTCGGCGCGCGCCTGGGCCTGCTCGACCTGGTCGCGGATCAGGATGACCTCGGTCTGCAGCACGAGGTTGTCGCGCGAGATCTGGCGGTCCAGGCCGACGAGTTCCTCCAGCCAGACCAGGGCCTCGCGGTATTGGCCGCAGGCCTTGTAGGTCTCGTACAGCGAGCGGATCAGCAGGCGGCGCAGCTTGGGCGGCGGCTCCGCAGCGGCCTGCAGCAGCGCCTCCAGGATGCGTGCGGCCTGCAGGGGCTCGCCCTTCAGGCGCAGGAAGACGGCGCGCTGCGCGTCGGCCTCGACGGCCAGCGTGCGGTAGCCGTGGTCGTGGGCGAGATGGCCGAATTCGTTGAGCAGCGGCAGGGCGTCGTTCAACAGGCCGCCCGCGAGCAGCGCGTTGACCAGGTTGGACACGGCCACCGCCACCTGGAAGGGGCTGCCGGACTGGCGGGCCAGCACGGTGGCTTGATCCGCGGTGCGGCGGGCACTGGCTACGGCGTCGGCCAGGGCTGTGGCGTCGCCCAGGGTCCGGGCCTCCTCGACGCGGCGCAGCCAGAAATAGGCCAGGTTGTTGTGGCAGGAGAACAGCACCTCGGCACAGTCGGTGCGGGCGGCGATCTCCAGCGCCTGCCCGGCCGATGCACAGGCCTGGACGGGGTTGTCCAGGCTGGAATAGGCGACGCCGACGCGGTTCAGCGCCCAGGCTTCGCGCACCGGGTCGGCGGCGCGGCGTGCGGCGGCCAGCGCCTTCATGCCCGACTCCAGCGCCTCGCGGCCCATCAGCAGTTGGCCGTAGACATAGCACTGGCTGGTCAGTGCGTCGGCCAGCAAGCCGTCGTCGTCCAGGCGTTCGGCCAGGGCCAGCGCCTCCGTCGAGCAGCGCGCGCTCGCCGTCAGCTTGCCCAGGCGCGGATATTGGTGCGCCAGCAGGGCCAGGGTTTCGGCGCGCCGGCGCTGTTGGGCCGGCGGGCAGGTCAGCAGCAATTGCTCCAGCGCCTCGCTGGACGTTTCATAAGCCCCGGCTGCGGCGCGCAGGCGTGCGGCGGCAAAGGCCTCGTCGAATGCGGCGGCGTCAAAACCGCGGTCTTCGGCAGGCAGGGCGGGGAGGTCGAGGAGGGCTGACATGGAACCAGCCGATTCTGCCTAGGCCCAGAATGCCGGGCATGACGGACATCGCTGTTTTCGGGGTTGACTTCACGAGTGCGCCTCGGGCAGCCAAGCCAATCCGGGTCGCCGGCGGCCAGCGGCATGGCGCCGTCGTCCGCCTTGCTGGCCTGGTAGCGCTACACAGCCTGGACGAGTTTTCCAGCTGGCTGGCCCGGCCGGGGCCCTGGGTGGCCGGTTTTGACCTGCCTTTCGGCCTGCCGCGTGAACTCGTCGACCACCTCGGCTGGCCGACCGACTATGCCGCGCTGATGGCCCATTACGCCGCCTTGAGCAGAGTCGACATCCGAGACCGCTTTGCCGCCTTCTGCGACGCGCGCCCGGCCGGCGCCAAGTTCGCCCACCGCGCCTGCGACGGCCCGGCCGGCGCCAGCCCCAGCATGAAATGGGTCAACCCGCCGGTGGCCTGGATGCTGCATGCCGGCGTGCCGCGGCTGATTGCGGCGGGCGTGCATCTGCCGGGTCATCTGACGGGCGACCCGACCCGCGTGGCGCTGGAGGCCTACCCGGGGCTGCTGGCGCGCGAGCTGATCGGCCGGCGCTCCTACAAGAGCGACACCAAGGCCGCGCAGACGCCGGAACGGCTGATCGCGCGCAAGGACATCGTCGAGGGCCTGGAACAGGGCCGCACGCGGCTGGGCCTGCGCTTGAAGCTGAGCCATGCACAGCGCGACGACCTGGTTGCCGATGCGAGCGGCGACAGCCTGGACGCGGTGCTGGCGATGCTGCAGGCGGCCTGGGCGGCCGAGCAGCCGGACCATGGCTGGCCGCAGGGCGCGGACCCGATCGAGGGGTGGATCGTCAGCGCGTGAAATCGCTTGCCGCCGCGCCGCCGACCGTTGTGCAGAAGATAACTGGACGACTCGACGGTTGTTCGACTTTTCGGCTATCGCACCGGCTTGATGGTGCTTAAGATCGAATCGAGCCTGCCGATCTGCAAGCTCGCGAGTCGAACCTCTTGATGTTTTTGGAAGGACCATCCAATGAACCTCTTACGTCGCTTGATCTTGATCGGCGCTTGCAGCGCCGCCATGGGTGCCGCGTCGGCCGCCGACCCCGCGCGCGGGACGAAGGACGAAGCCAAGGCCTTGGCCGAGGCGGCCGCCGCGCATGTGAACAAGGTGGGTAGCGAGCAGGCGTTCAAGGACTTCGCCGACGCCAAATGGCATCCGAAGGACATGTACGTGTTCGCGCAGAGCATGGACGGCGTGATGATCTATCACGGCGCCAACGAGAAGCTCGTCGGCAAGAACTTCAACGACGTGAAGGACTCCACCGGCAAGGAGTTCAACAAGGAAATGATCGCCGCCGCCAGGAAGGGCGCCGGTTGGGTCGACTACCAATGGGTGCACCCGGCCACGAAGAAGATCGAGGACAAGACCAGCTACGTCGTTCGCATCAACAAGCCGGAGGGCTTCGTTGGCGTCGGCATCTATCGCTGAGAAGCGATAGCGGCGTGGATCGGCCGGATCGAGGGTCTCACCGGGAGCCATCGTGTTCAAGAACCTGAATGATTTGCCCGTGGCCGCGAAGGTCGCATTGGCACCAGTGCTTGTGGTGGTGTGCCTGCTCGTTTCCTCGGGTTCGGCTTACCTGACCAACGTGCGAACGGCCCATGCAGTCGAGTTGATCGCCAGCCAGGGCCTGCCAAGCGTCGCGGAGACCAGTGCCTTCAGCGAGCGGGCGATGCTGGCTTACGGGCTGATCATGCAAAGCCTGGCCTATGAGGGTGCGGGCATGAAGGCAGAGGTCATCTCGCGCCTTGATGCGCAGATCCCTGAGGTCTTCCGAGGCATGCACGCCGACATCGCGCGCATGAGGGCTGCAGCCGCTCAGCGGCCGCAGCTGGCGGAGCGCTTCGATGCCATCGAGGCTGCCCTCGCGAAGCTGGAGAAGGCCACCGCCGGCGCGCTGGACATGAAGAGTGGCGGCCTGGCGGCTTCGGCGATGTTCATGACGGGTGCAGAAGGGGCCTTCGCAGAACTGAAGAAGCAGGCCGCCGTATTGACGGAAGAGCAGCTGACTTCCGGCCGGGCGCAGGCGGCGGCGGCGACGGATGCCGTCGCCTTCGGCAACCGCCTGACCATCGGGCTGGCCGCGGCCGCATTGCTGCTGTCGGCCGTCGTGATCTGGGTGTGCGTCAACGTCATCACCGGCCCATTGCGCCGGGCATTGGATATCGCGCGGGACGTGGCGGGCGGCAACCTGCGGCGGCATGAGATCCAGGCCGGGCGCGATGAGACGGGGCAGGTTCTCCGTGCGCTCGATCAGGTGTCGCTGCAGTTGAGCCAGACCATCAACAACATCCGTGAAGCGGCCGACCAGATTGATACGGCGTCTGGCGAGATCGCGCAGGGCAACCAGGACCTGTCCATGCGCACCGAGCAGACCGCCGCGGCCTTGCAGCAGACGGCAGCCACCATGGCGCAGCTGGCCGAGGCCATCCGCACGAATGCTGCGACGGCGCAAGAGGCCACGCGCATTGCATCCGATGCCTGGGCCTTCGCGCGCGAAGGAGGCACGGCCGTGGACGCCGTGGTCCAGACGATGCAGGGTATCAACGACCAGGCCAAGCGGATCAGCGAAATCATCGGCGTCATCGATGGCATCGCATTCCAGACGAACATCCTGGCGCTCAATGCAGCGGTGGAAGCCGCGCGCGCCGGCGAGCAGGGCCGCGGCTTCGCGGTGGTGGCTCAGGAGGTGCGTGCGCTGGCCGGGCGGAGCGGCGTGGCCGCCAAGGAGATCCGCACCCTCATCGGCGACTCGGTGAACCGGATCAGCGATGGCTCGCACAAGGTGCAGCATGCCGGCCAGACCATGCAAAAGATCGTCGCCTCGATCGAGCAGGTGTCCACCATGGTGACCGAGATGTCTTCCGCCAACGCCGAGCAGGCTTCCGGCTTCGAGCAGGTGAACGTGGCGGTCGGCCGCATGGACCAGGCGACACAACAGAACGCCGCGCTCGTGGAGCAGGCTGCGGCGGCTGCGGAGTCGTTGAAGCAGCAATCCAGGGAACTGATGCGGACCATCCAGGTTTTCACGATCACGTGAGGTGACGGGAGGTCACGACTTGGCCTGCGGCGCCTGACCTGTTACTCGGGCCTGCCGCGACGCGAACCGGGTTCGTCACTCAGAATGCGACTTGCCCCGTCGGGCAAACAGAGGACGCCTCGATGCAATCCTTGGAACATGCAGCATTGGGCACCCACCTGAAGCGTCGGCGCGGCGCTATTCTGCAGGCATGGCGGATGGCGGTGACGTCTGACCCGGCACTGACCAGTGGGGCCGCGCTGCCTCGGGCCCAGCTCCACGACCACATTCCAGCGCTGTTGGTCAACTTTGAGCGCAAGCTGGCCGGCGGCGAGATGGCGGCGGACGTGGACGATGACGAGCGCCATCAGGGCGACGCCGCAGCCCACGGCTTGCACCGTTGGCAGCAAGGCTTCGACCTTGGCGAGGTGACACGCGAACTCGGGCGCTTGAACGAGTGTGTCGTGGTGGAGCTGGAGGACTACGCGGCCGCCAACTCCGGGCTCCACCTCGCGGTGATGGCCGAGGCGCGCAGGATCTGGGCGCAGCAATGCGGTGACGCCATCAGCGCCAGCGTGTCGCAATATTTCCAGCTGCAGCAGATCGAGGCGAGCAGCCATATCCGCGATCTCGAACAGGCCCTGCAGTCCTTGCGCGAGCTGGAGCAGGAGCGCGCCAGCCTGTGGCAGCAGGCGGCGCATGACCTGCGCGGCAGCCTCGGCGTCGTGGCCACCGTCACCGCGGGCCTCGCGTCGCCAAAGGCGTCCGAGCCGATGCGCGGCGGCTTTTTGCGCCTGCTTGACCGCAATGTCGGCTCGCTCAGCCATCTGCTGAACGACGTGACCAGCCTCGCCCGCTTGCAGGGCGGCCTCGAACACCGCAACCTGGAACTCGTCGATGCCGCCGCGGTGCTCGGCGCGCTATGCGAAGACCTGCAGCCGCATGCACAGGAGCGCGGGCTCTACCTGAAGTTCAACGGGGTCGCCGCCTTGCCCGTGGAGGGCGACGCGGTCAAGACCCGGCGCATCGCCCAGAACCTCGTGATCAACGCGATCAAGTACACACGCAGTGGCGGCGTCACGGTCAGTTGCGGAGACTGTGCGTCTGGCGACATGGAACGCTGGTTTCTCGAGGTCAGCGATACTGGGCCGGGCTTTCACGCCGGGCCCGGCTCGCAGTTGGCGGGCGCGCTGGAGGAAGCGACCGACCAGGCCAAGCAGGTCGTGGCCGACCACGCCACGGGCGCGATCACGCATGTCAGCGTGGACCTGGCTGACGTGCATCCCTCGCCGGAAGACGCGCGGCCGGTCCAGCAGCAACCGGGCGAAGGCATCGGGCTGTCGATCGTCAAGCGCCTTTGCGATCTTCTGGATGCGACCACCGAGCTGCAATCCCAGGGCGGTGTCGGCACGACCTTCCGCATCCTGCTGCCCAGGCGGTACGACGAAGGCTCGGCAAAGTAGCCCGCCCGCACCGGCATCGGCGTGCCGGTCGCGAGTGCAGAGTCCCAGCGCCGGCGCGAGCGCGAAAGGCCTCATCGCAAGCCGACCTGCCCCTTCCATGCATTCAGGATCTTGGCCCGGTCCCACGCCCGCCCGGCCTTCATCGTCCACGCCACTTCAGGCAAAGCTGGCTTGGCCGCATCCAGCGGCGCGACGAAGGCAATGAGGTCGGCGCGCAGGCCAGGGGCCACGCGGCCGACATCGGCCGTGCGGCCCAGATAGGTCGCGCCGTTGGATGTCATGACCTTGACCGCCGTCGCGGTGTCGAAGCCGGCTTCGCGCAGCAGCTCGAACTGCCGCAATGACGACCAGCCGGGAATGACGCCGCCATAGCCCGTCGGATCGGTGCCGGCGACGAGCAGGCCGCCAGCGTCGTGGAAGCGCTTCTCCCAAATCATGTTCTTCGCAAGGATGCGCCCATGCGGGTTGGGGCCACCGCGCTGGATGGCGGTGTAGCGCAGCACGTATTGCTCGCGCAGCTGCGGCATCAGCAGGTCCAGCGCCGCGGCCGGGGCCATCGGGCGGCCATACGAGAAGGTCTCGAAGATGGTCAGCGTCGAGGTGAGGGCCACCTTGCGTTCGATCATCTGGCGCTGCAGGGCGGACATGCGCGGGTCGTCGACGGCCAGCGCGTCGAGGGACTTCGGCACTGCGTCGCCGCTCGGGCAGGCGTCGGCCTGCTTGCCTTCGACGAAATCGCTGGCCGCGAAGAAGCCATGCTCCAGGTTGTCGATGCCCATGGCCGTGGCTTCAGCGTAAGTCACCGCACACAGGTGGGCCGTGACCTTGGCCTTGCGCTCGTGCGCAGCCTTGACGATCGCGTCGAGCTGCTCGCGCGTCAGGTGCATATAGCCCTTGTACGAGGTCGCGCCGACATCGGCCCAGTAGCCCACCTGGCGCACGGCGTCATCGGCCGATGCGAGCCGCGGCACCTGCGCGACGAAGGCCTGGATGCCATTCAGGAAGGGCGCCGTCACGTCGAGGTCGGGGCCCGGCGCGGTGCCGGCCTTGATGTCCTTCCAGGTGTTGAGGTCGGCATAGGGGCTCATGCTGCCGGCCGTACGCATCGTCGTTACGCCGCCGGCGAGATACAACAGTGGGAAGCTCTGGAAGAAGGCGCCGTAGCTGCCGCGCTCGGTCGGGTAGAAGAGGTGTTCGTGCAGCAGCACGAAGCCGGGCATCAGCGCGCCGCCGGCCAGGTCCTTCACCAGCGCGCCGGCCGGGGTCTTGAGCTCGGCGTCCGGGGCCACCGAGGCGATGCGGCCGTCGCGGATGAGCACGCTCATGTGCTCGCGCGGTGCCCCGCCCGTGCCGTCGAACAGCTGGGCATTTCGCAGCAGGGTGACGGGCGCGTTGAAGAGGGTGTAGCGCTCGGTGTCGCCCGGCACTGGCGGCGCTTGCGCGAGGGCCTGCAGGGCGAGTGAAAGCGCGAGCAGCGCGAGTGGCCTTTTCATGCGCCGCATCCTCGCATGCGCGGGCGGTCTCACAGGTCGGCGATGCGCTCGTGGTCCCCTGCCAGCGCAAGATGGCTGACCAGAGGCAGGCCCGGCCCCCAGGCGTGGATGAGCCAGCCGGCGGGCTCCAGCGCCAGGGCCAGCGGTGCGTCGGGCGCGAGGTCCAGTGCGACCTGGTGGGCGGTGGAAGGCGCGCTGATGACCGCGGCATGGGCGATGCGGCCCAAGGTCATGCGGTGCAGATGGCCGCAGACGACGCGCTGCACCTGCGGGTGGGCAGCGACCAGTGCCTCGAAGCTGGCCAGGCCCGCTTGCAGCGACATCGCGTCCATGGCCGCGAGGCCGGTGGCGTGCGGCGGGTGGTGCAGGGCGACCAGCGTGGGCATGTCGGGCCGCTCGGCCAGCAGGGCCTGGGCCTGCGCCAGGCGCGCATCGTCGAAACCGCCTTCGGGCCGGCCGGGCATCAGGCTGTCGAGCACGACGAGTCGCAGCGGGCCGGGCAGGTCCAGCGCGTACTGGATGGCCGTCGCGCCGGGTTCGCCGCGGTGCACGCGGGCCAGGCCCGCGAAAGCCTCCTGCAGCGGGCCGCGTGCATCGTGGTTGCCGGGCAGCAGCGCGAGCGGCAGGCCCGCATCGACCAGCGGCATCAGCAGCTCGCGCAGCTGCGCGTACTCGGCCGGGTGACCGGCATCGACAAGGTCGCCGCTGACCAGCACGGCCACCGGGCGCGGGCGGATCTGCAGCACGCGTTCAACCGCGTGGCGCAACGCCGCGGCGGTGTCGACGCGGCCGGAGATCAGCCGGCCCGGATGGGTGATGTGCGGGTCGCTGAGCTGGACCAGCAGATAGGGCGTGGCGTCCATACTTGTCAGCGCCGCCCGGCCGTCCGAAGGCGTTGACACACCCCCTCGGGGGGCAGAGAGCGAAGCGAGCGTGGGGGCTTCATCTCGCGCCTACTTGCGCATCAGCGTCGACTTGCCGAACAGGCTTTCGATCAGGTCCACCGCCACCAGCGCCGTCTTGTTCTTCTCGTCCAGCGCCGGATTGAGCTCGACGAGGTCCAGCGAAGCCATGCGGCCGGTGTCGGCGATCATCTCCATGCACAGATGCGCCTCCCGGTAGGTCGGGCCGCCGCCGACCGTCGTGCCGACGCCGGGCGCCATGACGGGGTCGAGGAAGTCGACGTCGAAGCTGACGTGCAGATGGGTGTTGTCGTCCAGCGTGGCCAGCGCCAGCTCCATGGTGTGGCGCATGCCCATCTCGTCGATGAAGCGCATGTCGAACACTTCCAGGTCGTGTTCGTGCACGAAGGCGCGCTCGCCCTCGTCGACGCTGCGGATGCCGATCTGGCGGATCCATTTCGGTGAGATGGCCGGCACATGGCCACCGATCTCGACCAGTTCCTTGGGGCCGAAGCCGCACAGGCAGGCCACGGGCATGCCGTGGATGTTGCCGCTGGGCGTGAGCTCGCTGGTGTTGAAGTCGGCATGCGCGTCCAGCCAGAGCACGCGCAGCTTCTTGCCGGTGTCGCGGCAGTGGCGGGCCACGGCGCTGATGGAACCCAGGCCCAGGCAGTGGTCACCGCCCAGCATGATGGGCAGGCGGCCGGTCTTGAGTTCGGCGTAGATGGCGTCGTGGGTGGCCTGGTTCCAGGCGACGACTTCCTGCAGATGGCGGTAGCCGTCGGTCGGCGGCAGCCAGGGGTTGGACGGGCCGGCCAGGTTGCCGCGGTCGATGACGTCCACGCCGCGGGCGCGCAGCGCCTCGGCCAGGCCCGCCACGCGCATGGCCTCGGGGCCCATGCTCGCGCCGCGGGCGCCGGCGCCGATGTCGGTCGGCACACCGATGAGGGAGACGTTTCTGAGTTTGGTCATGGCGTTGAGGGGCTGGCGAGTTCAGGAGCGGATTCGAGGATGGCCCAGGCTTCCTCGGCCGTCTCGACGTAGTGAAAGAGCTGTGCGTCGACGGGATTGATCATGCCGGTCTCGATCAGCAGCTCGATGTTGATCAGCTTGGTCCAGAACTCGCGGCCGACCAGCAGGATGGGACGCGGCCGGCTCTTCTTGGTCTGGATCAGCGTCAGCGTCTCGAACAGTTCATCCAGCGTACCGAAGCCCCCGGGGAAGCACACCAGGGCGACGGCGCGCATCAGGAAGTGCATCTTGCGCAGGCCGAAGTAATGGAAGCGAAAGCACAGCTCCGGCGTGATGTAGGGGTTGGGGTACTGCTCGTGCGGCAGCACGATGTTCAGCCCGACGCTCTTGCCGCCGACGTCGTAGGCGCCGCGGTTGCCGGCCTCCATGATGCCGGGGCCGCCGCCGGTAGCGACGACGACATGATTGCCGCGCTCGGTACAAGCGGCGGTGGCGATCTGCGCGAAGCGGCGCGCTTCCTCGTAATAGCGGCTCATCGCCAGATGGCGGCGCGCTCGTGCCGCGCCGGCTTCGTCGCCGCGGTCCTCGGCCACGGTCAGCAGGGCCTGGGCGGCCTCTGCCGACAGGATGCGGGCGCTGCCGAAGATGACGATGGTGGACTTGACGCCCTGCTCGTTTTGCATCAGCTCGGGCTTCATCAGCTCCAGCTGCATGCGCACGGCGCGCATGTCCTGGCGCAGCAGGAAGGTCTCGTCCTTGAAGGCCAGGTTGTAGGCGGCGCCCGGGCCGTCGTAGTCGGGGTGAGGGGGCAGGTCGCGGCACTCTTCCTTGGCGGTCGGGAAGTTGCGCGTCGGGACGTCGGTGGGCTTCATGGGGAAAAAGGATTGTGGGCAGGTCGGGACGGAATTTTCCGCCCCATTCAGAGGCGTTCGCGGGATTTCATCCGCCGCAGACGGAGCATTCGGGGTCGCGCTGCATGGCGATCTCGCTCCACTGCATGCGCCGGCCGTCCAGCATCAGCAGCCTCCCGGCCAAAGGCTCGCCCACGCCGGCCAGCAGCTTCAGCGCCTCGGCGGCCTGCATGGCGCCGATGATGCCCACCAGCGGTGCGAACACGCCCATCGTCGAACAGGCCACGTCCTCGAAGCCGGATTCGGGTGGGAACAGGCAGGCATAGCAGGGCTGCTCTCGCGAGCGGCTGTCATAGACGCTGATCTGGCCGTCGAAACCGATGGCCGCACCCGAGACCAGCGGCTTGCCGTGGCGCACGCAGGCGGCGTTGACGAGGTGGCGGGTGGCGAAGTTGTCGGTGCAGTCGAGGACGACGTCTACGCGCGGGACTTCCTCGTCGAGCAGGGCGGCATCGGCCTTCTGCGCGAGGGCGCGCACCTGCACGCCGGGGTTCAGCGCGGCCATGCGGGCGGCGGCCGAGTCGACCTTGGGTTTGTCGAGGCTGCTCATGTCGTGGGCGATCTGGCGCTGCAGATTCGTCAACGACACGGTGTCATGGTCGACCAGCGTGATGCGGCCGACACCGGCCGAAGCCAGATAGAGGGCCACCGGTGAGCCCAGGCCGCCGGCGCCGATGACCAGGGCGCTGGCGTCAAGCAAGCGCTGCTGGCCCTCGATGCCGATCTCGTCGAGCAGCAGATGGCGGGAATAGCGCAACAGGTCGTCGTCGTTCATGGTGTCAGGATAGCCCTGGCAGCGCAGGATTTGCCGGCCCTCGCGACACTGGCGGGATGAAGTCCGCGCCCCATGTCGCCCCGCTCAGCCCCGCGCTGACGCTGCTGCTTGCCACCGCCACCGGCCTGGCCGTTGCCTCCCTCTACTACGTGCAGCCGCTGCTGGGCCTGCTGTCCGAGCAGTTCGGCGTCGGCAGCGCGGCCATCGGCCTGCTGCCCACGTTGACCCAGCTCGGCTATGCGGCGGCCATTCTGCTGCTGTCGCCGCTGGGCGATCGTTTCGACCGGCGCCGCATCATTGCGGTCAAGTCCGTCGCTCTGGTTGCCGCCCTGGCTTGCGCTGCGCTGGCGCCGGGCTTTGCAGCCTTGTGCATCGCCAGCGTGGCCATCGGCCTGACGGCAACGCTGGCCCAGGACATCGTGCCGGCAGTGGCCACGCTGGCGCCCGAGGCCGAGCGCGGCAAGCGCGTGGGCCAGGTCATGACGGGCCTGCTGCTGGGCATCCTGCTGTCACGCGTGGCCAGCGGCTCGCTGGCGGCGGTGGCCGGCTGGCGCGCCGTCTACGCGGTGGCGGCGCTGGCCGTGGCGGCGTTGATCCCGCTGCTGTGGCGCGGCCTGCCGCACTTCGTGCCGGCGACGTCGGCGGGCTATGGCTCGCTGCTGCTGTCGATGGCGGGACTGTGGGCCCGGCATGCCCCGTTGCGCCGGGCTGCGCTGGCCCAGGGCCTGCTGAGCGTGGCCTTCAGTGCCTTCTGGTCGACGCTGGCCCTGGTGTTGGCGGGGCCGGATTTCGGCCAGGGCAGCGCGGTGGCCGGGGCGTTCGGCCTGGCCGGTGCAGCGGGCGCGCTGGCAGCACCGCTGGCCGGTGGCGTGGCGGACAAGCGCGGCCCGCAGGCCGTCATCCGCGTCGGCGCGCTGCTGGTGTTCATCGCCTTCACCGTGCAGGCGCTGGCACCGGCCTCGCTGTGGCTGCTGGTGGGCGTGGCCGTGGTGTTTGACCTGGGCGTGCAGGCCGCGCTGGTGTCGCACCAGAGCGTGGTCTACAGCCTGGACCCGGCTTCACGCAGCCGGCTGAATGCCGTGCTCGTCAGCACGATGTTCGTCGGCATGGCCAGCGGCGCGGCGTTGGGCTCGGCCCTGCTGGCATCGTTGGGCTGGCGGGCAGTACCGGCCCTCGGCGCGGTGGCGGCCCTGGGCGCCTTGGCCGTGACCCGGCGGCGATGAGCGTCAGCCGAGCGGATCTTGCGCCGACGCCACTCCGTTGAAGAGCGTCTCGACCAGTTGCTCCGCCAGTTGCAGCGACAACGGCCGGTGGCCGACGAGCAGCCGGAAGAACAGCGGCCCGTAGATCATGTCGAGCGCCACGTCGATGTCGATGCCGGATTGAATCTCGTGCAGCGACATGCCGCGCTCGATGAGCTGGCGGCCGGCCTCGCGGCTCTTCAGGATCACCTGGTTGCGAAAGGCCTTGGCCAGTTCGCTGTCGGGGTCGGCGGAGGCCATGGTCAGCGTGATCTGGCGACCGCGCGGCGTGGCGAAGGTGGCGATGACGCCACGCAGATGCGCCCGCAGGCCGGCCTGCACGGAGTTCGCCCGTGAGACCGGTTCATCCGAGGCCGGGTGCGCCATGAAGGCGGCCATCGCGAGGTCCTGGGCATTGGTCCAGGTTCTGTAGATCGTCGGCTTGCTGACGCCCGATTCGGCCGCCACGCGCTCGATCGTCAGCCGGCCCAGGCCCTCCTCGATCAGGATGCGGTAGGCGGTCGCCAGCGCGAGGCGGCGCGCCTCCTCGCTGGGCGGGCGGCCGGGCTTGCGCGGTGGTGTCGGATCGGTTGCTTGACTCATTACGTGACGTATCGTAATCTAATTCGACACCACCGGAGATTCATCATGCCCGCAGTCGGCACTTCACCCGACAACCTGTCGCCCTACCTTGTGGTTCGGGGTGCTCAGGCCGCCATCGACTTCTACGTCCAGGCCCTGGGCGCCAGCCTGGACTTCAAGCTGATCGATCCGTCCGATGGACGCATCGGCCATGCCGAGCTGCTGTTCGGCGCCACACGGGTCTTCATTGCCGACGAGTATCCTGACTTCGGGGCCGTCGGGCCCGAGACGATCGGCGGCTCCCCGGTCAAGTTCCACCTCGACGTGGCCGATGCCGACTCATTCGTTGCGAACGCCGTGCGGCACGGCGCCACCGTCCTGCGTGCCGTCAAGCTCGAGTTCCATGGCCACCGCAGCGGTCTGATCGCCGATCCCTTCGGCTACAGCTGGTTCGTTGCGAGCAAGGCGGAGGAGGTCAGCGTCGACGAAATGCAACGCCGCTGGGACGCGATGGTCGCGGGGAGCCCGTCATGACAACCGCGCCCGCCGATGGCGAGGTGCTGCGGGCATTCCAGGCGCTCGAAGATCGCTTCAACGACGCCATGGTCAGCAACGACGTCCAGCGCATCGCCCAATGCATCTCCGAGGACTGGACCCTCGTGACGCCGGAGAAGGGGCCGATCTCGCGCGAGGCCATCCTCCATGCCATAGCCAGCGGCATGCTGACGCATGATTCGATGACCAAGCAGGTGGTGCGGGCCAGCGTGTACGGCGACATGGCGGTCGTCACCGGGCGGGGCAGCAACACCGGCACTTTCAGGGGCGAGCCCATCAGCGCCGATGAATGGATCACCGATGTCTACCGCCAGGTGCAGGGACAGTGGCGCTGCGTGCTGACCCATCTCGCCCCTGCCGGCTGAGGAGGGGCGTGGCACCGGTTGGGCAAAAAAAGAGGGCCTCGCGAGAGGCCCCTGTGCTTTTTGAAGTCAGGACTCTTTGTAGTTATTCCGTCGTCTTGGCTTCGGCCTTGCGCTCGACAGCCGACTTGGACGCAATGACCGGTTGACCCTTGAGCTTGTTCAGCGCCTGCATCAGCGGGAAGTCTTCCGTCGAGCCGAACTCGGGCAGGGGCTTGGGCGGCTCGGCGCGCTTGGCGTACTCGGCTTCCAGCTTCTGGCGCGCTTCCTCGCGGGCCTTCTGGCGGGCTTCGTTTTCGTCCTCGGGGCCGTTGTTCAGATGCTTTTCGAGGTCGGCCTCACGCATGCGCAGCGCGGCGAAGACATTGCCCTCGGCGGTTTCGTCCAGCAGCACGTCGGGCACGATGCCCTTGGCCTGGATGGAGCGGCCGCTCGGCGTGTAGTAGCGCGCCGTCGTGATCTTCAATGCCGTTTCCGGGCCCAGCTGGCGCACGGTCTGCACCGAGCCTTTGCCGAAGGTCTGGGCACCCATGACGGTGGCGCGATGGTGATCCTGCAGGGCGCCGGCGACGATCTCGCTGGCGCTGGCCGAGCCTTCGTTGACGAGCACCACCAGCGGCACGTTCTTCAACGCGGCGGGCAGGCGCTTGATCGGGTCGTCGCTGCTGCGGCGGCGGTAGTCGTCGGGGCTGGCCTTGTAGCTGGCCTTGGATTCGGCGATCTGGCCGTTGGTCGACACGACCTCGACGTCCTTGGGCAGGAACGCCGCCGAGATGGCGATGGAGGCATCCAGCAGGCCGCCCGGGTCGTTGCGCAGGTCAAGCACCAGGCCCTTGAGATGGGGCTCCTGCTTGTAGATCTCTTCGAGCTTCTTGGCGAAGTCGTCGACGGTGCGATCCTGGAACTGGCTGACGCGGATCCAGGCATAGCCCGGCTCGATGACCTTGGCACGCACGCTCTGGACCTTGATCTCCTCGCGCACGATGGTCACGGGGAAGGTGCGGTTCTCGGCCTTGCGGTAGATGGTGAGGCTGACCTTGGTCGACGGGTCGCCGCGCATCTTCTTGACGGCCTGGTCGATGGTGAGGCCGCGCACGGCGGTGTCATCGATGCGGCTGATCAGGTCGCCGCTCTTGAGGCCGGCGCGGAAGGCGGGCGAGCCTTCGATGGGGGAGACGATCTTGACCAGGCCGTCTTCCATGCCGATCTCGATGCCGACACCGACGAACTTGCCGGTCGTGCCTTCACGGAATTCCTTGAAGGTCTTCTTGTCAAAAAACTGGGAGTGGGGGTCCAGGCCAGACACCATGCCGGCGATGGCGTCGTTGATCAGTTTCTTTTCGTCGACGGATTCGACGTAGTCGCTCTTGACGAGGCCGAAGACGGCCGCGAGCTGCTGCATTTCGTCCAGCGGCAGGGGGGACAGGGTACTGCGCGCATTGGCCTGCAGCTGCATGGTGGTGAGTGCACCTGCGACGGCACCGAGGGCAACCCAACCGGCGACTTTCAATCTGGAGCTCATGTAGCCGAGTCCTCTATCAACGTGGTTCCCGCCAAAAACAGCTTGACAGGTGCGGCCAGTTTAGCCGGGGGGGCTTTCGATGCTGTATCGATTTACCTGCTGGAAACCCTTCAAATCGGGTGCGCAGTGATGGAATGCGCGGGCGTTACTTCTCGTGCGCCCTGACGAAAGGCACTCGTTACGAGGCGTGCCCATCAGCAACTCAGCTTCTGGCCGGCCAGGCGGCAGGTCGACAGCGGCTGGCCCAGGGCATCCAGTGCCTGCAGCTGCCAGCCCTCGGGCGTGGCCGTCAGCAGAGACAGGCCGAAGTCCGTGTGGATGCGTACCGTCTCCAGTCGGGCGCCGGGCAGCAGTTCGTGCTTCAGGGCCGCGGCGTCGTTGACGTGGCCTGATGCGGCCGAACCGCCGTTGCCGACGACGAGGGTGACCGGATGATTGCTCGCGAAGCCCAAGGCCTGGTGCATGTGGATGTGGCCGTGAAGTGTGGCCTGCACGCCTGGCGGGAAGAGGCGGCCGGGTGCCGCGTCCTGCAGCAGGGGCGTCAGGCCCGATCGGGCGGCGCGGGGCGCGCCGATCGGGCTGGGGCTGAAGGCCAGGCTGGGATGGTGGCTGGCAAAAAGGCTCTGGGCGCTGCCCTGGGCCAGCTCTGCGACGCGGTCGAGCTGCTGGCGCCAGCGGGCCCAGGCGGGGGAATCCCGGGGCGGCGTGCGGCTGCCGATCTCCGAGGAGTCGAAGACGATGAGCTGGCTGCGCGGCGACAGCGGCACGGCGAAGGGCGCGGTGAAGTCGCCCTCGTTGACGCCTGGGCCGGCGGGCTGGCAGGCACGCGCCGGACCGGTTTCAGCGTCCAGATAGCGCAGCCAGCCCTGGCCGGCACGTGCGCAGGCCTCGTGGTTGCCGCGCACGAAGACCCAGGGCGCGGCGGCCAGAAGGGCCTTGGCGGGCTGGAAGAAATCGGCCTGCCAGGTGTCGTCGCCATAGCCCCAGGGGCTGCCGGCGCAGACGGCCATGCCGGGCGGGCAGGGGCTTTCGCGGTAGTGGTAGTCGCCGACGTGGATGACGAGGTCGGGCTTGAGCCTCAGGGCCAGGGCCAGCACGCGTGGGAAGGGCCAGTCCGAGGCGTCGTTGCAGCCCTGGAAGTCGCGGTCCGAGGCCTTGAGGCGGCAGCCGGTATCGCCGATGACGACGATGCGGCGGGCTTCGGCAGTGGGGGCATGCAGCACGATGTCGTCCACCTGCACGCTGGCCGCATCGGCGGGCCAGGGCGCCTCGCAGGCACGCAGCGTGAAGTGCGTCGGCTTGCGCTCGGGCTCCTTGTTGCCCGCGGGCGGCGGCTCGTCGCCGGGAGCGCTGCGTTCCTGCATGGCGGCGACGCTGCTGCCCCACCGCAGCGTGGGGCAGCTGGCTTCGCCCGTCAGCGCACGTACCGCCCAGGCTGGCCCGGCGACGGCCTGCACCCAGGCCTGCTGCAAGCCGACCGGCGGCGCCGCAGCGGGTGGCGGCGGGGGGCTGGCACAAGCGGCCAGCACGAGCAGGACGGCCAGCCACGGGAAACGCGCGCGATGAATCATGTCTCGATCAACTGTGTGAGCGGCGCGAGATTAGCGCCCTCGCGGCCTGCGCGAGCCGGTAGATTGCCGGCCACCCCCAAACTTCGGCGCCCGTCATGCCCCTTGCCTGCCGTTTCACCCTGCTTGCCTTGGCCCTCTGCTCGTCGGCCTGGTCAGCGCAGATCGGCGTCATCCCGCCGGCCCAGCCGTTGACGGCCGAACGGGTCGCGGCGCTGCCGGGGACTGAACGCGGGCCCTGGGTGGCCTATCTGGCGCGCTCCGACGCCCAGCGCGCCGCCGACCGCGCCGCGCTGGCGGCCGAGCGCAAGGGGCTGACGGCCTGGCCGGCGCCGCCCGAGGGCGGTCATGCCGAGGCCAGCATGCCGCTGGACAAGCCCGCCGCCTGGTATGCCGGCGACGCAGCCCTGGCCGTGGCCCGCAACGTCCTGAGCTTCCAGACACCCGCCGGCGGCTGGGGCAAGAACCAGCCGCGCGACCGCGCGCCGCGCCTGCCCGGCCAGGCGTTTGTGGCCGACAACAACTCCAAGCGGGCAACGCCGGGCGACTTCGACCTGGCCCAGGACGCGCAGTGGAGCTATGTGGGCACCATTGACAACGACGCCACCATCACCGAGATCCGCTTCCTCGCCCGCGTGGCGGCCCAGCAGCCCGACGCGCCCGGTGCCGTTTACCGCCAGGCGGCCGAGCGCGGCCTGCGCTACCTGCTGGCGGCGCAGTTTCCCAACGGCGGCTGGCCCCAGGTGTGGCCGCTGCAGGGCGGCTACCACGACGCCATCACGCTGAACGACGACGCCGTCGTCGAAGTGGCCGAGCTGATGGGGGCTGCCGCACGCGGTGAGCTCGACTTGGGTTTCCTGCCAGCCGCGTTGAAGGCCGATGCCGCGGCGGCACAGGCGCGCGCGGTGCAGTTGCTGTTGGCCACGCAGATCCGCGTCGACGGCAAGCCAACGATGTGGGCCCAGCAGCACGACGCGCTGACGCTGGCGCCGGCCTCGGCGCGCAACTACGAGCCGCCGGCACTGAGCAGCGGCGAGAGCGCGCGGGCGCTGGGCTATCTGATGAGCCTGCCCGACCCGTCGCCGGCGGTCGTCGCCGCGGTGAAGGGCGGCATCGTCATGCTGCGTGCCCTGGCCGTACGCGACCGCGCCTTCGTCAAGCTCGACGAGGCGCAGGGCCGGCGCCTCATCGAGCAACGCGGTGCCGGGCCGCTGTGGTCGCGCTTTTACGACCCGGTCACGCTCAAGCCGGTGTTCGGCGACCGCGACAAGAGCCTGCACGACGACGTCAACGACCTCAGCCTGGAGCGGCGCAACGGCTATACCTGGTGGGGGACCTGGCCGTTGAAGACGCTCGCGGCCTACGAAGCCTGGGCCGCCAGGTGGGTCAGGAGTCCTTCCTGAGCTCGAAGCGCTTGATGTCGCCGACGACGAACAGGTAGCAGCACACGGCCACCAGCGCGTTCGCGGCGACGAACACCAGGGCCGCGTTGAACGAGCCCGTGCCCTTGATCAGGTAGCCGATGACGATGGGCGTCGTGATGCCGGCGGTGTTGCCGAAGGTGTTGAACAGCGCGCCACTCAAGCCTGAGATTTCCTTGGGCGAGGTGTCCGACACGACGGCCCAGCCCAGCGCGCCGAGGCCCTTGCCGAAGAAGGCCAGCGACATGATGGCGACGACGACCACGGCGCTGTCCACGTAGTTGCACAGGATCATGCTGGTGCTCAGCAGCATGCCGATGACGATGGGCGTCTTGCGGGCCACGGTCAGCGTCTTGCCGCGACGCAGCAGCCCGTCAGAGATCAGCCCGCCGAGCACGCCGCCGGCAAAGCCACAGATGGCCGGCAGTGCCGCGACGAAGCCGGCATTGAGGATGGACATGCCGCGTTCCTTGACGAGGTAGACGGGGAACCAGGTCAGGAAGAAATAGGTCAGCGTCGTGATGCAGTACTGGCCCACGTAGACGCCCATCAGCATGCGGTTGGAGAGCAACTGCTTGATGTAGCCGAGCTTGGGGGACTCCGGCGCGAAGCTGCGGCTTTGCGTGCCGGGCTGGTCCATGTTGACCAGGGCGCCGCCGGCGGCGATGTGGTCCAGCTCGGCCTGGTTGACGCCGGGGTGGGTCTTGGGCGTATAGACGGTCTTGAGCCAGACGGCGCTGACCACGATGCCCAGCAGGCCCATGACGACGAAGACGGCCGGCCAGCCGTAGCTGTGCGTGATCCAGCCCATCAGCGGCGCGAACAGCACGGTGGCGAAGTACTGGGCCGAGTTGAAGATGGCCGAGGCCGTGCCGCGCTCGGCGGCCGGGAACCAGGACGCGACGATGCGGCCATTGGCGGGGAAGGACGGCGCCTCGGCCGCGCCGACAAGGAAGCGCAACGCGAACAGCACGACGACGGCGGTCGTCGCGGTCGCCGTCAGGAAGCTGATGCCGCCCTGCAGCAGCGTGAACACCGACCAGATGAAGATGCTGGCGGCGTAAACCTTCTTGGAGCCGTACCGGTCCAGCAGCCAGCCGCCCGGCAACTGGGCGATGACGTAGGACCAACCGAAGGCCGAGAAGATGAAGCCCATCGTCACCGAGTCGATGCCCAGGTCCTTGGACAACGCCGGGCCGGCGATGGACAGCGTCGCGCGGTCGGCGTAGTTGATCGTCGTGACGATGAAGAGCATCGCCAGGATGGCGAAGCGCTTCTTCGTTCGCGTGGCGCTGGCGGCGTGGGCCAGGGTGGCGGTGGCGGTATTCATCGGTTGTCTCCGGGCAATGCAGCGGCTCCGCCTCTTGCCGGGCGGTGGTGCCAAAGCGGTGGGATCAGGCTTGGGTGTAAGCCGTCTTCACGGTTGTGTAGAACTCAGCCGCGTGGCGGCCCTGCTCGCGCGGGCCGTAGCTGCTGCCCTTGCGGCCGCCGAAGGGCACGTGGTAGTCCACGCCTGCGGTGGGCAGGTTGACCATCACCATGCCGGCCTGCGAATGGCGCTTGAAGTGGGTGGCGTATTTCAGCGAGGTCGTCGCGATGCCGGCGGCCAGGCCGAACGGCGTGTCGTTGGACAGGGCCAGTGCGTGCTCGTAGTCGCGGGCGCGCAGCACGCTCACCACCGGGCCGAACACCTCTTCGCGGTTGATGCGCATGGAGGGCGTCGTGTCGGTGATCAGGGCCGGCGTCAGGTAGAAGCCCGGCGCGCCATCGGCGTTCTTCTCGATGCGCTCGCCGCCTTGGGCCAGCTTGCCGCCCTCGCTCTTGGCGATGCCGAGGTAGTCAGTGTCCTGGCCAAGCTGGCTGGCATCCACCACGGGGCCGATGTCGGTGCCGGCCTTGCGGGCGTCGTCGACCTTCAGCGTCTTCATCTTCTCGACCATGGCGGCGATGAAACGGTCATGGATGCCTTCGGTGACGATGAGTCGCGACGAAGCCGTGCAGCGCTGACCGGTGGAGAAGAAGCCGCTGTTGACGGCGGCGTTCACGGCCACGCCGAGGTCGGCGTCGTCCAGCACGATCATGGGGTTCTTGCCGCCCATCTCGAGCTGGAACTTGGCCATGCGGCTGACGCAGGCGGCAGCGACCTTCTGGCCGGTCGCGACCGAACCCGTGAAGCTGATGGCCGCCACGCGCGGGTCGTTCAGCAGCTTCTCGCCGACGACCGAGCCGCGGCCCATGACGAGGTTGAACACGCCAGCCGGCAGCCCGCTGCGCGACAGGATTTCGGCCAGCGCCCAGGCCGATCCCGGCACGAGGTCGGCAGGCTTGAAGACGACGCAGTTGCCCCAGGCCAGGGCCGGTGCGATCTTCCAGGCGGGAATGGCGATGGGGAAGTTCCACGGCGTGATGAGGCCGACGACACCGACGGCTTCGCGCGTCACTTCCACGCCGACGCCGGGGCGCACCGAGGGCAGGCTCTCGCCGCCCGGGCGCAATGCCTCGCCGGCGAAGAACTTGAAGATGTAGCCGGCGCGCCCGACCTCGCCGATGGCCTCGGGCAGGGTCTTGCCTTCCTCGCGGGCCAGCAGGTCGCCCAGCTCGGCTCGGCGCGCCAGGATCTCGGTGCCGATGGCGTCGAGGATGTCGAAGCGCTGCTGCGGTGTCGACAGGCTCCAGGCCGGGAAGGCGGCGCTGGCGGCCGTGATGGCCAGCTCGGCCTGGGCGGCATCGGCCTGGGCGTATTCGCCGACCAGGTCGCGCGTGTCCGAGGGGTTGATGTTGCGGGAGACGCCGTGGCCGTCCAGCCACTCGCCGTTGATGAGGTTCTTGAACATGAATGCTTACCGATCCAGCGCGGGGCGCTTGGGGTTGAAGGTCCAGTTGGGGATGAGGTATTGCATCGCAATCGCGTCATCGCGGGCGCCAAGCCCATGCTGTTTGTAGAGGGCATGGGCCTTTTCCACCTCAGCCATGTCGAGTTCGACGCCGAGACCCGGCTTGGCCGGCACCTTGACGTGGCCACCGATGATCTGCAGCGGTTCCTTGGTCAGCCGCTGGCCGTCCTGCCAGATCCAGTGCGTGTCGATGGCCGTGACCTTGCCTGGCGCGGCGGCGCCCACGTGGGTGAACATGGCCAGCGAGATGTCGAAGTGGTTGTTGGAGTGCGAGCCCCAGGTCAGGCCCCAGTCGCGGCAGGTCTGCGCCACGCGCACGCTGCCGGCCATGGTCCAGAAGTGCGGGTCGGCCAGCGGGATGTCCACGCTCTGCAGCGACAGCGCGTGCGAGAGCTGGCGCCAGTCGGTGGCGACCATGTTGGTGGCCGTGGGCAGGCCGGTAGCACGGCGGAATTCGGCCATCACCTCTCGGCCCGAGAAGCCATCCTCGGCACCACAGGGATCTTCCGCATACGCGAGAACGCCCTTCATGTCGCGCATCAGCCGGATCGCGTCCTTCAGCAGCCAGCCGCCGTTGGGGTCCAGCGTCACACGCGCGTCGGGGAAGCGCTCGTGCAGCGCGCGGATGGCCTCGACTTCCTCGTCGCCGCGCAGCACGCCGCCCTTGAGCTTGAAGTCGTTGAAGCCGTAGCGCTCGCGGGCGGCCTCGGCCAGCTTGACGACGGCCTCGGGAGTCAGCGCCGCTTCATGGCGCAGTCGGCTCCAGGCGTTGTCGGCGCCGGGCTCGCTGTTGTACGGCAGGTCGGTTTTCGTGCGGTCACCGACGTAGAAGAGATAACCCAGCATCTCCACCGCATCGCGCTGCTGGCCTTCGCCTAGCAGGGCCGCGACCGGTACGCCCAGGTGCTGGCCGAGCAGGTCCAGGAAGGCCGACTCGATCGCGGTGGCCGCATGGATGGTGGTGCGCAGGTCGAAGGTCTGCAGGCCACGGCCGCCGGCGTCGCGGTCGGCAAAGGACTGGCTGACCTTCTGCAGCACGCCCTGGTGGCCACCGATGGGCTGGCCGACCACCAGCTGGCGCGCGTCCTCCAGCGTCTGGCGGATCTTCTCGCCACCGGGCACCTCGCCGACGCCGGTGTTCCCGGCGCTGTCGGTCAGGATCAACAGGTTGCGGGTGAAGAAGGGCGCATGCGCGCCGCTGAGGTTGAGCAGCATGCCGTCGCGCCCGGCGACGGGCACAACGCGCAGCTCCTTGATGACGGGGGTCGAGGTCATGTCAGTACTTCAAAGATGTAGTGCCCCACCAAGTGGCACCCATGGAACTGGCTCTGCCAGGTTATCGGGTGCTGCCAAGGCCAGAGGCCTTGTCCTTCGCTAGGCACAAACAGTCCTCAGGACTGTTTGTGTCCGAGCTCAGCCCCCTTGAGGGGGAGGCGCGTCAGCGCCTCGGGGGTGGGCTCAATCTGCGGTGATCTTGCGTTCTTCGATCACTTTTTTCCAGCGTGCGAACTCGCTCGCCTGGAAGGCGGTGAACTGCTCGGGCGTGTTGGCGACGACCTCGAAACCCTGCTCCAGCAACTTCGGTTTGATGTCCGGCGAGTTCAAGGTCTTGACGATGCCGGCATGCAGCTTGGCCTTGATGTCGGCGGGCAGGCCCTTGGGCGCGGCCACGCCTTGCCAGGAGTAGACCTGCAGCCCCTTGATGCCCAGCTCGTCCATGGTGGGCACGTCGGGCTGCACCGGCGAGCGCTGGGCGCTCGTGATGCTCAGCGCGCGCAGCTTGCCGGCCTTGATCTGCGGCAGCGCGGTGTTGATGTTCATGAAGCTGGCATCCACCTGGTTGCCGAGCAGGTCGGTCATGACCGGGCCGCCGCCCTTGTAGGGGATGTGCAGGCCCGACGTGCCGGTCTGCAGCCAGAACAGCTCGGCGGTGATGTGGTCGCTGCTGCCGTTGCCGCTGGAGCCGAAGCTCATCTTGCCGGGGTTGGCTTTCTCATAGGCCAGCACGTCGGCCATGCTCTTGTGCGGCGACGCGGCGGGTACCACCAGCACGTTGGGCGCCTGCACGGCGACGGTGATGTAGTCGAGGTCCTTGGTCGGGTCGTACTGCAGGTTCTTCAGCAGGTGCGGGCCGATGACCAGCGGGCCCAGCGACGAGACGAGGACGGTGTAGCCGTCCGGCGCCGCGCGCTTGACCATGCCGGTGCCGATGGTGCCGCCCGCACCGCCGCGGTTGTCAACGACGAAGCTGCCGCCGAGGGTCTCCTGCAGCTTGTTGCCCAGCAGACGGGCGATGGCGTCGGTGGAGCCGCCGGGCGGGAAGGGCACCAGCAGCGTCACGGGCTTGGCGGGCCAGGCCTGAGCCAGCGCTGCGGTGGTGGCAGCGGCGCCGAGCAGCAAGGCGGTCAGCAGTTTCTTCATGGCTTGTCTCCAGTGGGTCTTGTGGAATGGCTTATTGCGGGCCGAGCTTGGAGATCAGCGCGCCGAGTGCGTCGACCTCGGCTGCAGCCAGGTCCGACAGTGGCGGCCGCACCGGCCCGGCCGTGTGGCCCACCAGCGTCGCGCCGGCCTTCACGATGGACACGGCATAGCCCTCGCCCTTGTTGCGCAGCGCGACGTAGGGGATGAAGAAGTCGCGCACGAGACGGTTGCAGGTCTCGGTGTCGCCCGCGGCGTGGGCGTTGTAGAACTCCATCGCCGTCTTGGGGATGAAGTTGAAGACGGCGGACGAGTAGACCGGGCAGCCCATGGCCTTGTATGCGCCGGCAAACAGCTCGGCGGTGGGCAGGCCACCCAGATAGGCGAAGCGATCGCCCAGCGTCTGGCGGATGGAGACGAACTTCTCGATGTCGCCGAGACCGTCTTTGAAGCCGATCAGATTGGGGCAGCGGTCGGCCAGCACCAGTAGGCTCTGCGGCGTGAGCTTGCAGGCGCCACGGTTGTAGACGACGACGCCGAACTTGACGCTCTTGCAGACGGCCTCGACGTGATTGATGAGGCCTTCCTGGCTGGCTTCGGTCAGGTAGTGCGGCAGCAGCAGCACGCCCTGGGCGCCAAGGCGCTCAGCTTCCTGCGCGTACTGGACGGCCACTCGCGTGCCGC
Organism: Roseateles sp. P5_E4; assembly: GCF_054049255.1. Taxonomy (NCBI): domain Bacteria; kingdom Pseudomonadati; phylum Pseudomonadota; class Betaproteobacteria; order Burkholderiales; family Sphaerotilaceae; genus Roseateles; species Roseateles sp. P5_E4. Next base: position 135,288 of record NZ_JBFUMS010000008.1, on the reverse strand, counting down.
CACCGGCGCCGGCCAGGATGGGCGTGCGGCCGCGGCAGGTGTCCAGGGCCACCTTGATGATGTCGCTGTACTCGCCCGGCTCCAGCGAGAAGAACTCACCCGTGCCGCCCGCCGCGAACAGCGCCGAGGCGCCGTAAGGTTGCAGCCACTCCAGGCGCTCGGCGTAGGGCTTGGGCGCGAAGTTCAGCTGCGCGTCGAAATCGGTCAGCGGGAAGGACAGCAGGCCGGCTTCGAGGACGGCTTTGAGTTCTTGGGGCGACATGGGAGGGTCTCCGTTCGGTGTTGGGATGACTGAAGTTGTAGGTCATCGTACAACTTGGATCAAATCCACAATCACTAGGGATAACCCTTGGAAACCATTTTTAATGGTCAGCCGGTTTCGGCCTGGGCCCTGCGGCGGCGTTCGCGGCTGTTGGAGAGGTGGGTGCGCATGGCCGCACGAGCCGATTCGGCATCCTGGCTGGTGATGGCGTCGAGGATGCTTTCGTGCTCCGCGTTGACGCGCCGCATATAGGCCAGCCGCTCCGCACTCATGTCCGCCACCGGCTCCAGCCGGGCACGCGGAATGATCTGGGCCCCCAGCGTTGCCATCAGGTCGGCGAAGTGGCTGTTCTGCGTCGCGCGGGCAATCTCCAAGTGGAACTGGAAGTCGGCGGCCACCGAGTCCTGGCCGGCTTCGACGGCGGCAATAACTGCGTCCAGCGCCTTGCGCAGGGCAATGAGGTTGTCGGCGGTGCGCCGCTGCGCTGCCAGGCCGGCCGCCTCCGTCTCGAGGCCGATGCGCAGTTCCAGCACGGCGATGACGTCCTGCAGCGTGCTGAACTGTTCCGGCGTGATCTTGAATGACGGCCCGTCGCCAAGCCCGAGCACAAACGTACCGATGCCGTGCCGCGTCTCGACCAGGCCAGCCGCCTGCAATTTGGAGATGGCCTCGCGCACGACGGTGCGGCTGACCTCGAACTCGCCCATGATGGCCGCCTCGGTCGGCAGCTTGTCGCCGGCCTGCAACTGGCCGGCCCGGATGCGGTCTCCGAGCGAGTCAACCAGTTCGAGGGCCAGCGTGCGCGGCCGGCGGCGGGCGAGGGGGGCGTGCATTCGCGGGTTTTCCCGGAGTTTTGAAATGATCGCGCCGTCTAAAGTGACGGAAGTTGTACGACAACTAGACGACGTACAACAACTTCAACTGTAGCAACGCCTCGGCAAACCATGACTGCTGTTTCCCCCCGTCCGCCCCTGACGCTGCGCATGCGCATTGAGGACAACGTCGCCATCGTTGCCAACGACGGCGGCCTGGCCGAAGGCACCGTGCTGCCGGACGGCATCCCAGGCGCGGGGATGGCGCTGCGCGACAAGGTGCCGCAGGGCCACAAGGTCGCGCTGCGCGACATCGCCGAGGGAGAAGTGGTACTGCGCTACGCCGTGCCCATCGGCTATGCGTTGAAGGCCATTCCCGCCGGCAGCTGGGTGCACGAGCGCCTGCTGCAGATGCCCGCCGCACGTGCGCTGGAAGGCCTGCCCATCGCCACCGTGAAGCCTGCTGTCGTTGAACCACTGGACGGCTACACCTTCGAGGGCTACCGCAACAAGGATGGCTCGGTCGGCACGCGCAACATCCTCGCCATCACGACCACGGTGCAGTGCGTGGCCGGCGTCGTTGCCCAGGCGGTCGCGCGTATCAAGGCCGAGCTGCTGCCGCGCTACCCGAACGTGGACGACGTCATCGGCTTGGAGCACAGCTATGGCTGTGGTGTGGCCATCGACGCGCCGGATGCCGTCATCCCCATCCGCACCCTCAAGAACATCTCGCTGAACCCGAACTTCGGCGGCGAGGTGATGGTGGTGAGCCTCGGCTGCGAAAAGCTGCAGCCCGCACGCCTGCTGCCGCCCGGCTCCTTCCCCATCACCGACGAACGCGACCCCGCCAGCGGCCCCGAGACCATCTGCCTGCAGGATGACGTGCACGTGGGCTTCATGTCCATGCTCGAAGACATCCTGCAAAGTGCCAAGCCTCACCTGGAGCGCCTGAACGCCCGCAGGCGCGAGACCGTGCCTGCAGCTGAGCTGGTCGTCGGCGTGCAATGCGGCGGCAGCGATGCCTTCTCGGGCGTGACGGCCAACCCGGCCGTGGGCTTCTGCGCCGATCTGCTGGTGCGCGCGGGCGCCACCATCATGTTCAGCGAGAACACCGAGGTGCGCGACGCGGTGGAGCAGCTCACCAGCCGCGCCGCCACGCCCGAGGTGGCGGACGCCATCATTCGCGAGCTGGGCTGGTACGACCGCTACCTCGACCGCGGCCGCGTCGACCGCTCGGCCAACACGACGCCCGGCAACAAGGCCGGCGGCCTGTCCAACATCGCCGAGAAGGCGATGGGCTCCATCATCAAGAGCGGCAGCTCGGCCATCTCGCATGTGCTCGCTCCCGGCGACAAGCTCAAGCGCGACCAGCGCGGCCTCGTCTACGCCGCCACGCCTGCCAGCGACTTCATCTGCGGCACGCTGCAACTGGCCGCCGGCATGAATCTGCACATCTTCACCACCGGCCGCGGCACACCCTATGGCCTGGCCGAGTGCCCGGTCGTCAAGGTCGCCACGCGCACCGACCTGGCCCGCCGCTGGCACGACCTGATGGACATCAACGCCGGCCGCATCGCCGACGGCGAGGCGACGATCGAGGAGACGGGCTGGGAGATGTTCCGCCTGCTGCTCGACGTCGCCAGCGGTCGCAAGAAGACCTGGGCCGAGCACTGGAAGCTGCACAACAGCCTGGTGCTGTTCAACCCCGCGCCTGTCACCTGAAATAACGCTGCCCCTCGCCCAGTCTTGCCCTGCTAAACGCGGGCAAGCCCAGTCGGTCTTGCAGACCGCGCTGCGGCTCGCGCCGCAGCTCTTCGGCAGGCACATGCCGCCCACTGGGCGCCATGTGTCCGGCCTCAGCCCCCGAGGGGACGGCGATGCTCGCGGCATCGAGCCGCGAGCACATCGCCAACCGGGCCGGCTAGGGAGCGGCCCGGCGCTCGGCCCGAAGACCGCGCCGTCCACGATGTGCACCCTCTCGTTCTATGCTTGGTCGCCATGACGACCCAGCAGCAACCGACAGTGGACCCAGCCGAACCCGGAACCGCGCTTGAAGGCGTGACGCAGGTAGTCGCCGAGCCCTTGCGCTTCAAGGCCAGGCTCGCCATCGGCGAGAACGCCTACAAGTCCCTGCGCATGATCAACCGCACCCGCGAGGTCTGGGACGTGCTGGGCGCCGCAGGCGCGGGCGCGGCCGTCGTGAAGTCGGGAGTGCTGGGCATCGGGGCCGCCACCACGCCCATCGGTTGGGTGGCGCTGGCCGCGCTGGCCTCGGGCGGCGCCTGCTACGGCCTGTACCGGTGGCTGGGTGACACCAAGGGCGCGCGTGTCATCGAGATCCCCAAGTTCCTGAACACGCCGCTGGACACGCTGGGCCTGGCCCTCTTCGACCTCATCGCGCCGCTGGCGCTGCGGCTGGCCGCGGTGGATGGCCACATCGAGCCTGCCGAGCGGCAAGCGCTGGTGCAACACCTGGTGGACGACTGGGGCCTGGACGCCAGCTTCGTCACGCGGGCCATCGCGCAGATCGAGCCGGGCGTGATGCAAGGCTCGGTCGAGGAGGTGGCCGCTGAGCTGTCGGCCTTCCTGCACGCCAACCCCGACTGCAACCACAAGGCCATCGCCGCCGATCTCGGCCAGTTCCTGCGCCGATTGCTGGAGGCTGGCGGTCCGCTGTCCGAGGCCGAGGAGGCGGCATTGGCAGCCAGCCTGACGCTGTTGCTGCAAGAGCCTGACGGCCCGCTCACCAAGGCCTGGGTCACCGCCAGGTCGGGCGCGGGCAAGGCGGCCGAACAGCTGGGCGCTTCGGCCAAGGAGGCGGCCGGCTGGACGCGCGAGCGCCTGCCTTCGCCCGAGGAGCTGCAGGCCGCGGCCGGCACCGCAGCGACCAAGGCGTGGCATGGCGCAAGGTCGGGTGCCGAGCAGTTGGGCACGTCGGCCAAGGACGCCGCTGACTGGACACGTGAGCGCTTGCCCTCGCCCGAGCAGTTGCAGGCCGCGGCCGGCACAGCCGCGACGCAGGTCCAGCAGTCCGTGCAAAAGGCCGCCTCATGGGCTCAGGACAAGCTGCCCGCCGCAGCCCAAGTCCAGGATGCGGCCAAGCGCTCGGTGAGTTTTGCCAAGACCGGCATTGAGCGAATCAAGAAACGGTCTGGCCGCTGAGACGCCGTGCGGCAATTGAGTTGCCTGTAGGTCGGGGCCTGCAAGCCTGTGTGCCGATGTCCGGCACCGTGGCCGCGCCATGCTGGCAGTATGGTCTCACCGAAGAACGGGAGAGCCCCGAACGATGAGTGCCGAACGCCACCCTCTTGCCGGCAAGCCCGCGCCACCCGATGTCCTCATCGACGTCGAGGCGTTGCGCGAAGCCTATTTTTCGCGCCAGCCCGACCCGAGCTGCGCCGAACAGCAGGTCAGCTTCGGCACGTCGGGCCATCGCGGCTCGGCCCTGGATGGCTCGTTCAACGAATGGCATGTGCTGGCCATCACGCAGGCCATCTGCGACCACAGGAAGCAGAGCGACATCGCGGGCCCGCTCTTTCTGGGCGCCGACACGCATGCGCTGTCCGAGCCCGCTGTGCTCAGCGCACTGGAGGTGCTGGTGGCCAATGGCGTGGACGTGATGCTGGCGCCGGCGGGCCAGTTCACGCCGACACCGGCCGTGTCGCTGGCTATCCTTGAATACAACCGCGGCCGCGAAGGCTGGCAGCGCGCCGACGGCATCGTCGTGACGCCCTCGCACAACCCGCCGCGAGATGGCGGCTTCAAATACAACCCACCGCATGGCGGGCCGGCGGGCAGCGACGTCACGGCGGGCATCCAGGCGGCTGCCAACGAGTATCTGAAGCATTCGCTTGAAGGCGTCCTGCGCAAGGACGCCGAGCGGGCGCTCACCACGTCGGCCTGCCATGAGTACGACTTCCTCGGCAGCTATGTGGCGTCGCTGGGGCAGGTCATTGATTTCGACCTGATCCGCGCGGCCGGCCTGCAACTGGGCGTGGACCCGCTGGGTGGCGCGGGTGTGGCCTACTGGCCTGCGATCGCCGAGCACTACCGCCTGCCACTGACGGTTGTCAGCAACGAGGTGGATCCGCGGTTCGCCTTCATGACGCTGGACTGGGACGGCCAGATCCGCATGGACCCGTCATCGCCCTGGGCCATGCAAAGGCTGACGAGCCTGCGCGATCGCTTCGACGTGGCCTTTGCCTGCGACACCGACCATGACCGCCATGGCATCGTCACCCGCAGTGCCGGCCTGATGCCGCCCAACCACTACCTCAGCGTCGCCGTGGACTATCTGTTCCGCCACCGGCCCGGCTGGCGCGCGAACGCGGCCGTCGGCAAGACCGTCGTCACGACGGCGCTGATCGACCGCATTGCGCGGCGCCTGGGCTGCCCGCTGTTCGAGGCGCCCGTCGGCTTCAAATGGTTTGCGCCGGGCCTGGCTGAAGGCAGCCTGGGCCTGGGCTGCGAGGAGAGTGCGGGCGCATCAATGCTGCGCCGTGATGGCCGCGTGTGGACGACCGACAAGGACGGCATCGCCGCCGCGCTGCTGGCGGCCGAGATCACGGCGCGCACCGGCAGCGACCCGGGGGTGTACTACCAGAGCCTGACGGCGGCCCTCGGCACACCGCACGCCGACCGCGTCGAAGGCCCGGCCACGCGCGAGCAGAAGGCCAGGCTGGCCGCGCTGACGGTTGCGAACGTCCAGGCGACGACACTGGCAGGCGAGCCCATCACTGCGGTGCTGAGCAGTGCGCCGGGCAACGGCGCGGCGATCGGTGGCATCAAGGTGTGCACGGCCAGTGGCTGGTTCGCCGCGCGGCCGTCGGGCACCGAGGACATCTACAAGGTCTATGCGGAGAGCTTCCGCGACGAGGCGCATCTGCAGCTGCTGCTCCAGGAAGCGCGCGGCGTGGTAGACGAGGCGCTGGCTGCGCCTTGATCAGGCAGCCGCGAGTTCGGCCACGCCTTCGCTGACGAAGACGCAATCGCCGTCCTGGAACACACGCACTTCACCGGCTGTGAACGCCTGCCAGGCCTCGCCATGGGTCAGCGGCTCCGTGGAGACCAGCGCCATGCGGTCAGCCGGGTTGTTGACGGTGGCCAAGTCCACGCTCAGGTCGCCATCGCGCAAGGAGACGTGGCCGAAGGGCGGGCGGCGCTGCAGCCAGTGCAGCTTGGTGGACGCATGCGCCAGCATGGCGCGGCCATCGGTCAGCAGCAGGTTGAAGCGGCCGTGCTCGGCGATCTCGTGGATCCAGGGCGTCAGCGTTTCGGCCAGTTGCTGCCAGTCGGGCGGCTGGTTGCCAAAGCGCTGCTGGAGCTTCTGCATCAACCAGCAGAAGGCTCGTTCGCTGTCGGTCTGGCCGGCCGGCGTGAAGCTCCCGTCCAGCTGGGGGTGAAAGTCCTTCAGGTCGCCGTTGTGCGCGAAGACCCAGGTGCGACCTGCCCAGTCGCGGCGAAAGGGGTGGCAGTTCTCCAGGGTGCGGGCGCCCTGGGTGGCCTTGCGGATGTGGGCGAGGATGTTGCGTGCCTGCACCGGGTGGTGGCCGAAATGACGCGCCAGTTCGGATTCGGCCGCCGGGCTGTCCTCAACGGTGACTTCGCAGCGCTCGCCGTCGTGGAAGGCCACGCCCCAGCCGTCGACATGGTCTGCGGTGCGCCCGCCGCGAGCGGCGAAGCCGCTGAGGGAGAAGGTGGCGGCGGCCGGCTGGCGGCTGTTGAGGGCGAAAAGCTCACACATCGGTGGTGGCGGAAGCTGTCGGTACGGGTGGCAACGCTGCAAGTCTGCAGGCCGATGACACAAAACCCAACAAAGCTTTTGTCATGAGCTCATGCCTGTGCGGGTTCTCACGTTTCGCGGGCGCGCCGCAGGGCGTTAGGCTGGGCTGTACCGCCTTCAGGAGACGCCCGTGCCGAAGTGCCTTGTTCCCGTCGCAGCTCTGCTGCTTGCACTGACCGCCCATGCCCAGGAAACGGCCTGGCCGTCCAAGCCCCTGCACTTCGTCGTGCCCTTTGGCCCCGGCGGCGCCAACGACATCGTCGCCCGCACGGTGGCCGAAGCCACGGCCAAGCAGCTGGGGCAGCCGATCATCATCGAGAACAAACCCGGCGCGGGCTCCATGATCGGCGCGGCCTATGTGGCCAAGGCCGCGCCTGACGGCTACACCTTCCTGACGCCGGCGGCCGGTGTCATCACCAATGCGCTGATCAAGACACGCATGCCCTATGCCGAGAACGACCTCGTGCCCGTCGTCATGATGGCCGTCAGCCCCTCGGTCGTCGTCGTGCCGGGCGACTCGGCCATCAAGGATCTGAAGGGCCTGATCGCGGCGTCCAGGAAAGGCCAGGGGCTGAACTTCGCGACGGCCGGCACCGGCAGCACGCCGCATTTCGTGGCCGAGATGCTCAAGCTCAAGGCTGGCGCCAAGCTGCAGATCGTGCCCTTCAAGAGCGGCTCCGAAGGCATGGCGGCCGTTGTCGGTAACCAGGTCGATGCGACCTCCGAGGCCAGCCCCGTCGTGCTGTCGATGGTGAAGGCCGGCAAGCTCAAGGCCATCGCCTCGACGTGGAACCGTCGCATCGCGGCTTTGCCCGACCTGGCCACCGCCCAGGAGCAGGGCTTCAACGACGTTTTCATTGGCCATTGGTCGGGCGTGTTCGCGCCCAAGGGCACGCCCGAGGCCATCCTCGACAAACTCAATGCGGCCGTGAATGCGGCGCTGAAGACGAGCGAGCTGCGCGCCAAGCTCATCCCGCTGGCCATCGACCCGACGGGCGGCAGCCGCGAGGACTTCCGCAAGTTCCTCGTCGCCGAAAAGGCCCGCCTGGCGCCGGTGGCCAAGGCGGCGCAGATGAAGGAAGACTAGCGGTCGGCTTCGACGAGGGCGCGCATCGCGGCCAGCAGCACATCCGTCGCTTCATCGGGCGTCAGCAGCTCGGCGCTGACGAAGGCGCCATTGACGAGCAAGGCCAGCTGAGCGGCGAGTACCTTCGGCGCGCGTGCCTTCAGGCGTTGGGCGATGACCGTGAGGCGGGATCGCAGCGCCTGCATGTGGGCGCGCGCCACGCCTCGCGCCGGGTGGTCTTGCTCGGCGAACTCGGCCGCCACATTGATCTGTGGGCAGCCCCGGTAGTTGGCGCGACCCAGGCGCTCGCCGATCCAGCGCATGTGCGCTTCCAGCTCGGCCTTCGCGTCGCCCGCGTTTTCCGCGGCGACCCGGTCCCAGGTCGCCCAGAAGTCCACGTCCTCGCGCTCCAGGAAGGCCACGATGAGGTCGTCCTTGGTGCGGAAGTGGCGGTACAGGCTGCTCTTGGCGACGCCAGCCTGCTCGATGACCAGATCGATGCCGACCGCGCGAACGCCGTTCTTGTAGAACAGCTCGGACGCCACGCCCAGCAGTCGCTCGCGGACGTTCTGAGCTTCGGGGGCAGTTTCAGCAGGCATGTTCATCACGGCGGTCGATTCGGTGTTGACACGATACAGACCATTCTGTATCGTTCAAAGAACAGACAGGTCTGTCTCGTTTCAAAAGGATGATCATGAGCAAGGATTTGGGCAAGAAGGCGGTCGCGGTCTACGGTGCCGGCGGGCACACCGGGCGATTCGTCGTCAACGAGGCGCTGAGGCGTGGCTTGAAGGTTGTGGCGATCGGGCGGGATGCGTCGCGACTGCCGGCTGGCGTGGAGGCGCGGGTCGCGACCATTGACGACGCGGCCGCGCTGGACGCGGCACTGCAGGGCTGCGGCGTGGTCATCAACTGCGCCGGGCCGTTTCTCGACACGGCGGCGCCGGTCATCGAGGCCGCGCTGCGCGCCGGCTGCGGCTATATCGACGTGACCGCCGAGCAGGCCAGCGCTGAAGCCGTCTTCGAGAACTTCGATGCCCGGGCTCGCGTGGCTGGCGTCGCCATCATTCCGGCGGCGGGCTTTTATGGCGGGCTGGCTGACCTGCTGGCGACGGCGCTGATGGGCGACGGCGCCGTGCACGACCTGGCCATCGCCATCGCGCTGGACCACTGGTGGCCCACCGAGGGCACGCGCAAGACCGGTGAGCGCAACCAGGTGCCGCGCGTTGTGCTGCAAGGCGGCCAGATCGTGCGCATGCCGACCCCCGCAGCCCAGCGTGACTGGACCTTCGGTGCGGGCCACGGCGAGCAGGCCATGGTCGAACTGCCCTTCAGCGAGGTCATCACCATCGCCCGCCATCTGCGCGTGCAGAACCTGCGCTCGTGGCTGACGCTGTCGTCCCTGCAGGAGATCCGCGACACCACCACGCCGCCGCCCGAGGCCAGTGACGCGCAGGGCCGTTCAGCGCAGCGCTTCGAGATGGTGGTCCAAGCCGGCGAAGGGGCGAGCGCGAGAAAGGCCATCGCCCGTGGCCAGGACATCTATGCGGTGTCGGCGCCGCTTGTGGTGGAGGCAGCCGAGCGCATGCTGCAGCCATCCTTCAAGCGCAGCGGTGCGCTCGCCCTGGGTGAGGCCTTCGACGCCAAGGACTTCCTTCAGTCGCTCAGGGAGTTTGAACTGCAATTGGGCTGAGGAAAGGCGCCAGCCAGCGCATCTGCGGCTTGTCGCGGCCCTCGGCGGTGGGGTCCAGGGACAGGAAATAGTCGCCCCAGGTCGGGCCACCGGCCCACCACAGCCAGCCGTCCCAGACGTCGGCATTGGCCTGCAGATGCTTGAGCGCGCCGGTCACGGCCTGCTCGCAGACGGCATTGGCGCCGCCGCCCAGCTCACCCAGGATGGCGCGGCGCTTGTTCTTGCGCAGCCATTCGGTGAAGCGCTTGAGCCGCTCCGCGCCGGTCTCGGGGCTGACGCATTCGGGGCTGGTGCCGGAGCCGTCCTTGTCGAAGTACTGGTGCACTTCGAAGACCATGCGGTCCAGCGGGTCGCGCACCTGGCCCATGACCTCGGCGTTGGGTGTGCCGTACCACTTGGACTCGAACCAGCTCCAGGCGCCGGTGTAGCCGTTGCCGGGCACGGTGATGAGGTTGGTAGCGCCGGTCTTGCGGATGGCATCAATGGCGGCCTGGGCGGCCTGGCCCCAGGTCTCGGTCGGCATGTTGCGCGGCTCATTGACGAGGCCGAACTGCACTTTCGGGTTGTCCTTGAACTGCAGGGCCAGGCGCCGCCAGAAGTCGGCAAACGCGGCGATGGGCACCTCGGGCTTGCCGACATGCACCTCCTTGTAGGCGGCGTAGTTGTGCGGGTCCAGCAGCACATGCAGGCCGCGGGCGGTCGTGCCGTCGACGAACTCGCGAAGGCGAGCGAGTTCCGTCGGGTCGAACTCGCCGTTCAACGCCGGCTGCAGGCGCTCCCAGCGGAAGGCGATGCGCATCAGATTCATGCCCTTGGCCTGGTAGTAGGCCGTGCTGGCCACCGTCGGGTAGACGAAGTCCTTGCCATAGATGCCGGGGAAGGGCAGCTTCTCGCCCCACTCGGCGCTGGACAGGCTGATGCCGCGCCAGGGCAGCAGTTCGGCCGCGCAGACGCCCTGGACGAGGGACGCCAGCAGGCAGGTGGTGGCGAGGTGTCGCAGCTTCATGGATCAGTCCTTCGTCAGGGTGGTGCCGTACAGCGCCTGGACCAGGTCGGTCCGCCAGGCATGGGCTTGCGGGTCATAGAGGCCGAAGCCCGAGGCCAGTTCCCAGTACATCCAGGGCAGTTGGCGGGCGGCCATCTCGGCGCGCATCGCCTTCAGGTAGCGCACCCGGGCGCCGAGTGCCGCGCGGCTGTAGGCGCCGAACTCGCCGACCACCACGGGGTAGCCCAGGCGCTTGCCTTCGTTGGCGGCCAGGTCCAGGCCTTCGCGGATCTTGGCCAGCTGGGTGGCGTCGCAGCAATCCACGCCCACGGGCGGTGAGGGGCTGACCCATTCCGCACCCTGATGGGTGAAGGTGAATGGCTCGTAATGGTGGACGGTGAGCAGCAGGTTGGCGTCGGCCGGCAGCTGCAGCTTGGACAGCGCCCAGGGACTGTTCCACTGCACCGGGCCGATCATGACGATACGGCTCGGGTTGCTGGCGCGCACCACGCGCAGGGCGCGCGAGGCCAGGGTGTTCCAGTCGGCCTCGAGCTTGTTGTGCGGCTCGTTGTAGAGCTCGAACACCAGGCCCGGCCCGGCATTGGCGAAGCGCTCAGCGATCTGGCGCCACATGGCCAGGAAGCGCAACTGCACCACGTCCGCCGCGACGCTGGCTTCACCCGACTCGACGGCGTCGCCATCGAGCTGGTGGTAGTGGTGCATGTTCAGCACGACGGTGACATTGCGCGCGAGCAGCTTGGTGACGATGCCTTCGACGCGGGTCATGAAGGCGGCATCGATGGTGGCTGCGGCATCCAGGCTGGCGTGGTTGCTCCAGCGCACCGGCAGGCGCACCGCCTGGCTGTAAGACGGGCTGGCGCTCGGGCCGACGAGCTGGATGAATTCGTCTTCGACCTTCAGCCCCCAGGCGCCTTCGCTGGGCGCTTCCAGCATGCTGCCGAAGTTGATGCCGCCGCCCAGCGCCGCGGCGGCGGTGCGGGCCTGTGCCGAGGCGCCGGGCGGTGTCCCGGACGGCGTGGTCGGGTAGGCGGCCCAGGGGTCTGTGGGCGTGGGCGGTGCCGGCTCGGCGGCGGCACCACCACCTCCGCCACCGCAGGCAGCAAGCAGCGCGATCAGCAGGGCAGTGGCAAGGCGGCCCATGGCGTCAGCCCCGCGCCGGCGGTTGCACGCCGAGCGCGGCCAGCACGTCCTGGCAGGCACCCATGGTGTGGTAATCGGTCTTGCCGGCGGGACTTTTCTCGTCGGTGACCTTGCTGTTGTCGGGCGCGAGGATGCGATACCAGGCGCCGTGCTCGTGGTCGACGAAGTGCTGCCAGGCGTAGGTCCAGATCCGGTCGTACCAGGCCCAGTAGGCGTCGTCGCCGGTGCGTACGGCCAGCCAGGCGGCGGCGGCAAGGCTTTCGGCCTGGACCCAGAAGTATTTGTCGGCGTCGCACACCTTCATGTCGGGCGCCGGGCCGCTCCCAAGGCCGGCGTGTCCCCCTCGGGGGGACGACTGCGTACCCGCAGGCGGGGGGCGCCATGATTCGTCCGGCGCGAAGCCATAGACGAGGCCGCCGTGAACGCCGTCCCAGCCGCGCTGCATGGCGGTGTCGAAGAAGTGGCGCGCCGTCGGCACCAGCCAGCCGGGTGCCGCCGCGCCCAGGCGACGCTCCAGCATCAGCAGCAGCTTGGTCCACTCGGTGAGGTGGCCGGTCTGGAAGCCCCAGGGCCGGAAGATGTTGGTCTTGTCGTCGCGGTTGTAGTCCCAGTCGGGTGTCCAGTCGGTCTTGTAGTGCTCCCAGACGAGGCCGCCCGCGAGCGCCGCCTGGCGTTGGGCGATGGACGTGGCCAGGGTCAGCGCACGGTCGAGGTAGCGAGATTCACCGGTGGCGGCGTGAGCGGCCAGCATGGCTTCGCAGGCGTGCATGTTGGCGTTCTGGCCGCGGTAGGGACCGATGCCCCAGTCCGGCGTCGCCTCGTCGGCGTAGAGGCCGTGGGCGGGTTCCCAGAAGTGCTGCTCCATCAGTTCGAAGGTGGCGGCGATGCCTTCGCGCGCGCCGGGCACGCCGGCTTCCGTGGCGTGCGAGTTGGCCAACAGCACGAAGGCCAGGCCGTAGCAATGGTTGGCGCCGTCGAGCACCGTGGCGCGGCCGTCGTGCCAGTCCAGCACCCAGGCATAGCCCCCTTGCGGCTGAGCATGGACCTGGTTGACGAAGGCCAGTGCGTGCGCGACGTCGTGAACAGGTCCGCCAAACCAGCGCCAGGCCAGCGCGTGGTTGAAGACGAAGCGCGTGCTGCTGACGAGGTGGCGGGTGCGGCGGTCGTAGATCGTGCCGTCGTCCTTGAAGAACTGGAAGCAGCCGCCGGTTTCGTCGCGCGCACGCGGCGCGTAGAAGTCCAGCGTGTGGCGCATGTGCGCCCACAACGCTGCGGGCTGGCGCATGTCGGGAACTGGGATCATTTCAGCACCTCGTCTTTCAGGAAACGGGTCAACTCGTCGGCCATCAAGGTATGCACGTCGATGCGCGGATGGGCCCAGGAGAAGGCCTCGAAGCGGTAGGACCAGACCTTGGCGTCGCCTTCCGCGCGCAGCGTCTGCATGGCGCCCAGCACGGCACGCGGGATGGCGGGTTGTTCGCGCGGGGCCGACATGCCGCCCATCAGCAGCACGATCTTGGCTTGCGGGTAGCGCGCGCGCAGGCCGCGTACGAAGGCGAGATAGCGCGGGCCGAAGTCAGCGGCGATGGTCTGGCCCTTCGAAGCCGGGAAGCCATGGTCGTTCTGGCCGAGGTTGAGCAGCACCACGTCGGGCGCGCGTGCTTCGGGCGGCGCAACCGGTGCGTCCAGCCGCGGTGCATAACGGTTCCAGACCTCGGGCATCAGCAACTGGTCCCAGGTGGCCGTGATGCCGATGCCGCTGACAGCAATGCCGACGTAGTCCGCGCCCAGCCTGGCAGCCGTCACCGCGCCATAGGCTCGCGTGCCGTCGTGGGTGGACATGTCGGCGTACTGGTCTTCGCCGATGTCGCCATTGCATGCGCCTGCGGTGATGGAGTCGCCATAGAACTCGAACTTGAGCGGGCGCAGTGGCGGAGGGTCGAGCAGCCTGCCGCCTTCGGCCAGACGCAGACCCAGGAAGAGGCTTTCAGCCTGCGAAGCCTCGGTACGCTTGACGAGGCGCAGCTCGTGTTCTCCGGCCGTCAAGGGCAGCCGCCAGTCGGCCAGCCCGCTGCTGCGCAGCGCCAGTGCGTGGCGGCGGCCGTCGACCTCGACGGTGAAATGGTTGATACCGCCGCGCGACGGTGCCAGGCGCAGCGTGAGCTGGTCGCCGGTGAAGCGGGCGCGCAGCTCGCTGCCGCTCCACGCCAGCAGCTTGCCGCCGGGCGCGCTGCCGATGCGGCCGATCCAGCGCAGCTTGGGATCGTCCGCGGCTATCAGGCCTGGCTTGCTTGACGGCGCCTCGCGCACGAAATCGCTCGGGTGGAGTTCGGGCGGGAAGATGCCGGCCGACATGACGGCCAGCAGGCTCGCCGGGCGGCCGCTGCCGGTCCATTCGTCCTTCTTCACGCGCACGTGCAGCAGGTGGGCGCCGGGCTCCAGCTCGCGACCGACGACGGCGTAGTGCCAGCCGAGGTAGCCCTTGCGTTCCGGCACCTGGCCGCGGAGCGTGACGACGGGCCCGTCGTCCACCCAGGCTTCGAGGTTGCGGTAGTGCTCGCTTTCGGCGTGGAAGACCGCGACCTCGCGTCCCCAGACGATAAAATGAGCCTCGGCATCGTCGGCCTTGCTGACCCAGCCGGGCTGCTGGCCGGTCCACTCGGGATGCACCTCGCCGCCACGCTCGAAGCCATGCACCTGGTAGGGCTTGAGGGTCTCGCCGGCCAGCATCCGCGTGAACTCGTGGGCGCGGCCGTAGACGGGATCGGGCAGCGGCGCGGGCGCGGCGACCGGCCCGCGGGCGGCTGCCCGCAGTGTCTCGGCCAGCGCAAGCGCGATGCGCTGATGGCCGGTGGCGTTCGGGTGGACGGGCTCGTCGTAGAGAGCCGCCCAGCGGTCTTCGCCGGCATCGACGCGGGCCTGCATCCAGCGGCCGAAGTCCAGCGCGGCGAGGCCGTAGTGAGCGGCCAGCTTCAGCTGCGCATCGACCGCGTCGCGCGCCTGGTTGCCCTGCTGCGTCAGGCCGAGCACGACGACCGCGGGCGGCTTCTTGGAAGTCAACAGTCGGCGCAGGATGGCTTCATAGCTGCTGCCGCGCACGGCCGGATCCAGCCACTGGTCGTTGACGCCGAACTCGACGATGACCAGGTCGGGCGACTTGTCCAGCACCTGCGTCTGCAGCCGCTGCACACCGGCGGCGGAGTCCGTGCCGCTGACGCCGGCGTTGACCAGCCTGGCCTTGGGGCCGAGCGACCTGGCGAGCAGGGCCGCCCAGCCGCGCTCGCGGGGAGGCTGGGCGGCGTAGCCGGTCGTGATGGAGCCGCCAATGGTGGCCAAGGTGATCGCCTCGCCAGCGTCCAGCCTTTGCATGACGGCCTGCAGCCGTGGGTCGTTTGCCGCCTGGCCGACGGTCGGCAGCATCAATGACAAGTACAACGCGAATCCCTTCAGAAATCTCATGTCAGCCCTTGGTGGCGCCCGCTTGCAGCCCGGCAACGAACTGCTTCTGGAAAACCAGGAAGAGCACGACGGCCGGCAGCGAGGCGAGCAGCGACCCCGCCATCAACACGGCGGCCGATTGCGGGTTGAAGCTCAGGTCGCCCGCCATCTTGCCGAGTTGCAGCGGCAGGGTCAGCGTGGCCGCGTCGTTGACGACGAGCAGCGGCCACAGGAAGTTATTCCACTCGCCCACCGCCACCGGGATGGCAATCGCCGCCAGAGCTGGCCGCAGCATGGGCAGCACGACGCTCCACCAGATGCGCAGCGTGCCGGCGCCGTCCAGGGTCGCGGCGCTGATGAGTTCGTCGGGCACGCTCAGCATGGCCTGGCGGAAGTAGAAGACGACGAAGGCTTTCGCCAGGCCCGGCACCAGCAGGGCGGCGTACGTGTTGATCCAGCCCAGCTGCGCCACAGTGACGAAGTTGGGCACGATGGTGACTTCCCACGGCAGCATCATCGACACCAGCAGCGCGCGGAACAGCCAGCGGCTGCCGGGGAAGGGCCGCTTGGTCAGCACGAAGGCGACGAGGGACGCGGCCAGCAGGCTGACGACCGTGACGACGATGGTGACGAGCAGGCTGTTGGCATAAAAGCGCAGGAAGCCGTGGCCCTCGACCTGCACTTGCAGGATGCCGGCGAGCTTGTCGGGGTCGGCCGTGGTGCCGGCCCAGTCGGGGTTGAAGAAGTTGCGCGACGTGGGAGCGTGGGGCAGCAGCGTGGGCGGCTGGCGCAGCAGCTCGGCCACGGTCTTGAAGGCGCCGGCGGCCATCCAGTAGTAGGGCAGCAGCATGGCGGGCACCAGCAGCCACAGCGGTGCCTGGAGGATGCGAGTCCACTTCATCGCCCGCCCTCCCGGCCGATCAGCTTGAGGTTCAGCCAGGTCAGGCCGAACAGCAGCGTCGTCAGCACCCAGGCGGCCGCCGAGGCCAGGCCCAGGTCGAGCTGGCGGAAGCCCCGGTCGAAGAGATAGGTCACCAGCATCAGCGCCGAGTCCAGCGGGCCGCCGAGCGTCTCGACCGCGCCGTAGAGCAGATAGGGCTCATAGAAGACCTGGAAGCTGGCGATCATGCCGGTCACGCTCACATAGACCAGCGTGGGGCGCAGGTTGGGCAGCGTGATGTGCAGCAACTGCTGCCAGCGTGAGGCGCCGTCCAGACGCGCGGCCTGGTAGAGCTCTTCGGGGATGGCGCGCAGGCCGGCGACGAAGATGACGAGGTTGTAGCCGAGCACCGACCAGACGCCGACGAGGACGAGAACGGGCATCGTCCATTGCGGGTCACCGAGGAAGCGCGCCGGCTCCAGGCCGACGGCCGCGCGGATGCTGTTGAACAGGCCATAGGCCTCGGAGTTGGCGAGCCACTTCCAGGCTGAGATGGCGCCGACGCCGCCGGCCACGGCCGGCAGGAAGAAGGCCACGCGCACCCACTGGTGCAGCCGCGAGTTGCTGCCGAAGTTCAGCGCCAGCACGAGGCCGAGCAGCACGGCGATGACCGACACCGAGGCCATGTAGGTGGCGGTGTTGCCCAGCGCCGTCCAGAAGCGCTCGTCGGCGAAGAGTTCGGCGTAATTGCGCAGGCCGATCCAGTTGGGGGCGTCGGTGGCGTGGTAGTCCGTGAAGCTCAGCCAGGCCGAGCGCAGCACGGGCCAGACGCCGAACAGGCCGAACAGGGCGAAGAAGGGCGCGACGAGCAACATGTCACGGCCATGGCGACGCCAGATCATGGCTGCGATCCCAATGCGGCCAGTGCACGGTTCATGACGGCGGCAGCGCGGCTCAGCTCCACCTGCGGGTCGCCGCCGGCCAGCACGACGCGCTGCACGGCGCGGGTGACGATGTAGTCCTGGCGCATCCATGCGGGGCAGGGCGGCGGGCCCTCGGCGTCGGCGAGCTGGGTCAGCAGGGCCTCACGGTGGGGCAGGGGCAGGGTGGCGATCTGATCCTGCCGGCCGGAGGGCAGCCACATGCCGCCGTAGGCCAGCGCGGCCTCGGCCATGCGGCGCGTGACCTCGGGCTGGTAGACGGTGCGCATGAAGTCCAATGCCAGCTCGCGATTGGGCGAAAAGCGTGTGATGGCCAGCACCGTGCCGCCCAGCACTGCGGTGCGCTTGCCCGTCGGGCCGATGGGCAGCGGCGCGGCGGCCCACCGCCCGACCAGGCCCTTGTGAACCATGTCCATTCGCGACAGCAGCCAGGTGCCGGACTGCATCAGCCCGTAGGCGCCGCTTTCCAGGCCGCCGTCGGCGTCGGGCCAGCCATCCGTGGGTGCCTGCAGCTCGTGGTACAGGCGCGCGTAATAGGTCAGCGCACGCACGGCCTCGGGGCTGTCGATGACGGCGCGTGCGCAGTTGGCGTCGTAGACGGCCCCGCCGGCCTGGCGCAGGTAGGGGTAGAAGCCCAGCCAGCTGGTATTGCCCCATTGCTGTGCAAAGCCGTGTCCCTGGGCGCGTTGCGCGCGGGCGACACGGATGAAGCTTTCCCAGTCTCCGGGTGCCTCGGCAGCCAGGTCGCTGCGGTAGTACTGCAGCTGCACATGCATGTCGAAGGGGGCGCCGTAGAGGCGGCCGTCCGGGCGGCGGATGGCGCGCAGCGCGCCGGGGTTGGCGTGCTGTTCGAGCTGGCGGGCGAGGTCGGGCGCAGCCTGGTTCAGGTCGACCAGCGCGCCCTTGGCGCCGAGCGCGATCGCGTACGAGGTGCTGCCGGTGACGAGATCGGGCCCACGCCGGCTGGCCAGTGCCGCGGAGTACTTGGTCATCGCGTCAGCCCAGGGCACGTCGCGCACTTCCACGGTGACATCCGGATGGGCGGCGCGGAAGGCGGCGACGGCCGGCTGCATGACCTGGGGCGTCTTGTCGTCGCCCACCATCCAGATGACCAGGCGGGCGGCGTGAGCGAGTGGCACGCCGGCAGCGAGACCGAGGACCAGCGCCGCCTGGGTGAGCAGGGCTTTCATTGCGGGGGAAGCGCGTGGCCGGCTTGGCCACTTTGTCTCGTTGTTGTTTACTAAACGGACCGGATTATGTGCGGCAGTTGAGCGGCTGTGTTGACTGTCTCTTCCAGAAAACATCAGGAATATCCCCGAGTGCTAGCGTTGTCGTAGAGAAACAGAATGCGCAACAGAACAATGTTTAGCTTTGCTTGTGGCGAAGCAGGAGACAAGCCGCGGCCGCGTTGAGGCGCGGCGCAGAGGCTGAACGGCGAAGCGTGCCGTTCGGCTCGGGGTCTCCCGCCGCGGGCTGGTGTGCAACGCAACCGCAACGACTCCGACACGTGAGCCCTGAACGACTGATCGATCTGCATGACGGCTGGCTGCTGGCCGAGGCGCCCGAGGGCCTTGGCGGGCCGGCGCTGTCGGCCCTGCCCGCTGATGCCTGGCTGCCGGCCACTGTGCCCGGCACGGCCCATGGCGCGTTGCTGGCGGCCGGGCGCATTCCCGATCCCTTCTACGGCATGAACGAGGCCGAGGTGCGCTGGGTCGGCGAGCGCCGCTGGGCCTGGCGGCTGGGCTTCGAGGCCGGCGCACTGGCCGACCACGAGGACCTGGTCTTCGAGGGCCTGGACACCTATTGCAGCGTCTGGCTCAACGGCGAGAAGCTGCTGGCATCGGACAACATGTTCGTGCCGCGCCGGGTCGATGTGCGCCGCCGCCTGCAGCCCGGGCGCAACGAACTGCTGCTGTGCTTCGAGCCGCCGCTGGGGCGTGCCCGCGAGGTCGAGGCCGTGCATGGCAAGCGTCAGCTTTGGAACGGCGACAGCGCCCGTCTGCATGCCCGCAAGGCGCAGTACCACTTTGGCTGGGACTGGGGTCCCGAGCTCCTCGTCAGCGGCCCTTGGCGCGCGGTGCGCCGGCACAGCTGGTCGGCGCGCATCGACGACTTGCACTGCCGCAGCGACGTGGATGTGGCTGGGCGACGCGCGACGCTGCAGGTCTCGGCGCGGCCCGCCGGTGCCGCCGGCTTGCGCTGCGCCTTCGAGCTGCTGGACGCCGACGGCCGCAGCGTGACCCGCCAGGTCGTGCCAGCCGATGCAGCGTGTGCGACGCTGAATGTCAGCGAGGCCCAGCTCTGGTGGCCCCGCGGCCTGGGCGGGCAACCGCTGTACACGCTGGTGGCCCACTTGCTGGACGGCGATCAGGTCGTGGCGCAGGACAGCCGCCGCATCGGCCTGCGCACGCTGCGCCTTGTGCAGGTCCCCGTCGAAGGCGAGGCGGGCAGCAGCTTCCATTTCGAGGTCAACGGCCAGGCCTTCTTTGCCGGTGGCGCGAACTGGATTCCCGACGACAACCTGCTGGAGCGCATCACGCCGGCGCGCTACCGCGAGCGCGTGGCCCAGGCGGCGGCGGCCAACATGAACATGCTGCGCGTCTGGGGCGGCGGCATCTATGAGCACGAGGCTTTCTATGAGGCCTGCGACGAGCTCGGCCTGCTGGTCTGGCAGGACTTCATGTTCGCCTGTGGTCTCTACCCCGCCAACGCCGACTACCTCGCCAGCGTGCGTGCGGAGGCTGAGGGCGCCGTGAAGCGTCTGCGCCACCACGCCTGCATGGCGCTCTGGTGCGGCAACAACGAGGACTACATGCTGGCCGAGTCCGTCGGCCTGGCCGGCCCGGGCGTGCCGGCCGAACGCTTCGAGGCGCGGGCGATCTACGAGGGCCTGCTGCCCGAGATCTGCGCGGCACTGGACCCGGACACCACCTACTGGCCGGGCAGCCCTTTCACCCCAGGCGACGGCGCCAAGTCCTCCGACGCGACCGTGGGCGACCGCCACAGCTGGGAGGTCTGGCACCAGCAGATGCTGCCCTACCAACGCTATGGCGACGTGCAGGCGCGCTTCGTCAGCGAATTCGGCATGCAGTCGCATCCCTCGCTGGCCTTGTTCGAATCGGTGCTGCCCAAAGCCGAGCGCTTCCCCGAGAGCCGCACGGTGCAGTGGCACAACAAGGCCGGCTCGGCGGCGGGGCCGGACGGGCATCGGCGCCTGTCGGTCTATCTGGCCGACAACCTGCGCGTGGGCGGCACGCTGGCGGATCACGTCTACGCGACGCAGTTCGTGCAGGCCGAGGCCATGCGGGTGGCCTACCAGGACTTCCGCCGCCGCTGGCAGCGGCCCGGCGCGCGCGCCGTGGGCGGTGCCCTGGTCTGGCAGCTCAACGATTGCTGGCCTGTGACGAGCTGGGCCCTCATCGACTCTTCGGGCACGGTCAAGCCGGCCTGGCATGCCGTGCGCCGCGCCCTGGCGCCGCTGGCCGTAGCCGTGCGGCTGGAGGCAGGGCAGGCGCGGCTGTCCGTCATGAACGGCGAGGCTCAGGCCTGTGAACTGGCGTTGCAGCTGCGCCTGTTCGCGATGGATGGACGCCAGCTCGCCAGCACCCGCGTCTTGCAAGCGGTTCCAGCGTCGACCAGCGTCGAGACGACCCAGCCTCTGCCGGGCTTTGACGAGCCGGTCGTCGCCGAGTTGTGCGCCTTCGATGCGGACGGCCGCGAGCTCGCGCGGGATTGCGCCTGGACCGAACCCTTCAAGTTCTACCGCCTGGCCGGCGCGCGCATCGCCATCCAGGCCGAGGGCCAGGCCTTGCGACTGAGCTGCGATCGACCGGTCAAAGGCCTTTGGCTCCAGCACCCGGGCCTGGATCTGGCGGACAACTTCATCGATCTGGTGCCTGGCGCCGAGCGCCTCGTTGGCTCGAGGATAGCGCTACCAGAATCCCTGGAAACCGTGGCACTCGAGCTGCCAGCACAGCACATCCATCTGCGGAGAAAGGAGGGTTGAATGCAGGAGCCATGCGTATATCCCCTATCCCTAGTAGTCCGGATGTCCGATTACTTGGACATTGTTAGCGTTACCAAATACCTGCGGCATAGAAACCAGCAGGACCGGCACGAGGCCCGCAAGGGCTGAGTGTTTCCCACCGAAGAGGAGCAAAGAGGATGAGACATTTCAAGAGGACAACGCTGTCCCTGGCGGCCGTACAGGCGCTGGTTTGGGCAGCCACACCGGCGCTGGCGCAGAACACGCCCGCGCCAGCTCCGGCGGCAGCACCCGCGGCTGACAAGGCGCCTCAGGCCCTGGAGACCGTCATTGTTTCCGGGCGCCGCGCCGCGCTTGCGTCGGCGCAGAAACTCAAACAGGAATCAGACGAGATCGTCGACTCGGTCGTCGCCGACGAGATCGGCAAGCTGCCCGACCGCTCGGTGTCCGAGGTGCTGCAGCGCATCGTGGGGGCCACGATGTCGCGGGTGTCGTCGTCCAACGACCCGGTGCACTTCTCGGTCGAAGGGTCGGGCGTCAACATCCGCGGCCTGACCTATGTCAGCTCGACGCTGAACGGCCGCGAAACCTTCAGCGCCAACCAGGGCCGCACGCTGGGCTTCGAGGACGTGCCGCCCGAGCTGATGGCCGGCGTGGACGTCTACAAGAACCCCTCGGCCGAGCAGATCGAGGGCGCCATCGGCGGCCTGGTGAACCTGCGCACGGCCCTGCCCTTCGACTTTCCCGGCTTCAAGGGCTCGATTTCGCTCGACGTCTCGCGCAACAGCCTGGCCAAGAAGAACAAGCCCAGCGTCTCGGGCCTGCTGTCCAACACCTGGAACACCGACGCGGGCAAGTTCGGCGCGCTGATCGACGTGGCGCATTCGCTCAGTTCCAACCGCACGGACGGCCTGGTGCTGGACCCGTTCTACAAGGCCACGCCGACCAGCCCGACCTGGTTCTCCCGCGACATGTCGTGGAAGCAGCAGTTCTACGACCGCACGCGCGACGGCATCTACGGCGCGCTGCAATGGAAGAAGGACGACGTCGAGTCCTCGCTGACCTTCTTCCGTTCCAAGTTCAAGTTCAACTGGAACGAGAACAACGTCAGCGCCCAGGTCGACCCCTACAACGTCGAGGTGCTGGACGGCACCTACGACGCCAACGGCGTGATGACCAAGGGCGTGCTGACCGGCAAGAAGGACGCCAACGGCAACTACACCGGCATCGAAGTCGAGAACCAGACGCGCTACTCCAAGCGCAACTCGCAGACCGATGAACTGGCCTGGAAGATTTCCGGCAAGGTCAACGAGCAGCTGACGCTGACGTCTGACTTCCAGTACATCCGCTCCAAGACCAACAACTTCGACTCCACGGTAGGCACCGCTGTGGCCCTGCCCAAGGAGACCGTGGACTACACCGGCTCGATGCCGCGCCTGGTGTTCGACGCCAGTGACATGGCCGTCCTCAACGACCCCAGCAAGTACTACTGGGCGATGATGATGGACCACCTGGACAAGGGCAAGGGCACGCAAAAAGCCTGGAAGGGTGATGCGCGCTGGGTCTTCCACGACAACAAGATCCTCAACGACCTGCGCGTGGGCGTGCGCATCGCCAAGCGCGACGCCGAGACCATCAACAGCAACCCGAGCTACAACTGGGCGACCATCACCCACGCCTGGCAGGTGGGCTGGAACATCGGCGACCTGGCCTACATCACCAAGGCGCCGGATATCCCCACCTACAAGAACAACTACGCCGACTTCATGGGCGGCGGCAAGGCCAACCTCCCGTCGCTGTATTTCCCGGCGGCTTCGGTGGCCTTCGACTGGCCCAACAGCTACAACAAGCTGCACCAGCTCTACCTGAACGAGTGCACGAACTTCAAGCCGGGCTGGGATGGTGCGGGCTGCCCGCAGCAGGCCAACAGCATCCAGGGCGGCGGCAAGTGGGCTCCTACTTCCTTCGGCACCGACCCGGCCGGCCGCAACACCCAGGCCGAGACCACCACGGCGGGGTATGCACAGCTGCGCTTCTCCTTCGATGAGGTGGGCCTGCCCATCGACGGCAACGTCGGCCTGCGCGCAGTCCACACCAAGAACCAGGCCGACGGCTACACCATCCTGACCACGCAGGCCGCACCGCCCGGGGCGGTTGGCTTGGCCGTGCCGCAGCTGACGCCGTTCGCCAAGGAGCAGAACTTCAACCAGAGCTTCACGGACTACCTGCCCAGCCTGAACCTGAAGTGGAAGGCCACGGCGGACGGCGCGCTGCAGTTCCGCTTTGCCGCGTCCAAAGCCCTGGCGCGCCCGCAGTTCAGCCAGATGCAGGGTTTCCTGTCGATGTCGCAAACCATCGAGGTCGATGCGCAAAGCGTGCCGCCCAACGTCAAGAAGATCAACCTGACCGGCACGGCCAGCGGCAACCCCGAGCTCAAGCCCATCCGCTCCGACCAGGAAGACGTGACGGCCGAGTGGTACTTCGCGAAGAACGGCTCCGTGACTGCCGCCGTCTTCAACAAGAACCTCAAGGACATCATCGTCAACCAGGCCTTCAACCGCACGGTCAACGACGCCAACGGCAAGCCGGTCAACTTCGTGCTGAATGGCCCGGTCAACGGCGCCAAGGGTTATGCGCGGGGCTTCGAAGTGGCCTACCAGCAGTACTTCGAGGGGCTGCCCTCGCTGCTGCAGGGCATCGGCCTGCAGGCGAACTACACCTACGTGGACAGCAAGGTGAAGCGCTACAACGCGGTGTACACGGGCTATTGCTCGCCCGGTGCAGGCCAGGACAACCTGAACCTGTACATCAACGGTTGTGACACCGATGGTCGTTCCTTTGGCGACATGCCGCTGGACAACCTGTCGAAGAACACCTTCAACATCGCGCTGCTCTACGACCGTGGTCCGGTCTCTGCCCGCATTGCCTACAACTACCGCGGCAGATACCTCTACGGCGTGGCGCTGAACTCCGACAACACCGGCCCCAACCAGACCAATGCGCTGGACACCAACCCGGCGAGCGCCAACTTTGGTCAGCACAACCTGCCCGTGGGCCTGCCGCTTTGGGCTGACGGCTATGGACAGGTCGACGCAGGTCTGCACCTGAAGATCGGCAACGATCTGTCCCTGGGTGTCGATGCCACCAACCTGACGAACAAGACGTACAAGCAGATCATGCAGCAGCACATCGGCATGATCGGCCACAACTACTTCACGTCGGGCCGCGGCTATCGCGTCAGCATGCAGTACAGCTTCTGAGCTTGATGAAGGGCGGGCCGCCCGGCCCGCCCGCCACTCGCAAGACCCGGCACCGCGGTTGGCTCCGCGGTGCTTTTTTTATGCGCGTCGGCCACTGGGCCAGGATCAACGCGCCTGCTTCACCAGCATGGGCTCGCTTCTGAACCGTTCGCCGAAAAGCCGCTTCAGCGCCGCGATCTTGGGCAGGTCGTGGAACACGATGTAGGGGTCTCGCGGGTTGTCGACCAAGTAGTCCTGATGGAATTTCTCGGCGGGATAGAAGTTGCCCCTGTTCTCCACCTTGGTCACGATGGGCTTGCCGTAGAGCCCTGTCGCGTCCAATTGCGCGATGTAAGCCTGGGCCGTCTCGCGCTGCGCCGCGTCGGCGGGAAACAGGGCCGAGCGGTATTGGCGGCCGATGTCCGGTCCCTGGTGGTTCAGCTGCGTCGGGTTGTGTGCCACGGAGAAGAAGACCTGCAGCAAGGCGCCGTAGCTGACCTGCGATGGGTCGAACGTCACCTCGACCGCCTCTGCATGGCCGGTGCGGCCGCTGGTGACCTGCTTGTAGTTAGCCGTGCTCGCCGTGCCACCCGCGTAGCCTGAGACGGCCTGCTGCACGCCCTGCACATGCTGGAACACACCCTGCACGCCCCAGAAGCAACCACCGGCGAACACCGCGGTCTGCAGGCCGGTTGCCGTGGGTGCCGGATCCTGGGCCGGCGGCGGGATGCTCACCGACTCGCCGGCGGCAGCGCAGCCACCTGCCAGGCTGCCAAGCAGCAGCGCAGCGGTGAATCGGCGGCGGGACGGCAGTGAGGTCATGGCTTTCGATCCGAAGTGAAGCGGTTGGCTGGATGCGAAAGCGTAGGCCGACATGGCGGGTTCAGGCAACCCGCCGTTCGGCCGTCACTTCCGGAACTTGCGGACCAGGTCCTCGACGCAAGGCCCGTCGCTCCGACCTAAACGCCTCTTGCTGTCGTCCGGCGCGGCAGCCGTGGGTGGCGCTTCGTAGAGCGGGGCCAGTCCGTCGAGGCCGTCCGGGCGGTGCGGCGTGTTCTCGCACAGATAGTCGAACAGCCGCGAGTGGGCCGCCTGGAACGCCTCGGGCTGCTACCGCTTCAGCTGCGCCGCGAAGTACTCGCGGATCAGCGGGTGGGCGTCGATCGCGTCGGGCGAGACGGAGAGCAGTTCCACCTCGCTCAGCCGTTTCGCGTGATCAGACTGGCATCGCCGGACAGTAGCGCCGCACGAACTCCGCGTGCTCCGGCATCACGGCCACGCATTGCGCGATCGTGTCGGACACGCCCTTGAAGTAGGCCACCGTCTCCTCCACGCCCTGCAGCTCGGCGAGCGCCAGCCAGCCCTTGGGGCGCAGGTTCTGGCCTTCCATGACCTCCAGCCAACTCGGCTCGCGGAACAGGTCGCCGTCGACATTGGCCAGGCGGCCGCTGGAGGCATACAGCGCCATGCGCCAGCGCAGGGCCTCGGGAATGGCCATGGCCGCGCAGGCCTTCCAGAACTCGCTGTCGTCGCGCTGGTTCAGGTGATAGTGCAGCACGATGAAGTCGCGCACGTATTCGTAGCGCTCGCGGCTCTGGCGGTTGTACTCGGCGATCTCCAGGGCGTCGAAGCCACTGTGGGGGAAGGCCTCGATGAGCTTGGCCACGCCCATCTGGATCAGGTGCAGGGCCGTCGACTCCAGCGGCTCGACGAAGCCGGCCGACATGCCGATGGCAACCACATTGCGCCGCCACGCCTCCTCACGCATGCCGGTGCGGAACTTGATGAGCCGCGGGTCGGCGAGCGGCTGGCCGTCGAGATTCTTCAGCAGCACGCCGGCCGCCTCGTCGTCGCTGACATGGCTGCTGGAATAGACATGGCCGTTGCCGACGCGGTGCTGCAACGGAATGCGCCATTGCCAGCCGGCCCGGTGCGCGGTCGAACGCGTATAGGGCAGCAGCGGGCTCGTGCTCTCGCTGGGCACCGCCACGGCGCGGTCGCAGGGCAACCAGTGGCTCCAGTCCTCGAAGCCGGTGCCGAGGGCCTTCTCGATCAGCAGGCCCGCGAAACCCGAGCAATCGAGGAAGAGATCGCCTTCCACCAGTTCGCCGCTTTGCATCTGCACGGCGCGGACATGGCCTTCGGCTGGCCCCGGTTCTTCATTGAGCAGCACGCGCACGACCTTGCCTTCGGTGCGGCGCACGCCGCGCTGCTCGCTCAGGGCACGCAGGTGCTTCGCGTACAGCGACGCGTCGAAGTGATAGGCATAGCCGAGTGCGGCCATCGGCGAGTTCTGCATATCCGGCCGCGGCAGCATGAAGCGATTCGCCTTGGCCGCCATGTTGGAGATGACGTAGGCGTCCAGCGGCAGCGCGCGGCCCAGCGCGCGCAGGCGCAGCCAGTATTGCGAGAAGTCCACCGGCCACAGCGCCTCGCGGCCGACGCCGCCGAAGCCGTGGAAATAGCGCTCGCCCTGGCGGCCCCAGTTGACGAATTCGATGCCGAGCTTGAACGTGCCTTGCGTGGCTTTGAGGAACTCCGCCTCGTCGATCTTGGCCAGGCCGTTGAACATGCGGATCGGCGGGATGGTCGCTTCGCCCACGCCGATGATGCCGATTTCGTCGGATTCGACGAGGCGGATTTCATACGGGGGCTTGAGCACCGCACTCAATGCGGCGGCCGACATCCAGCCGGCGGCGCCACCGCCGACGATCACGACCCGCCGCAGCGGCTTGTTCAGGTTTTCCATCGCGCCAGTCTAGGTAGGGGCTTCGGCTCTGAGCATGGGCGCTATCCCGCAGCACCGCTCAAGCGTGCACGCAGAAAGCTGTCGTGGTCAGGCATGCCGGCGGCCAGCGCGGCAATGGCCTGATGGCGCTCAGTGAGATAGCGGGCTGCCAACTCAGCCGGCATCTCGTCCGGCCAAGGGCTGCGGCGCCGCGGCCAGTCGCCCATGCCGGCGTGGATGGCCAGCCAGCTCGCCGTGTCGAAGGCCTCGTTGTCGTAGGCATGCAGGGTGCCGGTCTCGCGCCAGGCATGCAGCTTGTAGTCCAGCGACTCGGGCAGCTCCATGCTCGTCAGCGTGCGCCAGAACTCGCTGTCGCGGCGCTCGCTCAGGGCGTAGTGCAGGATGATGAAGTCGCGGATGCGCTGGTACTGGCGCAGCTGCTGCACGTTGAAGCCGACCGCGGCCTGTGTGTGATCGGCCTCGCCGAGCAACGGGATGAGGCGGCCCAGCGCGTTGTGCACCATGTAGATGGCGGTGGACTCCAGCGGCTCCAGGAAGCCGGCGGCCAGGCCGATGGCGACGACGTTCTTGACCCAGAAGCGCTCGCGGTGGCCGGTGCGAAAGCGCAGCAGCCGCGGCTCGGCCAGCATCGGCGCGTCGAGCTGGGCCAGCAGCTGTTCGCGCGCCCGTCCCTCGTCGATGAAGCGGCTGCTGAACACATGGCCGTTGCCGGTGCGGTCCTGCAGCGGGATGCGCCAGGCCCAGCCGGCCTCCAGCGCCGTCGAGCGCGTGAAGGGCGCGAGATCGCCCGGTGCGCGCTCGGTGGGCACGGCCCAGGCGCGGTCCACTGGCAGCCAGTGGCCGTAGTCAATGAAACGCTGCTCGAGCGTCTGGCCGATCAGCAGGGACGCCAGGCCCGAGCAGTCGATGAAGAGATCGCCCTCGACCTGGCGCCCGTCGGCCAGGCGCAGCGCACGCACACGGCCATCCTCGTGACGGTCCACGCTGACGACGCGGCCTTCGGTACGCCTCGCGCCGCGACCTTCGGCCAGGCGGCGCAGGAAGGCGGCGTAGAGCGTCGCGTCGAAGTGGTAGGCGTAGGTGTAGCGCGAGGCCAGGCTGTCCTCGCCTTCTGCAGGCCTGCAGAATCGGCCTTGGCGCGCCATCACCGTCGGCAGGCAGAACTCGCCCAGCGGCGTGCCGGGGCCTGTCTGCAGGCGGCGCAGTTGGCCCCACAACGCCATCGGGCCGTCCAGTGGGCCGAAGTCACCGAAGGTGTGGAAGTAGTGCTCGCCGCGCTGCTTCCAGTCGCAGAACTGGATGCCGAGCTTGTAGCTGCCTCGCGTGGCGGCGAGAAACTCGGCCTCGTCAATGCCGAGGATGTCGTTGAAGCTGCGGATCGACGGAAAAGTGGCCTCGCCGACGCCGATGATGCCGATCTCCTCGGACTCGACCAGCTCAACGGCGACGCCGCGCAGCCCCGTCGTCAGCGCGGCGGCCGACATCCAGCCGGCGGAGCCGCCGCCGAGGATGACGACGCGCCGGATGCCCATGCTCAACGCGCCGCGGCGCGCTCCTTCAGGAAGTCCGCATAGGCCAGCGCACTGCGCTTGAGCGTGCGCTGCTGCGTCTCGAAGTCCACGTGCACGAGGCCGAAGCGGCGCTCGTAGCCGAAGGCCCATTCGAAGTTGTCCAGCAGCGACCAGATGAAATAGCCGCGCACGTCCACGCCGTTGTCCATGGCCCGCGAGCATGCCGCGAAATGCTGCTTGATGTAGGCCTGGCGTTGCAGGTCGTCGACGTCACCGGCGCTGACCATGTCGTCGCTCGACATGCCGTTTTCGGTGATGTAGAGGGGCGGCAGATTGGCGTAGTCGCGCTTGAAGGCTTCGAACAGGTCCTGCAGGCCTTGCGGGTAGACCTCCCAGTCCATCGTCGTGCGCTCGACCTCGGGGTGGCGCACCCAGTCGATGGTGTCGGGGCCCTTGGAGCGCAGCACGGCGCGGCTGTAGAAGTTGATGCCCAGGTAGTCGATGGGCTGCTTGATGAGGTCCATGTCGCCGGGCAGCACCAGGGGCTCGCAGCCCTTCCACAGCCGCCACAGGTCGGCCGGGTATTCGCCCTTGAGCAGCGGGTCCAGCACCCAGCGGTTCTGGTAGGTCTCGAACAGCGAAGCGGCGTCGCGGTCTTCGGCTGTATCCGTGTCGGCATAGCCCGGCGCGCAGTTGGCGACAATGCCGTGCAAGGCCGCTGGGTCGTTGGCGCGCAGGATGGGCAGCGCCAGGCCGTGTCCCAGCAGCAGATGGTGCATGGCCTGGGCGGCCCAGCGGTTGGACTTGAGGCCGGGCGCGTGGTGCCCGTCGCCATAGCCAAGATAGGCTGAGCACCAGGGCTCGTTGTGCGTCGTCCAGGCCGCCACGCGGCCGCCACCGAGTTCGCGGCTCATCAGCTCGGCGTAGTCGGCAAAGCGGTAGGCCGTTTCGCGGTTCAGCCAGCCGCCGCGGTCTTCGAGGTGCTGGGGCAGGTCCCAGTGATACAGCGTGACGAAGGCGCGGATGCCACGCTTGGCCAGGCCGTCGAGCAGGCGCTTGTAGAAGTCGATGCCCTTCGCATTTGGGCGGCCGGCCTCGTCCATCACGCGCGGCCAGGCGATGGAGAAGCGGTAGGCGTCCACACCCAGGCGCTGCAGGATGTCCAGGTCTTCTTCAAAGCGGTGGTAGTGGTCGCAGGCCACGTCGCCGTTCTCGCCGCGCAGCACCTTGCCGGGAGTCGCGCAAAAGCGGTCCCAGATGGATTCGAGGCGGCCGTCGTCATGCGCGGCGCCTTCGATCTG
Organism: Roseateles sp. P5_E4; assembly: GCF_054049255.1. Lineage (NCBI taxonomy): Bacteria > Pseudomonadati > Pseudomonadota > Betaproteobacteria > Burkholderiales > Sphaerotilaceae > Roseateles > Roseateles sp. P5_E4. Next base: position 105,483 of record NZ_JBFUMS010000008.1, on the reverse strand, counting down.
GTACGACGAGGTGCCGGCGCCGAAGATGAAGCCGGGGCGGCGCATGGCCGAGCCGGCGGGCGGCGCGACGAGGTCGGCCAGGGAGGTGGGAGGCGGAGTCAGGTCCATGTCGGGCAGTCGTTCAGGCAGAGGTCGGCAGCGCATGCAGGGCGGTGCGCCAGGGTTGCAGGGCAAGGGGTTCGGCGGGCAGCGGGCCGCGCACGCCGCAGATGAAGGAGGCGTAGCGATTGGCCAGGGCCAGCGTGGCGGGCAGGTCACGGCCCAGCGACAGGCCGGCCAGCAGCAGGGCCGTGAAGGCATCGCCGGCGCCGACGGTGTCGACCATGCACGGCTGGATGACGCCAGCCCCCTGCGCCAGCAGCACGCCGCCCGGCGCGTAGAAGCGCCAGCCGCTGGCGCCGCAGGTCAGCACCAGGCGTTGCAGCGCAAAGCGTGCCATCAATGCGCTGGCGCGGCCGGCGTCGTCGGGCGCGGCGGCATCGAACCAGCCGGCCAGCTGGGCCAGTTCCTCGTCGTTGACCTTGACCCAATCGGCCAGCATCAGCGACTCGGCGGCCAGCAGTCGGGTTTCAGTGCCGGCCCGCAGGTTCAAGTCCAGGAAGCGCGTGCCGGTGAAAGGCTTGAGGAGGGCGCGCAGGGCCGCGCGCGAGGCGGGCTGGCGTTGGGCCAGGCTGCCGAAGTAGAGCCACGCTGGCGCCGTTTCAGCGAGGTGAGGGCGGGCGGCCGCGGCGTCGATATGGTCCCAGGCGGCGTCGCCATGAATCTCGAAGTGGTGGCCTCCGGCGTCCTCGTGCACGCTGACGCGGCCGGTGGCGTGCTGCGGGTCGCGCTGCACGCCGGCGCTGTCCAGGCCGTAGCGGCGCGCACTGTCGAGCACGAGGCGGCCGTTGTCATCGTCCGCGCCAATGCGGCTGATGAACAGGGCCGGCGCGCCCATGGCGGCGAGCGAGCGCGCCACGTTGAAGGGCGCGCCACCCGCGACGGGTCCGTCATGGAATTCGTCGACCAGGGCTTCGCCGAGGACGGCGATGGGGCAGGGGAGCATGGCGGCGGCGCTTGGCGCGCTTCGTCGGTGGTTCGGAAATATTCTATGCAACAGCGATTGTTTAGTGAACAATGTCCAGCCTAGGTTTTGCCCCCGGTACAGGGTGTACCCGGGGCCGCTGGGGTGCCGATGCACAATCGCGCCCGATGCGACGTGCTAAACAACAGCGGGAGCTCGGGTGATGGCCGACAAGGGAGTGACGATTCGCGAATTGGCCGAGGCCGCGGGCGTGTCCATCGGCACGGTGTCGCGCGCGCTGAAGGGCCAGCCCGGCCTGTCGGAGCAGACTCGCGCCCAGGTGCTCGGCGTGGCCCAGCAGATGGGTTATGACGTCGGCAAGCTGCGCACCGGCAAGCCACGCCGCATGCTCTTCCTGTACAGCCGCAGCCTCGGCTCGCTGGCCAACAACCCCTTCTATTCCTATGTGCTGCACGGCGCCGAGACGGCCTGCCGCGAGGCCGGCGTGCCGCTGAGCATCATGTCGGTGCTGGCAGGTGACGACGTGGCCGGCCAGGTACGCCGCCATGAGGCCGAGGCGCTGCTGGGTGCCGGCTATTTCGACCCCGAGGCCATGGAATCCATTCGCCGCTGCGAACTGCCGCTGGTGCTCGTGGACCACTTCTACCCGGGCGTGCGTTGCGTCAATGACGACAACCAGCTCGGCGCCTGGCTGGCGACGCGCCACCTGCTGGAAGGCAGTTCCCAGCGCATCGCCGCCATCTTCGGGCCGCTGGCGCATTACTCGACGTCGCTGCGCGCCAAGGGCTTCCGCCGTGCCTTGTTCGAGGCCGGCCGCCTGTTCGACCCCGACTACGAAGTCACGCTGGACCCTGCGCTGGAATACGGCGACGCCGGCCGTGATGCGATGAGCCGCCTGCTGGCCCTGCCCAACCCCCCGGACGCGGTCTTTGCCTACAACGACTCGACGGCCATGTTCGCCATCGAGGTCTGCCTTGAGCGTGGCCTGCGGGTCCCCGAGGACATCCGCTTCATCGGCTACGACGACATCGAGGAGGCTGCCCGCAACAAGCCGCCCCTGTCCACTGTGAAGATGGACAAGGAAGCACTTGGCAACGTCGCCGCACGCGCCCTCATCGAAGGCGATGTCGCACCCAATGACGCGTCGCTGCCGGTGGAGCTGGTCGTGCGCGAGAGTTCCCGTTTCGTCGCGGCGCCTGAAGCTGAGGCCGCGCCGCGCAAGGCCAGGCGCAAGACCGCAGCTGTCTAGGTGGCTGCCTAGGTAGTTGCACCGCCTTTCGTTCGTGCGATCAACGAACGAAAATAGGACTGTTTACTAAAAATACCGCCTCGCTCAGCGCCAGGCGAAGGAGACAGTCTTGATCGCCGATCCCGAAGGGGCCGCCATGCCGCCCGTGCAGCGCCCGACCGCCTCCGTGCCGCCAGCGCCAACACTTGCGGCCGACCGCGTGCCCGCGCGGCAGAAGATCGGCTTCGGCCTGGGCTCCTTCCTGGACATGTGGGGCCACTGGCTCTACCAGTCGCTGGCCTTCCACGTCTTCAACATCTTCCTCGGCGTGGCGCCGGGGCTGATCTCCACGGTCATCTTCCTGAAGATCGCGGTCGATGCCGTTTCGGACACGCTGTTCGGCTGGCTCTCCGACAACGCCCGCACGCGCTGGGGGCGCCGCCGCCCCTTCATCCTGGTGGGCGGCATCCTCGCCGGCATCGGCCTGCCGCTGATGTTCGCCGTCGGCCGCGGCTGGAGCGACAACGAATACTTCATCTTCATGCTGGTCTCGACCTGCCTGTACGTGCCGGTCATGAGCTGCTTCAACATGCCCTGGAACAGCCTGGGTGCGGAGATGACGCCCGACTACCACGAGCGCACGCGCGTGATGTCGTGGAAGAACGCGATCCAGAAGCTCCCCGAGCTGGCGATGTTCGTGGCGGCCCAGTTCACGACGCTGGCCGTCTTCAACGATGCGTCGGGCAAGCCCGACATCCTGCTGGGTGCCCAGGTCTACACCAGCATCCTCGGCGGCATCATGGTGGTGGTCTCCATCGCCATTTTCCTGCTGACCCGCGAACGCTACTACCAGAAGGTCGTGGCGCAGACCCGGCAGCGCGTGCCCTTCAAGGACACCCTGTACCGCACACTGAAGAACAAGCCCTTCCGCCAGATGCTGGGCACGATGATGGCCTACAACATGGCCACCTCCATGGTGGGCATGCTGGGCTACTACGCCACCGTCTACTACGTCTGCGCCGGCAACGTCGTTGAGGCCACCAAGTGGAACTCGATGATGGGCATCGCCGGTCTGGTCTGCGGCCTCGTTGGCATCGCCTTCGCCGGGTGGGTGGCCAGGCACTGGGGCAAGCGCAATGCGCTGATGACGGTGCTGGTGCTGGGCATCCTCGCCTTCGTCGGCGACTGGTTCTTCTACAACCCGCAGCTGCCCTGGCTGCAGTTGTTTGCCAGCGGCGGCGTGGCCTTCGTCGGTGCCGGGTTCTGGACGATCTACGGCTCGGCGATGGCCGACGTCATCGACCATGACGAGCTCGGCAGCCGACAGCGCCGCGAGGGTTCGTTCGCCGCCTGCGGCTCCTGGATCTCCAAGGTCGGCCTCGCCTTGGGCAACGGCGCCTCCGGCTGGGTGCTGATGTTCACCGGCTTCAACGCTAAGCTGCCGGTGCAGGGCGAGGATGCGCTGTTCATGATCCGGGTCGCCCTGTCGGGCATTCCCATCCTCGGGCTGCTTATCGCCCTCTACATCGTGTCCCGCTACTTCCTGACCGAGCGGCGCATGAACGAGATCCGCGCCGAGCTGGAAGCGCGCCGCGGCACCGTCTGACTTTTTTCGGAGTTTTCCCCATGACTTCAACCTGGCTCGGCCGCGCTTTGCTGGCCCTGTCGACCTGCGTCTTCATTGCCGGCGCCCAGGCCGCCCCGCACGAGACGCTCAAGCTCGACGCCCCCAAGCCCAATCTCGCGCCCACGCCGCCGATGGGCTGGAACTCCTGGAACAAGTTCGCCTGCAACGTCAGCGAGACGCTGATCCGCCAGCAGGCCGACGCGATGGTCGCCTCCGGCATGAAAGACGCGGGCTACCGCTACATCGTCATCGACGACTGCTGGCAGAAGAGCCGCGACGCGGACGGCAACATCCAGGCCGACCCCGAGCGCTTCCCATCGGGCATCAAGGCACTGGCCGACTACGTTCATTCCAAGGGCCTGAAGTTCGGCCTCTATTCCGATGCCGGCGCCGCAACCTGCGGTGGCCGCCCCGGCAGCGCCGGCCACGAGTTCCAGGATGCGCGCCAGTATGCGAAGTGGGGCGTGGACTGGCTGAAATACGACTGGTGCTACACCGGCCCGCGCACCCCCGAAGCGGCCTACACCATCATGGCCAAGGCGCTGCGCGAATCGGGCCGTGACATCGTGCTGTCCATCTGCGAATGGGGCGGCAGCCAGCCGGGCCGCTGGGCCCATCCCGTCGGCCATCTGTGGCGCACCACGGGCGACATCTGGGACGCCTGGAAGGGCAAGAAGGAGTGGTCGCACGGCCTGCTGGACATCATCGACATGAATGCCGACCTGTGGGCCGACGCCGCGCCCAATGGCTGGAACGACCCCGACATGCTGGAGGTCGGCAACGGCGGCATGACGACGACCGAGTACGAGAGCCATTTCTCGATCTGGGCCATGCTGGCTGCGCCGCTGGTGGCGGGCAATGACATGGCGAAGATGGACGCCGACACGCGCCGCATCCTCACCAACGCCGAGGTCATCAAGGTCGACCAAGACGCGCTTGGCCGGCAGGGCCGGCGCGTCTGGCGCCAGGGCAACCTGGAAGTCTGGGTCCGCACGCTGGCCGGTGGCGAACGTGCGGCCGTGCTGTTCAACCGCGGCGAAACGGCAGTCGACATCAAGGTGACGTGGGAGCAGCTGGACCTCGCGCCGCGCATCAAGGCCGAGGTCCACGACCTGTGGTCGGGCAAGAAGACCCGCGGCGTCTCGGGCGAGTTCGGCGGGAGCGTGAAGCCGCACGGCGTGATGATGGTGCGTGTCAGCCCGACACCCTGAGCGTCTCGATCAGCATCCGCCGCAGGCTGTCCACCGCCTTGTTGCCCTTGGACGTCTTGCTGCGGTAGACGGCTACCTGCATCGGCTCCAGCGGTCCCAGGCCCTGTTCGGCGCCCAGAAGTTGCAGATGCGGCGGCGCGCTGCACTGCGTCAGCACGGCCACGGCCAGGCCGCTCTCGACGGCTGCGATCTGCCCTGCCAGGCTGGAGCTGTTGTAGACGATCTTGTAGGGCCGGCCCTGCAGGGCGAGGGCGTTGATGGCGCTGCGCCGGCCCAGGCTGGCCTCCTCGTAGACTGCAATGGGCAGCGGGTCGCGCCGCCAGATGTCAAACTGCGGGGAGCCGACCCAGACCATGGGCTCGTGGAAGAGCAGGGTGCCGCGCCGTGCGTGGTCGCGCGAAACCAGGGCCAGGTCGAGATCGCCACGCGCCACGCGCGGGATCAGCGAGGTCGACTGCTCGCAGTCCAGCTGAATCTCAACGCCGCCATGGCGCGGCGCAAAGCGCTTGAGGACCGGTGTCAGGTATCTGCGAGCGTAGTCATCCGGTACGCCCAGGCGCACGACACCTGAGACATCGTCCTCGCGCAGCGCCGCCTGGGCCTCGGCCTGAAGGTCCAGTATGCGTCGCGCATAGCCCAGCAGGGTCTGGCCCTCATGCGTCAGTTCCAACTGGCGCGCATCGCGCCGAAGCAGGCGGTGGCCGACGGCCGCCTCCAGCTTCTTGAGCTGCATGCTGACGGCCGACTGCGAGCGGTGGATCTCGGCCGCGGCGCTGGACAGGGAGCCAGCATCGACGGTGGCCACAAAGCATTTCAGCCAGTCGATCTGCAGATCGCGCATGAATTCGAAAAACGGATGATTTGGAAGCGAATTATGTGCTTTTCGGATTCGCGGCCGACCGGCACATTGGCGGCCATGAAGTACCTCAATCCCGCCCCAACCGCATTACCCGCCAAGCTTGCCCGGCCGCCCGGCATCACGGCCGGCCCGCTCGACGCCCGCGCCGGCGGCGTCATGCTCCTGCTGTGCTGTCTCTGGGGCCTGCAGCAGGTGTCGCTGAAGGCGGTGACGGCGCAGGCCGGCCCGATGCTGATGATCGGCCTGCGCTCCGGCATCGCCCTGTTGCTGCTCGCCGGTCTGATGCGCTGGCGCGGCGAGGCGCTGGATCGCCGCCGCTGGGCAGCCGGCGCCGCGGCGGGCTCGCTGTTCGCGCTGGAATTCCTGCTCGTGGCCCTGGCGCTGCAGTTGACCCAGGCTTCCCACGTCGTCGTCTTCCTCTACACCTCGCCGCTGTTCACGGCCCTGGGCCTGCATTGGCGGCTGCCGGCCGAGCGCCTCGACCGGCGTCGCTGGGCGGGCATAGGCCTGGCATTCGGAGGCATCGCGCTGGCTTTCCTGCGCGGTGGTCTGGCCCCTGACGGCTCTGCGCTGCTGGGAGATCTGCTCGCGGTGCTGGCCGGCCTGGCCATGGGCGCTACGACGGTCACCATCCGGTGTACGCGCTTGGCCGCCGCACCGGCGACCGAGACGCTGTGCTACCAGCTGCTCGGCGCCTTCGTGCTGCTGCTGCCGGGTGCCTGGGCGACGGGTCAGTGGCGCTTCGAGCCGACTGCCGCCATCTGGGCCCACCTCGCCTTCCAGAGCCTGGTCGTGTCCTTCGCCAGCTTCCTGGCCTGGTTCTGGTTGCTGCGTCGCTACCTAGCCTCGCGCCTGGGCGCCTTCACCTTTATGACGCCACTGTTTGGCGTGCTGCTGGGTGTCTGGTTGCTGGGCGAGGCGTTGTCGCCCAGTTTCGTGGCCGGCAGCCTGCTGGTGCTGGCCGGCGTCGCCCTGGCTAGCAAGCCTTAGGTCGCCACCCGCTCGGCCACAAAGGCCTGGTAGGTCCGCAGCGGGCGGCCGAGCATCTTCTCCAGTGTGCGGGTCGCGCCGGCGGCCGGAATCTGCCCGAGCTGCTGAATGCGGCTCATCATCAGGCGCAGGTCGTAGGCCATCCAGGCGGGCACGTGCTGCGCGGCCAGTTGCGCCTCGAAGGCCTGCACGTCGTCGCCGCCGTAGCGGATCTCGCGATTCAGCGCCTGGGCCCAGACGGCGGCAGCCGCCTCGCCGGTGAAGACCTCGTTGCCGGCCACTTCCAGCGTCAGGCGGGGCAGGGGTTCCGGCGACCGGTCGCGACGCAGCAGCTCGGCCACGGCGATGTCGGCGATGTCGCGCACGTCCACCATCGCGCAGCCCTTGGCGCCGATGGGCATGGGGAAGACGCCGTAGCCTTCGATGACGGACTGGATGGCGGCATCGTTCTGCATGAAATAGGCCGGGCGCAGGATGGTCGCCGGCAGATCCAGGCTGTCGATCATGCGCTCCACGGTGTGCTTGCCGGTGAAGTGGGGCACATCGGTGTAGAGGTCGGCGTGGATGACCGACAGATAGACGATGCGCTGAATGCCCGCTTCGCGCGCGACGCTGAGGGCCTGCAGCGACTGCGTGACCTCGTCGGGGGCGAGGGCGTTCAGCAGGAACAGCGTGCGCACGCCGCTCATCGCCAGGCGCAGGGAGTTCACGTCGCCGAGGTCGGCGACGACGCCGTCGACGCCGGCGGGCAGGGACAGGGTGCCGGTGCGGCGGACCATCGCCTTGACCTGGGCGCCTTGCTTGGCCAGGCCTTGGACGACGAGGGAACCGACGGTGCCGGTGGAACCGATGACGAGGATGCTCATGATGGACTCTCTTGAAAGCTGATTAAGGAGAAGGACCAGGGCCAGGCGATTTGTTTCGCTGGCTTGGACGAAAGATAGGCCGTTGCAATCCATAAACACAGACGCCAAAATCAGGACAATGTGTATTCGAATTGAGACGATATGGACCTGAACGCCCTGACCGACTTCAACCTCGTGGCCACGCACGGTGGCTTTGGCCGAGCCAGCCGGGCCAGCCGGCGCTCCAAGGCCACGCTGTCCAGGCGCGTGGCGGACCTGGAGGAGCAACTGGGCGTGCGCCTCATCGAGCGCGGCGGCAAGGGACTGGAGCTGACCGAGGCCGGCCAGCTGCTGCTCAGCCGTACCGAAGGGCCCATGCACGAGGTGGCCGATGCGATCGGCGCGGCGCGGGAAGGCAGCGGCAAGGTGGCCGGGCGCCTGCGCGTGGCGGCACCCATCCTGTTTTCACAGCTGGCGATGGGGCGGCTGTGCGCGGAGTTCCGCGGGCTCTATCCCGACGTCACTCTGGAGGTGGTGGCGGAAGACCGCGTGGTGGATCTCGTCGACGAGCAGTTCGACGTCGCCATCCGCCCCAACCCGCGGGTGGACACGGCGCTGGTGGGCCGCTGTTTTGCGAAGGACCGCCTCGTGGTCGTCGCCGCGCCGTCCATCGCCAGGCCCGCGCCTGGCGCTGCGGCCGTGCGCGTGCCCGCCGTCGTCAGCGCCTATCGGGAAGGCGAGACCTGGTCTGTCGATGAGGGCCGTCTGCTGATCGAGCCCATCCCGGTGCTCAGGCTCTCGTCGATGCTGATGCTGCGGGACGCCGCGCTGGCAGGCGCCGGCGCCGCGCTGGTGCCGCGGTCCATCGTCGGGCAGCAGGTCGATGACGGCGAGCTGGTGCAGTGGGGCAGCCTGGACGGCAAGGAGGTCGAGTTGTGGGTGCTGCACACCTCCCGGCGCCTGGCCAGCCCGAAGGTGAAGGCCTTCGTGGACTTCATGAGCAACCGCTTTCCTGAGGGTGCGCTGGTGCTCCCGCTCAAGACCTCCAGTCAAAGCAGGTCGCCGCTGTAGCGGTCGGCCTTGGCCACGACAAAAAAAGCCGCTCAGGCAAGCTGAGCGGCTTTCGGGGCTGAGCCCGTTGGGAGCTTAGAACGAGTAGGTGCCGCGCACGTAGTAGGTGCGGCCCGCTGCGTTGGCGTAACGCGAATCCCAGCCGCCGGACTGGAACAGGTCGGCCTGGTTGGTGAACGGCGGATCGCGGTCGAACAGGTTGCGAACGCCCAGCACCAGGGAAGCGCCCTTGATCGGCGACCAGCTGCCGTACAGGTCGGTCGTCGTGAACGCCGAGACGTGGTTGGTCGGCGTGAAGTCCACGTAGCCGGACTTGTAGTGCACCGCCGTACCCAGAGCGAAGCTGCTGTAGGCCCAGTTGGCCGTCAGGTTGTGCTGCCACTTGAAGATCGGGCCGGCACCGGAGTAGATGCCAACGTTCTGGTTCCACGGGCCCGACGGGTAGTCCTGGTACTCGTACTTGTTGACGAAGGTACTGTTCAACGCGAAGTCGAACTGGCCGACGTTGGAACGCAGGCGGTACTGGGCGCTCAGGTCGATACCGTTGGTGTTGGTGCCGCCCAGGTTCTGGTTCAGCTGTTCAACGTAACCGCACTTCGGACCCGGGCAGTTGCTGGTGATGGACAGCAGGTTGCCGGGCTGGGAGAAGTGGAAGTACTGCTGCCACTGCGTGTAGTTCTGGAACAGCGTCGACTGCGGCAGCACAGCGATCGCGTTCTTGATCTTGATCGCCCAGAAATCGATGCCCAGGCTCAGGTCGGTCATGGGTTCGAACACGGCGCCCAGGGTGTAGTTCTTGGCCTTCTCAGGCTTCAGATTGGGGTTGCCGCCGTTCTGGACCTGGAACTGACCATTGCAGTTGGCCTGCGATGCGCCGGGGATGGGGGTGCCGCCCGGGCAGTTGATCGGGTTGTTGAAGTTGCCGGCCGTGTTGGTGAACGAAGTCGAGCTGTAAAGCTCGAACAGCGTCGGCGCGCGGAAGCCCGTCGATGCCGAGCCGCGGAACAGCATTTCCTTGCTGGGCTGGAAGCGGAACGACAGCTTGGGATTGGTGCTGTCGCCGAAGTCGCTGTACTTGTCGTAGCGCACCGAGCCGGTCAGCTCAAGCATCTTGTTCACCGGCACGTTGACTTCGGTGTACAGGGCGCCGACCTTGCGCGTGCCCTTGGAAGTCGCCTCTGGATCGACGCCGGTCGACGCCGAGACGAGTTGGGCAAATTCCTTGACCGGGTGCGAATCGAAGTTTTCCTTGCGGTACTCGCCACCCACGGCGATCTGCGCCGGGCGGCCAGCGCCCAACCAGTCACCCAGTTCGCGGCTCGCCGTGATCTTGAAGATGTTGACCTTGCCGGTGGCGGTCTGCAGCCTGCCGTTCAGGGCCGCCTTTTCCAGCAGGGCGGTACCGGCGGCGCTCTGGGCGCCGAAGGGGTTGATGACGCCTTCGAGCAGGCCTTCACCGATCATGTCGCCGTCGCCGTAGCCACCCGTCAGGTTCTGGTCGACCGTGTTCTTGTTGGCCGAGAACTTGACCGAGTAGTCCCAGTTGAGGGCGTTGCCTTCGGCCGACAGCACGATGCGGCTTTGCTTGTTCTCGTTCATCTGGGCGCGCGAACCGTTGGGGAAGTCGCGCCAGAAGACGTAGGCGAAGCCCGGCTGCACGGCCACCGGGTTGGCGAAGGCAGCAGAGGGGTTGAAGATGGTAAGGCCGGCCGTGCCGTCATCGAAGGTCGGGTCGATGTGCGCCGTGGGGAAATAGGGGTTCTTTTGACCATTGGGCATGGTCGGGTTCATGTAATAGCCGCCGTAGGGCACGGGGGCGATGCGCGTCGTGACCCGGTTGCGGGTCAGGAAGCCTTCTGCACCCAGTTCCAGCGAATCATTGACGCGCAGCGTGCCCTTGAGCATGCCGGACGCCGTGTCCGACTTGGGCGCGAAGTCGACGAAGTTGGGCGTGACGATCTTGCACTGCGTGCCGCCAGCAATCGGGATCAGGGCGGTGCCCGCGCAGGCCGGAGCGGCCGGGTTGTAGAGCGCGCTGAAATCCTGGGTGTAGTTGGCGGGATCGGTGCTGTTGGACAGGCCGCCGACGATGCGCTTGTTGAAGTCGCGCTCGTTGCCGGCGATCGGGTCTTCCTTCTTCATGCTGAGGAAGCCGGAGAGGTTGAAGCCCTGCTTGTCCAGCTCGCCGAAGCCGAAGCCGACGTTGGCGCTCTTGGCGCGGCCACCCTTGTGCTTGGGCGAGTCATAGCCCAGCGTGATGGTGCCGCCGTTGTAGCTCTTCTTCGTGATGAAGTTGATCACGCCGCCGATGGCGTCCGTGCCGTACAGGGCCGAGGCGCCGTCGCGCAGCACTTCGATGCGGTCGATCGCAGCGAAGGGAATCATGTTCAGGTCGGGCGCCGAGCCGTCGACCGCGTTGTTGGCGATGCGCTCGCCGTTCAACAGCACCAGGGTCTTGTCGGCACCGATGCCGCGCAGGTCGGCGAAGGATGCGCCGCCGCTGCCCGAGCCGATGGACTGCGCCGCATTGGTCGACTGCTGGACGCCCACCAGGTTGGCCATCACCTGTTCGACGGAGGTCACGCCGGCACTGCGCAGGTCAGCCATCTTGACGATGGTGACAGGCACGGAGGATTCGGCGTCGATGCGCTTGATCGCCGAACCGGTGACGGTCACTCGCTCGATCTGCTGCGGTTCCGCGGGGGCTTGTTGGGCCCAAGCGCTGAGACCGCCGACGGTCATCAGGACCGCGGCGGCGATTTTGGTTTGCTTATGCATCACTGCTCCAGAAAGGAATGGCAAGCGGGTGTGTTGCCAGACGGTTCAGCCAAGAGACAAACCGCCCGATCGGGCGGCGGCTGAAGCAAATTCTCGGAGCGCGCGAAATTCAGACCGGCTTGGGAAAACCCCTAGGCATTCTTCAAATGCAGCTGATGCAGGGCCGTTTTGGAGCGCAAGTCATTGATCGCAATGAGATTTATCGCGCCCCCCAAGCATGCGCGGGTGTGGCTGGAATGCTGCAGTTTGCCAACCAGCAATCCATCTTCACGTTCCGCCATGGTTCGGCAGCATGTGAAGATCAATTGTGACCATCTATCTCTTTATTTGATCAGATATGACGTTAAGAGATATGTTTTGAATCACAAGTTGCCAACTGAGTCGAAAGACTCTTGAACTCGTGTTCCAGGTCGCAAAAATAGTTTGCTTGGTTTTCAGCAAAACTTGCTGTCGCCTGCCTGTCGTGGCGGCTGAGATGTTTCATCGGCCCAGGCGCCGTGACAACAGCGCTGCAGCATCCCGCAACGCGGCGGCCAGCGGTGCTTGAAGACTGATGTCCAAGCCGGCAGTGGGCCCGATGGCTGTCAAGGCCAACACCAGGCGCCCGGAGGCGTCGAAGACGGGTGCGGCCGCAGCGCTGACCCCGGCGACGACGCTGTCCCGCGACGTGGCCAGGCCCGCCGCGCGCACGGCGGCGATGACAGCCTCTTCCGGCAGGGTCTGCGCCAGCGCCGCCGCTTCCTCGGTGCGATAGGCCGCGAACAAGCGCCCCGACGCCGTGCCCGCCAGGCTCATCACCGTGCCATGGCGCATGCTGATGTGCACGGGCGTCGGCCCCTCGGCCACGCGCACGATGGTGGGGCCGTGTGTGCCCCAGACGGCAATGGCGACCGTGTGGCCGATCTTTTGGGCCAGTTCCTCGATGACAGGCGTGGCCAGCCTCACGGGGTCGTACTGCTGCAGGCTGATGAGGCCGAGCTGCAGTGCCAGCGGCCCGAGGCCATAGGGCCCGCTGCCGCCCTCCTGTTCCACGAGGCCGAGCTTGATGAAGCTGACGAGGTAGGGATGGGCCTTGGCCGGCGTCATGCCAGCCTCTCGGGCCAGGTCCTTCAATGCCATGGGCCTGCCGCGGTGGGCCAGTGCCAGCAGCAATTGACCACCCACTTCGATGCTCTGGATGCCTCGCGGGGCCTTGGGCTCAACCATGCTGAAAATTCTATATTGGTGAATTGATTTGTAATAGGATAAATTTCGGCTTCGATGTTGGAGACCCGCATGACGACCAAAGCCTTTGCCTCGCAAGCCGACCTGGAAGAGAAAAGGGTCACCTTCGAACGTCTGTCCGAGCACGCCTGGGCCTACACCGCCGAGGGTGACCCCAACACCGGCATCGTCATCGGCCGCGATGCGGTCATGGTGGTGGACACCCAGGCCACGCCCGTCATGGCGGCCGATGTGATCCGTCGCATCCGCGAAGTGACGACCGCACCGATCAAGTACGTGCTGCTCAGCCACTACCACGCGGTGCGCGTGCTGGGCGCGTCGGCCTTCAAGGCCGAGGGCCTGGAGCAGGTCATTGCCAGCGACGCGACGCTGGCGCTCATCAAGGAGCGCGGCGAGCAGGACAAGGCCAGCGAGATCGGCCGCTTCCCGCGGCTGTTCCGCAACGTCGAGTCCGTGCCGGCAGGGCTGACCTGGCCGACGCTGACGTTCAGCGGCCGGCTCACGCTGGACCTGGGCGGCGTCAAGGTCGAGATGTTCTCGCCCGGCCGCGGCCACACGGCGGGCGACACGGTGGCCTGGCTGCCCGAGGAGCGCGTGTTGTTCAGCGGCGATCTCGTCGAGTTCGACGCGACGCCTTACTGCGGCGACGCGCACTTTGCCGACTGGCCGGCAACGCTGGATGCCATCGCCGCGCTCAACGCCAACGCCCTCGTGCCAGGGCGTGGACCGGCGTTGAAAGGTGCCGAGCAGGTTGCAGCAGGCTTGTCCGGCACGCGCGCTTTCGTCAGTGAGCTGTTCGCAGCCGTGCAAGCGGGCGTGAATGCCAACGAGGAGTTGAAGGCGGTGTACCAGCGCACCCTGGCCGTGCTGCGGCCCAGGTACGGCCACTGGGTCATCTTCGACCACTGCATGCCCTTCGACGTGACCCGCGCCTACGACGAGGCCGGTGGCACATCGCACCCGCGCATCTGGACCGCCGAGCGCGACGTGGAAATGTGGAAGGCCTTGGAAGGGGCCTGACGCGGTATGGATCTGCCGCTGTACCCGTATCACCAGAGCTTGGAGCAGCGCAGCGCCCAGCCGCAGCGCCGCCCGGTCGTCATCGTCGGCGCCGGACCTGTCGGCCTGACGCTGGCGCTCGATCTCGCCAGGCGCGATGTGCCCGTCGTCGTCATCGACGACAGCGACCGTATCGGTGAGGGCTCGCGCGCCGTCTGCTGGGCCAAGAAGACGCTGGAGGTGTTCGACCGTCTCGGCATCGGGGAGGCCATCGCGCGCGAAGGCGTGCGCTGGCAGCGCGGCCGCGTCTTCCACGGCGAGCGCGAGGCGTATGCCTTCGACCTGCTGCCGCAGAGCCATCACAAGATGCCGGCGATGGTGAACCTGCAACAGGACGTGGTCGAGGCCAAGCTCGTGCGCGCGGTGCAACTGGATGGGCGAATCGAGCTGCGTGGCAAGCATGAGTTGATCGGGCTGGAGCAGGACGAAGGCGGTGTGACGTTGAACCTGCGCACCCCCGACGGGCTCTTCGACATGCGGGCCGACTGGGTCGTTGGCTGCGACGGCGCGCGCAGCCCCACGCGCACGCTGCTGGGCTTGGGCTTTCAAGGACAGGTGTTCGAGGACCGTTTCCTGATCGCCGACGTGCGCCTCGCCCCCGGCGTGCAGCCGCGTGGGCTGGACCCCGCCAAGCCCGAGCGGTGGTTCTGGTTCGATCCGCCTTTTCACCGCGGCCAGTCCGTGCTGCTGCATGCGCAGGCCGAGGGCTTGTGGCGTATCGACTTCCAGCTCGGCCGCGATGCGAATGTTGAGGCGGAGCGCGAAACCGAGCGCATCAAGGCTCGCGTTGCCGCCATGCTGGGCACCGACGGTTTCGAGCTGGCTTGGTCATCGATCTACCAATTCTGTTGCCGCCGCGCCGAGCGCTTCCGTGTGGGCCGTGTGCTGCTGGCCGGCGACGCGGCCCACCAGGTCTCGCCCTTTGGCGCGCGCGGCGCCAACAGCGGTGTGCAGGACGCCGACAACCTGGGCTGGAAGCTGGCCGCCGTGCTGAAGGGCGAAGGGGGCGACATGCTGCTGGACGCCTATGAGTTCGAGCGCATCGAGGCGGCGGACGACAACATCGGCCACTCCACGCGCGCGACCGACTTCATCAGCCCCAAGAGCGCGCTCAGCTTGCGGCTGCGCAAGGCGGCGCTGGACCTGGCAGCACGCACCGACTTCGCCAAGCCCTTGGTCAACAGCGGCCGTCTGTCCGCGCCGACCGAGCATGTCGACTCGCCGCTGAGCACGCCGGACACCGAGGCCTGGGCGGGTGGCCCTGCACCGGGCTGCCCGGCGCCGGACGCACCGTTGGACGAGGGCTGGCTCAGCGAGCTGTTCGGCTCGGAGTTCGTGCTGCTGGCCTTCGGCTGGCCGGTGCCGGCGGCCGGTGTGCGTGTTGTCACGCTGCCGGCTGAGGGCGTTGCGGCCACGCGCTACGGCGCACGGCCCGGCAGCGTTCATCTGATCCGTCCCGACGCCATCGTGGCTGCGCGCTGGCACCGCTTCGATACCGACGTGCTGCGCGCCGCGCTGGCCCGAGCTCAAGGGAAGCCCGATGCATAAATTGACACTGACCCCAAATTTCGGGGGCGAGGCGGATGTTTTCTACGCCGAGCTCATTGCCGCCCAGGCCGGCCTCACTGACGCCGCCGCGGCCGACTGGCTGGCGCGGCTTGCGTTGATCCTGTGCAACCACATTGGCGACCGTGAGGTGCTTCGGCAAGCCTTCGCGTTGGCGCACGAACACCATGACTGAACTGAGCTCCATGAAGTACCTGACGGGCTTTGGCAACCAGCACAGCAGCGAAGCCGTGCCCGGCGCACTGCCCATCGGCCGCAACAGCCCGCAGCGCGCACCGCACGGGCTGTATGCCGAGCTGCTGTCCGGCAGCGCCTTCACCGCACCGCGGGCCGACAACCAGCGCACCTGGATGTACCGTCGCCGGCCGTCGGTCGTCGTCGGGGGCTACGAGGCGTTGTCGCATGCGCTCTGGAAAAGCGGTGCGGCGGAGGGCGAATGCGCCTCGCCCGATCCGTTGCGCTGGGGGCCGGCGCCCATGCAAGGCGACGGCGACTTCGTCGACGGCCTGCGCAGCTATGCCGTCAACGGCGAGGTCGGCATGACGGGCATGGGTGCCCACGCCTATGTCGCCACGCGCTCCATGGGTCGCCGCGCCCTGGTGAACGCCGATGCCGAGATGCTGCTCGTGCCGCAGCAAGGCCGCCTGCTGGTGACCACCGAACTGGGCCGGCTGGAAGTGGCACCCGGCTCCATCGCGCTGCTGCCGCGCGGCATGGCCTTCAAGGTCGACCCGCTCGACGTGCCCGCCCGCGGCTATGTCTGCGAGAACTTCGGCGCGGCCTTGCGCCTGCCCGAACTCGGCCCCATCGGCTCCAACGGCCTGGCGAATGCGCGCGACTTCGAGGCGCCGGTGGCCTGGCACGAGCAGGAAGACGGCGAGTACGAGATCGTCAAGCGCTACGGCGGCAAGCTCTGGCGGGCGAAGCAGGCGCACAGCCCCTTCAACGTCGTGGCCTGGCACGGCAACCTCACGCCCTATCGGTACGACACGTCGCGCTTCATGACGATCAACACCGTCAGCTTCGACCACCCCGACCCCAGCATCTTTACGGTGCTGACCAGCCCCAGCGACACGCCTGGCTGGGCCAATGTCGACTTCGTCATCTTCCCGCCGCGCTGGATGGTGGCCGAGGACACGTTCAGGCCCCCCTGGTACCACCGCAACGTGATGAGCGAGTTCATGGGCCTGGTGCTGGGCCAGTACGACGCCAAGCCCGAAGGCTTCAAGCCCGGCGGCGCCAGCCTGCACAACAGCTATGTGCCCCACGGCCCCGACACCGAGGCCTTCGACAAGGCCAGCGGCGCCGACTTGAAGCCGCACAAGCTGGACGCCACACTGGCCTTCATGTTCGAGACGCGCTGGCCCCTGAAACCCACCGCCTGGGCGCTACGTGACGCGCCGCTGGAGGCGACCTACGCCAACTGCTGGCAAGGTCTGAAAGACGAGTTCAAAGCATGATTGATCACACGCACGACCAAGCCGCTCTCTCCTGGGTCGCCTCGGCCAACGACCCCACCACCGACTTCCCGCTGCAGAACCTGCCGTTCTGCTCTTTCCGCCGCATCGGCACGTTGGAGCCCTGGCGTGTGGGCGTTGGCATCGGCGACCAGATCCTCGACCTGACCGGCTGGGGCATCACCGATCTCAACGCCCTGATGGCTCGACCCAGCGGCGAGCGCCGCGCGCTTCGCCATCGCCTGTTTGATACCTTGAAGGCCGGCTCGCCTGAACTCGAACTCGTGCCGCAGCCCGAGGCCGAGTACACGCTGCCCTGCCGCATCGGCGACTACACCGATTTCTACACTGGCATCCACCACGCCCGTGCCATCGGCAAGCTGTTCCGCCCCGACAACCCGCTGCTGCCCAACTACCAGTGGGTGCCCATCGGCTATCACGGCCGCAGCTCCTCCATCGTCGTCAGCGGCACGCCGCTGCGCCGGCCCAAGGGCCAGGTCAAGCCACCGGACGCCGAGGTGCCCGTCTTCAAGCCCAGCGCGCGCGTCGACTGCGAACTGGAGCTGGGCCTTTTCGTCGGGCCCGGCAACGCACTGGGCGAACCTTTCGGCATCGATGAAGCGGACGAGCACGCCTTCGGCCTCACGCTGCTCAACGACTGGTCGGCCCGCGACATCCAGCCCTGGGAGTACCAGCCGCTCGGGCCCTTCCTGGCCAAGAACTTCGGCACGACGATCTCGCCGTGGATCGTGACGATGGAGGCGTTGGCGCCCTTCCGCATCCCATTCACGCGGCCCGACGGCGACCCGCAGCCGCTGCCCTATCTCGACTCGCCGGCGCATCGCGCGAACGCGAGCTTCGACATCGAGCTGGAGGTCTGGTTCAAGACACCGGCCATGAGCGAGGCGACGCGCCTGTCGCACTCCAACCTGCGCCACGCCTACTGGTCGCTGGCGCAGATGTTGACCCACCATGCGAGCAATGGCTGCAACCTGCAGCCGGGTGACCTGCTGGGCACTGGCACCATCAGCGGGCCTGCGCCGGAAGAGGCTGGCTCGTTGCTGGAGTTGACTGCAGGTGGCAAGCAGCCGATCACGCTGCCCAATGGCGAGACGCGCACCTTTGTGCTCGACGGAGACACTCTCGGCCTGCGCGCCTTTGCGGAAAAACCCGGATACCGGCGCATCGGTTTCGGCGCCTGCGACGGGCAAATCACGGCCGCGACCTGACCCTGTCTTGCGCCAACGTAACGTCGGCGCAATGAAGTCCAACAAAGCGCAACGCCTTGCTCCAGGTGTGAGCGCCGCCGCTAGATTGCGGGCACTGGCCAGGGTCTGACGACAAGAGACAACGCAGCCCTGGCCTTCTGAGTTGAGCCCCACCCGATGGCACATCCGCCATGGGCGAGGCCCCTTGTTGTCCAACAAAACTCGTTGCCCAGGAGCACCTACGTGGCCAAGCCTCACTTCAAGCCCCTTCTCTTGCCCCGACTTATCGGCCTGGCACTCGGCGCGACAGCGCTTGGCGCCATGGCCCAGGACGCCGCCCAGCAGCTCGACACCGTCGAGATCCGCGGCGTGCGGGCCACGCTGAAGAAGAACCTCGCCGAGAAGCGCGAGTCGCAGAACATCGTCGACTCCATCAGTGCCGAGGACGTCGGCAAGTTCCCCGACAAGAACGTGGCCGACTCGCTGCAGCGCGTGCCCGGCATCTCGGTGGACCGCATCTGGGGCGAGGGCAAGGCCATCTTCGTGCGCGGCACGGACAAGAACCTCAATATGACGCAGCTCAACGGCCAGGCTGTCGCGTCGTCGGAGTGGTGGCTGAACGAACCGCAGACGCGCAGCTTCAACTACGACGTGCTGCCGTCGGAGATCGTCGGTAGCCTGGACGTGTTCAAGAGCCCGTCGGCCGACCTGGATGAAGGCAGCATCGGCGGCCTCGTCATCGTCAAGACCCGCAAGCCGCTGGCCTTCAAGGACCAGCTCACGCTGCAGGCCTCCGCCGAGGCCATGTACAGCAAGCTGCCCGGCAAGACCGACCCGCAGGTGTCGGGCCTGTTGAACTGGAAGAGCGACGACAAGACCTTCGGCGTGTTGCTGGCCATCAGCAGCCAGAAGCGCCACATGCGCCGCGACGGCCTGGAGCAGTTCTCCGACGGCAAGTACGACGTGAAAGACCAGAACGGCGCGGTCACCAACGCCTATGCCTCCTGGGGCGGCGGCTCGGCCATCTTCCGCCAGGAGCGCGAACGCACGACGACCAACCTCTCGCTGCAGTTCCAGCCCAACCCGGCGACCGATCTCGTGCTGAATCTGATGGATTCGGACATGAAGATGAACAACAACAACCAGAACTACCTCTGGCAAGCCGGTGGCCTGGCGGTGGGCGGCGTCATCAGCGCTGTCGACCCGAAGTTCATCACCGTGGCCGATGGCAGCAAGGCGCTGGTTGGCGGCACGGTCGGCCCCAAGACCGGCGTGTCCTTCGAGCCCATCTACCGCGAGAGCTACATCAAGTCCCGCGTGGCGGACCTGGACGGTACTTACCAAGGCAGCAACTGGCAGCTGCACGGCCAGGTCGGCACCACCAACAGTTCGGGCGGCAGCTCGCATGACCGCCACTTCTGGATGGAGGGCGACACGCGCACGACGATCTCGCTCGGGCCGGATCACTACGGCGTGAAGTACCTCGACATCAACCCGCTGGACCCCAAGGCGCTGACACTGAAGGCGGGCGATGACCGCATTCGCCGCATGGAGGCCAAGGAGAACTACGCCCAGGGCGACGTGACCTTCGATCTCGACAGTGGCGTCATCAAGGCCGTGAAGCTGGGTATCAAGCTGCGCGACAACACGCTGAAGAACACCCGCATCCAGGGCACCGCCGGCCCAGGCTCCACGGGCTGGCAATCGTTCAGCCTGTCTGACCTGTCCACCGGCCCCTCGCCGCTGCTGAGCCAGGTGGCGGCCACGTCCGACGCGCTGACCCAATACGCCTGGTATGACGACGCGCTGGTTGCGAGCAAGGGCATCCCGATGTTCGACAAGGCCATGACGTACAAGGACGTGCTCAACGAGAACTACCAGATCAAGGAGCGCATCAGCGCCGTCTACGCCAAGGCCGACTATGCGATGGGGCAGTTGCGCGGTGATTTCGGCCTGCGCTTCGTGCGCACGCAGCAGACCTCTGACGGCTACCTCGGCAACGCCAGCGGCGGCTTCTCGCCCACCAGCGTCGGCAACAACTACACCGATGCGCTGCCCAGCCTGAACGTCGTCTACGACCTCAGCAAGCAGCTCATCCTGCGCGGTTCGGTCTCGCGCGCCATGGCCCGCCAGACCTTCGACCTGCTCAGCCCAGGCATGCGTCGCGACGGCACCGTGCTGTCCAAGGGCTATGCCGGCAACCCGCTGCTCAAGCCGGTGCACGCCAACCAGGCCGAGATCGGCGCCGAGTGGTACTACGCCGATGCGGCGCTGATCTCGGGCACCTTCTTCATCAAGAAGCTTGACACCTTCACCTACAAGGCTTCCAAGTCCGAGCAGGTGGGCAGCGAGACCTTGACCATCGAGCGCCCCTACAACGCCGACAACGGCGCCGACATCAAGGGCTTCGAACTGCAGTGGCAGCAGCCCTTCGGCAACACAGGTTTCGGCACCGTCGTGAACTACACCTTCACCGACGCCAAGGCCGGCGCCGTGGCCGGCCAGCCGCGCCTGAAGGTGCTGGGCAACTCGCGTGACCAGTTCAACTTCAGCGGCTACTACGAGCAGGGGCCCATCACGCTGCGCGTCTCGTACAACTACCGCTCCAAGAGCTATGGCAACGTGGAGATGGGCGGCCAGGTCGTCAACAGCGCCTACGGCCAGTGGGATGCGTCGGCCAGCTGGGACGTGACGCCGAAGATCGCGTTGTATGCGAGTGCGGTGAACCTCAACAACGAGGTCATCAAGTCCAACACGGTCGATGGCATCCCGGTGGGCGTGTACGAAAACGGCGCTCGCTACAGCGTCGGCGTGCGAGCCAAGTTCTAAGGTTCGACCTCTGTTGCGGTTCCTGGCGGCGGTGTACACCCACCGCTGCCAGCCCTTGCCTGACGCCTTCTCAAATGCACACCAAAACCCTCACACCCACGGCAGGCCAGGGCGTGCTGCTGCCGATGATCTTCATCGGGCTGATGTTCTTCATCCTCGGCTTCGTCACCTGGTTGAACGGCTCGCTGATTCCCTTCCTCAAGATCGTCTGCGAACTGAACAACTTCCAGGCGCTGTGGGTGGCGTTTGCCTTCTACATCGCCTACACGGTCATGGCACTGCCGAGCGCGGCCATCCTGGCGCGCATCGGCTACAAGAAAGGCATGACGGCTGCATTGGGCGTCATGGCCATCGGCGCACTGGCCTTCATTCCGGCGGCGCGCTCAGGCGCCTACCCAGTCTTCCTGCTGGCGCTGTTCACGTTGGCCAGCGGCATGACCTTGATGCAGACGGCCATCAACCCCTACATCGTCTGCATCGGTTCGCGCGAGAGCGCGGCCATGCGTATCTCGATCATGGGCTTGTTCAACAAGGGCGCCGGCATCGTCGTGCCGCTGGTGTTCTCGGCGCTGATCCTGTCCGGCATGGAGCGCTTCTCCGAGTCGGCGCTTGCGGCGGTCGATGCGGCGGGGCGGGAAGCGCTGCGCAACGAGCTGTCGCAGCGCCTGGTCTTTCCCTATGCGGTGATGGCCGTGGGGTTGGTCATCTTCATGGCGCTCATCCACTTCTCGTCGCTGCGCGAGCCCGAGCTGGAAGCGGCTGATGCACCCACCGGTGCCGTGAAGCGCTGGGGCGTCTTCCAGCATCCGCAGGTGGTGCTCGGTGCGATGGCCTTGTTCGGCTATGTCGGTGTGGAAGTCATCGCCGGCGACACCATCGGCCTGTATGGCCGTGAACTTGGCGTGGCCCACTACGGCGTGTTGACGTCCTACACCATGGGCTTCATGGTGCTGGGCTATCTGCTCGGCGTGGCGCTGATTCCGCGCTGGATGTCACAGCGTCTGGCCCTGATCTTCTCGGCCGTCAGCGGCATCGCCTTCGTGCTCGGCGTGGCCATGTCGTCGCCGACGGAGTCGGGCATCTCGCAGGCCCTGCTGGGTTGGGCCGGCGTGCCGTCGGTCCCGAACACCGTGTTCTTCCTGGCCATGCTAGGCCTGTCCAACGCGCTGGTCTGGCCGTCCATCTGGCCGCTGGCGCTCGAAGGCCTGGGCAAGTACACGGCGGCCGGTTCGGCCCTGCTCATCATGGGCATCGCGGGCGGTGCGTTGATCCCCATGCTCTACGGCCACTTCGCCGATGCGTGGACGCCGCAGCGGGGCTATTGGGTCATGCTGCCCTGGTACGGGCTCATCTTGTTCTACGCGCTGTTCGGCAGCCGGCTCAGGAAATGGTGAGGCTGTCGTCCGGGGCTCGCCGCGGCTGCTGATGCAGCCCTCGTCGGGGGTGCGAGGGCAGGGCAGCGGACCTACGCTGTCGCGATCGCCTGCTCGGCCAAGTTGCGAATGACGTCCGTGAACGCTTGAACCGCGGTGCTGGGGGGCTCGTCTCGCAATGTGATCAGGCCGAAGTCGGGCATGCGATCGGGCAGGTCGGCGGCAATTCGCGTCAGCAGACCACGCCGCACGTACTTGTCCACCAGCGCAGCAGGCTGCAGCGACAGCATGTGGGTGCTCTGCATCAGCTCAATCGCAAACAGGAACGACGGCGTCTCGACAATGCCCGAGGTGAGCGACAGGCCCGTGCTGCTGAAGATGTCGTCCGACACCTTGCGCAGCGCCGTGGACGTCGGATAGAGGATCCACGGCCAGCGCGAGAGCTCCAAAAGCCCCGGTGCCTGAACGCCGCGCAGCGGATGGTGAACGCCGGCAGTGATCTGCAATCCTTCGCCGGCGAGCCTTTCGTACTGGAACTGGTCGCTTTGCGATTTGTCGGTGAAACGGCCGATCATCACGTCGATCTTGCGCTCGGCCAGCCAGATGATCAGCTGGTCGCTGCTCTGTTCCAGGATCTTCAGCACCAGCAACGGACGCAGGCGCTGCAGCTCGGCCACCGCCGCAATCAGCAGGTGCGCCGCCGAGCCCGAGATGGCGCCGATCGTCAAATGGCCGTGCCCGCCCTGCTTCAGGGTGCTGAACTCGTCGACGAACTTGCGGTGGCTGTCCAACGCCGCGTGGGCATAGCGCAAGGTGAACAGGCCCAGCTCATTCGGCCGCATGCCACGCGGCAGGCGATCGAACAGGCGCGACTCCAGCATCTCCTCGATGTCCATGAGCACCTTGGTCGCCGCCGGCTGGGTGATGTGCATTTGCTCGGCAGTCAGCCGCAGATTGCGCGTGCGTCCCAGGATGTCCAGGAAGTGCAGATGCCTGAAACGCAGCCGGGCCAGTTGTGCCACGGCCAAGGGTTTGCCAGGAGGCTTGTCGGGACTCATCAGCATTTGGAATGGATGCTAGCTAAAAAATTCAGTGGACTGGGCTCCTGGGCTCACCTAGCCTCCAGCTCCACCAAGAACCGCCCCCAGAGGGGCCGGCAGGTCGGAGCAAGGTCGCGCGCTCCGCACTTCACGATCCTGGAGACATCATGCAAATCAGATCACTAGGCCTGGCTGCGGCCCTGCTCGCCGCCCTCGCTGGGATTGCCGGCCCCGCCGCGGCGCAAATCAAGGAACACGTGTTCAAGGTCGGCATCGGCCTCAGCGACGACCATCCTCAGGCGAAGGCGCTGAAGTTCTTCGCCGAACAACTGGCAGCCAAGAGCGGCGGCAAGCTGGTGGCGCGTGTCTTCGCCAGCGGCGCACTGGGCAACGACATCAGCATGACGTCGGCGCTGCGGGGCGGCACCCTGGAGATGACCGTCCCCGACAGCTCGACGCTCGTGTCCCTCGTCAAGCCCTTCGGCGTGATCAACCTGCCTTTGACGTTCAACAACGAGCAGGAAGCCGATGCGGTGCTGGACGGCCCCTTTGGCCAGAAGCTGCTGGCCACGCTGCCCGAGAAAGGCCTGATTGGCCTGGGCTTCTGGGAAAACGGCTTCCGGCACGTCACCAACTCGCGCCGCCCAGTGCAGCGCGCGGACGACCTGAGCGGCCTGAAGCTTCGCGTCATCCAGAGTCCACTGTTCCTGGACACCTTCAACGCATTGGGTGCGAACGCCACGCCGATGCCCTTCACCGAGTTGTACACGGCGATGGAGCAGTCGGCGGTGGATGGCCAGGAGAACCCCGCCGCCACCATCCTGGCCAGCAAGTTCTACGAGGTGCAGAAGCACATGGTGCTGTCGCGGCACATGTACAGCGCCTGGGTGTTGCTGATGTCCAAGAAGACCTGGGACGGCCTCTCGGCGGACGAACGAAAGATCGTGCAGGACGCCGCACGCGAAGCCACGCTGTACGAGCGCAAGACCATCCGCGCGTTCTCCGAGACGGCCCTGGCCGAGCTCAAGAAGGCCGGCATGCAGATCACCGACCTGCCGGCGGCCGAGCAGGCCAAGATGCGCAGCAAGCTGCAGCCGGTGCTGGCCAAGTTCAGCAAGGAGTTCGGCGAGGACACGACGGCGGAGTTGAATGCCGAACTGGCCAAGGTGCGCAGCGGCACGGCAGCCGCCAAGTAGTTTGTTTCGCATGGCGGCGCAACCGCCCGCCTGGCGTCCACCCTTGTTCGCGACGGCCTGCCGACATCGCCACGCGCTCCGCGTCCCACCTTTCACAACATCCGAGAAGCCTGAATGACCGCGACAACGACCGCCCTGCCTGCGCGCGCCGAGGGCGTGCACCCCCTGCTGCCGCAAGACGGCCTGGCCGGCACGCTGGTGGGCCGTGTCTGGCGCGCTGGCACGCCCGGTGGTCCGGCCGTGGTGGTGCTGCGCCCGGAGGGCGTGTTCGACGTCAGCCGGCACTTCGCCACCATGAGCACGCTGCTCGAGACCGACGACCCGGCTTCGGCCGTGCGCTCGGTGACCGGCGAGTTGCTGTGCACCGTCGATGCGCTGCTGGACAACAGCAAGGCCGAAGGCCGCGACGCCGCCTTGCCGTGGCTGCTGGCGCCGTGCGACCTGCAGGTGGTCAAAGCCGCTGGCGTCACCTTTGCCTCGAGCTTGATCGAGCGTGTGATCGAGGAGCAGGCGCGCGGCGACGCCAGTCGTGCCCAGGCGCTGCGCAGCCAGGTCCTGGCGCTGATCGGCGACAGCCTGGCCGACATCCGCCCCGGGTCGCCCCAGGCGCAGGCGCTGAAGACGCTGCTGCAGCAGAAGAACCTGTGGTCGCAGTACCTGGAGGTCGGCATCGGGCCGGATGCCGAGGTCTTCACCAAGGCGCCGGTGCTGGCCGCTGTGGGGCATGGCCAGGACATCGGCATCCGCGCTGATTCCGCCTGGAACAACCCGGAGCCCGAGGTCGTGCTGGCTGTCAACAGCCGGGGCGTCATCGTCGGCGCTGCGCTGGGCAACGACGTGAACCTGCGCGACATCGAAGGTCGCAGCGCGCTGCTGCTCGGCAAGGCCAAGGACAACAACGCCTCCTGTGCCATCGGCCCTTGCATCCGCCTGTTCGACGGCCCGTTCGGCCTGGACGACGTGCGCGGCGAGACCGTGCACCTGCACGTCAGCGGGGATGACGGCTTCACGCTGCGCGGCATCAACACCATGGACAAGATCAGCCGCGACCCGGTCGACCTGGTGGCCCAGACGCTGGCCAGCCACCAATACCCCGACGGCTTCATGCTGTTTCTGGGCACGCTGTTCGCGCCCACCGAAGACCGTGACGAGCCTGGCAGCGGCTTCACCCACAAGCTGGGCGACATGGTCACCATCCACAGCCACTGGCTGGGCAGCCTGCAGAACCGCGTGACGCATTGCGAGGCGGCGCCGCCCTGGCGCTTCGGTCTGCGCGCGCTCATCGGCAACCTGGCTGAGCGCGGCCTGCTGCAGGGGGCGCGGTTGTGACCGCCGGGCGTCTCGCGGGGAAGGCGAATTGATCGACGCCGCCATCGCGCGGCTGTGCCGCGCCATCGATTTGGCTGTCGCCGCTGCACTCGCCGTGATGGTGGTGCTGGTGTTCGGCAATGTCGTGCTGCGCTATGCCTTCAACTCCGGCATCGCCGTCAGCGAAGAAGTCTCGCGCTGGCTGTTCGTCTGGCTGTGCTTCATGGGCGCCGTGGTGGCGATGAAGGACGGTGCACACCTGGGCACCGACATGCTCGTGTCGCGCCTGCCTGTGGCGGGCAAGAAGGCCTGCATGGTGTTAGGTCACCTGCTCATGCTGTACCTGACCTGGCTGTTCCTTCAGGGCAGTTGGGAGCAGGCGCGCATCAACCTGGACGTGGCAGCGCCGGTGACCGGCGCATCCATGGCCATCTTCTATGCGCCGGGCGTGGTCTTCTCTGTCTGCGCCGGTATCCTGCTGCTGTTGCAGCTCGCACGGCTACTGACCGGCAACCTCGAGGAGAGCGACCTCGTGATGGTCACAGAGTCGGAAGAGCAGGCCGAGCTCGAAGCCCTGCAGGCCGAGTTGGCGCGCAGCGAAGCGCAGCGTGATCAGCCACCTGCCCACGGCGCCGGCGACACACCCGGTCGCCCACGTCAATGACGGTCCTCATCTTCCTCGGCAGCCTGCTCGGCGCCATGGCACTGGGCATACCCATCGCCTATGCCTTGCTGGCGAGCGGCGTCGCGTTGATGTGGCATCTGGACCTGTTCGACGCGCAGATCCTGGCGCAGAACTTCATCAACGGTGCGGACAGTTTCCCGCTGCTGGCGGTGCCGTTCTTCATGCTGGCCGGCGAGATCATGAACGTCGGCGGGCTGTCGCAGCGCATCGTCAACTTCGCGCTGGCGCTCGTGGGCCACGTCAAGGGTGGGTTGGGCTACGTTGTGATCCTCGCGGCCTGCCTGCTGTCGGCACTGTCGGGTTCCGCGGTGGCGGATGCCGCCGCGCTGACGGCGCTGCTGCTACCGATGATGATCAAGGCCGGGCACAAGCGCGAAGTGTCCGGCGGGCTGATCGCAGCGGCCGGTGTCATCGGCCCCATCATTCCGCCGAGCATCGGCTTCGTCATCTTCGGCGTCGCCGCCAATGTGTCGATCAGCAAGCTGTTCATCGCCGGCATCGTCCCCGGCATCATGATCGGCATCGGCCTGGCGCTGACCTGGTGGTGGGTCGGCCGCAAGGAGGCGCTGGCCTTGCCTCAACGCAAGACGCGCGCCGAAGTCTGGGCCGCGGCACGCGAGTCGGTGTGGGCGCTCATGCTGCCGGTCTTCATCTTGGTGGGGCTGAGGATGGGTGTGTTCACGCCCACCGAAGCAGCGGTCGTGGCCGCCGTCTACGCGCTGTTCGTCAGCACCGTGCTGTACCGCGAGCTGAAGCTGCAGGCACTGATGCGCATCTTCATCACGGCCGCGCGCACGACGGCGGTGGTCATGTTCCTGGTGGCTTCGGCCATGGTGTCTGCATGGCTGGTCACGGTGGCCAACCTGCCGGTGCAGATGGTGGACCTGCTTCGTCCGCTGCTGGACAACCAGACGCTGCTCCTGATCGCCATCATGGTGCTCGTGATGCTCGTGGGCACGGCCATGGACATGACGCCCACCATCCTGATCCTGACGCCGGTGCTGATGCCGCTGATCAAGGCAGCCGGCATCGACCCGGTCTACTTCGGCGTGCTCTTCATCGTCAACAACTCCATCGGCCTGATCACGCCGCCGGTCGGCACCGTCCTCAACGTGGTGGCCGGCGTTGGCCGCATGAAGATGGACGAGGTCACGCGCGGGGTCCTGCCCTTCATGGCCGCCCAGTTCGCGGTGATGTTCGTGATGGTCCTGTTCCCTCAGACCGTGCTCGCACCGCTGCGCTGGTTCTATTGAAGCCTCGGCCGCTTCGAGCTTGAAGCCGCCGGTCGCCTTTGCAGCGGTTGCTGCCGGTCGAGATGATGGCCACGGAGGTTAGGTCTCGGCCAGGAGCCGTCACTCGCGGGCGGTTGGTATGCGGAGACCAGCACAGCCGAGCTGCACTGGTCCGGTTGCCAGCGTCTGGGTCTTTTGCGCCGATACGCCTGGGAGAGTGGCTGGAAAGACGGCGGTTAGGGGCGTATCGTGATGCAAGTAGCACTGCGTTTCAGCGCTTGACCGGGTCCAGCGTCAGCAAGGTGATGTCGTTGCTGCGCATGGGCACGGTGAAGTTCAGCAGGCCGTCCTTGCCGATGTTGACGGTGCGCTTTATTTCGGGAAGGTCGCGGGTCAGTGACTGCAGCTTGGCAAGCTGCGCCGCATCGAGGTTGATGGGCGAACCCATCTCAAGGTAAGCGGTGTAGGCGTCGTTGGCCTTGTAGCCGGCGCGACGCAGCTCGAGCCGATAGGCGCCCGGCTTCAGGTTTCGCAGCGCGAGCTTGAGCGCTGGCGCCGGGCCGTTGGGCACCGGCTTGGCGAAGAACACGCCGTTAGCGGTGCTCTTTTGATCAGGATGCTGCCAGTCCCATGCCACGACGGCGGTCTTGTCGCCATCGACCGCAGCCAGCACCTTGTCGTCCGCGCTCGGGATCTCATTGCCGCGTAGCGCGTTGAGGTACTTGTAGGCGAACCAGGTCGTCTTGCGCAGGCCATCGCGAGTCATCAGGCCGAAGCCGCCATGGAAGGCGCGGGGCGGCGGGCCCGGCTCCTCGAACAGGTCGCTGTAGGTCCAGTAGCTCATCGCCTGCGCATAGCCTCGCGTGGCGCGCAGCTTGGTCAGGATCCACGGTGCGCTGATGTAGCTGTCGTGCACCTTGTCGTACGGGTTGTAGCTGGTGCTCCACTCGGTGAGGTACAGCGGAATACCGGGGAACGGCGAGGCTTCGATCTCTTTGCGATTGCGGCGCACGTCGCCGACGATGGCGTCGGGGTTGGGGTCCAGGATGCGGTCCGACTTGCCGAACTCGTCGAGGTAGCCTTCCGTGACGCCGTAGGTATGGGTGGTGACGAAGTCGACCGGCACGCCTTCCTGCTTGGCATAAGCCAGCAACTCGGGCACCCAGAAAGCGCCGGCCGTCGCGGGGCCGCCCACCTTCAGTTGGGCGTCCACCTTCTTGAGCGTGCGCGCGGTGTTGGCGTACAGCTCGAAATAGGCCTTCTGGTCGGCCTTTTCCCAGAAGCCGTCGAGGTTGGGCTCGTTCCACACTTCGAACGGCCACTTGCGCACCTCTTCGATGCCATAGCGCTGGATGAGGTGGCGCGCGAACGCGTCGATCAGCTCGGTCCAGGGCCCCGGTTGCGGGTGCGAGGTGTTGCCCTTCCAGTAGAAGATCTTCAGGTCGGAGGTCTTCATCACGGCGGGCGTGAAGCCCAGCTCGATGAAGGGCTTGACGCCACTGGCCAGCATGCCGTCGTACAGCTTGTCGATGCCGGTCCAGTCGAACACCAGCTTGTCGCCGTCCTTCTTCACCGTGCCGTAGACGTCGTGAAAGATGTCGTGGAAGCGCACATAGCGAAAGCCCAGCTCGTCCGCAGCCGTCTTGAGCTGGGCGAGGTTTTCGGGGCGGCCGGTGGTGCCCGGGTAGTCCGCGCCGACCGAGAGATCGAAGAAGCGGTCCATGGGCTGGGTCGCAGCAGCGCGGTCCAGCGTCACCACGCGAGCGGCGGGAGTGGCCGCAGGGGTCGCGGTGCACAGGCCAAGTGAAAGGAGCGTCGCCGCGAGGCTGATAACGCTTCGGGGCAGGGACAGGGATGTGTTCATTGGAGGATTTCGGAGGACTTCGGAAGAGAGGGCGGCAGGCCCGGCGCCAGAAGCTGGACGCCAGGCCGCCGAACCATTGGCTCAGTTGCTGTAGAGGAAACCGCGGCCGTTCCCGCTGTCGTAGATACGTCCGGAATCGGCCAAGGAATTCAAAAGAAGGTCCGCCATGCGGCGGACCTTCGGACAAACTCCCAGGGAATTACAGACCCGGAATCGGAGCAATATCGGAAGTGCCAAGCATGGAGCCAAGCAGGTTCCAGTCCAGGACTTCACCGGTCGTCTCGTGGAAAATGTCGTGTTGGGTTACCCAGCCGGTGCCACTGAACCCAAGGCTGGCGATCTTGTTCTGCACATACTTGTTCCAGTGCGTGGCTGCCCGGTAATTCTGGTCCTTGTATGAGCCGGTCAGGCCGAGGCTCGCCGGCTTCACCCCCGCGCGATATTCGCCGATCAGCACGGGGATGCCCCGGTCCGTGAAATACTTCATCTTGGCGAGCTGAGCATCAATGGAGCTTTCGTTATATCCCCCCTTGACATTGCGATTCGTAAACTGATTGCTCACGTTATAACTTCCCCAGAAGGCACTCCAAGTCCCCCACGACTCATCTGTTTCCATCAATGTGAAGTCGAAGGGATCATAAAAGTGCACTTCGACCATCCGCTTATTCGCCGGATCCGAAGGTAGATTCTTTCCAAAGTTGATCGTGTTATCGATATTGGTGTTCGGCCCTTGGACGATCAGCCAGCGAACCGCATTGCCGCCGCCATTGGCGCGCATCGCGGTAATCCAATTCTGCTGGTATTTGTAGAGCACATCGGTCTTGGCCTGGGTTGGCGCGTCAGGTTCGTTGGCGACAGCGAAGGCCAATTTGTCGCTGTCATACCATTTGAAAGTATTCGCAACCTGGGTCCACATGTTGATCAACTTGGCATTGATCGCAGGGTCGTAGGAATTGAAGCCGTTGCGTTCGAACCAGCCAAGGTCATAGTGGTCGTTGATGATGACGTACAGGCCGTCGGCGAGGGCCCAGTCGACCGTCTGCTTGACCTGGGCCATGAACGCGGGATCGATCGTTCCGTTGGTGGAATGAAAATCCCACGCAACGGGTATGCGCAGGGTCTTGAACCCCCTATCCCTGATGGAGTCGATCAGTGCCTTGGTGGGCGCCGCCGCTCCTGGCCAGAATGCTTCGAGGGTGTTTCCCAGGTTGATACCGGGATTCGGAAAGACTTGGGTCTGCGCGCTGGGCACGGTGATCGCGAACGCCTGGGTGGTCTTGGCGCCGCAGGTGTTGGTATAGGTGGCGGTGGCCGTGCAGCTGGCAGTGGGCGTGATGGTCTGCTGGCGTGCCGAACCCGACGTACCGCAGCCGCTCCAGCCCCACGAGCCGCCGGTCACGGGCTGCGGGCCGAGGATGGCCGAGTTGCCTGCGGTGACCGTGGCTGAGGACGTCTGCGTCCAGGAGCCATTGGCGCTGATGTAGGGCGTGATGGCTGTCGGCGCGCAGCTGCTGCCGCGTGTGGCGCTGGCCGAGCCGGAGTTGTAGCTGCCGGCGCTGGTCGTGAACTTGACCCAGTACCAGTACGGCGTGCCGGTGTTGGCCGAGCCGTCGGCGTAGGTCCTGGCGCTGGTGGCTGGCACGGCGATGCGGGTGCGGCCGGCGGGGTCGGCGTCGGTGTCGCGGTAGACCTCCAGGCGCGAGACGTTGCCACTCACGGTCCAGGTGAGCTGGTTGTCGTTGGCCGAGCCGCTGGCGCTCAGGCAGACGGTGGCGCCGCCGCCGCTGCCGCAGCTTTGCGCCTGCGCGAGGGTGCCTGCGCTTGCTCCGAAGGCAAGCAGCAGTGCGGGTATCAAGGTTCTCATGGTTCTACCTTTCAAGGTTGAAAGTGCTCGGCCGGTTGTCTCCTCCGGACTCGAGCGTTATGGAAGGACGCAGCTCAGTACATGGGCTTACATCCCGACAACTCCGAGGGATTGGGGTAGCAGCTCCAGCACCAGGGGCCTTGCGGGCCGTGCTTCGCGGAGAACGGTGCCGGCACGACGGCCTGCGGCTGCTGGAATGTGTTGTGGGTGAGGCGCACGGCGAAGATCAGCGGGAGTCGCCGGTGGGTCCGATGCGGTAGTAGTCAAAGTCCACACGGCCGCCGGCGGTCTTGGTCGAATAGAAGAAGAGGCCGTAGCGATAGCCCATGAAGTGCTTTGGGTAGGAATAGGTCAGGCGCGAGGGACGTCCGATGGCAGTCCAGGATTTGCCGTCGAGGCTGTAGGAGAAGCGGGCGAGTTCGGGCGCGGGCTCAAATTCGCTTTCGACCTTGAGGTGAACGGTTTTGCCAGCGAGGGGAATGGCGGCGATCTCCTCGGGCTTGTCGGAATCGGCGCTCACCATGACGAGCGATCTGACGCCACCGGTCATCTTGACGCCGACAAAACCGTACTGTTTCTGGAAGACCGTGAGGCCGGCCACATCGCCGTCTTTCATGCCGCTCACATCGATGCTTGTCGTGGCGGAACTGGCAGGGCCAAAGGTGCGCTGGGTGAGGGTGTTCGTGGCCTCCGGCAACGTGGCAACGACCCGGCTGGTGACGAGGCTCAGATGGCCCGCGCGCTTGGTGAGCGACCAGTCATTGGGCCTCGGGTTGTGATTCCATTGCCAGGCCAGGGGCAGGGCAGGGTCGCCGGGCTGGCGGTTGAATTCGTCGGAGGCGACGATGCCGGAGGCGCCGGAGACGCCTTGTGCGCCGGCCGGGATGTCGAGCGTCATGGGCACCTTGCCGTTTTCGCCGAGCGCGGGCCAGCCGTCCTTCCAGGTCACGGGCACGAGGTAGGGAATGCGACCGACGGCGCCGTTGCCCTTGAAGAGATAGGCGTACCACTTGCCGTCGGGCGTGTCGATGAGGCCGCCCTGGGCGATACCACGGTCATCGAGCACGATGCGACCCTCGTAGGGCCCGTCGATGCTGTCGGCGCGGTGGACGATGACGGTGGGCGCCCAGCGGCTTGCGGGCGAGGCGATGTTGAAGAGGTAGTAGCGGCCGTTGATCTTGGAAAGATGCGAACCCTCGCCATTGAGCCCGCCCAGGTCGGTGCCGAAGACGGTGTTGACGTTCTCGATGAGAACCTTGTTCACGCCGCCGGGCTTGATGCCGGAGAGATCGGATTTCAGCTCGACGAGCGTGATGCGCCCGCCTCCGTAAACCATGTAGACGCGACCGTCATCGTCGAAGAACAGGCTGTGGTCATGCAGCACGGGTTCGAAACTCGTCTCCTTCCACGGGCCGCGCTCTGGATCGCGCGTGGTGTAGATGTGGGTGCGTCCGCTGGTGTACGAAAAGGTCGAGGCATAGAACACGCCGTCGTGGTAACGCAGGCTGGGGGCCCAGGAGCCGGCCGCGTAGGCGTCCTTGCCGTTGTCGAGGCGGAGGGCTTCGTTGTCGGCCAGCGTTTCATAGGCGTAGGAAGCCATGCGCCAGTTGACCAAGTCCGTCGACTTCATGATCGGCAGGCCCGGGCTCATGTGCATCGTCGTGCTGCTCATGTAGTAGGTCTTGCCTACACGGATGATGGCGATGTCCGGAACGTCGGCCCAGATCAGCGGGTTGTGAGCAGGAGCTGCCTGTGCCGCCGGAACGGCCTGAGACGCGACGCAGAGCACGAGGGCCATCACGAGCCAAAGAACCGGGCGGTTCATGAGGCGGGTGAGAGAGGCGGCGCAAGGGCGGCTCAGGTCGTCAGCGTGTTTGTCCATGTTTTGTCCGGATCAGTCATTTGGAGTCGCGTCGGTCAAGGCGACTTGCCGCCCGGCCTGAGTCCGTTTCAGCGCGCCTACCGCGCATACAGCGCGAACGCGAAGTCCGCAGGGCGGCCGCTTTCCTTGTCCTTCAGCGGCCGGTCATCAAGGGTCGCCTCGCCGTCGGCGTAGACATCGCTGCGGCTGGCGCGGAGGTTGATCGTCACCGCGTCCTTCTGGCCCTGCAGCGTCAGCGCGTAGCGACGACCGGACTTCAGCACGACAGGCGGATGGGCGCTGAAGTCGAAGCTCAGCAGCCCGGCCCCTTGCGGCCGGTAGGCAATGGCCAGGCCCTCGCCCGCGCCGAGCAGTTCGGTGCCGGCCTCCACGTCGCGCAACGACAGGCGCAAGCTGCGCGTGGCGTCCGTGCCGTGGCCGTCACCGGCGTACAGGCTGAGCCGGCCTAGTGGGATGTCGGCGCGCGGCACGAAGGTCTGCACCAGGCGGCTGGCGCCGCCGTCGCGGTTGAAGCCGATGGGCTCGGGTGTCTGCTCGAAAGGCCGGGTGACGGAGGCCAGCGCCGGGCTGCCAGGCCAGGTTTCGGGATAGCCCTGGGCGAACTGCTGGACGGCCACGCGCGGGTCGGAGCGGCCCGGGTCCGTCAGCGCCGGCACCTTGCCCTTGGGCGGCTGGGGCGGCTTGCTGATGCCGGCTTCCGTCTGCGTGATCGGCCACATGCGGCCGTCGGCGTCGTAGTAGAGGTACTCCATCGCGACCGAGCGGCGGGAGGTGGCGCCGGTCTCGCCGTTCAGGGTCAGCCCGGCATTGTGATAAACGAGATAGGACTGGCCCTTGAAGTCGTCGATGACGCCGGCATGGATGGTGAAGCTGTTGGGCACGGCGCCGGTCAGCAGGCCCTGGTAGGTCCAAGGGCCGCGTGGGCTCGGCGCGGTGGCATAAGACAGATGCTCAAAGAGACCCTGCTGCGCCATGGATGCGTAGGTCAGGTAGTACGTGCCCTTGCGCTTGGACAGCCACGGCCCTTCGGTGTAGTTGGGCACCGAGATCTTCTCGATGGGGCCGTCCAGCTCGGTCATGTTGGCCTTGAGCTTGGCCAGGTAGAGCACCGGGTTGCCCCAGGCCAGCCAGGCGGTGCCGTCGTCGTCGATGAAGACGGTGGGGTCGATGTCGCTCCAGCCGTAGGGGCTGGGCGTGGACGCATCCGTGATCAACGCCGTGCCGCGTGCATCCTTGAACGGGCCCAGCGGGTTGTCGGCCACCGCCACGCCGATGGCCTTGCCCGGCTGCGTGTCGTTGTGCTGCACGGTGGCGTAAAAGTAGAAGCGGCCATTGCGCTGCACCACCTGCGCGGCCCAGGCATCGCTCACCGCCCACTTGAAATCGGTGGGCTTCATGATGGTGCCGTGGGCGGTCCACTGGCGCAGGTCCTTGGACGAGTAGGCCAGCCACTCCTTCATCAGGAAGAAGTCGTTGCCCTTGGCCTCGTCGCGACCCACGTAGAGGTAGGCCGTGTCGCCCACCACCAGCGGTGCGGGGTCGGCGGTGAAGCGGTCGCGCAGCACGGGGTTGGCGCCTGGTGCCAGTCCGGCGGCCGGAGCGGCGGCACACGTGATGGCTGCGCAGCAAAGAGCGGTGTGTTGAAGCAGTCTGGCGAGGCGCATGGCTAAGTGAGAACCTTCAATTCGGTTGTGGCGGCTGTGCACATGGGTGGTTTGCGGGCTCATCGATCAACCCCGCGTCAAAGCAGGGTCATCGTCAGCAGCAAGGTCCGCTGGAGAAATGAATGGATTCGCCCTGCGGCATATGACTCCTCCAACTACGCGCGTTAATTCACCGGTTAATCAATTTGATGGGGCGGTTAATCAATTGACCAAAATAGTTGCGGTCAGCGAGACGAACTCCGGAAAGTTCTTTATGAGGCGGCGGCTCAGGGTGCCGTGACCACCCGCTTCAGAGCGTCCCGGTCGGTCGTTTGAAAGGAAGCTCGGGAGCTGAGCGGCCAACCTGGGCGTCGCGGCGAAAGACTGCAACCAGCCTGGAGCGAACGTCGGTCAACACCGGAATTGGCGAGTGGAGGTGACCTCGACGCGACTGACACGGCAAGCTGGTGCAGATGGCTCATTCGCCCATCAAGCAGCGATGGTGTGAGCGGAACGCCCGAGCCATGTTGGCCAGGCTTTGTCTTGCGACCGCGGCCGTGACGGCCTGAGGCGCCGCGCGCAGCTCAGCCGGGAAGCGGCCCATGCCGGCGAACAGGCAGTACCAGGACGGGCGCAGATACATCAGCTTCGCGCCGTGGCGCTCCAGCTCGGCCTCGAAGTCGCCGCCGCGGTCCCAGACGTCGAGCAGGCTGGCGAGCCGGTCGGAGATGTTCTTGTTGGCGCGGTTGGCACGCCAGTAGTCGGTGTCGCGACGCGTGTTGAGCTGGTAGTGGGCGACGACGTAGTCGCGCACGCCCTCGAACATCTCGCTGACGCGGCGATTGAACGCGTCCTGTTGTCGGCGCTCGAATTCGCCACCTTCCATGGCTGCGATGAACTGCTCCACGCTGAGCTGGATCAGCATCAGCGCCGTCGCTTCCAGCGGTTCGATGAAGCCCTGGGCCAGGCCGATGGCGACGCAGTTCTGGCGCCAGTGCTGCTTCACGCAGCCAACGCGCATGCGCAGGCGTCGCGCGGTGGCGCCTTCGGCCGCGGCGCCGAGGACCTCGCGCAACTCGCGCTCGGCCTCGTCATCGCTGACGAAGTCAGAGCTGTAGACATAGCCATTGCCATAGCGCGTCGTCAGCGGGATCTGCCAGGCCCAGCCGTGGCGCAGGGCGGTCGAGACGGTTTCGCAGGGGATGTCTTCGCCATCGACCAGCGGTGTCGGGATGGCGATGGCGCGGTCGTTGAAGAGGTTGTCGCGATAGGGAAGGAAAGGCTCGCCGAGCGTCTCGGTGATCAGCAGGCCTTTGAAGCCGCTGCAATCAACAAAGAGGTCCGCATCGACGCGCGCGCCGCTCTTCATGTGCACAGCCGCGATGTCGCCGTTCTCGCGCTGTTCCACGCGCGTCACCGTGTCGACGATGTGGCGCACACCGAGGCCCACCGCGTGCGTGCGCAGGAAGGCGCCGAGCTTGCCAGCGTCGAAGTGATAGGCGTAATCCGTGCCGAGCGGCGCTCTTCGCTGCCGGGCCAACTCTGCGGCGAGAAAGAAGTCCCGCGGGTTGGCATCGGCCGCCTGGCCACGCCGACGCAGACAGGCGTTGGTGAAGAAGAGATTGCCCAGCTCACGGTCCGCTTCACTGAAGAAAGGATGAACGTAGCTCTCGTAGCCCGCAACGGTGCTCCAGCCGGGGAAGCGGATGCTGCTCTTGAAGGTCGCGTCACAGGCCGGCATCCAGTCGCGTTCTTCAATGCCCAGCGTGCGGAAGAAGTGGCGCAAAAAGGGCGTCGAACCCTCGCCGACGCCGATGGTGCCAATGTCGGCCGACTCGATCAGCGTGACGTCAACGCCGAGCCGCGCCCAGCGGTGCCGCAGCAGGTTGGCCGTCATCCAGCCGGCCGTGCCGCCGCCGACGATGGCGATGTGTTTGGGAGGCGCCATTGCTCAGCCTGCGGGTAGGGCAACCCGGACTTCAAATCCGCCGGCCGGGTGATTACGAAACCCGACCGTGCCGCCATGGTCCGCCACAATCTCGCGCACGATGGACAGGCCCAAGCCCAAGCCCTCCTTGCGCATCGCGGCGCCATGCTCCAGCCGCGTGTAGGGCTGGCCCAGCCGCGCCAGCGCGCTCTCCGGCACACCGGGGCCATGGTCGCGCACGGTCACGAGCACGAGGCCGTCCTCGTCGCTGCACACGCTGACCTCCACCGGCAGCTGCTGGCTTTCGCCGTAGAACATCGCGTTGTCCAGCAAATTGCCGATGGCCCGCTTGAGCGCCAGCGGCTTGCCGAATACCGTCAGCGCCTCGTTCTGCAGCTCGATCTTGTGCCCGCCCATGCGCGCGTCGCGCACCATCTTCTGCAGCACGAGGTCGATGCGCAGCGGCGCGCGGTTCTCGTGGATGTCGGTGTCCTTGACGATCTGCAGCGCCGTTTTCACCATCATGTCCAGCTCGTCGAGGTCCTCATGGAACTCGTCCTGCACGGCGGTGTCGTCCAGCAGCTCGCTGCGCAGGCGCAGCCGCGTGATCGGCGTGCGCAGGTCGTGCGAGATGGACGCGAACAGCCGCTCGCGGTCGCCGATGTAGCGGCGGATGCGCTCCTGCATGTCGTTGAAGGCCTCGATGGCCTGGCGCACCTCCTGCGTGCCGCTGACACGCAATGGCTTGGGCGCCACGCGCCGGCCCACGCGCGCCGCCGCCTGGCTCAGGCCCGCCAGCGGCCGCGTGATGGCGCGTACGGCGATCAACGTCAGCAGCACGGCCAGGCCCAGGGCCAGCAGTTGCGGCGTCAGGCGCTGCCAGGTGAAGAACTCCAGCTGCTCCAGGAAGTAGGGATCGGGCAGGGTGCTGCTCAGGTAGAGCCACACGCCCGGCTCGGTCTCGGCCTGGATGACGAGAAAGGGCGCGGGCCGCTCGGCGGCAATCAACGAGGGCTCGACCCAGCTCTCCGGCAAGTCGCTCAGCAGCGCGCCGCTGGGCGACACGGCCAGGCCGATGGGCGAGGCCAGCGCCACGCGCAGCGGCGTGCCCTTGGGCAACTGGGCGGTCAGTTCCTGTGTGACCTGTTGCTCCAACATGTGCGCCATCGGCTGGCTGGGAAGGGGCTCAACACTGACCGCGGCGCCGTTGAAGAAGACGAGGAAGCGTGTGCCGCCCATCGTGCGCAACTGTTCGATGAGCAGGGGGCGATAGGCCGCCGGCAGCTCACGCAGCGCACGTACGGCACCTATTGCACCGCTGGCGACGTGATGCGCGGCCAGCTCGGTCTGGCGCCGCACCCGCTGCTCGATCTGGCTGTACCAGAGCAGGTTGACGACCAACTGCACAAGAGCCAGGCCGCCCAGCATGGCGAGCACGAAGCGCCCCTGCAGGCTGTCGAACAGAAAGCTGCTGGCGCGCTGCCACCAGCGGCGCGCCGGTACGGGCGGCCCTGCGTCCTCAACCTCCGAGGGCATGCCTTGGCGTCACCGTCGTTGAGAAAACGTAGCCCGAGCCGCGCACGGTCTTGATCAGCGCCGGCTGCTTGCCATCGTCCTGCAGGCGCTGGCGCAGGCGGCTGACCTGCACGTCCAGCGACCGGTCCAGCGGCCCCAGGTCGCGGCCGCGCGTGACCTCGGCCAGGCGGCTGCGGTCCAGCACCTCGCCCGGGTGTTCCACCAGCAGCTTGAGCAGCTGGAAGTCCATGCCCGACAGCGCCGTGGCCGTGCCGTCGGGGTCGATGAGGCTGCGCTCCAGCAGGTCCAGCGTGAAGCCGTTGAAGGCGTAGTAGCGCGGCTCCTTGGCCTTCTCCTGGCCGGTGCGGCGCGTGATGGCCTTGATGCGCGCCAGCAGCTCGCGCGGGTTGAAGGGCTTGCCGAGGTAGTCGTCGGCGCCCAGCTCCAGGCCGACGATACGGTCGGTTTCGTCGGCGCTGGCGGTCAGCATGATGACGGGCACCTCGGAGCGGCGGCGCACCGACTGGCACAGCGTGAAGCCCTCGGTGTCGGGCAGCATCACGTCCAGGATGCACAGGCTGATTTCGTCGCGGTGGCGTTCGAACTCGGCCATGAAGCTGGCGCCATCGTGGGCCAGCAGCACCTCGTACTGGTTTTTCTCGAGATAGGTTTTCAACAGGCTGCGGATTTTTTGATCGTCGTCGACGATCAGGATCTTGCGCGGGGTCATGGGACAGCTTTCTTGGGAGCGAGTGCGCGCAGCAGGCCCTGCAGCTTGCGCTGTGCGGCGGCGGGCGTCTGGCTCGGGTCCAGCGCAAAGCGGTGGACGGTTTCGATGATGGCGTTCTTGCCGACCTCGCCAAAGGCCATGCGGTGCACGAGGCTCGGCACGCGCGGCGTGTTGGGGTTGGCGAAGAGATGGAAGGAGGCTTGCGCGCAGGGGTCCAGCTCGTCCACCGGCACGTCGCGGCGCACGGGGATGGAGCCCTTGATGCGGTTGTAGCCCAGTTGCAGCGTGGCGCTGCCGAGCAGCTCGGCCATCTTCTCCTGGTCGGCCTGGCTGCCGCCATTGCCGGCCAGCATGGCCAGGGTGTCGATGCTGTAGAGATGGGCCTGGGCGGTGCCGGGCACGGCCTTGCAGCTGAAGTCGCGCTCACCTTCCAGCCCCATGGCGCCCAACTCGCCGCGAGCCCAGTCGCCCATGATCATCATGGCCGCGCGCTCATTGGCGAAGTCGGCAACGACGTCGGTCCAGGGTCGCTCGCCGGGCGCCACACCACTGGCCGGCAGCGCGAGGTTGCGCCAGTTGCGCAGGCGCTTGAGGGCGCGCTCCAACGCGGGGTCGTCGAAAGCGCTGAGGTCGCGTTGCTCCAGCATGCGGCGGTACAGCGCCGGGCCGGCCTCGCTGAGCAGCATGGCCTCGAAGATGGTGGCCACCTGCCAGGGCTCATCGCTGAAGGCGACCGGCGTGACGCCGACGGCGCGCAGCTTGACGGCGGCGCGCTCCAGGCCGTCCCAGTCATTGGGCGGCTCGATGCCATGGCGCTTCAGCAACGCCTTGTTCAGGTAGAGGTTGTTGATGCGCTGGATGCCCAACGGTGCCGCGACGATGTGCCCGCGCACCGTCACCTGGGCCATGACCTGCGGGAACATGACCTTGGACCAGTTGCGCTTCGCGGCGACACCGTCGAGTTCGAGCAGCAGGCCCATGTCGGCCCATTCGTTCATGGACGCGCCGTTGAGCTGCGCCACCTTGGGCGCCATGCGGCGCAGGATGCGTTCGTTCAGCACCTTGATGGCCGGACCGCCGCCGCCGCCGGCCACGGCACCGTCCACCCACTTCAGGCCGTTCTCGGCCATGCGTGCGGCGACGTGGTTGGCCGCGGCGCGTTCGCTGGCAGACGTCCACCAGTGCAGCACGTTGAGCTCGCCGCTGCCTTCGGGCGCAGGCGAGGTCGAAGCAGGCCCAGCCGCCATGGCCGCGCAACTCCAGGGCAACACCGCCAACGCCAACATGCGCCGCATCTTGCGGGCCGCCCGGCAGCGCCAACCTTGCGTTTCGTACGACTTCTGTAATGTTGTGTGACTCAAGGAGATCGCCACCTGCCGGGAGGCCGCGATTGTCTTGAGAAGTGCTTCAAATGGCGATTGGGGCTTACCGTGACTCAGGCGTAGGCAAGCGCCTGCGCAGCGGGAATGCGCAACGCGCGGCGTGCGGGCAGCGCGCAGGCAATCAGCGAGATCAGCGCCATCAATCCGAGCCAGCCGAACGCCGTGGCCGGGCTCGGCAGCAAGCGCCATGGCACGCTGAACATGATGCGGCCGAAGGCCACCTCGAGCAGGGCGCTGATGGGCAGGGCCAGGGGCAGCGACGTCAGCCAGGCCAGCACGACCAGGGTCAGGCCCTCGACCTGCACCATTGCCAGGATGGCGCCATCGCGTGCACCGATGGCCCGAAGCACACCGATCTCGCGCCGGCGCTCCAGCACGGCCAGGCCCATCGTCGAGGCCAGGCCCATAGCGCCGACGGCAATCATCACCAGGCCCATGGCGCCGAGGAAGTCCACGACCATCAGCAGATGGTCCTCCACGACGCGGCGGTTGTCAGCCTGGGACTGGCTGGCGGCGACGCCGATGCCGGCCTCGGTGAGGGACGCGCGCAGCTGCTGTACCGCGTCGAGCAGGGCGACGGGCGAGGCCGGGCGATCGAGCTTCAGCACCAGGCTGGTCGCGAGCTCGTTGCCGGCCAGCGCGTCCAGCGTGGCGCGCGAGGTGTAGGCCAGGGCTTGCGGGCCGGCATCGACGAGGCCGACGACGGTCCAGTCTCGCTCGGCGATGCGGTGGTGGCTGCCGACGATCAGCGAGGGTTGCTGCCTCTGCAGCAGGCGGCTGACGACGAGTTCGCCGTCACCGGCCAGCCAGCGGCCTTCGATCAGCCGCGGTGCCAGCAGACGTCCGGCGGACGGCACGCCGAGCAGCGTCAGCGGCTCGGCACCGAGGCTGGTACGCAGCCCGCGCCAGGCCTCGGCCGCCGCGACGCCAGGCACCTGCTGGGCCAGCGCCTCCAGCTTGGTGGCGGGTGAAGGCGTGGCGACGCGCACCTGCAGCTGGAAGCGCTGGGCATCGAAGAGATCGTCCACCGACCCGCGCACGGCGCTGCGCAGATTGGCCGCGCCCAGGTACACCGCGCCGCCGCTGGCCAGGGCCAGCACGGTCAGCAGCATGCGCTGGCGGCGGCGGAAGGCATTGCCCACTGACAGCAGCAGTGGCCGCGCCCAGCCACCGAGCAGCGGCACCAGCCGCGCCGCCAGCGCGCCACGCTGCAGGCTCAGCGGCCGGCCTTCGCGGGTGATGCCGATGTCGCGCAGCGCCTCGCCCACGGGGCGGCGCAGGGCCGTACGCACCGGCAGCGCGGCGGCGGCCAGCGGCAGCGCGAGCCCGACGGCCAACTGCATCGTGACGCCCCACGCCGGTGTGGCGATGCCGTCGAGCGGAAAGTTCAGCAGCTCGGCCTTGAGACCGCCGTAGAGCCGCCCCAGCCACAGCGCCAAGGGCAGTGCGATTGCCGAGGCCAGCAGGCCTAAAGCGCCAGCCTGGGCCAGCACCATCGCGCCGATCTGGCCAGGCGAGCCGCCCAGCACCTTCATGACGGCGATCTCGCGCGTCTGCCCGGCCAGCATCGCGGCCACGAGGTTGACGACCAGGAAGCCGCAGGCCAGCAGCGCCAGCAGGCCGAAGGCGCCCTGGGTCATCAGCAGCGAGTCCATCTGCGCAGCGTGGATGTGCTGGCCGGGTTCGGGCACGTCGACGCTCTTGACCACGTAGCCACCGGCGATCAGCGCGGCCTTCAAGCTGTCGACG
Organism: Roseateles sp. P5_E4; assembly: GCF_054049255.1. NCBI lineage: Bacteria > Pseudomonadati > Pseudomonadota > Betaproteobacteria > Burkholderiales > Sphaerotilaceae > Roseateles > Roseateles sp. P5_E4. Next base: position 63,117 of record NZ_JBFUMS010000008.1, on the reverse strand, counting down.
ACAGCGCGCACGTCGGTGCGCGTCGCGTGCTCGTCCCGCATGCGGAACTGCAATTCGTTGAAACCCGCTGGCGCACCCAGTCGCGTCAGCGTCGCTGCGGTGCCGTACAGGTAGACGAGGTTTTCCATCCAGCCGGGCGCCTGGCTGACGTCGCGCACCAAGCCCCTGATGTCGACCGGCAGTGTCTCGGCACCGGCCGCGCGCAGGGACACAGGCTCGCCAACGCTGGCGCCGGAGAAGTCCAGCGACGAGCGTTCGATCCACAGCCCGCCGTCGATGGGTGGCGTGTCGAGCTGCAGCCGCCCGATGTCGGCGCGCTGAAAGTCGTCGAGCGCGATGACGACGGCATTGCGCGACCGGCCATTGGCCTGCACGGCGGCCATCGCGCTGCGCCGCAGCCGTGCGGCGACGACCTGGGGCTGTGCCTTGGCAAGGGCCAGCGCCTGCGCATCGGCCCGGTCCAGCACCAGCGTGGCCGAGACGGGCAGGCTGGCGCTATAGCCCTGGTCGGTGGCGCGTTCGACCAGGGTCCACGCATTCAGGATGGTGCCGGCGGCGGTCAGCCCCAGCGCGACCGCGAGCACAACGAGCAGGCTGCGCGCGCGGTGTTGCCAGAGGTCGCGCCAACTTTTCAGTGCCCTAAGCATGACGGCGGTCCTCGACGAGGCGGCCGTCGCGCAGGCGCAGGCTGCGCTGCACCTGGCCCAGAGCGGCGGCTTCGTGCGTGACCATGACGATGGTGACGCCTTGTTCCCGGGCCAGCTCGGCAAGCAGCGCCAGCAGCGCTTCGGCGTTGACGGAGTCGAGGTTCCCAGTCGGCTCGTCGGCCAGGATCAGCGCCGGCGCGTTGGCCAGCGCCCGGGCCAGGGCCACGCGCTGCTGCTGGCCGCCTGAAAGGGCAGACGGGAACTTGTCCGCCTGGTCGGCCACACCCAGGCGCTCGAGCAAGGCCCGGGCCCGCTCAGGTCGTTCAGCTGCGGGCCATTGGTTGCAGAAGTCCATCGGCAGCATGACGTTCTCCAGCGCGGTCAGCGTGGGCAGCAGCTGGAAGAACTGGAAGACGACGCCGACGGCGCGGCCGCGCCAGCGGGACAGTGCGCGCTCGGGCAGGGCGCGCAGGTCTTGACCAGCCACGCTCAGCTCGCCGCAGCCGGCGCGGTCGATACCGGCGAGCAGGTTGAGCAGCGTCGACTTGCCACTGCCCGAAGGGCCGACCACGGCGACAAACTCGCCGGCGTGGATGTCGAGGTCGAGGGCGGCGAGGGCCTGGAAATCGCCGCCCGCTTGCGGGTAGCTCTTGCCGACGCCGCGCAGGTGGATGAGTGCAGTTGGGTCCATGGCGACCAATGTAGGAAGCCGCCGGCCGCGCGGCGCACCGTTGGACGGCACCGTTGTGCCACTCGGCGATTTGGCCCTCGCCAGGCGTCGCGCGCGTCGCGATGCTGCGCCATCCCTTACCTGGAGACGTCATGAAAGCTCTTGTCCTGTCCCTCGCTCTCGCCTTCACCGGCATTGCCCATGCCCAGCATGGCGGCGCGGTGCCCGCAGCCGCCGCTGCGCCGGCCGAAGCCGCGCAGTTCGACTTCCTCGTTGGCCAGTGGGAGCTGGAGGTTGCACCCAAGGTCGGCGGTCTGGCCGCGATGATCCACGGCGCACCGAAGCTGGTGGGCAGCTGGAAGGCCTGGAAAGCCTTCGACGGCTACGGCCTGGATGACGAGCTGCGCATCTTCGATGCGTCGGGCAACCCGACGTCGCTGAACTACAGCCAGCGCATCTTCGACGCCAAGACCAGGCGCTGGCTCATCAGCGGCCTGGACGTCTACCGCGCGCGCTTCGGCAGCAGCAACGGCCAGTGGCAGGGCGGTGAAATGCTGCTCGAGGGCAGTGGTCAGAACGCCGAGGGCAAGCCGGTGCTGACACGCACGCGCTTCACCGAGATCACCGCTGACCGCTTCAAGATGCGCCAGGACCGCTCGCTGGACAATGGCGCGAACTGGGAGGAGGGGACGCTGACCATCATCGCCAAGCGCACGTCGCGCAAAGCGGTTAGATAGGCGCGGAGCAGGAATGGGCAGAGCCTGGATCTGGGTGCAATGGCTGATCGGCTGGCTGCCGGTAGCAGCGCTGTTCGCGGTGCTGATGATGACCGTGCATGGCGCCGGCATTCACGAGGCCTTGCATTACTCGCTGCGGCTGATGGCGACGGCGGCCGTGCTCGGCCTCGTCGTGCACCGGGTCACCGCTCGCCTGCCCTGGCCGCATCCGATGCGGCTGGCCTTCATCGCCAAGCATGCGCTGGGTGCGGCCCTGTACGCCGTGGCTTGGGTGCTGGCCAACAGCATCGTCGAGAGCGTGAGGGTGGGCCGCATCGTTCTGGTGGTGGGCCCCGGCATCGCGGCCTACCTCGTCACCGGCGTGTGGTTCTACGTGATGATCGCCGGCGTCGCCTACGCCCAGCGCGCCGCGGCCCGCAACGCCCAGCTGGAGGCGCTGCAGGCGCGCAGCCAGCTGGCGGCCCTGCGCGCCCAGCTGCATCCGCACTTCCTGTTCAACGCGCTGCACACGGTGGTGCAGCTGATCCCGCTGGACCCCGAACGCGCCACGCGCGCGGCCGAGCAACTCGCGGCCTTGCTGCGCGCGAGCTTCGACAACCCGCGCGAGTTCGTCACGCTGCGCGAGGAGTGGGCGATGGTGCAGCTGTACCTGGACATCGAGGCCATCCGCTTCGGCGAGCGCCTGCGTGTCGTCACCGAGTTCGAGGACGCGGCGCTGAACGAGCTGCTGCCGAGCTTCGCGCTGCAGACGCTGGTGGAAAACGCGGTGCGCCACGGTGCCGCGCCGCGGGTCGAGGCGACGACGGTGCGCGTCACTGCACGCGTCGAGGGCGAGACTCTGCTGATCGCCGCGGCGGATGACGGCATGGGCGCGGAGCCCGCCGCGCTGGAGGCCGGTGGCACCGGCCTGCGCCGGCTGCGCGAGCGGCTGGGTTGGCTCTACGGCGCCAGCGCTTCACTGACGGTGCAGACGGCGCCTGGCCGGGGCCTGCGCGCCGAACTGCGCCTGCCGGTGAAGGACGAGGCATGACGGCCGCTGTCACCGCCCTGATCGCCGACGACGAGCCCGTCGCCCGTGCCGGCCTGCGCCATCTGCTACGCGGCCTGCCCTGGCTGCATTGCGTGGGCGAAGCGGCCGACGGCCCGGCGGCGCTGGCCGAGATCCAGCGCCTGAAGCCCGAGCTGGTCTTCCTGGACATCCAGATGCCGGGTTTGCTGGGCACCGAGGTGCTGCGCCGCCTGGCGGCGTCCGGCACGCCGCCACTGGTCATCTTCACGACGGCCCACGCTGAACACGCCATCACGGCCTTCGAGCTGGGCGCGCTGGACTATCTGCTCAAGCCCTTCGGCGCTGAGCGGCTCAATGCCACGCTGGAGCGTGTGCGCGCCGCCCTGGGCGAGCCCTGCCCACCGGCGTTGGAGCGACTGGCCGAGCTGCTCGGGCGCGGCCCGCTGACACGCCTGTTCGTGCGCAGCGGCGCGGCCATCGTGCCGGTGGCCGTGGCCGAGGTCAGCCACTTCGAGGCAGTGGGCGACTACGTCGCCGTGCACGCCGGCGGTGCCGAGCACTTGCTGCATCTGGCCCTGGCGCGGCTGGAGGAGAGGCTGGACGCCGAGCGCTGGGTGCGCATCCACCGCGGTTGCATCGTCAACCTGGATGCGGTGGCGCGCTTCCGGCGCCTGGCCAATGGCCAGCTCAGCGCCGAACTGAAGGACGGCCGGGCATTGATGGTCAGCCGAAGCCGGTCCCAGGTCTTGCGCGGCTTGGCTGGCTAGGGTCTACCCGCAAGCCACAAATCGGGGCATGACCAGCCCTGTTTTCGTGCAATAGCCCAATGCTGCAGTACACCAACGGTGCAAATTGCACCGCGACAGGGCTGTCATGGGCCGTGAACGTGCGACCCGGTGGGCGATCGCCGGGTGTGACGAAGTGCACGAAGCTGGCACGGGGCTTGCGCTCATGCCCTCCGGCTACCCGACCCTCACATCCAACCTGGAGGAATACCGATGCTTCGCCGTTCCGCTCTTGCACTGGCCACCGCTGCCACCCTGCTCCCCCACGCCGCCTTTGCTGCCGACACCATCAAGGTCGGCGTGCTGCACTCGCTGTCCGGCACCATGGCCATTTCCGAGACCGTGTTGAAGGACACCGTGCTGATGGCCATCGACGAGATCAACGCCAAGGGCGGCTTGCTCGGCAAGAAGCTGGAGCCGGTGGTGGTTGACCCGGCCTCCAACTGGCCGCTGTTCGCCGAGAAGGCCAAGCAGCTCATCTCGCAGGACAAGGTCGCCGTGGTGTTCGGCTGCTGGACCTCGGTGAGCCGCAAGTCGGTGCTGCCGGTCTTCGAGCAGACCAACGCGCTGCTGTTCTACCCGGTGCAGTACGAGGGCGAGGAGCTGAGCAAGAACGTCTTCTACACGGGTGCCGCGCCCAACCAGCAGGCCATCCCCGCCGTCGAATACCTGATGAGCAAGGACGGCGGCGGCGCCAAGCGCTTCGTGCTGCTGGGCACCGACTATGTCTACCCGCGCACGACGAACAAGATCCTGCGCGCCTTCCTGAAAAGCAAGGGCATCCCCGAAGCCGACATCATGGAGGACTACACCCCCTTCGGCCACGCGGACTACCAAAGCATCATTGCCAAGATCAAGAAGTTCGCCGCCGAAGGCAAGAAGACGGCGGTCATCTCCACGATCAACGGCGACTCCAACGTGCCCTTCTACAAGGAACTGGGCAACCAGGGCCTGAAGGCGACCGATGTGCCGGTGGTGGCCTTCTCGGTCGGTGAGGAAGAGCTGCGCGGCGTGGACACCAAGCCGCTGCAGGGCCACCTGGCCGCGTGGAACTACTTCATGTCGATCAAGGCGCCCGCCAACGACGCCTTCATCAAGAAGTGGAGCGACTACGCCAAGGCCAAGGGCATCGCCGGCCACAAGGACAAGCCGCTGACCAACGACCCGATGGAAGCCACCTACATCGGCATCAACATGTGGGCGCAGGCCGTCAAGAAGGCCGGTAGCACCGACACCGACAAGGTCATCGCCGCCATGGCCGGCCAGACCTTCACGGCACCTTCGGGCATCACGTCCAAGATGGACGAGAAGAACCACCACCTGCACAAGTCGGTCTTCATCGGCGAAGTGAAGGGTGACGGCCAGTTCAACGTGGTGTGGAAGACGCCCGGCCCGGTCAAGGCCCAGCCGTGGAGCCCCTACATCCCTGAGAACAAGGGCAAAAAGGACGAGCCCACGAAGTAAGCCGCAGCAAAGCTGCGGCGCGCCGTCCGACCGGCCAGGCCGGGTTGGGCGGCGCCCACTGGAGAGGCGCGCGTGCTGTCGCACCGCGCTGGTTTTGACTCGGCTGGGCCTTCATGATCAAGCGACTTCTTTTCGGTTGGCTGCTGGCGCTGTGTGGCCTTCAAGCCTGGGCTGCGTTGCCACCCGAGCTGCTCACCCGCATCGCTGCGGGTGAGGGTGACGAGCGTGTCGCCGCCCTCAACGAGGCCGTGGCGCAGGCTGACCCGGCGCTGGCGGACTACCTGCACGCACTGCTCGACGGCCGAGTGCGGCTGCGCGAGGGCAAGGCGGTCGTGGCCGCCGAGGGCGCCGCGCCGCCAGAGGGCGACGAACCCATGCTGAACAACCGCCTGCGCCGCGAGATCGACTCGGCCCTGGCCGGGCTGGCCCTGCTGTCCAAGGATCGCGACACGCGCGCCAAGGCGCTGGCGACGCTGCGTGAGGACGCCAGCGCGGCCAAGCTGCCGCTGTACGAGCGTGCGCTGGCGGCCGAGACCGATGCGGACCTGCGCGGCCAGTTGAGTGCGCTGGTGGCCGGCGCCAAGCTGTCGTCCACCGACGCTGCACAGCGCCGCGCCGCTGCCGTCGAGCTGGCCGGCAGCGCCGACCCGACGACGCGGGCCCTGCTGCTGGATCGCATCGGCAACGAGACCGATGCCTCCACCAAGGCCGCGATGAAGAGCGCCATCGACGCCATCGGCGACCGCCTGGCCTGGGGCGAGCGCGCGCAGCTGCTGTTCTCGGGCCTGAGCCTCGGCTCTGTGCTCTTGCTCGTCGCGTTAGGCCTGGCCATCACCTACGGCCTGATGGGCGTCATCAACATGGCGCACGGCGAGCTGCTGATGGTGGGCGCCTACGCCACCTATTGCGTGCAGCAGGGCTTTCGCGCCTGGCTGCCTGCGGCCTTCGATTACTACCTGTGGCTGGCGCTGCCCGCCAGCTTCATCGTCGCGGCTCTCGTCGGTGCGGCGATGGAACGCACGGTGATCCGCTGGCTCTACGGCCGGCCGCTGGAGACGCTGCTGGCGACCTGGGGCATTTCACTCGTGCTGATGCAGGCCGTACGCACGCTGTTCGGCGCGCAGAACGTGGCGGTCGAGAACCCCACCTGGCTGTCCGGCGGCTGGGCGCTGCTGCCCAACCTGACGCTGCCCTACAACCGTCTGGCCATTCTTGGATTTGCAGCGCTGGTGCTGGTCGGCATGGCTTTGCTGCTGGCCAAGACGCGTTTGGGCCTGATGGTGCGTGGCGTCACGCAGAACCGCCGCATGGCGGCCTGCGTGGGCGTCAACACCGCCAAGGTTGACACCATGGCCTTCGCGCTCGGCTCCGGCATCGCGGGCCTGGCCGGCTGCGCGCTGAGCCAGATCGGCAATGTCGGCCCTGACCTCGGCCAGAGCTACATCGTCGACGCCTTCATGGTCGTCGTGCTCGGCGGCGTCGGCCAGCTTGCCGGCACCGTCTACGCGGGCTTGGGCCTTGGGGTGCTGTCCAAGCTGCTGGAGGGTTGGCAGGGCGCTGTGCTCGCCAAGATCGCGCTGCTCATGTTGCTGGTGCTCGTCATCCAGAAAAAGCCACAAGGCCTGTTCGCGTTGAAGGGCAGGTCGGTCGAATGAAGAAGACGTTGCTCATCGCGGTGGCCCTCGTGCTGCTGTTCGTGCCCTTGCTGCACCTCGCTTTCCCGCCCGGCCACGCGCTGCACTTGAGCGAGTTCTACGTGGGCCTGCTCGGCAAGTTTCTTTGCTTTGCCATTTGTGCCCTGGCCTTGGACCTCATCTGGGGTTTCGGCGGCATCCTGTCGCTGGGCCATGGGCTCTTCTTTGCCCTGGGTGGCTATGGCATGGGCATGTACCTGATGCGCCAGATCGGCCGTGAAGGCCAGTACCAGTCGGACCTGCCGGACTTCATGGTCTTCCTGAACTGGAAGGAACTGCCCTGGCACTGGGCGCTCAGCGATTCGCTGGCGGGGCAGATCTTCCTGGCGTTGGCCGTGCCCGGCCTGCTGGCGGCGGTGTTCGGCTACTTCGCCTTCCGCTCGCGCATCCAGGGTGTGTACTTCTCCATCATCACGCAGGCGCTGACGGTGGCGGCCATGCTGCTGTTCTTCCGCAATGAGACGGGCTTTGGCGGCAACAACGGCTTCACCGATTTCAAGCGCATCGCCGGCATGCCGCTGAACACGCCGGGCATGAAGGTCGGTCTGTGCATCGCCAGCGGCCTGGCGCTGATTACTTGCTACCTGATCGCCCGGGCACTGACAAAAAGCCGCTGGGGCCGCATCCTGCAAGCCATCCGCGACGCCGAGGGTCGCGTGCGCTTCCTCGGCTATGACCCCGTCGCCTTCAAGCTCAGCGCCTACGTGATCTCGGCCGTCATGTGCGCGCTGGCCGGCATCCTCTACGTGCCCCAGGTCGGCATCATCAACCCCGGCGAGATGAGCCCGGCGGCCAGTATCGAGATGGCCATCTGGGCAGCGGTCGGCGGGCGCGGCACGCTGATCGGACCGGTGCTCGGTGCCTTCTTCGTCAATGGGACGAAATCGGTCTTCACGGCCTGGTGGCCGGAGGGCTGGCTCTATATCCTCGGCGGGCTCTTCATCGCGGTGACGCTGTTCCTGCCGCAAGGCTTGATGGGGCTGGCGAAGAGGTTCAAGAAATGACACCAGAACTTCTTGAGGCGGGCGCTGAGGCTCGCTCCCGTGCCATTACCCGCTTCGCCACGTCTGGCGAGCCTGTTTTCAACCAAGGTGTTGCGCTCTACGTCGAAGAGCTGAAGGTCGCCTTCGATGGCTTCCAGGCGCTGGGCGGCTTGTCGTTCACGGTTGGCGTGGGCGAACTGCGCTGCGTCATCGGTCCGAACGGTGCTGGCAAGACGACGACGATGGACTGCCTGACCGGCAAGACGCGGCCCGACAGCGGGCGCATCTTCTTCGGCAGCAACCTCAACCTGCGCCTGATGAGCGAGCAGCAGATTGCCCGCGCCGGCATCGGCCGCAAGTTCCAGAAGCCGACGGTGTTCGAGGCGCTGACCGTGGCTGAGAACCTGGAGCTGGCTCTCGCCGGTGATCGCCGCGCGCGCTTTGCAATGCGCGCCAAGCTGAATGGCGAACAGCGTGATCGCCTGGATGAGCTGTTGAAGACGGTTCATCTCGCCGACGAGCGTGAACGCGTCGCCGGCCTGCTGAGCCACGGTCAGAAGCAGTGGCTGGAGATCGGCATGCTGCTGGCGCAAGACCCCAAGCTGCTGCTGCTCGACGAGCCCGTCGCCGGCATGACTGACGAGGAGACCGAGCGCACCGCCGAGCTGTTCCTGAGTCTGGAGGGCAAGCATTCGCTCGTCGTCGTCGAGCACGACATGAACTTCGTCGGCACGCTGGCCGGCGCGCATCGCACGGTCACGGTTTTACATGAAGGCAAGACCTTGGCCGAAGGCACCATGGCCGCCGTGCAGTCGGACGAGAAGGTGATCGAGGTGTACCTTGGCAGATGACATCTTGAAAGTGCAGGATCTGCACAAGCACTACGGCGGCTCTCACATCCTGCGCGGCCTGAGCTTCGACCTGAAGCCCGGTGAAATCACGGTCGTGCTGGGTCGCAACGGTGTCGGCAAGACGACGCTGCTGAAGAGCCTGATGGGGGTCGTGCCTGTCACGTCCGGCAGCATCACGCTGGACGGCGAGGCGATCAACAAGCTGAAGACGCACCAGCGCGTTCGCGCCGGCCTGGGCTACGTGCCGCAGGGCCGGGAAATCTTCGGCCGGCTCACGGTCATGGAGAACCTGCAAATGGGTCTTTCCAGCCAGCCCGCGGGCACGCCCTTGCCCAAGGAGCTGTTCGAGCTGTTCCCTGTGCTCGACAAGATGCGGAGCCGCCGCGGCGGCGACCTGTCCGGCGGCCAGCAACAGCAGCTGGCCATCGCCCGCGCGCTGGCGCCCGGCCCCAAGGTATTGCTGCTGGACGAACCGACCGAAGGCATCCAGCCCAACGTCATCCAGGACATCGGCCGCGTCATCAAGCACCTGGCCCACGACAAGGGGCTTTCGGTGGTGCTCGTGGAGCAGTTCTACGACTTCGCCGAAGAGCTGGCCGACCAGTACTTGCTGATGCAGCGCGGCGAGATCGTCATGCGGGGGCGGGGCAAGGACATGGCGGCGGATGGGGTGCGGGAGAGGTTGGCGATCTGAGATCGCTGCCAATCGATTCCGTGTTCTGACGCGGCAGAACGCTATATCGCCGGGCTCCAGTAGGGGTGAACGCAGTGAATCGCATCGCCGACCGCATCATGCATCGTTCGGGTTCGCAGTGCCCGAACGGAGTTGTGGCAAGCTACCCGAACTGCCCAAGCTTCGGGCCCCAGGGGATGCTCATGACGACCGCTCTCGAAACCCTTCAAGCAGAAGTACTGCGACTATCGCCAGCCGATCGCGCGAAGTTGCTGGATCGATTGATCGCCAGCCTGGACGTGGACGCTGGCGTTGAGGCTGCTTGGGACAAACTGGCCGACGAACGCGAGCAAGAGCTTGAAGTCGGCACCGCCAACGCCGTGCCCGTCGATGTGGCCGTCGCCAGACTGGAAGCCCGCTTTCCCGGATGAAGGTCACACTGCATCCGGCCGCAGAGCAAGACGTCCACGAAGCCGCCGCCTTCTACGAGCGTGAGGGCTCGCCCATCGTGGCAGCCCGTTTTGTTGCGGAGTTCAAACGGCTTGCTGCCCTGCTCCTTGAGCATCCCGACATCGGCTCGCCACGCTCAAATGGCCGACGCGGTTTCGCCATGAGCGTCTTTCCATACACCGTTGTCTATCGCGTGATCGCGGACGAGGTCAGGATCATCGTCGTCAAGCACGACAGCAAGCGCCCGGGTTTTGGTGGGAGGCGCGCATAGCGCTGGCCTATTTGCTGCTCTCTGCCTCCAGCCACAGCACCGCAAACCACCCGTTCTCATCCGTCCACACCTTGCCTGGCTTGAAACCCGCGCGCTCCGCCAGGGACTGAAAGCCCGAAACCGTGTATTTGTGCGAATGCTCGGTGTGTAGCGTCTCGCCCTCGTGGAAGGTGTAGACCTCCCCACCCAAGCTCAGCTCCAGCGGCCGCGTCGCACGCAGATGCATCTCGATGCGTCGGTAGGCCGGGTTGTAGAAGGCCAGGTGCTCGAAGCCGTCCGGTGGGAACTCCGCGCCCAGTTCCTGCCGGGCGCGGTGCAGCAGGTTCATGTTGAAGGCTGCTGTCACGCCGGCCGCATCGTTGTAGGCCGCATGCAACGTGCCGTGGTCCTTCACGAGATCGATGCCGATCAGCAGGCCACCGCCGGCCAGTTCACCCGCGGCCAGACGCAGGAAGGCGTCCGCCTCGCTCGGCGTGAAATTGCCAATGCTGGAGCCAGGGAAGAAGCCGACACGGCGGCTGCCTTCGGGGCAGGGTGGCAGCGTGTGCGGGCGCGTGAAGTCAGCCACCAGCGGCTGGATGGCCAGGCCCGGATAGTCGCCTGCCAGCCCGTCACAGGCCGCCAGCAGGTGCGGGCCTGAGATGTCCACCGGCACGAACTGCACGCTGTCGCGCGGGATGGCGTCCAGCAGCAGGCGCACCTTGCGCAGAGCGCCGGCACCGTATTCGACGAGCTGCACCTGGCCGCCCATCTGCGCGACCATGTCGTCCGCATGCGTCTGCAGCAGTGACAGTTCGGTGCGCGTCGGGTAGTACTCGGGCAGGTCGCAGATCTGCTCGAACAACTTGGAGCCGGTCTCGTCGTAGAAGTACTTGGGCGAGATCACCTTGGGCGCGCGGCTCAGCGCCGCGTGCAGGTCGGCCGCGAACTGCTCGTTGTCGGCTGAAGCGCGGGGCTGGCGCCATTCAATTCCTGGTTTCATCTTGCGAGCCTCACTCCACTGAACTGCCAGCGCGCGGCCGGCGGGAAAAAATTGCGGTAACTTGGTCGTGCGTGGCCCAGCGGGGTCGCAAGGCTGCCGCCTCTCAGTACCTGCTGCCCCACCATGAACTTGCCGTTGTATTCACCAACCGCGCCCGCCGCGGGTTTGAAACCGGGGTAGGGCGAATAACTGGAACGCGTCCACTGCCAGGCCTGATCGGCGGCCAGCGCGAAGCCGGGCAATCCGCATGCCGCCTCCCACTCGAACTCGGTCGGCAGCCGCGCGCCAGCCCATTCAGCAAAAGCGCAAGCCTCGTAGAAGCTGAGTTGCATGACAGGCGCGTCTGCATCCAGCGGCTGCACGCCATGCAGGCCGAACACACTGCCGTCTTCCAGCCAGTAGGCCGGTCGCTGCCAGCCCTGGGCCTGCACGGTGGCCCAGCCATCGGACAGCCACAGCAGCGACTCGCGGTAGCCGCCCGCGTCGATGAAGTCTTCGTACTCACCGCAGGTGACGAGGCGGTTGCTGATCTCGAAAGGCGCGAGCAGGGCCTGGTGGCGCGGGCCTTCGTTGTCGAAGGCAAAGCCGCTGCCGCCATGGCCGATGTCGACGATGCCGCCAGCGTGCTTCAACCAGGCCTGATCGGGGGCGACGGCCTTGAGCGGTGTTGACACGTCGTAGGCCGGCAGCAGTGGGTTGCAGGAAAAGGCGTGCAGGATGTCGGTCAGCAGCAGCTCCTGGTGCTGCTGCTCGTGGTGGCAGCCCAGTTCGATCAGCCGGCGGGCATCGTCGCCAGCATGTGGCAGCAGGTCGGCCAGGGCGGCATCCACATGGCGGCGGTAGGCCTTGACCTCGTCCAGGCTGGGCCGGCTCAGCAGGCCGCGTTGCGGGCGCGCATGACGCGGGCCCAGGCTCTCGTAATAGGAATTGAAGAGGCGCGGCCAGCGCTCGTCGAAGACGCAGTAGTCCGGCAGATGTGGCAACAGCACCAGGGTCTCGAAGAACCAGGTCGTGTGGGCCAGATGCCATTTGGTAGGGCTGGCGTCGGCCATGGACTGCAGCTGGGCGTCCTCGTCCGACAGGGGCGCGGCAAGGGCGAGCGAATGGGCTCGGGTGGCGCGGAGCAGCTCGGTCAACATGGGTGGCACCGTATCGCAAACTGCTGCCAACGGTATGTCAGTGCAGGGTCTTTGGCTGTAGGACACCCCCCCCTAGGGTGGGTGCGGGGATGTCAGCAGAGCCAATTCCCCTAGGATCGCCGCCATACAACAAGGAGACCGGGCATGAAAGCAATCGCCTTCATCGCCGCCCTGCTGGCCGCGACCGCGGTGCAGGCCAACGAGCCGATCACGCTCAAGGTGCATCACTTCTGGCCGCCCGGCGCCATGCCGCCGACACAGATCCTGGCGCCCTGGTGCGACAAGATCGCGGCAGACTCCGGCAACCGCCTGAAATGCCAGGTCTACCCGGCCATGCAGCTCGGCGGCACGCCGGCCCAGTTGATCGACCAGGTCAAGGACGGTGTCGTCGACATCGCCTTCACGCTACCGGGCTACACGGCCGGGCGCTTTCCCATCATGGAGGTGTTCGAGCTGCCCTTCATGACGAATTCCGCCGAGGCGGCGTCGCGCGCAGCCTGGGACTTCTATGGCAAGTACGCCGTCAAGGAGTTTGCCGCGGTCAAGCCGCTGATGTTCGCGACGCACGACGAGGGCTATCTGCACACCCGCGAGCGCCAGATCAAGACGCTGGCCGACTTCAAGGGCCTGAAGTTGCGCGCACCGACGCGCCAGACCAACAAGCTGCTCAGCAGCCTGGGTGCCTCACCGGTCGGCATGCCGCTGCCGGCCGTGGCCGATGCGGTCAGCAAGGGCACCATCGACGGCTTTGCGCTGCCCTGGGAGGTCATCCCCTCGGTCAAGCTGCACGAGATGGTCAAGTACCACACCGAGACCGACCCGAGCCGGCCGGCGCTGTACAGCGCGGTCTTCATCCTGGCGATGAACCCGGCCAAATACGACAGCCTGCCGGCCGACCTGAAGGCCGTCATCGACAGGAACTCCGGCGCCGCCCTGTCACAGGCCGCCGGCCGCACCTGGGATGCCAGCCAGGCGCCTGGCCGAAAGCCGGCGGTGGACCGCGGCAATGTCTTCTACACGGTGCCGGCTGCCGAGGTGGACAACTGGATCAAGGCCAGCCATCCGCTCTACGACGATTGGGCCGCCGACATGGACAAGCGTGGCCTGCCCGGCAAGCAGATGCTGAGCGAAGCGCAGGCGCTGCTGGCCAAGTACAAGAAGTGAAATGGCTTGAGAAGCTGGCGGCAGTATTTGCGCTGCTGGGCGGCGTCTGCGCGCTGCTCGTCGCCGGCATGACGCTGTGGAGCGTCATCGGCCGCAACCTGTTCGCCAGCCCCGTGCGTGGTGATGTGGAACTGAGCCAGATCGGCATCGCGCTGGCGATCGCGCTGTGCCTGCCCTGGTGCCAGCTGCGGCGCGGCAACATCATCGTGGACTTCTTTACCCAGGCTGCACCCGAGCGCGTCAATGGCGCGCTGGACCGCTTCGGCGCGCTGCTGCTGGCCGTCATGCTGGGGTTGCTGGCCTGGCGCACCGGCATGGGCGCGGCGGCGGTGGACGAGGCCGGTGAGCAGACCATGATCCTGGGCCTGCCGATGTGGTGGGCCTACGCCATCCTGGCGCCGGGCCTTGCGCTGACGGCCGTCATTGCTGTCGCGCAGGCGGTCAAGAAGTGACCGCCGGCCTGGTCATCTTCGGCCTGATGCTCGCGCTCATGGCGCTGCGCGTGCCTATCGCCGCGGCCATGTTCATCCCCGGCGCCCTTGGCTATGCCTGGCTCAGCAACGACGCGGCGCTGCTGAACCTGATCAAGGGCTCGGCCGTCGCACGCCTCACCGTCTACGAGCTGTCGGTCATTCCGCTCTTCCTGCTGATGGGCCAGTTCGCCACGCAGGGGGGGCTGTCCAGGGCGCTGTTCCGTGCCGCATCTGCCTGGGTCGGCCACTGGCGCGGCGGCCTGGCCTTTGCGGCCATCCTGGCGTCGGCCGCTTTCGGCTCGGTCTGCGGCTCGTCGGTGGCCACCTGCGCCACCATCACCCAGGTGGCCTACGGCGAGATGAAGGCCGCGGGCTATCACGGGCGCCTGTCCACTGCCGTGCTGGCGACGGGTGGCACGCTGGGCATTCTGATCCCGCCGTCGGTGCCGTTGATCGTCTACGCCATCCTGACCGAGCAGAACATCGCCAAGCTGTTCGCCGCCGCCTTCATCCCCGGCCTGATCGCAACCGCCGGCTATCTCGCGGTCATCGCCATCACCTGCCGGCTGCGGCCGCATCTGGCCGTGCCGGGACCGCGCCACAGCTGGAGCGAGCGCTGGCACGCTCTGCTGGGCGTATGGCCGCTGCTGGCCATCTTTGTCGTCGTCTTTGGCGGCATCTACGGTGGCCTGTTCAGCCCGACCGAGGGTGCCTCCATCGGCGCGCTGGCGACGCTGACCAGCGGCCTGCTGTCGGGCGAGCTGCGCGGCGATGGACTCAAGCGCGCGCTGCTGGGCACTGCCGAGACGACGGCCATGGTCTTCATGATCTTCCTCGGCGCCGACATGATGAATTCGGCCTTGGCGCTGACGCAGATGCCCGCGCATCTGGCGCAGTGGGTGGGCGGGCTGCCCGTGCCGCCGCTGGCCATCGTCGCCGGCGTGCTGGCCTTTTACGTGGTGCTGGGCTGCGTGATGGACGAGTTGTCGATGCTGCTGCTGACCATTCCCGTCATCTTCCCGACCATCATGGGCCTGGACCTGTTCGGCCTTGCGCCCGAGCCCAAGGCGATCTGGTTCGGCATCCTGGTGCTGATGACGGTGGGCATCGGCATGCTGGCGCCGCCGGTGGGGCTGAACGTCTATGTCGTCAACGGCATGGCGCGCGACGTGCCGATGAACGAGACCTACAAGGGCGTCATGCCCTTCCTGGCCAGCGACGTGCTGAGGTTGCTGCTGCTGCTGTTCGTGCCCGCCGTCACGGTCGGCGTGCTGCGCTGGCTGTGATGGGCCAGGCCGCCAGCAGACCCAGGGCGATGCCGACGCTGTCGGCCACCACGTCGTGCCAGTCGGCCTCGCGCGGTGGCAGAAAGCTCTGCGCGATCTCGATGCCAATGCCGTAGCCGATCAGCGCGATCACCAGCCAGATCCATTGCCGCGGCCGCTGCGAGACGGGCCACATGGCCCAGACACCGCTGAAGGCCAGCGCGGCAAAGGCGAGGGCATGGTTGGACTTGTCCCAGCCGGTGGTGATGGTCTTGGGCGGTGCCGGGCTCAGGGCCAGGCAGGTGATGACGATGAGCAGGACGGCGAGCAAGGCGCGCCAGAGTGCGCGGCGCTGCGGCGCGGTGCAGAGGTGCAGGAGAAAGCTGGGCATGGGGGCCGCATTGTGACGGCCCTATTTCATCTGCAGCATCCAGCCCTTGGCCTGGCGCAGATGGGCCACCAGCTGGGCCTGCGCCGCGCCGACGGCCGGGTCGGTGGCATTGAGCTTCTCCAGCAGTGCCGCGTCGATCAGCTCGCGCGAGGCCGAGTTCAGCATCCAGTTCATCGACGGCTGGCGTTGGCCCGGCAGTGCAGGCATGCGCAGCTCCGCCACCTGGCCGCAGCCGCCGATGCGCTTGATGAGCTCGACTGCCGAGTCCCGCGCGCGGGCGTCGTTGCTGTTCAGGATGCCCTGCGCCGGCGCGACCACCTCGTTCAGGCCCATGTGCGTGGCGCGGTAGCGGCGCCCGTCCAGCGGCTGCGCATCGGCAGCCGTGGGTGCGTCGCGGCACAGCCAGTCGTCGACCTGCGAGGCGCTGTTGACCAGCAGCAGCAGGCGCAGCCGCGAGCGGTCCAGGACGCCTTGGGCGGCACAGTTGTCCTCGGGCTTGCAGGCCTTGAGCCGCCCGCTGGCTTCGAGGTCGCGCAGCAAGTCGGAGAGCAGCAGTGTCGCGCTGGCTTCTACGTAGCCGCCATCGCCCAGACGGTCCCAGACGCGGCCGACATCGCCGTTCTCCTCATCCCTGTGCGCCTCCTTGAAGATGACGGCTGCGGCAGGGCTGATGTAGGGGAAGCGGGCGCTGTTGTGCACGGCCTGGGCCAGCGTCATGCGCTCGACCTCCAGGCCGAGCGAGGGGTCGAGCAGGTCGATGCCGTCGCCACCGGCCAGCAGGAAGTCGGACTGGTAGACCCGCTGGCCGCGCGACAGGGCTGTGGTGTTCATGGCCAGCAGCGGCAGCCATTCGGCGTCGGTGGCGCGGCCGTGCAAGGCCGTCATCGCCTCGCCCCAGGGGTTGGGATGGGCGGTCGGGCGCAGCGGACATTGCTGGGCCAGGCTCCTGGGCCAGTCATGCGTCCAGACCTTCTCCAGGCCGAGAGATCGGTCCGCGCCGGCGACGGCCAGGGGCAGGAAGCGCTGCACCAGGTCGGGGTAGAGCATGTCACCGACCGGCGTGGCGAGATGGTCGCGGCCGGTGAAGTCGCGCACCAGCTTCCAGGGTGTGCAATTGGCGGCGTCGAGCGCCTGGCGGCGCGCGTCCACGGCGGCGACGAAGCTGGCCGCGCCCAGGGCCCCGCCCGACGTGCCGCTGATGGCGAAGACCGAGTCGGCGAAGTTGACGCCCTGTTGTTCACCGAGATCCTGCAGGCGCGCCAGCGATGCGCTGCCCCAATACGCCGCGCGCGAGGCGCCGCCGGCCACGGCGACGATCACGAGCGGCCGTTTGCCATCCGCGCCCACGGTGCGCAGCCAGGTTTGCACCCAGGCGTCGGCCGGTTGGCGGGCGGCGATGGCATTGCGAGCGCTGCGCTCAGGGTCGGCCACACGGTGGTTGTCGTTCAGCGGGGCAAATGCCACGAAGAGCAGCAGCGGCAACGGCGTCAGCGGCATGCGTATCAACGCCTTGGGTGCATAGGTCAGCAGGATGCCGCCAAAGACGATCCAGCTGCCCATGGCCAGCAGCACCAGGGCCGGTGAGCCGATGGCGCGCGCCGTGGCCTCGGGCCAGGCCACGAGGGCGGCGAACACGCCCCATTGCAGCAGCAGCACCAGCGCGACGAGCACGCGCGACGGCGTGCTCATGCGGTCCTCGCGCTCCAGCAGCGCGATGGCGTCGCGCCGGCCATCCAGGGCGAGGCAACGCGCCAGCCACGAGCCCGTGCCGAGCTTGAGCAGCCAGGCGCGCCGCTTCCAGACAAAAAGGGCCAGTCCCGCCGTGACGGCCAGCAGCGCGACGCCGATGAGGCGCTCGCGCGTCTGCACCAGGAAGAAGATCGCGATGGGCAGGCCGCCGCCGAGGATGAGCCCGCGCGGCAGCCAGCGACGCAGGCCGTCGCCAAAGCGCGGGTTCATGCACTCGCCCAGCGTGTCGGGCTTGAAGCGGCGGTCCAGCAGCAGGCGGCTCACATACCAGGCCAGCAGCAGCCACAAGCCGAAGGTGAAGACGAGGAGGGCGGTCTGTGCGCTGCCCACTTCCAGCGACAGCAGCGTTTCGCGGGCCTGTTCCAGGCCGAGCAGCACGGCGACGCCGGCGATGACGATGACGACGGGAAAGGCGCACAGGCCCAGCACGCGCAGCAGATAGAGCATCCAGGGCACATCGCCCTCGGTCGTGGATGCCGTGGAAGGCGGCTCGGGCGGTGGAGGAGGCGCGGGCTCCTCCGACTTTGGCGGCGGCGGCGGGGAAAACTGCGGCGGCGGCGCGGGATCGCGGGGTGGGTAGACGACCGGAATCAGCATGGCCCGCACTCTAGCCGGGGGGCGCTGGGCGTCCAAGGGCGAGACGGAGCGGTGGCGACTCGTGACAAACCCTGGCAAGACGGGCGTTGCGCTGTCAGACCGATACAGTGCCAACGGACAACGGTGTCAGGGGAGAGAAAAAATGGACAACGGTCAACTGTTGCAGCTGGTGGGCAGCTTTGCTGTGGGCGGTTTGGTGGCGGGAGGTGCCGTCTACGCCTGGGCAGCCAAACGAATCAAGCGCGAGCATGAGCGGGTGATGCACGTGGAGCAGTCCCGCCAACTTGGCGCCCAGCAGCTCACCCAGGCACGCAAGCAGGTGGAGCAGCTGCAGCGCGATTGCCATGAGCTGCGCCTGGCAGTGCGGCCCGCGCCGCGCCAGGCTCCTGCACCTGTTGCCCCCCTGGATGCCGCCGAGGCCATGCGCCGCTATGCCGAGGCCAAGCTGCAGCCGCCAGCGGAGCCGGAGGCGGCCAAGGCGTTCAAGGACACCGTGGTCCTGCCCAAGTCCCAGTACTGAGCCCTTCACGGCCTTGTCACTGCCGGGACAAGACTGCGCGGCGGGCGCTGCCTAGAATCGAACGGTCGTTCTATTCTGGGCCGGCTGCGCAAGGCGCGGTGGGCCCGCCAACTGAGGTCGTGCCCATGACAGCCCATTACGAAGTTCGCGGCAGCGTCGCCGTGATCACGCTCGACAACCCGCCGGTCAATGGCCTGGGTTTTGCCACCCGCGCCGCCGTTGCGGCCGGTGTGGAGCGCGCCGAAGCCGATCCGGCCATCACCAGCCTGGTCATCACCGGCGCCGGCAAGGCCTTCTCGGGCGGTGCCGACATCAAGGAGTTCGGCAGCCCCAAGGCCTTGGCCGAGCCGAACCTGCTGAGCCTGATCGCTGTCGTCGAGAACTGCAGCAAGCCGGTCGTCGCGGCCATCCACAGCGTCTGCATGGGCGGTGGCCTGGAGTTGTCCCTGGGCTGCCACTACCGCGTCGCGCAGACCGGCACCAAGGTCGCGCTGCCCGAAGTGAAGCTGGGCCTGCTGCCTGGCGCCGGCGGCACGCAGCGCCTGCCGCGCGCGCTGGGCGTGGAGCCCGCGCTGAACATGATCGTCAGCGGCGAGCCGGTGGAGGCGCAGATGCTGGCTATGGTCCCGGGCCAGAAGCTGTTCGACAAGATCGTCGACGCCGACGTGGTCGACGCGGCGGTCAAGTTCGCTGAAGAAGTCTCCGAGAAGCGCCCGCTGCCCAAGGTGCGCGACCTGAAAGCCCGCCACCCCAACGCCGAGGCCTACTTCCAGTTCGCCCGCAACATGGTGGGCGGCATGAGCAAGAACTTCCCGGCACCATTGCGCTGCCTGGAGACCGTGGCCAGTGCTGTCAACATGAAGTTCGACGACGGCATGCGCGCCGAGCGCGAGGGTTTCATGGCATTGATGCTGACGCCCGAGTCCAAGGCGCTGCGCCACCTGTTCTTCGCCGAGCGCGTGGCCAGCAAGATCTCCGACGTGCCCGAAGACACGCCGCTGCGCACCATCGCCAAGGTGGGCGTCATCGGCGCCGGCACGATGGGTGGCGGCATCTCGATGAACTTCCTGAATGCGGGCATCCCGGTCACCATCCTGGAGACCAAGCAGGAAGCGCTGGACCGCGGCGTCGCGACGATCAAGAAGAACTACGAATCGCAGGTCAAGAAGGGCAAGCTCAAGGAAGACAAATACGCCCAGCGCATGGCGCTCTTGAGCACGACGCTGAACTACGCGGACCTGGGTGACGCCGACCTCATCATCGAGGCGGTGTTCGAGGAGATCGGCGTCAAGGAGGCCGTCTTCAAGCAGCTGGACGAAGTCGCCAAGCCCGGCGCCATCCTCGCGTCCAACACC
The DNA here is from genome assembly GCF_054049255.1 of Roseateles sp. P5_E4. NCBI lineage: Bacteria > Pseudomonadati > Pseudomonadota > Betaproteobacteria > Burkholderiales > Sphaerotilaceae > Roseateles > Roseateles sp. P5_E4. Next base: position 43,248 of record NZ_JBFUMS010000008.1, on the reverse strand, counting down.
TCGACGCTGGACGTCGACAAGATCGCCTCCTTCACCAAGCGCCCGCAGGACGTGGTGGGCATGCACTTCTTCAGCCCAGCCAACGTGATGAAGCTGCTGGAAGTGGTGCGCGGCAAGGAAACCGCCAAGGATGTGCTGGCCACGGTCATGGCCATTGGCAAGAAGATCAAGAAGACGGCTGTCGTGTCGGGCGTCTGCGACGGCTTCATCGGCAACCGCATGATCGAGCAGTACAGCCGCCAGGCCGGCTTCCTGCTCGATGAAGGCTGCACGCCGCAGCAGGTCGACAAGGCGGTCGAGAAGTTCGGCTTCGCGATGGGCCCGTTCCGCATGGGTGACCTGGCTGGCAATGACATCGGCTGGGCGATCCGCAAGCGCCGCGCTGTCGAGCGCGCCAACATGAAGTACTCGGCGAGCGCCGACCGTCTGTGCGAACTCGGTCGCTTCGGCCAGAAGACCGGTGCTGGCTGGTACGACTACTTGCCCGGCAAGCGCGACGCGATCCCGTCCCCCGTCGTCGAGGAGATGCTGGCCAAGCACCGCGAAGCCATCGGCGCCAAGAAGCGCGACATCACCGACGAGGAGATCGTGCACCGCCTGGTGTTCGCCCTCGTCAACGAGGCCGCCCACCTGCTGGAAGAAGGCATCGCCCAGCGCGCGTCGGATGTGGACATGGTCTACCTGACCGGCTACGGCTTTCCCATCTTCCGCGGTGGCCCGATGTGCTACGCCGACACCCTCGGCCTCTTCAACGTCGTGCAGGCAATGAAGCGCTTTGCCAAGAACCCGATGGATGACGGTGCGTTCTGGACGCCCGCCCCGCTGCTGGCCCGCCTCGTGGCGGAAGGCAAGAGCTTCACTTGATCGCAGCGCGCGACTGACAAGGAACAAGACATGAGCAACGCACTGATCGTCTCCACCGCCCGCACGCCGCTCGCCAAGAGCTGGAAGGGCGCGTTCAACATGACCCACGGCGCCACACTCGGCGGCCACGCGGTCAAGGCAGCCGTCGAGCGCGCCGGCATCGATGGCGGCGCCATCGAAGACGTGCTGATGGGCTGCGCCACGCCCGAAGGCGCCACCGGCTCCAACATCGCGCGCCAGATCGCGCTGAAGGCCGGCCTGCCGATCACGGTGAGCGGCGTCACCATCAACCGCTTCTGTTCCAGCGGCCTGCAGACCATTGCGATGGCCGCGCAGCGCATCATTGCCGGCGAGGGCGATGTCTACATCGCCGGTGGCGTCGAGAGCATTTCCTGCGTGCAGCAAGAGGCCAACAAGCACATGCTGGTCGACCCGGCGCTGATGAAGCTCAAGCCCGAGATCTACTGGAACATGCTGCAGACCGCCGAGAACGTGGCCAAGCGCTACAACATCTCGCGCGAGCGCATGGACCAGTACGGCGCCGGCAGCCAGCAGAAGGCCTGCGCCGCCCAGGCCGCCGGCAAGTTCGCCGACGAACTGATCTCGGTCACGACGACCATGGGCGTGGCCGACAAGGTCATGGGCCTGATGAGCAAGGAAGTGACCATCAGCGCTGATGAGGGCCTGCGCGAAGGCACCACCTATGACGCCATCAAGGACCTGCGCTCCGCCATGCCCGGCGGTCTGATCTCGGCCGGCAACGCCAGCCAGTTCAGCGACGGTGCCGGCGCCTGCGCGCTGGTCAGCGAGCAATACGCGTCCACGCACAACCTCAAGCCCATCGGCCGTTTCCTCGGCTTTGCCGTGGCCGGTTGCGAGCCCGACGAGATGGGCATCGGCCCCGTCTTCGCCGTCCCGAAGGTGCTGAAGAAGCTCGGCCTGACGGTTGCCGACATCGACCTGTGGGAACTGAACGAAGCCTTCGCCGTGCAGGTGCTGTACTGCGCCGACACGCTGGGCATCCCGATGGACCGCCTGAACGTCAACGGCGGCGCGATTGCGGTGGGCCACCCCTACGGCGTGTCGGGCCAGCGCCTGACCGGCCATGCGCTGATCGAAGGCAAGCGCCGCGGTGCCAAGCGCGTCTGCGTGACGATGTGCATTGGCGGCGGCATGGGCGCGGCTGGCATCTTCGAAGTGCTCTGAAGACCATGGCCGTCTCGCCGGAGGTCTTCCTGCAGATGGGCCGCGAGATCCTGGCCAAGCAAGCCTTCAGCCGCCTGCTCGGCACGGAACTGGCGGCGCTGTCCCCGGGCAAGGTCGAGCTGCAGTTGGTGCTCAAGCCCGAGCATCTGCAGCAGCATGGTTTTGCGCATGGTGGCGTCGTCAGCTATCTGGCCGACAACGCGCTGACCTATGCCGGCGGCACGGCCATGCAGGTCGAGGTCGTGACGAGCGAGTTCAAGGTGAACTATGTGCGTCCGGCCGTTGGCGAACGCCTGATCGCCCGCGCCAGCGCCGACGCGGTCAGCAAGAACCAGGCGGTCTGTCGCTGCGAGATCTTTGCCGTCAAGGGCGGCGCCGAGAAGCTCTGCGCGCTGGCGCAGGGCACCATCGTCCGCGTAGCGGGCGACTGATCATGGCCGACCTGGGCATTGAGCCCACGGCCGTCACCACAACGGGATAGCAGCCATGCGCGACACCCTGGAGTTCCTTCTGTTCGACTGGCTGCGTGCTGGCGACCTCACCGCGCGCGAGCGCTTTGCCGACCATTCGCGCGAGACCTTCAGCGCCGTGCTCGACACCTGCGAGCGCATCGCCCGCGAGAAGTTCGCGCCGAGCTACAGGCTGATGGACACGGAGGAGCCGCGCGTGGTTGTGGATGAAGGTGGCGAGCGCGTGCACCTGCCCGCGGCGACGCTGGAGGCGGTCAATGCCCTGGTCGACTCCGGCATGATGGCTGCGGCGCATGACTACGAGCTGGGCGGCATGCAGCTGCCCTGCCTCGTCGAGACGGCCGCCAATGCCTTCGTCAGCATGGCCAACGTCCACGCTGGCTCCTACGGCGTGCTGACGACCTGCAATGCCAACCTGCTGATGGAACACGGCAGCGAGCGCCAGCGCGAGGTGTTCGCCAAGACGCTGCTGGCTGGCCAGTGGTTCGGCACCATGTGCCTGTCGGAGCCGCAGGCGGGCTCGTCGCTGTCCGATGTGGTCACGCGCGCCGAGCTGGAGGACGAGAACGACGCCCTCGGCCCGCGCTACCGCCTGCGCGGCAACAAGATGTGGATCTCGGGCGGCGAGCATGAGCTGCGCGAGAACATCGTCCACCTGGTGCTGGCCAAGATCCCGGGGCCGGACGGCAAGCTCATTCCGGGCACCAAGGGCATCTCGCTCTTCATCGTGCCCAAGCAAATGGTCGGCGAGAACGGCCAGCTGACCGGCGAGCGCAATGACATCGCGCTGGCCGGGTTGAACCACAAGCTCGGCCACCGCGGCACGACCAACTGCCTGCTGAACTTCGGCGAAGGCCGCTTCCAGCCGGAAGGCAAAGCGGGTGCCGTGGGCTATCTCGTCGGCAAGCCCGGCGAAGGCCTGCGCTGCATGTTCTTCATGATGAACGAGATGCGCATTGGCGTGGGTCTCGGTGCCGTCATGCTGGGCTATGCCGGCTACGAGGCCAGCCTGGAATACGCCAAGCAGCGTCCCCAGGGCAGGCCGATGACCGCGACGGGCAAGGACGCGGCCAGCCCGCAGCGGCCCATCATCGAACACGCCGATGTGCGCCGCATGCTGCTGGCGCAGAAGAGCTATGTCGAGGGCGGCCTGGCGCTGGAGCTGTACTGCGCCCGCCTCGTCGACGAGCTGAACACCGGTGACGCGAAGGCCGAGGCGCAGGCGCTGCTGGACGTGCTCATCCCCATCGCCAAGAGCTGGCCGAGCGAGTGGTGCCTGGAGTCCAACTCCCTGGCCATCCAGGTGCTGGGCGGCTATGGCTACACGCGTGATTTCCCCGTCGAGCAGTACTGGCGCGATCAGCGCCTGAACATGATTCACGAGGGGACGCATGGCATCCAGGCGCTGGACCTGCTGGGTCGCAAGGTGGTGCAGCAGGGCGGGGCGTCTCTCGCTGCTTTGGCCGCGCGAGTGCAGCAGACCATCGAGCGCGCGATGCAGACCGACTGGGCGCCGCAGGCCAACCAGCTGGCCGCAGCGTTGGCACAAGTGGGCGGCGCGACCAAGAAGGCCTGGAGCACGGGCGAGCCCGAAGAAGCGCTGGCCAATGCGACGCCCTATATGCAGGCCTTCGGCCACACGGTGCTGGCCTGGCTGTGGCTGGACGTCGTGCTGAGCGTGCACGGGGACAGCGACTTCGCCCACGGCAAGCGCGCCGCGGCCCGCTACTTCTTCGCCTACGAGCTGCCCAAGATCGGCGCCTGGCTGGACGTGGTTGCGCGCCGCGAGCCGCTGTGCCGCGAAATGAAAGCTGAATACTTCTAAGGAGACACCATGAGCACCAAAGTCCAAGACCTCTTCGACCTGAGCGGCCAGGTGGCCCTCGTCACCGGCGGCTCGCGTGGCCTGGGCCTGCAGATCGCCGAAGCCCTCGGTGAAGCAGGCGCCAAGATCATGCTGACCTCGCGCAAGGCGGCCGACCTGGAGGAGGCCGCGGCCCACCTGCAGGCGCGCGGCATCGACACGCGCTGGGTGGCGGCCGATGCGTCCAAGGAGGAAGACGCGCAGCGCGTCGTCATGGAGACCATGGAGCGCCTGGGCCAGATCGACATCCTCGTCAACAACGCCGGTGCCAGCTGGGGCGCGCCCGCCGAGGAGCATCCCATCGAGGCCTGGGACAAGGTCATGGACCTCAACATCCGCAGCCTCTTCGTCTTTGCGCAAGCGGTGGCCAAGGCCAGCATGATCCCGCGCAAGTCGGGCCGCATCATCAACGTGGCCTCCATCGCGGGTCTCGGCGGCAACTCGGCCGTCATGAAGACCATCGCCTACAACACCAGCAAGGGCGCGGCCGTGAACTTCACGCGCGCGCTGGCCGGCGAGTGGGGCCAATACGGCATCACCGTCAACGCGCTGGCGCCGGGCTTCTTCCCGAGCAAGATGACCAAGGGCCTGATGGCGACCATCGGTGAAGAGCAACTCGCTTCCCACGCGCCGCTGAACCGCATCGGCGATGACGACGACTTGAAGGGCGCGGCCCTGCTGTTTGCGTCCAGGGCCGGCAAGCACATCACCGGCCAGATCCTGGCGGTGGACGGCGGCGTCAGCGCCATCCATGGGGGATAAGCCTAGAAACGGCAGTCGACCGCTACCCAGCGCATGCAAGTTCTTGCTTCATCACAAGATTGGACCCACGGCCACGTTCACCATGTGGGTGGCAACGCTGCACGCCCGCCTGGCCTGCGCTGGCGCACGCTGGCCGCGTTGCTTCTCCTCGCGGGCGCGAGCCCGCAGCGTCGTCGCGCCTTGCCAGCGCACCCCAGCGCAGCCCCTTCGGCCGCGCCCAACTACCGTTTCTAGGCTGCCATGGAATTCCCGGTCCACATCCCCTTCGTCCAGCAACTCGGCTTCACGCTGCACTCGGTCGGCGACGGCGAAGCCGAGCTTCGGCTATTGATCAGCGAACAGCACCTGAACTCCTGGCGCGTGGCCCATGGCGGCGTGGTGATGACGCTGCTGGACGTGGCGATGGCGCATGCCGCCCGCAGCGTGAACCGGCACCTGCCGGACCTCGGTCCGGGCGTCGTCACGGTGGAGATGAAGACCAGCTTCATGCGCCCCGGCGAGGGTGAACTGCGGGCGGTGGGCAAGCTGCTGCACCGCTCGACGACCATGGCCTTCTGCGAGGGCTCGGTCTTCGGCGCGGACGACAAGCTCTGCGCCCACGCCACCGGCACCTTCAAATACTTGAGGGCGCTGCCGGCCGGGCGCCAATTGAAGCCGTTGGGTGGCGAGGGCGACTGAGGCCCGCTTTGCACAACTTTGCGGCACGACGGGCGCTTGTCCGACCACCGCGCGTCGGGGCCAGTCGTTGAATGACCTCCTGTCACTTGGAGATCGTCATGCTCAACAGAACCCTCCTCGCTTCGTGTCTGGTCGCCAGCTGTGCCTTTGGTGCAGCAGCACTCCCGACCGCAGCCGCAGCACAGGTCAGCGTGTCCATCCGGACCGCACCCCCGCCCCCACGTCATGAAGTGATGCCGGGCGCGCGCCGCGGCTATGTCTGGGTGCCCGGCTATTGGAACTGGAACGGCCGCCGCCACGTCTGGCAGCAGGGCGTCTGGGTGAAGGAGCGCCGCGGCTACATGTACAACCAGCCCGCCTGGGAGGAGCGCAACGGCCACTGGGAGCTGCGGCGCGGTGGCTGGGCCCGGGGCGACGCGGACCGTGATGGAGTGCCCAACGGTGCCGACCGCCGGCCCAACGATCCCCACCGCCGCTGATGCTGCGAGGCTCGCATCGCATCGATCGCGGGCTCGAGTGCTTTTATGAAACGGCGTTCCAATATTTGGCGCAAGTGGCACAATGGCGCCAGCGTCAGCACCTCGCTTCGAGGTGCGCGGTTGGCCAGGTTGCTCCATCGGGACCATGCAGTCCCGGCCTTTCGAGGCGGACGCCTGGCATGACGGCCCGCGCTCGAGCCCCTCTGGCTCGAGCAGCCGCGGCCCATGCAACCGGGGTGGCCTGTGCCGCCCCAGCCCCCATTCCGCTACCGAAAGCCACCCGCCATGAAGATCGCCCTCATCATCGAGAACAGCCAGGCCGCCAAGTCCGAGATCGTCCACAACGCCCTCAAGACCGTCGCCGAGCCGCTGGGCCACAGCGTCCACCACTACGGCATGTACACGCCCGAGGACAAGGCGTCGCTCACCTACGTGATGAACGGCCTGCTGGCCGGCATCCTGCTGAACTCCAAAGCCGCCGACTTCGTCGTCACCGGTTGCGGCACCGGCATGGGCTCCATGCTGGCCTGCAACTCCATGCCCGGCGTCTTCTGCGGCCTGGTCATCGACCCGACCGACGCCTTCCTGTTCGGCCAGATCAACGACGGCAACTGCATGTCCATGCCCTACGCCAAGGGCTTCGGCTGGGCCGCTGAGCTGAACCTGCAGGACTGCTACCGCAAGCTGCTCGAGAACGAGCGCGGCGCCGGCTACCCCAAGGAGCGCGCCGCCATCATGGCCAAGAACCGCGGCATCCTGAAGGACCTGAAGGCCGCGTCGTGCAAGGACATGCTGACGACGCTGAAGGCCGTCGACCAGGACCTGCTGAAGGCCGCCGTGTCGGGCGAGAAGTTCCAGGAACTGTTCTTCACGAACTGCCAGGACGACGCCATCGCCGCCCACATCAAGGGTGTGCTGAAGTCCTGAGTTCGGCCGCGACAGTCTCGCGGGCTGCGAGACTGTCGCGATGCCTGTCGCACCTCCACCTCACCTGACGCTGCGCACGCTGACGCGCGGCGACGGCTTGCTCGGCCTGCGCCCGCGCGGCGCCCTCGGCCCGCGGGGCGAGCAAGTGACGGTGGCGATGCTGGCTGCGGCCGACGTGCAAGCCGAGCTGGCGCTGCTGACGCGTGGCCTGATTGCGCTGGACCCGGCCCTGCTGCAATGGCGCGGTGCGCCGCAGCCTTTGGGCGCTTCGCTCTGGACCCTGGTCCAGGAAGAGTTCTTCGGCGACTTCAACGCCGAGAAAGTGCCGGAGCTGCGGGCCCTGGGTTGGCAGGTCACGACCGAGCCCGGCTTTGCCCACCACAGCCAGTTCGTCAGCGGCTGGCAGCTGGGCCTGACGGAAGAAGTGCCCGAGGCGCCCAAGCCCGACCGGCGTGTCGAAGGGTTGGGTCTGGAGCGGCGCACCGGCGCCTGGCTGGTCAGCCTGGGCATGGAGGTGGATGGCCAGCGCATCGACCTGGCCCCGCTGATCGCCAACCTGCTGCGCAAGGACAAGCGCTGGCTCGACGCGGTGGCGATAGGCGCCATCGAGGACGACGCCATCGTGTCGCTGCGCGCGCCTGGTGGCCGCCGCTATCACGCCGTTGCCGCGCCGCTCAAGGCCATCATGTTGGCGCTGCTGGATCTGCTCAAGCCGGTGGAGCTGGAGGAGGGCAAACCGCTCAAGCTCAATGCCTGGGACGCCGACCGCATCCGCTGCATCGAGGAGGAATCGCGCGGCCGCTGGCAGATCCATGGCGACGCGGGCCTGAAAGCGCTGGGCCAGCGCCTGCTGGCGGCCGGCGCGCCGACTTCGATGGCGCAGCCCGAAGGTCTCGGCCTGCAGCTGCGGCCCTATCAATTGCATGGCCTGGCCTGGCTGCAATACCTTCGCGAGCAGGGCCTCGCCGGCATCCTGGCCGACGACATGGGCCTGGGCAAGACGGCGCAGGCTCTGGCGCACATCTGGGCCGAGAAGCAGGCCGGCCGGCTGGACCGCCCGGCCCTCGTCATTGTGCCGACCTCGCTGCTCTTCAACTGGCAGCAGGAGGCCGCTCGCATCGCGCCGGGACTCAGGTTGATGACCTGGCATGGCGCCGATCGCGAGGCGGCGCAACTCGCCGATACCGACGTCGTGCTCAGCACCTACAGCCTCGTCTGGCGCGACCTGCGCAAGCTGTCCGCCCAGCCCTGGCATCTGCTGATCCTCGATGAGGCCCAGGCCGTCAAGAACGCCCAGGCCCGTGCCGCCCGCGCGCTGCGGCGCCTGGACACGCGTCACCGCCTGGCCCTCACCGGCACGCCGCTGGAGAACCACCTCGGCGAGCTGTGGTCGCTGTTCGACCTGCTGATGCCCGGCTTCCTCGGCGACTCGCGCAGCTTCGCGCGCCATTGGCGCAAGCCCATCGAGGTCAACCGCGACGGCCCGCGCGCCCGCCTTCTCGCGGCGCGTGTGCGGCCCTTCATCCTGCGACGCATGAAGACGGAGGTCGCCACCGAGCTGCCGCCGCTCACCGAGCTGGTCAAGCGCGTCACGCTGGTGGGCCAGCAGAAGCAGCTCTACGAGAGCGTGCGCGTGGCGGCCGACCACATGGTCAGGCGCATCCTGGCGCGCGACGGCTTCAACGCCACCAGCCTGATCAGCGTGCTGGACGCGATGCTGAAGCTGCGGCAGGTCTGCTGCGACCCGCTACTGCTCAAGGGTGTGGCGATGCCGCCCTTTGTGGAGCGCGCCAAGCTCGAATGGCTGCGCGAGCACCTGCCCGATTTCGTCGCCCAGGGCCGGCGCCTGCTGGTGTTCTCGCAGTTCACCGAAATGCTGGACCTGATAGCCGCCGAGCTGGACCGTCTGGGCCTGCCCCATCTGCGCCTGACCGGCCAGACCGCCGCATCTGCGCGTGGCGAGGTCGTGCGCCGCTTCCAGGCGCGCGAGGAGCCCATCCTGCTGGCCAGTCTCAAGGCCGGCGGCGTGGGCCTGAACCTCACGGCCGCGGACACCGTCATCCACGTCGACCCCTGGTGGAACCCAGCCGTGCAGGCCCAGGCCAGCGCGCGCGCCCACCGCATCGGCCAGGATCAGCCGGTGTTCGTCTACCAACTGGTGGCCCAGGGCAGCATCGAGGAGCGCATGCTGGAGCTGCAGGCGCGCAAGAAGGCCTTGGCCGACGGCCTGCTCGGCAGCGACGACGGCAGCAGCCTGAGCAAGTTCGGCGAGATGGAACTGAAGCTGCTGCTGGCGCCGCTGGAGGAGGCCGAATCTGGCCTGCGGCAGCCGCCAGCCGCCGACCTTCCCCACTTCTACGGATGACCCCGGCGCGGGCCGGCGGCCTACTCATGCCGGTCAATCAAGATCAGGAGCCAGCCATGACCACCCGAGAACACATCATCACCAACATCAAGGTCGACCTCGTCGTGAATACCAAGGACGATCTGCGCCGCATCGTGTTCGGGCTGGAGAAGGTCAGCGACGACAACGGCCTGCCGACCTGGACCATCCACTTCAAGCTGTTCCGCCGCGATGACAAGGCCGTGGCCTACGGCGAAGCGCGCGTGAGCCTGGACGTGGTCGTCGACAAGGAATTGCACAGCAAGGCCGCCGCCACAGCCACCAACGGCCTGACCGCTACGCAGGCCGCCTTCCTGGCCGGCCCGGCGTCCAACGCGGCGCTCGCGAGCCAGCAGCCCGGCGGCCCAGCGGCCGATGCCACCATCCAGCGCACGCTGATCAAGCGGTGAGGCGCCCGCCACTGGGCGCGTGCTGGGCGCTGTCCCTGCCCGCCCTGCTGGCGCCCGCCGTCGCCAGCGCCGGCCCGCAAGCCGGGCAGGCTGCGGTGGTCGTCGGCAATGCCTGTCCGGCCAACGGCGCCTTTGGCGGCATGCCCATCCATGCCGTGGACGTGCAGACGCCGCTGGCCTTCCTGCCCTGGATCCGCGCGGACCTGAACCAGGCGAAGGCCCTGGCCGAGCCGCTGCGCGGCACGCCCTACAGCGCCGGCCAGGTCACGGCCGTGTGGAACCAGATCGCGGCGCTGCCCTTCGCCAACCTGGATGTCGAGGCCCGTGTCGGCGGCCGCGTGCTGCCGGTGATGGTCAGCTGCACGCCGCAGGGCCTGGACCTGGTGTTCTTCGTCTACGCCATCAAGGCCTCCCTGTCGGTAGGGCTCACCTGGGAGTCGCGCCAGCGCGAGACGGCGGCGCCAGAGCGCCAGTCCGGGCAGGAGGCCTTGCGCCCGGGCATGCGCCTGCAACCGCGCCTGGGGTATCGGGCCGGCGAGGGCGCTGGCGCCGGGGTGGCGGCCTTGTACAACCGCAGCGGTGCCGGTGCCGACGCCGACACCCTCAATTGGCGCTCCCTCGCCGTCGATGCCTACGCCAGCGATCGGCTGCGCGACGTGGCGCTCGCGCTGGAGGGAGGCCGGGAGCACAGCGACGGCATCTGGGCCCACACGGCCTGGCGGCTGGGCTATGCCGACCAGTCGGTGCCCGCCAAGGCCGTGTCGCGGCTGGGGCAGAACAACCTCGAGGCCCAGGCCTTCGCTCAGACGCATCCGCTGGGCAGCTGGGCGCTGGCGCTGCGCCTGGGAGCGGCGCTGGACGCCGGCCAGCACCGCAGCCGCGGCCAGGACGACCCCGCCGCAGGCCTGGTGGCGGACCAGCGCTACCAGTCGCTCAAGCTGATGGCCGGCACCACGGCACGGCTGGCGCGGCAGAGCCTGGCCGCGAGCTATGCGGTCGAGTTCGGCGCCGGCAGCGGCGGCGCGGGCCTGGACTGGGTCAAGCAGATCGTCGACATCGCCCATGAGGGCCGCTGGCTGGTGGCCGACCATCGCAGCCTGTCGCTGGAGACGCGTCTGACGCTGGGCCATCTGCGCGAGGCAGGCCTGGTGCCCCACGGCGCGCGCTTCTTCGCCGGCGGGCGCGAGCAGCCCTTCATCGGCGGCGAGGAATGGCAGATCCGCGCGGCGCCGCTGCTGCGCAGCCTGGGCACCAATGCGCTGGCCGGCAGTGCCGCCAGCCCGGGCTATCGGCGCTTCTCGGCGCTGAGCCTGACGGCGGCGCTGCCGGTGTTCAACCAGCCCCTGGTACCGGCCGAGGCCTACCGCGACGCCCAGGTCCGCGCCGCGCTGAACGGCCAGCTGGACTCCGCCGTCGGCGCCCTCGCGGCGGACAACCGCACCACCCTGCCGACCTATCTGCAGGCCATTGCGCAACTGCCCAAGGTGCAGCAGACCATGGGCGCGCTGGATGGCGCCGTGGCCGCCGTGCAGCCCCCTGCGGGCAGCGCCGACAGCGATGCGTTCGCCGCCTGCAAGGGGCAGCTCGCTCAAGCCCAGGACGAGATCACCCAGGTGTTGCAGGAGTCCAGCCTGACGCAACTGGGCCTGTTCACCGAACTGCTGCCCGGTGAAGACACCGCCAACACCCTGGGGCAGGTGGTGGCGCTGTGTGTGGAGGGCTTCAACGCCGGCCCGCGCAACCCGCGAATCACGCAACAAGGCGCCGTGCTGCGTGCCGACATCGAGCAGCTGGCGCGGTGGTTCGCGGCGGCCGATCCCAAGCTGGCCGAGCGAGACGCGCGCCGCGAGATCGAGCCGGTGCGCCATATCGTCGACACGCTGATGGACGAGATCAATGCCGTCGCCATCAACCCGCTGCTGATGCTGGATGCGGTGAATCTCGGCCCGCGCCTGAGCGGCCCGCGTACCCGCCTTGCCGTGGGCACGGGCCTGCGTGTGACGCTGGTGGACAGCGTGGATTTCAGCCTGGGCTACATGGCCAACCTGCGCCGCCAGGCCGGCGAGGCGCGGGGTTCGTTCTTCGTGACGATGCAGTTCAAGGACCCGTTCTGATCCCGGTCGTCGCAGTACGGGACGGGCGCCGGCGTCAGCGCCCCGCGGCCACCCAGCGCCATGCACGTGGCAGCAGCAGCACGGCGGCCAGCACCACCAGCAGGCCCACGGACAGCGGCCGCTCGATGAAGACGCTCCAGTTCCCGCTGCCGATGGACAGTGCATTGCGCCCCTGGGCTTCGGCCAGGGGGCCGAGGATCATGCCGACGACGATCGGCGCGGTCGGGAAGTCGAAGCGCCGCATGGCGACGCCCATCAGCCCCAGGCCCAGCATCAGGAAGAGATCGAAGGCGCTCTGGCGCATGCCGTAGACGCCGACGGTGGCGAAGATCAGGATGCCTGCATAGAGCTGCGGCCGCGGGATCTTCAGCAGCTTCACCCACAGGCCCACGAGCGGCAGGTTCAGCACCAGCAGCATCACGTTGCCGATGTAGAGCGACGCGATCAGCGCCCATACCAGGGCCGAGGACGTGGTGAACAGCTGCGGGCCGGCCTGGATGCCGTAGTTCTGCAGCGCGCTGAGCAGGATGGCCGCGGTGACCGAGGTCGGGATGCCCAGCGTGAGCAGGGGCACCAGGGTCGCCGTGACGGCGGCGTTGTTGGCGGCCTCCGGGCCGGCCACGCCCTCGATGGCGCCGGTGGTGCCGAACTCTTCCTTGTGCTTGCTGAGCTTGCGCTCGGTGGCATAGCTCAGGAAGGTCGGGATCTCCGAGCCACCCGCGGGGATGGTGCCAAACGGGAAGCCGATGAGGGTGCCGCGCAGCCAGGCTGGCCAGGAGCGCCGCCATTCCTGGCGCGTCATGTGCACGCTGCCCATCTTGTTGAGGTCGGCAGTGCTGCGGCCTTCGTAGAGGGCGAGATACAACGTCTCGCCCACCGCGAACAGGCCGACCGCGACGAGCACGGTCTCGATGCCGTCCATGAACTCAGGCACGCCGCCGGTGTAGCGCACCTGGCCGGTGATCTGGTCCAGGCCGATCAGGCCCAGCGCCAGGCCGATGAAGAGCGACGTCATGCCGCGCAGCGTGCTCTTGCCCAGCACGGCGCTGACCGTCGTGAAGGCCAGCAGCATCAACAGGAAATACTCCGGCGGGCCGAGGGTGACGGCGAAGTCTGCGACGAGGGGCGCGAACAGCGTGACCAGCACGGTGGCGATGGTGCCGGCCACGAAGGAGCCGATGGCCGCGGTGGCCAGGGCAGCGCCGGCGCGGCCGCTCTTGGCCATCTTGAAGCCTTCCAGCGCCGTCACCATGGTGCCGGTCTCGCCGGGGGTGTTGAGCAGGATGGAGGTTGTCGAGCCGCCGTACATCGCGCCGTAATAGATGCCGGCGAAGAAGATCAGCGACGCCGTCGGTTCCACCTGGGTGGTGATGGGCAGCAGCATGGCCACCGTCACCGCGGGGCCCAGGCCGGGCAGCACGCCGATGGCCGTGCCGATGACGCAGCCGAGGAAGGCCCACATCAGGTTGATGGGCGTGCCGGCGGTGGCGAAGCCGCCGAGCAGTTGGTTCCAGAGATCCATCATGGTGTTTTCCTCACAGCCAGCCGCTGGCCGTCAGGCCGGGCAGGTTGATCGCCAGCAGCTTGGTGAAGAGCCAGAACACCGGCGCCGCGATGCAGATGCCGGTCGCAAGGTCCAGCAGGCCACGCTTGATTGCGCCGCCCGTCTTGCCTTCCGAAATTCGCAGGCCGCGCACGGCGAATGCAAAGCACAGCGCGCAGGACAGGATGAAGCCCAGCGTCGTGATGAGGCTCGCGTTGAGGATGACGCCAGCGATGACCCAGGCGACGGCCTTCCAATCGCCACGCTCGGCACCCGACGGCGCCTCCATCTCGCGGTAGCCCCCTGTGCGCGCCTCCCAGACAAGCCAGGCGCCGCAGATCATCAGCACCACCGACACCAGCCAGGGCAGGGCGTTCGGCCCGACACCGGCATAACCGGCCTCCGACGAGATGAAGGTCGCGCCGTAGGCCATCACCGCGCCGATCAGCAGGGTGCCGACGCCGACGAATGTCTGGCCGTTGGAAGAGGATTTGTCGCTCATGGGGCTGCCTCAGTTCAGTATTTAAAACGCGGGCCGAGCGCCGGGCCGCTCCCAAGCCGGCCCGCGGGCGATGTGTTCGCGGCTCAATGCCGCGGACATCGCCGTCCCCTCGGGGGCTGAGGCCGGACACGATAAGCCCTGTGGGCTTGTCGTGCCTGCCGAAGAGCTGCGGCATTGCCGCAGCGCGGTCTGCAAGACCGACCAGGCTTGCCGGCGTTCAGCCGGCGCAAGACTGGGCGAGGGGCTAAATCATCCCCGACTTGACCATGATCGCCCGCAACGTCGCGAACTCGCGGTCGACGAAGGCCTCAAACTCGGGGCCGGACAGCAGTGCCGGCGTCCAGCCGTTCTTGTCGATGGACTCCGCCCAGCTCTTGCTCTTGGTGGCCGCGACGACCATGTCCGTCAGCGCCTTGCGCTGCTCGGGCGTGATGCCGGGCGGCGCGTAGACGCCGCGCCAGTTGCCGATCTCGACGTCGATGCCCAGCTCCTTGAGCGTCGGCGCATTCAGGCCCTTGATGCGGGTCGGCGCCGTGACGGCCAGCGCGCGCATCTTGCCGCTTTCGAGATAGGGCTGGAACTCGCTGAAGCCGCTGCCGCCCACCGTGACGTTGCCGCCCAGGATGGCCGCCACCGCCTCGCCGCCGCCGCGGAAGGGCACGTAGTTGATCTTGGCCGCGTCCACGCCGACGTCGCGCGCGATCATGGCCGCGGCGACATGCTCGGTCGAGCCGCGCGAGCCGCCGCCCCACTTGACGCTGCCGGCGTCCTTCTTGAGCTGCTCGACGACATCCTTCATCGTCTTCAGCGGCGATGCGGCATGGACGACGTAGACGTTGTATTCGCTGAGCAGCCGCGCAATCGGCGTGGCCTGGGCCAGCGTCACCGGCGGCTTGCCGGTGATGATGCCGCCCAGCATGACGGCGCCCATGACGATGAGGGCATGCGGGTCGCCCTTGCTGGCGTTGACGAACTGGGCCAGGCCCAGGGCGCCGGCGGCGCCGCCCTTGTTCTCGAACTGCACGGAGGACGCGAGGCCCGCGTCCTGCAGTGCCTTGCCCAGTGCCCGGCCGGTGGTGTCCCAGCCGCCGCCGGGGTTGGCGGGGATCATGAGCTTCATGGGCACGCCGGCGGCGTTGGCCTGCAATGGCCAGGCGCCGGCTGCGGCCAGGGCCGCCAGGGACTTCAGGAAGGTATCGCGACGCATTGCTTGTCTCCTTGTCGTCTCGGGGCGTATCCCGCCCCGGCATGATGGCCGAGCCCCTGCGGATGAGGAAGCGGCCGGTTTTCTTTTACAGCCCGCATGGTTGACGACGAGGCTGTCAATCCGCTGTCCATGGCCTCGGGGTAAACCTCAGCCCCTGTTTCATTGCGCCGCGGTGCTAGCCTGCCGGCCCATGAAGCTGCTGGTGATCGAGGACAACGCCGCGATGCAGACGACGCTGCAGCGCTCTTTCGAGCGGCGCGGCTTCAAGGTCGTCATCTGCGACGACGGCGCGCGGGCGTTGAGCCGCTGGCGCGCCAGCGTGCCGGACGTCGTGCTGCTCGACCTGTCCCTGCCGGGCCAGGACGGGCTGGACGTGCTGTCCCAGGCGCGCGCCGAGGGGCTGACGACGCCGGTCATCATCATCACGGCCCGCGGCACGCTGGGCGACAAGATCCTCGGCCTGAACACCGGCGCCGACGACTACCTGCCCAAGCCCTTCGACCTCGACGAGCTGGAGGCCCGCATCCGCGCGCTGGTGCGCCGCCAGGGCCAGGCCAGCGAGGCCCGGCCCGCCGACGCACCGAGCTTCTGCGGCCTGCGCGCCGATGCCCAGAGTGGCGCCGTCTACCACCAGGGCCAGCCGCTGGATCTGGCGCCGCGCGAGGCCGCGCTGCTGCGCGCGCTGCTCGTGGGACCGGGCCAGGCGGTGGCCAAGGACAAGCTCTTCGAACTGGTGTTTGCGGACGCGGCGGATGCGCTGCCCGATGCGATCGAAGTCGTGGCCTACCGGCTGCGCAAGCGACTGCCACCAGGAAGCGCCAGGCTCGTGACGTTGCGCGGCCTGGGCTACCTGCTGCAGTCGGACGACTGAGCCGCGTTCGATGAAGCGCCTCGCCGCCCTGTCCATGCGCGCCCGCCTGCTGTGGGGCATCCTGCTGCCCGTCGGCCTGCTGGTGGCCATCAACACGTTCAGTCTTTACCGCGAAACGCTGCGCGCCGTCGACACCGCCTACGACCGCACGCTGCTGGCGTCGGCCAAGGCCATCGGCGAGCTGCTCGGCGTGGCGGGCAGCGGCGAGCAGGCGCGGCTGCTGGCGCCCGTGCCGTATTCGGCACTGGAAGCCTTCGAGACCGATGGCCGCAGCCGGCTCTACTTCAAGGTGCGAGGCTTCAAAGGCGAGCTGGTCTCGGGCGACGAGGACCTGCCCGACTGGACGGGCAAGCTGCCCGACCAGGGCGCCTACCAGGCGCTGGTGGACTTCTACGGCGCGCGCTTCCGTGGCGAGCCGGTACGCATGGCCGTGCTACTGCAGCCGGTGTCTGGCCAGACCGGCATGGGCCTGGCGACCATCCAGGTTGCCGAGACGCTGCACCTGCGCCGGGGCCTCGCGCGCCAGGTCTTGCTGCACACGCTGTGGCGCCAGGCGGCGCTGCTGGCCGTCATCGCCATCGTCGTCTGGACCGTGGTGCAGCGCGCCACCCGGCCGGTGCGCGAGCTCAGCGCCGCGCTGCGTACGCGTGACGCCGACGACCTCAGCCCGCTGCAGGCGCCTGGCCTGCCCGTCGAGCTGACACCGCTGATCGTCGCCACCAACGAGGCGCTGGCACGACAGGCGCGGCTGCTGGAGCACCAGAAGCGCTTTGTGCGCGACGCCTCGCACCAGCTGCGCACACCGCTGGCCGTGTTGAAGGTGCAGGTGCAGTCCGCCCGCCAGGGTGATGTGGAGCCGCTGCAAGCCCTGGCCGAAATCGACACCACGGTGAACCGCGCCACCCAGCTTGCCAACCAGATGCTGGCCCTGGCGCGCGCCGAACAGATGCGCCAGCCGGGCGAGGCCATGCCGACGCAGGACTGGGCGGAGATCACGCGCGCTGTGGCCCTGGACCTGGCGCCGCTGATCGCCAAGCAGGGCCTGGACTTCGACATCCACACCGAGCCCGCGGCCGTCGAGAGCCACGAGTGGGCGCTGCGCGAGCTGACGCGCAACCTGCTGCACAACGCCATCCAGCACACGTCGGTGGGCGGGCGGCTGGCCATCGCGCTGTCGCTCGACATGGGCATGGCGCAGCTGTTGATTGCCGATGGCGGGCCGGGGCTGACGCCGCAGCAGCAGGAGAGGCTCTTCCTGCCCTTTGCCGTCGGCGATGCCGGCAAGGGATCAGGCCTGGGGCTGGCGATCTGCCTGGCCCTGGTTCATTCCCTGGGCGGCCAGATCGAACTGGTCAATCGGATCGAAGGCGCGCGCGTGTCGGGCCTGGACGCCCGTGTGCGGCTACCGCTGGCTGATTCGCCGCGCGGCCACAAGGCATGAACTCGGCTCAGGCCTCCAGCGTCTCGTGAAAGGCTGTGGCGCCGGCCTTCCAGTAGGCCGCCACCTTCAGCGCTTCCTTGGGCAAGCCCTTGGCTACGAGCAGGGCCCGCACCGAGGCCATCGCGGACGCTTCACCCGCGGCCCAGGCGAAGCCTTCGCCATCGGGAAGCTTCAGTGCGGCGACGGCGGATTGCAGCGCTTCGGGGGTTTGGACCCAGTTCACTTCCGTCTGCGCACGGCCGGTAAACAGCCGGCGGTCCGCGGCGTCGCCGACCTGCAACACCGTGATGACGCGCGCCTCGGGCGGCAGTTCTTCCAGGCGGCGATGCACCGCTGGCAGGGCGGAGTCGTCACCGATCAGCAGGTGCCAGTCGTAGTCGGTCGGGATGACCATCGAGCCTCGGGGGCCGCCGACCCTGAGGTGTTGGCCAACCGCGGCCTGGCCGGCCCAGTCGGAGGCGGCGCCGGCGCCGTGCAGCGCGAACTCGATCGTCAGCTCGCAGCGCTCGCGGTCGAAGGATCGCGGCGTGTAGTCGCGGCGATCCGTTTCACCGAAAAAGAGCTTCACGTGGTCGTCAAAGGAGTCGGACCGGAAGCTCGCCAGGGACTCGCCGTGCAGGGTCACCGAGACGAAGTGTGGGCTGAGCTGCTCGACGCGGCTGACTTCGAGGTCGCGCATCAGCAGCTCATGGCGGACGCGCTGGATGCGGCGCACGGGCGCCGTGGTGGGGTCGGACATGATGGGCTGGAACATTGGTTGATAATGTCATCCATCATGCGCAAACAAGTTGATATTGTCAACAATAAGGGCAGCCTCGCCGAAGAGGTCGTGGAGAGCGTTCACTCGGTCATGCACCGGTTCCGCTCGCTGCAGTTCCAGGCGCTGAAGGACGCCGCGCATGACCTGAGCCACATGGAGGCCAAGACACTGGGTTTCTTTGCCTCTCGCCCGGGCGCGACGCAGAGCGAGCTGGTGCAGCACTCTGGGCGCGACAAGGGCCAGGTAGCGCGGTTGATCGCGGGCTTGCGCGAGCGTGGCCTGCTGGAGGCCACTGCGGATGCCACCGACAGGCGCAGCGTGCACCTGCAGGTCAGTGCGGCGGGCAAGGCATTGCAGCAGCAGGTGCGCAAGCAGGCTCAGCGCGTGTCAGCGCAGGCCGTCAGCGGGCTGGACGAGGCGGAGTGCCGGCAATTGCTGGCGCTGCTGGCCAAGCTGCGCGAGAACCTGGCGGCCCCCGGCGGCTGAGCGGCCTCAGCCGGCGGCCTTCTCGAGCGCCAGCGCGGAGTCGACCGCCGCCAGCTCCGCATCGGTCAGTGGCGCTGCCGAGACGATGCCCAGAGCGTCATCGATCTGGCCCAGCCGGCTGGCGCCGACCAGGATGGACGTCATGCCAGGCTGCCTCAGCACCCAGGTCAGGGCCAGCTGCGCCAGCGTCTGCCCACGCGCATCCGCCAGTGCCTTGAGCGCGCGCAACGCCGCCAGCCGTCCCGGCGTGATGTCGGTGGGCTTCAGGAAACCGCCCAGCGCGGCGCGTGAGTCGGCAGGGATGGACGAGAGGTATTTCTCCGTCAGCAGGCCCTGGGCCAGTGGCGAGAAGGCGATGCAGCCGATGCCTTCTTCGGCCAGCACCTCCAGCAGGCCACCCTCGACATGACGGTCCAGCATGCTGTAGCGCGGCTGGTGGATGACGCAGGGCGTGCCCAGCCGCCGCAGGATGGCGCTGGCTTCGCGGGTCTGCGCGGCCGAGTAGTTGGACAGGCCAACGTACAGCGCCCGCCCGCTGCGCACGGCCTGGTCCAGCGCGCCCATCGTTTCCTCCAGCGGGGTGTCGGGATCGGGGCGGTGCGAATAGAAGATGTCGACATAGGGCAGGCCGAGCCGCTTCAGGCTCGCGTCCAGGCTGGCGAGCATGTATTTGCGCGAGCCCCATTCGCCGTAGGGGCCCGGGTTCATGCGATAGCCGGCCTTGGTCGAGATGATCAGCTCGTCCCGGTGGGCCTGCAGGTCCTCGCGCAGCACGCGGCCCATGGTCAGCTCGGCCGAGCCTGGGGGTGGGCCGTAGTTGTTGGCAAGGTCGAAGTGGGTGATGCCGCGGTCGAAGGCGCCGAGCAGCATCGTGCGGGCGTTGTCGTAACGGTCGACGTCGCCGAAGTTGTGCCACAGGCCAAGCGACAAGGTTGGCAGCAGCAAGCCGCTGCGCCCGCTGCGGCGATAGGGTTGGCGGTCGTATCGCGAGGAATCGGGCGTGTGGCTCATGCGAGATGCGCGGCGCGAGGCCGCTGAAGATGGCGGTGAAGGCAGGAGCGGGATGGTAGTCGCCGCTTCCTCAGGCGTGCGCCGCTTCGAGCGCCTGCACGAGCGTCGCCGCGGCCCGGGTGGGCGCGGGGTCGTGGCGGTAGATGCAGGCGAAGCTGCAGTCATACCTCAGCTCATCGACGGACACGGCGCGCAGGCGGCCGGCGTCGACAAAGGGATGGGCGTAGTGGTCGGGCAGGAAGCCAACGAAGCAGCCGGTCAGGATCAGTGTGGCGACGCCTTCCTGGTCGGACGCCGTGGCCGCACGCTCCAGCTTTTGTCGGTGCGTCAGCACCAGGTTGGGCGAGTGGTAGCCCAGGCCCGCCAGTTGCTGGCCTCTCAGGTCCGCCCAGCTCCAGCGGTGGTCGGCCTTGAACCATGGGTGGCTGCTGCCGGCGTAGAGGTGCATCTGCTCGCCGAACAGCGTCCGGTAGGCCAGGCTCTCCGACCTTCGATGCTCCGGGATGACGCCGACCTGGAACTGGCCCGACAGCACGCCCTGCTCGATGTCGGTGATGGTGCCGACATGGATGTGCAGCTTCACGCCCGGTGCCGTCTCGTTGAACTGCGCCAACGCGCGGTCGATGTGGCAGGCGGGGTTGCTGACGGTCTTCTCGAACAGCGCCAGGTGCAACTCGCCGCCGATCTGGTGGTGGATCTCTTCCAGTCGGGCGCGGAAGTCGGTGGTGGCGGACAGCAGTTGCAGCGCCGCCGCGTAGAGCTCGGCACCCTCGGCCGTCAGCGCAAACCCGGCGCGGCCGCGGCGGCACAGCACCAGGCCGAGGCGCTCCTCCAGGTCCTTGATCTGCCGGCTGATGGTCGGCATGCCGACGTTGAGCTCCAGCTCCGCCGCCGCCATGCCGCCGCATTCGACGACGGCTTTGAAGACCCTGAGCAGGCGCAGGTCCACGTCTGCAATCTGGCCCGGAAGACGTGCGTCGTTTGGTTTCATTGACCGGCAAGTAGACATGGCGATGTTGTCATTGTCTACAAGCATTGGCCCGGGCACGATGCGGCGCAAACCACTCGCACGAGCAGCCATGACTCAGACCGCCGACCGACCCGCAGGATGGATGGACGCCCACTGGATGCCCTTCACCGGCAACCGGCAGTTCAAGGCCAACCCCCGCCTGCTGACCGGCGCCGCCGGCGCCTACTACCGCACCGATGATGGCCGGCAGATCTTCGACGGCCTGTCGGGCCTGTGGTGCACGGGCTTAGGGCATGGGCGCCAGGAGATCGTCGACGCCGTCAGCCGCCAAGCGCGCGAGCTGGACTATTCGCCCGCTTTCCAGTTCGGCCACCCGCTGTCCTTCGAGCTGGCCAACAAGATCGTCGAGAAGATGCCTGCGGGGCTGAACCGCGTGTTCTTCACCGGCTCGGGTTCGGAGTCGGCCGACACGGCGCTGAAGATGGCGCGGGCCTACTGGCGCGCCAAGGGCCAGGCCGGCAAGACGCGGCTGATCGGCCGCGCCAAGGGCTACCACGGCGTCAACTTCGGCGGCATCTCGGTCGGCGGCATGGTGGGCAACCGCAAGACCTTCGGCCAAGGCATCGAGGCCGATCACCTGCCGCACACGCAGCCGCCCAACGGCAGCTTCTTCAAGGGCATGCCGCCGCAAGAAGGCCCGATGGGCGCTGCGCTGGCCGACGAACTGCTGCAACTGATCGCACTGCATGACGCGAGCAACATCGCCGCCGTCATCGTCGAGCCGTTCTCGGGTTCGGCCGGCGTCGTCATCCCGCCGGTCGGCTACTTGCAGCGGCTGCGCGAGATCTGCACCGCGCACAACATCCTGCTGATCTTCGACGAGGTCATCACCGGCTTCGGCCGCGCCGGCGCGTGGACGGGCGCCGAGGCCTTCGGCGTGACGCCCGACATCCTGACCGCCGCCAAGCAGATCACCAACGGCGTGCAGCCGCTGGGCGTGGTCGTCGCCAAGCAGGAGATCCACGACACCTTCATGGCCCAGGGCGGGCCGGACTACATGCTGGAGTTCCCGCACGGCTACACCTACTCGGCCCACCCCGTCGCCTGCGCGGCCGGCCTCGCCTCGCTGGACCTGCTGGAGCGTGAGCACGCGCTGCAGCGCGTGAAGGAGCTGGCGCCGATGTTCGAGACGGCCGTGCATGGCCTGAAGGGCGCCAAGCATGTGGCCGACATCCGCAACTTCGGTCTGGCCGCCGGCATCACCGTCACGCCGCTGCTCGGCGAGCCCGCCAAGCGCCCCTTCGACATCGCGATGGCCATGTACGCCAAGGGCTTCTACGTGCGCTACGGCGGCGACACCATCCAGATGGCGCCGCCCTTCATCAGCACGCCCGCGGAAATCGACTCTCTGGTCTCCGCTTTAGGCGACTGCTTCGACGCGACCCTCTGAACTTTTACTCCCAAGCATCCCGTGATCACTCATCTCATCAACGGCCAGCAGGTCGACGGCGGCAGCCGTTCGGCCGACGTCTTCAACCCCGCCACCGGCAAGGTCGGCGCGCAGGTCCGCCTGGCGGACCGCACCACCGTCGAATCCGCAATTGCCGCCGCGCAAGCCGCATTCCCTGCCTGGCGCAACACGCCGCCGCTCAAGCGCGCCCGCGTGCTGACCCGCTTCAAGGAGCTGCTCGAAGCGCATGCCGACACCATCTGCCGCCTCATCACCGACGAGCACGGCAAGGTGCTGGCCGACAGCCTGGGTGAGCTGCAGCGCGGCATCGAGAACGTCGAGTACGCGACCTACGCGCCGGAGCTGCTGAAGGGCGAGCACAGCCGCAACGTCGGCCCGGGCATCGACGCCTGGTCGGAGTTCCAGTCGCTGGGTGTCTGCGCCGGCATCACGCCGTTCAATTTCCCGGCCATGGTGCCGCTGTGGATGTGGCCCATGGCCGTGGCCTGCGGCAACACCTTCATCCTGAAGCCGTCCGAGCGCGACCCGAGCAGCACGCTGTTCATCGCCCAGCTGGCCCAGGACGCCGGCCTGCCGCCGGGCGTGCTTAACGTCGTCAACGGCGACAAGGAGGCCGTGGACACGCTGCTGGCCGACCCACGCGTGCAGGCCATCAGCTTTGTCGGCTCGACGCCGATCGCCGAATACATCTACGCCACCGGCACCAGGCACGGCAAGCGCGTGCAGGCGCTGGGCGGCGCGAAGAACCACGCCGTCGTCATGCCCGACGCCGACATCGACAACGCCGTGACGGCGCTGATGGGCGCGGCTTTCGGCTCCTGCGGCGAGCGCTGCATGGCCATCCCGCTGGTCGTCGCGGTGGGCGATGCGACGGCCGATGCCGTGCGCGAGAAGCTCATTGCCGAGATGGCCCGCATGAAGATCGGCTCCGGCCGCGAGGCGGGCTGCGACATGGGGCCGCTGGTCACGAAGGCGCACCTGGAGAAGGTGCGCGGCTATGTCGACCAGGGCGTGGAAGAGGGGGCAGAGCTCGTCGTCGACGGCCGCGGCCTGACGGTGGCCGGGCACGAGGCCGGCTACTTCCTCGGCCCCTGCCTGTTCGACCGCGTGACGCCCGGCATGCGCATCTACGAGGAAGAGATCTTCGGCCCCGTGCTCGGCATCGTCCGCGTGGACAGCCTGCAGGCCGCGATGGCGATGATCGATGCGCATGAGTACGGCAACGGCACCTGCATCTTCACGCGCGACGGCGAGACGGCGCGGCACTTCACTGACCACATCCAGGTCGGCATGGTGGGTGTGAACGTGCCGCTCCCGGTGCCTGTGGCTTACCACTCGTTCGGCGGCTGGAAGCGCTCGCTGTTCGGCGACCTGAACGCCTACGGCCCGGACGCGGTGCGCTTCTATACGCGCCGCAAGCAGATCACGCAGCGCTGGCCGTCGTCGGGCGTGCGCGAGAACGCGGCGTTTGCATTTCCGTCCAGCAAATGAGGCCGCCGGCGTGTGCCGACACTGCGCGCTACATCGGCTTGAACCGGGGTTGGAAGCTTTGGCTCACCGGCAACCTTGTCTTGCCGTCCTTGAGCAGCACTTCCATGCTGCCCAGGCTGCGATCCACGCGAGCGACGTGGGCCACGTTGATGACGACGGCGCGGTGAATCTGCCAGAACTGCTCCGGGTCGAGTTGCTGCAGCAGTTCGCGCAAGGACAGGCGCAGCAGGTATTCGCCTTCCGCGGTGAAGGCGCAGGTGTACTTGTTGTCGCTGCGGAAATGGCTCACATCCGCCACCATCACAAGGTGCAAGCGTTCGCCCTGTGAAGCCTGCAGCCAGCGCAGCGGCGCGCTGGGCACGGCAGGGGCGCTGTTCGGCAGCGACGGCGGCGCCCACTGCTGCAACCAGCGCGCGAGTTCGGCCGGAGGCAACTGCAGGCGCTGCTGCAGGCGCTGCACCGTCTCGCGCAGGCGCTCGGTGGCCAGCGGCTTGAGCAGGTAGTCCACCGCGCCCTGGTCGAAGGCGGTCACCGCGTGTGCGTCGTAGGCGGTGACGAAGACGATGTGGCACAGGCCCTTGATGCGCCGCGCCAGTTGCAGGCCGTCCAGCCCGGGCAGGCGGATGTCGACGAAGACGATGTCGGGCCGCAGTTCCAGCACCAGGGCCAGGCCGCGTTCGCCGTCCTCGGCCTCTGCCAGCACTTGCAGCTGCGGCCACAGCTCGGCCAGGCCCTCGCGCAGGCGCTGGCGTGGCAAGGCCTCGTCTTCGATCAGGAGGGCGGTGGGGTGCTTCATCGGGTCTCGGGGGTGTTCCAGGGCAGCTCGATGCGCGCGCACACGCCGCCGGTGGATCGCTGTTGAACACTCAAGCGCGCCGCCTCGCCGTACAGCCCGGCCAGGCGATCACGCACATTAGCCAGGCCCAGGCCCTGGCCCGTGGCCGGCCCCGCCGCAGCGGCCTGCAGGCCGGCGCCATCGTCGCGCACCTCCAGCACGAGGCGCTCGCCCTCGCGCCGAGCGTCGAGCTCGATGCGGCCGCCTTCCGGCTTGGGCTCGATGCCGTGGCGCACCGCGTTCTCCACCAGCGTCAGCAGCATCAGCGGTGGCAGTTTGTGGTCGTCGCAGCCGGGCTGGGCCTGCAGGCCGAAGCACAGGCGCTCGCCCAGCCGTGTGGCCATCACCGTGAGATAGGCGCGCGCCAGCTCGAACTCGCGCTCCAGCGTGCTCATGGGTTCGCGCAGCGAGGGCAGGGCCAGGCGCAGGTAGTCGTGCAGCTCACCGAGAAAGCGCTCGGCCGTGGCCGGTTGGCTGCGGATCAGCTGCTGCAGGCTGGCCAGCGCGTTGAACAGGAAATGCGGCTCGACCTGGGCCTGCAGCGCCTTCAGTTCGGTCAGGCTGACCTGGCGCGACAGCTCGGCCATCGCCGCGGTGTGTTCGGCGTGCGCCAGGCGCAGCGCCAAGGCCTGCTCCTCACGCCAGCGCCACCAGCGGGCCGGCAGATGCATCAGCAGCGCGAAGGCGAAGGCCGGCAGCCAGGGCCGCCACATCGCCAGCGGGTTCTGCCATTGCGCCAGGTCGATGGCCGGCAGCAGCAACGTCCCCGCCGCGGCGCCCAGAGCGGCGGCCAGCGGCACCGCCAGCGGCCACCAGCGCCAGTTGAGCGTGAACCAGGCGGCGCTGTAGGCCAGCCAGAGCTGAGCGGCCAGGGGCAGCCAGCGCGCATGGGGCCAGTACCAGCGCAACAGGGCCCAGGCCGCCCAGAACAGCAGGGCGGGGAGAAGGGCGCGGCGCAGTGACTCAGTCCAGCGCGGCATTTTTCAGCGGCGCCGGTGGCTGCTTTGCCGTTTCGGCCAATGCCTGCGCATAGAAGCGCCGCGCTCGCTCCAGGTCGATGCCGATGGGTGTTGTCGTCGGCGCCACTTCAGGGCCGACAACCTCGAAGCGCAGGCCACGCGCCCAGACCTGGCCTTCGCCCACCAAGCCCAGACCTAGGCCGAGGTGTGTGGCTTCGGCGGGCACGTCCAGCACGACGCTCATGTCGTGCCAACCGCCGTCAGCCGGTACGGCGATGCCCCTGGGAAGCGGCTTTTCCCCACCGCTGCCGGCAGTCGTGACGCCGCTCAAGTCGCCGAAGCCCTCGCCGAGGTAGAGGCCGGCCCAGCCGCGGACGGCCTCGGCTCTCAGCTCGCCGCTGAAGCGGACCCGCTTGCCGGCATAGCCCAGCACCGATTGATAAGCGGAGCCGGCGCTGATGGGTCCCAGTGTCTTCGGGTAGACCGAGCGGATCGTCAGGGTCGGCACGCCGCCAGCGGCGGGATCGATGCCCACTTCATAGCCGTTCAGCGCGGACGTCTTGGCGTCAGTGGGATAGGACGCCTGAAAAGCGTACCAACCCTGGGGCACGTGCGGGCTGGCAGCGTAAGCGCTGAGCACGACGGCGGCCAGCGGCGCGAGCAGGAGGATGCGGAAGTTCATGGCGTTGGTCCTTGACGACGTTGTCGGATCTATTGCAGGGACAGGTTCTGGGGAAGCGTGGGTGGCCGGTCTTTCGGCCACGCCCTCAGCATCTGCTGCACGTTCTGGTGCAGCTCGCGTGCGGCGATGGCCGCCTCGACGCCAAAGCGCTGCGTGCTCAACGGCACATCCCGCCCCACCACCTCCAGCCTCAGGCTCCTTGCCCAGACCTGGCCGCTGCCGGCCAAGGCCAGGCCAACACTGACCGCGCCGGGGCCGTCGGCGGGGATGTCGGCCACCACACTGACCTCGCACCAGTCCGGGCAACCGGCCGCACCCAGTGGCGGCGTCTTGTCGAAGTTCGGATCGAGGTGCGCCCCGTAGAGCTGTGTGAAGCCGGCGGCCACGACCAAGCCGCCCCAGCCATCCGAGCCGGCGGTCTTGACCTGGCCGGTGAAGCGCACACGCTGCCCGGTGTAGCCGAGGACAAACTGACCGATGCTGCCGATGTCGCTGCTGGATCTTTTGCCAATGGACTTGACGGTCAGCGCGCGCTGGCCGCTGGCTTCGGTCTCGGGGGCGATGCCGGCTTCATGCGTGTTGCCATCGGGCCATCGATAGGTGGCACCCGCCATCCAGCCGTCGGGCTGGCGCAGCTTCTCGGCACCGCTGGCGGTCAGCGCCAAGGCCACCAGTGGAATGGTCAAAAGGGCTCGGTAGTCCATCGGTTCTTCCTTTCAGTTGGGAGGGACGACCGCAGTGTGTTCAACCCGTGCCGGCGCGGCCGAGATGATGCGACAGGCCAGCGCAGCGGCTGACGAGGCAGCCTGCGCGGCGACGGGCGACTTGGACGCGGGGGCCGGGGCCGCCCTCGTCGAGGGCGCCGCGCGCGTCAGGCCTTCGGCGGGGCGGAGATCCTGTCCAGGAAGTCCGTGTGCGACGGCATGGATGCCACCGTGCGCGAGATCGAGCTGTGCACCGAGTGAAGGTGCCGGCGGATCAGCTGCGGGTCCACCAGGTCGATATAGGGGTCGTACCTCTCAGGGTAGACGCCCAGGCCCAGCAGGATCGACGCCCACGACGGCTCGGCAAAGCCTTCCGGCTCGATCACCGCGACACGGCCGGTCTTGCGGAACAGGGCGATCTGGTGCGCGAGATCGTCGGGAATGGGCATGTCGGCGCAATAGCGCCAGAACTCGCTGTCGCGCCGCTCGCCCAGCTTGTAGTGAAGGATGATGAAGTCGCGCACGGACTCGTAGCGGTAGGCCATTTGCCGGTTGAACTCGTCCGCCAGCGCCGGCTGGAATGACTGGTCAGGCAGCATGGCCGTCAGGCGGCTGACGGCGTCCATGATGAGATGCAGGCTGGTGGATTCCAGCGGTTCCAGGAAGCCGGACGACAGGCCGATGGCCACCACGTTCTTCACCCAGCCCTGCTTGCGTCGCCCAGTGACAAAGCGCTGTTGCCGAGGCTCGTCAAGGGCCTTGCCGTCCAGGTGGTCCAGCAGCGTGCGCTGCGCCTCGTCATCGCTCAGGTAGCCGCTGCAATAGACCAGCCCATTGCCCGTGCGGTGCTGCAGCGGGATGCGCCACTGCCATCCGGCCGTACGTGCGGTCGACCGCGTGTAGGGCGTCATCGGGCCCGCACGCTCGCAGGGCACGGCCAGTGCGCGGTCGCAGGGCAGCCAGCGGCTCCAGTCTTCATAGGGCGACTTCATCGCACCGTCGATCAGCAGGGCGCGAAAGCCGGAGCAGTCGATGAAGAGATCGCCCTCCACCCGGCGCCCGTCGCTCAGGTGCAGCGCCGCCACGAAACCGTCTTCAGGCCGCGTCTCGACGCGCGTGATGGTGCCCTCGACGCGCTTGGCGCCATGCTTGAGGGCGTACTCGCGCAGGTAGGCGCCGTACAGCGATGCATCGAAGTGAAAGGCGTAGTCGAAGGCATTGGAAGGCGACGGCTCGCCGGCTGCCGGTGGCACGAAGCGCATTTGCCGGGCCATCACCGTCGCGGTCGACCATTCTTCGTAGGAGGGGAGTTTGTCTCCCAGGGCCTGCAGGCGCAGCCAGTAGGCCCACAGCGGCCGGCTGTGGATGGCTGGGCCGAACCCGCCGAAGCCGTGGAAGAAGCGATGGCCGATCCGGCCCCAGTCCTGGAACTCGATGCCGAGCTTGAAGGTGGCGCGCGTGCTGCGGACGAAGTCTGCCTCGTCGATTCCCAGAAGCTGGTTGTAGAACTGGATGGTTGGCAACGTCGCTTCGCCGACCCCCACAGTGCCGATGTCCGCCGACTCCACCAGCGTCACCTCGCAATGCTGATCCGGTTGGTCAGGCCGGCACAGCATCCGCGCCAGCGGGGCGGCGGTGATCCAGCCGGCGCTGCCGCCGCCGACGATGACGATCCGCTGAAGTGGACGATTTCGCACAAAAAGTCTCCAAAAAAAAACAGATCTGGTCTGTCCGGGAGTTTGCCCTATGTCTCTTTGGTCTTACCAGTTGTACGCTTGGCGCAGGCATCGGAAAGCATTTCTGACAGACGGCGCGGTTCATGGTGCGCTCGCCAGCCTTGGAACAGGGTGACAAAGACGCAACGGGCGGCTTTCTCTCACCGGCCAATAGTTGGTGCAACGACCGAACCAAGTCGCCGTCAGTGAGGCGGGGCGAGCCGATCTCAAGGAGCAGCGTCGCTGCAGAGCAAGTTCTGCAGCCGGGTGCCCAGTTATTTCAGAACAGGAGACATAAAGTGACGAAAAAGATGGTTCCGCAGGCCCGGAAGTTGACCGTTATTGCGGCTTGCGCTTTTCTGGCCTCCTGCGGTGGCGGTGGCGGTGGCGGTGGCGGTGGCGGCTCAGAGGGCCGCTACCAGGTCATAACTCTCAAATATCCGGGTGGCGCCATAGGCGGCACGCTGCTGAATCCCCCGACGACTTTGTCAGCCACGGCCACATCCGGGCTGCCGGTCAGCTTCCGAACCGGCACACCCACCACCTGCACGGTCGCTGGTGACAAGCTGACGCTGGTGGCCGCGGGTGAGTGCCTGGTCATCGCCAGCCAGCCCGGCGGGGCCGGTTCGGATGGCACCCAATGGGCCGCTGCCGACGATGCGAGCCAGCTGTTCAATGTGTTGAAGCATGCGCAGGTGGTTGATTTCACCCCGCCCGACTACGTGCTGCGGGCGGCAACGACGTCGGTCGCGCTCAGCGCGACTGCGGACTCAGGGCTACCCGTCACGTTCTCCACCGACACGCCCGCTGTCTGCACCATCAGCGGCAGTACGGTCCAGTTGCTGGCCAAGGGCTCCTGCGCGGTGTCGGCGAAGCAAGCTGGCAATGAGAGCTACAAGGAGACGACGACGCAGCGCTATATCGCCGTCGACCCGCTGCTCATTGCCGACGGCTTCGCGCCGGGAGGTGGTCGCGGAACAATGAACAACCTAGTCACCAAGCAGGGCGGCAACGTCTGGGTGAACCCGTGGGACAGCGCGCTCAACGCTGGCTGGGAGTGGTGCGATGCGAGCGCGGGCGACTGGTGCTACAGCAAGGTCTCCACCGATGGCTCCACGCTCGATTCGGCCCTGCATATCCCGGACACCATGTTCACCGGCGGCTGGCAATACGGCTTCAACCGCATCGACATCTTTGCGCCTGGCCTGAGTGGCTTCAATTCGTCGGGCGACACGGTGGGTGGACTGCAGGTAACCACCGAGAAGGCGTTGGGCTTCACCATGGGCTTGGGCCTTGATCTCTACTCGTCGAACAAGCCCATCGTCGTGCACCTGGACCTGGGCAAGCGCAACAACGGCTGCAACGTCAGGCTGAGCACCTTGGTGTGGGCCCCATTGCCGGGGTTGCTCAGCTACGGCGTGCCGCTTGACAACTTTGCGGTGACCGATGCCTGCGGCCTGTCGGGCGTCACCACGGCGTCGCTTGACGACGACGTGCGCAAGCTGCCGAACCCTTTTGACAGCACGGGCGCCCCCGTCAACGCCGCCGCGTTCAAGGCGGCCCTGGACAAGATGGCGGCCTCGCGCGCCTCGGCTGCGACGCTGCTGCAGTCCTCCAACGTCGTGCGCACACGCTTCTGGTTGATGGACGCGAACGTGGACAAGAAAACCGCGGGCATCTACGCGTCCGACTTGACCATCAAGGGCGCCATCACCATCCAGTAACCCAGGCCGCGAGCGGCGTTGCGTGTCAGCGGCCGGCCCCGTGTTGATCGGGGCGGTGACACCAGCATCGCGAGGGGCGGCCTCGGCATTCGGTGCCGGGGCACGCGGCAGCGCTGAAGCCAGCTGCCGCCGGACACATCGAAGGAATACGGAGACACCATGAAAAAACAGTTCCGCACCACGGCCATCCATCGCGGCATGGTCCACATGATGCTGCTGACCGTCGGCAGCGCCGCAATGGCACAGACGGCGGCTGAAAAGCCGGCAAACCTGGAAACCGTTGTCATCACCGGGCAGCGCGCAGCGCTGCAGTCGGCACAGAAGATCAAGCAAAACGCCGAGGAAATCGTCGACTCGGTCGTCGCGGAAGAGGCCGGCAAGCTGCCGGACAAGTCGATCACGGAAGTGCTGCAGCGCGTCGTCGGCGTCGTCATCGACCGCAACAAGTCGCGCGGCGACCCGGAGCACTTCTCCGTCGAGGGCTCGGGCATCAGCGTGCGGGGCCTCAGTTGGGGTTCTTCGGTGCTGAATGGTCGTGAGTCGTTCTCGGCCGGTTGGCCGGGCCGCGAGCTGAGCTGGGGCGACATTCCACCCGAGCTGATGGCCGGCGTGGACGTCTACAAGAACCCCTCCAGCGAGATCATCGAAGGCGGCGTCAGCGGCACGGTGAACCTGCGCACGGCCTTGCCCTTTGACTACAAAGGGACCAAGGCCTACCTGTCGGCGGGCAACAACTACGTGCAGCGCTCGGGCAAGAATTCGCCCAGCGTGTCGGGGCTGTACACCACCCAATGGAACACGGACATCGGCCGCGTGGGCGTTCTGGTGGACCTCTCCTACAACCACTCCAGCTTCCAGAATGAGAGCATCCAGCTGGATGCCTACTTCCCGCGGACCGACCTGATCGCCGGCAAGGTGGCCTGGGCGCCGAAATCGGCCTCGTTCCGGAACAACACCGGCGACACCGAACGCGCCGGCTTCTACGCCGCGCTGCAGTGGAAAAAGGACAGGATGGACTCGTCGCTGACCTATTTCCTGTCGGGCGCACGGGAGACGGGCAGCGAGCAGGGCATCTACACCGGAGTGGAGAACCCGTACAAGTCGGTGATCAAGAATGCGACGTACGACGCCAACAACGTGCTGACCTCTGGCCTCTACACCTACCCCAGCGGGGGCCTCGGGGCGAACACCTTTGCCGATGGCGGCCTGGGCTTCAACGTCTCGCGCGGCTGGAATCGGAGCAATTCGAAAACCGGTGAACTGGCGTGGAACTTCAAGTGGGCCATCAACGACCAGTGGCTGGTGCAGAACGACGTCCAATGGGTTCATGCGAAGAACGATTCGATCGGCCGCAACATGCAGCTGGGCACCTACGTGCCGAGCATGGGCATCGACGTGTCCGGAAAGAGTCCGGTGCGCATCGGGTTCGACCAGACTGCCACGGATTTCCTGGCCGACCCGAAGAACTATTACTGGAACCTGGTCATGCCGGGCATGAGCAAGGCCGATGCCGACCTCTACGCCTGGAAGGCCGACGCGCGTTACCGTTTCGAGGACAACCCCATCCTGCGTGACATCCGTGTCGGCGTGAGAGCCACCTATCGCGTGGCACGCCACTACGACGCCACGGGCAATACCTGGACGTCCACTTCCGATCCTTGGGCCGTCAAGCAGACCTCCACGCCCGGCAAGCCGCCTGCGGTCACCGATGGGCTCGACTGGCAATCACGCGGAAGCTTCGGCTACATGAGCGACCCGCGCTACCAGACCGTGCCGGTCGAAGTGTTCAACTTCAGCAACTTCTATGGCGGCAAGGCGGGCAAGCTGCCGAACATCGTCATGCCGACGATCGGTGCCGTGCGCGACTACCCGAACACATACAAGACGCTGGCCAACGATTACCGCTACCAGCAATGCCTGGATGGCAAGGCGCTGTTCCCCACCATGAACATCACGTGCGACTACGCGAAGGACTATCAGAACTTCCAGGAGCTGGTTTTCGACGGTAACCCGGAAAAGACCAGCACGCACAGCGAACAGACCGACGCGGTCTACGCCACGCTGCGCTTCGGCTTCGACGACCTGAAGTTCCCGATCGAAGGCAACGCCGGTGTGCGTGTCGTGCTGACCCGCGACGTCTCGCACGGCTACACAGCTTTCCAGACGCAATACAACTCGCAGACGCCGCCCGATCTGCCGCGCTTCGACCAGCTCGGAGGGCCTCTGAACGTGCAGAACGAATTCGTCAAGGTGTTGCCGTCGCTCAACCTGAAGATGAACTTCACCGACAGGTTGCAGGCTCGCCTGGCGATGGCCCAGAGCATGAACCGACCCGGCTTCAACCAACTTGGCGAGTACATCAAGCTGTGGCAGGACTACGACGCCATCAACCAGAGGGTCTCCTACCGTGGCGAGAACTCTGGCAACGTCAAGCTCAAGCCGATCACGGCCAACAGCTATGACCTGGCGCTGGAGTGGTACCCGCGTGACGGCCAGTCCATCACCGGCACGGTGTTCCATAAGGACGTCAAGGACGTCATCATGAACACCTCTTACAGCCGCACCTACAACAGTGTGGGTGGCAATCCGCAGATTTTCTCGGTCACGGGTCCCGCCAACGTTGGGAAGGCCAAGGTCAGCGGCCTGGAGGTTGCGGCCATGACTTACCTGGACAAGCTGCCGTTCCTGGACGGCGTGCTGCCGGACTGGGCCAAGGGCATCGGCGTGTCGGCCAACTACACCTACATCGACGCCAAGCAAAGCCTGTACAAGCAGATCTACAACCCCTATTGCGATGCGGGCAGGACGCAGACGAATGGCACCTTGCACCTGTTCGGCTGCGACACCAACGGCGTGCCGTTCAACGATCTGCCGCTGCCCTACATGGCCAAGAACGCGGCCAACTTCGTCTTGATGTACGACCGCGGCCCGTTTTCGGCACGGCTGGCCTACAACTGGCATAGCCGGGTGCTGCAGGGGGCGGATGCCAATGGCACGCGCGGCGATGATGCGACGAGCGCGGACCCGACGCGCCCGGGTGCCCGGGATGTGGGCTGGGGCCTGCCGACCTGGCAGGAGGCATTCGGCCAGTGGGACGCCGGCATGAACTACAGGTTCAGCGACCAGTTCAGTATGTCGCTCAACATGACGAACCTGAACAACGTCATCGTCCGCCAGACGCAGCAGCAGCACATCGGCACGATGGGGCGTGCGTGGTTCTACCCTGGCCGCAGCTACTCAATGAGCGCACGCTACGAGTTCTGACGCGGTCCCTGACGCGGCGTAACTGCATGCCGCCTGGACGGACTGTCCGGGCGGCATGCCCACTTGCGTGGGTCGGCGCCGCGTGGCCAGAGATGGAAATGATGGACGTCGGCGCAGATCATTGATGGCGCCCAAGAACTTGGCAGAGTCTCTATGACGCAGAAAATTGCTCGCATCGTCGTCGTGGGCGGTGGCAGCGCAGGCTGGATGGTGGCCGCGGCGCTGGTCACCGGGCTGAAGGGCCGCGCCGCCGTCGAGGTGGTCGAGTCCGAGGAGATCGGCATCGTCGGCGTGGGCGAAGCCACCTTCCCATCCATCCGCAACTACAACCAGCTGATCGGCATCGACGAGCGCGATTTCCTGCGCGCCACCAACGGCACCTACAAGCTCGGCATCCGCTTTTGCGACTGGCTGGACGTGGGCAAGGACTACTTCCACACCTTCGGCCACTTCGGCAACCTGTTCGGTTCGCAGACGCTGTGGGGCCAACACCGCCGCATGGGGCTGACCGAGCCGCTGGGCGTGCAGTGCGTGCCGACGGTGATGGCGATGAAGGGCCGCTTCGTGCTGCCCGACGAGCAGGCGCAGTTCAAGTACGCCTACCACTTCGACGCCGTCCAGTACGCTGCCTTCCTGCGCAAACTGGCCCTTCAGCGTGGTGCCCGCCACACGCTGGGACGCATCACCGACGTGTCTCGCCGTGCCGATGGTGGCGTGGCCGCCGTGCAGCTGGAGGACGGCCGGCGCATCGAGGGTGACCTGTTCGTCGACTGCTCGGGCTTTCGCTCCCTGCTGTTGGGCCAGGCGCTGGCMGAGCCCTTCGTSGACTTCAGCCACTGGCTGCCCGTGGACGGCGCCTGGGCCTGCCCCACCGAGCGGGTYGGCGAGGARCTGGCYCCGTACACCCAGGCCACGGCGCTGGAAGGGGGCTGGGCGTGGCGCATCCCGCTGCAGAACCGCACCGGTCATGGCCACGTCTTCTCAAGCCGCTTCATCGACGCCGACCGTGCCCGCGAACAACTGCTGGCCCGGCTCGACGGCAAGCCGCTTGGCGAGCCGCGGCTGCTGCGCTTCACGACCGGCCACCGCGAACGCTTCTGGGTGCACAACGTCGTCGCCATCGGCCTGTCCTCCGGCTTCCTGGAGCCGCTGGAATCCACCAGCATCTACCTGATCCAGGACGGCATCAGCCGCCTCATGACCCTGCTGACGGCCGGCCGGCCGGTGGACGAGAACGACCGGGCCCTGTTCAACGACGGCGCGGCTCGCCGCTTCGCGCGCATCCGCGACTTCATCATCCTGCACTACTGCCTGACCCGCCGCCGCGACAGCGAGCTGTGGCGCCATGTGTCATCGATGGAGCTGCCCGAGACGCTGGCCTTCCGGATGGAGCTGTGGCGTCGCTACGGCGTGCTGCACGAATACGACGAGGAAGGCTTCGACGCCACCAGCTGGCTGGCCATCCACGCCGGCATGGAGCACTGGCCAGAGCGCAACGATCCGGTCTTCGCGGAGATTTCGCCGGAGCGGGCCATGCAGGCGCTGGACCAGCGTCGCAAAGCCATCGAAGCCTCGGTGGCGCGCATGCCGCAGCACCATCGCATGCTGCTCAAGATGCTGGGCTGATCCCTGGCCCGTCTGCGCTCATACGGCCACGAGACAAACCATCTGCACGCCCGCTGGCGTCAGCTCGAACTGATCAACCTGAAAGGTGAAGCGCCATGTGGCAGGGGTCGAAATCGCCCGTAGTTTTCCCAGCGGATGGCCGTTTCGCCGCTCCGCATCGTTCCGAATCGAGGTTTCCCATGATTGCGCGCGTGCTTGCGCTCCTGGCGCTTGTCCAGGCCTGCGTCTGGCCGCAGCCGAGCCAGGCCGAGAACCCCGTCGTCCAGACCAGCTTCACCGCCGATCCGGCACCGCTGGTGCACAAGGGGGTTGTCTACCTCTACACCGGGCAGGACGAGGACGAAGCCCGCGACTTCAAGATGCGCAACTGGCGTCTCTACACGTCGACCGACATGTCGAACTGGACCGACAAGGGCGTCGTGGCGTCGCTGGCGACCTTTCCCTGGGCGGTGCAGGACAACGATGCCTGGGCTTCCCAGGTGGTCGAGCGCGATGGCAAGTTCTACCTTTATGCGTCGGTGAGCGTACCGGGCTGGCCCAAGAGCGTGATTGCCGTCGCCGTGGCCGACAAGCCTGAGGGGCCGTTCAAGGATGCCCTGGGCAAGCCGCTGATCGACAAGGGCATCGGTTACTTCGACCCTACGGTGTTTGTTGACGACGATGGGCAGGCCTATATGTACTGGGGCAACCCGAACCTGTACTACGTGAAGCTGAACCCGGACATGATCTCCTACAGCGGCGAGATCCAGCAGGCCGAGGGCAAGCCGCGCAACTACCAGGAAGGCCCCTGGTTCTACAAGCGCCAGGGCAAGTACTACATGGCCTACGCGTCGGCCTGCTGCCCCGAAGGCATTGGCTATGCCATGAGCGACAAGCCCATCGGCCCCTGGGTCTACAAGGGCGACATCATGGACCACAACACCAACTCGACCGGCAACCACCCGGGCATCGTCGACTACATGGGTGGGTCCTACCTGTTCGGGTTCAACTACCGGCTGAACTTTGCCGACACGCCCATCCATCGCGAACGCCGCTCCGTCACCGTGACCCGGTTCGACTACAACGCGGACGGCACCATCAACATGCTCCCCTGGTGGGACAACGTGGGCGTCGCTCCGCTCAAACCCCTGTCGCCCTACGAACGCGTGGAGGCCGAGACCATGGCCTGGACGTCGCGCCTGAAGCGCGATCGGGATCGCCAGTTCGACTGGGCACCTGGCATCAAGACCGCGCGCAATGACAAGGTCGGCATGGTCGTCACGCGCATCACCGATCTCACCTACATCAAGGTCAATGGCGTCGACTTTGGCAGCAAGGGCGCATCACGCTTCGTCGCCAACGTGGCCAGCGAGATGGACGGCGGCAAGATCGAGTTGCGGATCGACAGCGTCGAAGGCCCGCATCTCGGCACCCTGACGGTGGCCCGCACCGGCGGCCGGGATCAGTGGCAGCAGCAAAGCGTGCCGGTCTCGGGTGCCACGGGCGTGCACGACCTCTACCTCATCTTCAGGGGTCAAGGCGAGCCGACGATGTTTGAGTTCGATCACTGGCGCTTCGAGCGCAAGTGAGGCCTGCGACCCTGAAGCCGCCCCCGGATCTGAGCGATATAGAAGAACGAGATTTCCGTCGCCGCAGCTGACGCTTCCTCGCTGTCGCGCCGTGCGCTGCTTCAGGCCGTTGCTGCTGCCTTTACGGCGCTGGACTCGCAATAACTACTCCAGAGACAAAACATGAACACACACGCTGGCAGCCTGCGCCGCCGTTCCGCCGGCTCTCCCGCGCGTCTCATGAACTGCCCGATCTTTCCCATGCTGATGGCCCTCGTGCTCTCCGTCGCGTCTCAGGTCGTTCCGGCGGCCGAGGTTGCACAGGCAGCACCAGCTGCACAGGCGGCTCCTGCCCACAACCCGCTGATCTGGGCCGACGTCCCCGACATCGCCGTCATCCGTGTGGGCAAGACCTACTACATGAGCAGCACGACGATGCACATGAGCCCGGGCCTGCCGATCATGAAGTCCACGGACCTGGTCAACTGGAGCATGGCTTCCTACGCCTATGAAACCCTTGCCGACAACGAAGCCATGCGCCTCGAAAACGGCAAAACCGCCTACGGTCGCGGCTCCTGGGCCAGCAGCCTGCGTTTCCACAACGGCGTGTTCTATGTCTCGACGTTCGCCTCCACCAGCGGACGCACCCACATTTACACCACGCGCGATCCGGAGCGCGGCCCGTGGAAAGAGACGAGTTTCGAGCCAGCGCTGCATGACCACAGCCTGTTTTTCGACGACGACGGTCGCGTTTACATGCTCTGGGGGGCCGGTCGCATCACGCTCACCGAGCTGCAACCCGACCTCTCCGGAATCAAGCCCGGCGGCGTGAACAAGGTCATCATCGAAAATCTCAACGCCGTCTTCGGCTCCGACCTGGGCGGGCTCAGCGAGGGTTCGCAGCTTTTCAAGATCAACGGCCGCTACTACCTCGTCAACATCGCCTCGCCCGGGAGCCGCTGGGCGCGCAGCGTCATCGTCCACCGCGCCGACAAAATCGACGGTCCCTACGAGGGTCGCATCGTGCTCGATGACCGCGGCATCGCCCAGGGCGGCCTCATCGACACGCCCGAAGGCAAGTGGTACGCCTATCTCTTCAAGGACAACGGCGCCGTCGGTCGCATTCCCTATCTCGTGCCGGTGACCTGGAAGGACGGCTGGCCCGTGCTCGGCGAAAACGGCAAGGCGCCCATGACGCTCGACATCCCCGCTGGCGGACAGGGCGTCTCCGGCGCCTCCGGCATCGTCGCCTCCGACGAATTCGACCGCCAGCCCGGCGACCCCGACCTGCCCCTCGCCTGGCAATGGAATCACAACCCCAAGCCTCGTGACTGGTCGCTTACCAAGCGCCCGGGCCACCTGAGCCTCGTCACCAGCCGGGTCGTTTCCACGTTGCCGGAGGCCACGAACACCCTCACCCAGCGCACCTTTGGCCCCAGCAGTTTCGCCACCACGAGCATCGACGTGAGTGGCATGAAAGACGGCGACCTGGCCGGCATCGCCGCTTTTCAGAAAGACTATGGGTTTGTTGGCGTAAAGATGAGCGGCGGCACCCGATCTCTCGTCATGGTGAGCGCCGACTCCGGCAATCCCGAGGAAATCGCCTCCGTTCCCCTCTCCGGCAAAACCGTTCACCTCAAGGTCGAATGCGAATTTCTGCCCGCGCCTGACGTCGCCCGCTTCTCCTACAGCCTCGACGGCAAATCCTGGACCCCCATCGGACGTCCCTCGGCTCTTCACTACACCCTTCCGGAGCACTTCATGGGTTATCGCTTCGGTCTCTTCTATTACTCGACCAAAACCGCCGGCGGCCGTGTGGACTTCGACTATTACCGAATCGGACAAGGGGCGAAAGACGGGCGCTGACGCGGTGCGACCTTATTTCCCACTTCCCCCAATTTCCGCCCGTCATGAAAAAACCAACCTTCTCCGCTGTCGTTCTCTTGTCCGTGTTGGCTCTGCTGCCCGCGACGTCATTCGCGCTCAACCCGGTTATTCAAACGATGTACACGGCCGATCCGGCCCCCATCGTCCATAACGGCACGCTCTACCTGTTTTCCGGCCATGACGAAGATGTCGGGGAAAAAGGTAACTTCAACATGAAGAACTGGGTGCTCGCCACGACAACGGACATGGTGAACTGGACCCAGCATGGCGCCATCGCCTCCCTCCGGGATTTTCCCTGGGCCGCCAAGGAGATCTCAGGCGGGGACGGTTTTGACAACGGCGCCTGGGCCCTCCAGGTGATTGAGCGGGAGGGCAAATGGTATCTCTATGCTCCGTTGCAAGGCCGTGGTATTGGCGTGCTGGTCGCCGACAATCCCCTCGGGCCATACACCGATCCCCTCAAGAAACCGCTGATCGGCGGCCAGTATGACAGTATCGATCCGACCGTTTATATCGACGACAAGGGCCAGGCCCATCTCGCCTGGGGCAATCCCAATCTGTGGTCGGTGAAGCTGAACAAGGACATGATTTCCTACGACACCAACGTCGGGGAGAACGGCCTCATTCGGCATCCGATGACCATCAAGGCCTTGGGCGAGCGCATCCCTGCGGACGCAAAACGCGGCACGTCTTACGAAGAAGGCCCCTGGCTCTATAAGCGCAA
This sequence comes from Roseateles sp. P5_E4, assembly GCF_054049255.1. Classification (NCBI taxonomy): domain Bacteria; kingdom Pseudomonadati; phylum Pseudomonadota; class Betaproteobacteria; order Burkholderiales; family Sphaerotilaceae; genus Roseateles; species Roseateles sp. P5_E4. The sequence continues at coordinate 3,671 of NZ_JBFUMS010000008.1, read as the reverse complement.
TGAGCGCCACTACCTGTTTTTTGCCGCTGGTCCGCTCCCTGAGCCTCTCGGCTACTCCACCGGCCCCACACCGCAAGGGCCGTGGACTTACGGCGGCCCCGTCATGGCCCCGCAGAGCGCCTTCACCAACCACCCGGGCGTGGTCGATTACAAGGGCAAGACCTACCTTTTCTATCACAACGCCGCGCTTCCGGGAGGCGATGGCTTCAAACGTTCCGTGTGCGTCGACGAGTTGAAGTTCAACCCCGATGGCACTGTGCCGATGGTGCAGCCAACCAAGGAAGGGCCGGCACCGGTCGGCACGCTCGATCCCTACAAGCGAGTCGAAGCCGAGACCATCGCCTGGTCTTCCGGCGTCAAGATCGAACCCAGCAGCGCCGGCGGCCAGAACGTGCGCGGCATCCACGATGGCGCCTACATCCAGGTGCGAAATGTCGATTTCGGCGTGACCGGCGCGCGCGCCTTCATGGCCAGCCTCTCCAGCAAGGCCAAGGAGGCCAGCGGGGGGAAGATCGAGATTCGTCTGGGCAAGCTCGACGGCCAGTTGGTCGGCACTCTGCCAGTGTCAGGAACCGGCGGCGAATGGAAGCAGCAGTTGGCCCAGATCTCCGGAGCCTCCGGCGTCCAGGATCTCTTCTTCGTATTCCGCGGTGCGGCCGGCGAAGAACTGTTCAAATTCGATTACTGGCAATTCTCAAAATAACTGTAGGCATCGGGTCGACACGAAGTCGAACTTCCCAACACCCGAGGCTTATTTGTTCTTAATTGCCGGCCTAAGCCCGGCCTGACGATTTCGTGGAAGTTTCCTATGCGCGGCCGTTTTTCCTTGCCAGTTATATTTCTGTTATTGATTATCGGATCCAACGGCGTRCTCGCATCACCGCCAGAGCAGCGCATTACGCTGCAAGGCGATGCGGGCGGGAAGCGTTTTGACGGCATCGGCGTCGTCGATGGGGGCGGGGCCACGTCGGTCTTGTTGAAGGATTATCCAGAACCCCAGCGCAGCCAGATTCTTGATTTGATGTACAAGCCCAGGTTCGGCGCTTCCGTCAGCGCGCTGTACGTCGAAATCCCCGGCGACGGCAATTCTACGCAGGGCTCCATGCCCAGCCACATGCACAAGCGCGATGACTTGAACTATTCGCGTGGTTACATGTGGTGGGTTATGCAGGAGGCCAAGAAGCGCAATCCGAAACTCTCGCTTGATGCCACTGCCTGGAGCGCGCCCGGATGGCTGGGCGACCAGGGCCCGGTGTTTACAAAACAAGCCGGTAGCGACGACAAGGGCGACCGCAACTTCTTTTCACAAGACACGGCCAACTACTACGTGACGTGGCTCCAGGGCCTGCGCCAGGTGTATGGGCTGGAGCTGGACGCGATCGGCATTCGCAATGAAAAGGGCGTGAGCTATGACTTCAGCAAGGCGCTGCGCACGACCCTGACAGCGAATGGTTTCAAGTCGACAAAGATTCACGCCTTTGACAACTGGCCGGACGATTGGAAATTCAATTTTGTGAAGGACATGCTGACGGACAAAGACTTGCGCGACTCGATCGACATCATCGGCGCCCATATCAATCCGCCCGAGTCATTTACGCCGGCATCGGTGCGCGAGTTGGCTGAAGGCCTCAACAAGCCGATCTGGAATACCGAGCAGCACGTGTACAAGGCTGGCTATGACGGCCTGATCTCGATGGTGCAGGGTTTCAACGAGAATTTTGTTCGCAGCGGCGCCACCAAGGTCGTCAACTGGTATGGCATTGCAGGCCTGTACACCATGACCCCGTATTCCGGCGAGAAGGAAGCGGCCATACGGGCAAACTGGCCTTGGAGTGCGCATTACCAGCTCAACCCCGTGCTTTGGGGTTACGCCCATTACGGCCAATTCACCGAAATCGGCTGGACCTACCTCAAGGGTGGCAGTGGCGACCTGACGACGGGCGGCACTTATGTCACCCTGAAATCGCCAGCCAGCGACTACAGCATCATCCTGGAAACCAAAGACGCCAAGGCCCCGCAGCAGGTCCGCTTCGAAATTGGCGGCGGCCTGTCGTCGAACAAGCTGGCTGTCTGGCGCAGCAATGAGAAGGAGCACTTCGTACGCCAGGATGACCTCGAACCGGTCAATGGTGTCGTGACGCTCACCCTCGATCCGCATGCTGTCTATTCACTGACGACCACCCGCGGGCAGCGCAAGGGTGGTTTCGACAAGATCCCGGAGGTCAAGGCTTTCCCCTTCCCCTATTACGAGACCTTCGAACAGTACGCCGATCCGAAGCAATGGGGTTATTTGCCGCGCTACTTCTCCGACATCAGCGGTGCCTTCGAGTTGACCGCTTGTCCAGGGGGGAAAGGACGTTGCTTGCGTCAGATGACGCCAGTGCCAACGATCTCGTGGGGGCCCGACTGGCAGCCGTACACCATCGTGGGTGACGACGCCTGGCAAGACTACGAAGTCAGCACCGACGTGTATCTGCAGCCTGGCGACACGGCCGCCGTGATGGGGCGTGTGAACCACGTTGGCACGGGTTTCGGCGTCATCCCCAAGGGCTACTTCGCGCAACTGGACGACAGCGGGCAGTTGCGGTTGGTGGTCATTCGCGGCAAGGCTGACCCGAAGAAGCTGGAAGGCGACGCCGAGCAGCAGGCCTTGATCAAGGCGCAAAACGACAGCAGTCCTGGTGGCGAAAAAGTGCTCGCGACGACGCAGTTGGCGGGCATCGCGCCGAACCGGTGGCACAAATTGGCGCTGCGTTTCAGCGGGTCCACCATCACCGCCGTCGTCGACGGTAAAGCGGTACTGAGTGCGACCGACACGCTGTACGGGAAGGGAATGGCGGGACTGATGGCGGGCGCATCGCAGAACCGCGTCAGCATGCCGTACTTCGACAATGTGCTGATCAACAGACTGGATGGCACTTTGCCGAAGCCAGCGACCGCCATCGCTGGGCAGCGTTCGGTTTATCCAAGCTCGGCGCGGTGAACTTCTGCGGTCGATCATCGGTCTGACCGATGATGGTCGATCAGAAATCGACATGTTCTCCTACGAGAAACGCGGCGAGCATGAGTCGCGGTGGGCAGCCTGCAGATGGACGCTGACCACAGTGGTCAGCGCGTAACCCAGCGGTGCGCTGGTCAAGCTCGCGGCATCGTGCTATCCCGGGGCCGAAGCGGCGGCCGGCGGGCGCCCGAGCAGCCGGCGGGGGATGTACTGGTAGTCCTTGCCGTCCGGCTTCTTCCAACCCAGGATCAGCGCGAGACCGTAGCCAGGCCCCTGAAAGTAACGCACACGGAAATTGCGCAAACCCTTGGCCAGCTTCACGGTTTCCATCAGCGGATAAGCCGCATGGATGCCGTCGTTGTTGATCACCTCCACGTCATCCACGGTCAGGATGGCCCCATCGTCGGACAGCAGCATGAGATCCATGGTGAGGTCCTGCGGCATATTGACGGTGAAGCGGATGTCCAGCCCGAACCATTCGTTCATGTCCAGGCCAGGGAAGCCCTCGCGGTGGTCGCGCGGCGTGATGTCGAGCTGGGCCAGGCAAACGGTCTTGATGGGTTTGCGCCGGCGCATTTCGTTCACCGACTTGGTGTCCGGTCGGAGGCGGTAGACCTCGGCCACCATCGGCCGGTCCGGTGAGTCCGCGCATTCCTCAAACAGCTTGGCC